>CAWCZW010000010.1:0-83436 GCA_963800185.1 uncultured beta proteobacterium | reverse complement strand
GATTGAGCGCGCCTCGAAGTCAATCCGTTTCTTGATGAAGCCGCCTGTGAGACTGTCCGGTTACCACCGATTTGCGTGGCCTTCCCTAGCCGCCCGTCGCGCCAGAGCCGGTGCTGCCCATCGCCCTACGCTCGCCTCACTGCTCCCGGCCAGCGGGACCGGCAGCGCCGGCGCGCCGAGCCGGGCGGCTCGGGTGCGGCGAACGTGGCGCTGGCCGGACAGACACCGGGCCGGCGCGCAGCGCGATGGTGGGCGGCGCAGCGGACGTTTCTGGGACCGGTGGTGCCGAGGGCCGGCCAACGAGGCAGCCGTTCGTGCAAAAGGAAAAAAGGGTGCGAAAAACCGCGAAAACCTGCGGTTAAAACTGGTAAAGCTACGGCGGTGCTCATCAAGCCGCTTCTGGAGCGGATCCGAATTTTATCACGCCGAAGGGGGGCGGCAGAGGGGAACGTAGCGGGAAACAACGCGGAAAGTGCGCGGGAAGACTGCGGAAAGGGTGCGGGAAGACTGCAAAAAGGGTGCTGACGACGGCGGCCAGGCACCCAGGCCGCCTTCGAAGCATTTCGCCAGCCCGCCTTCAGGCATCGCCGCCGGGAGCGCACCGGCAGGCGCGCTCCCGGACCGGCTGGCCGGCCAGCCTCAGTTTTTCGTGCCGAACAGGCGGTCGCCTGCGTCGCCGAGACCCGGCACGATGTACGCGTGCTCGTTCAGATGCGAATCGAGCGACGCCACATACAGCTTGACGTCCGGATGCGCGTCCTGGAACACCTGCACGCCCTCGGGCGCCGCGACCAGCGCGAGGAACATGATGTTCTCGCCGGCCACGTTGCGCCGCTTGAGCACGTCGACCGCGTGCACGGCCGAGTAGCCGGTCGCGACCATCGGATCGCACAGGATGAACACGCGGTCTTCGAGATCCGGCAGACGCACCAGGTATTCGACCGGCCGGTGGTCGTCGGCGCGATACACGCCGATGTGGCCCACCCGCGCCGACGGCACCAGTTCCAGCAGGCCGTCCGACATGCCGATGCCGGCGCGCAGCACCGGCACGATCGCGAGCTTCTTGCCGGCGATCACCGGCGCGTCGATGTCGACCAGCGGCGTAGTGATGGGGCGCGTGGTCATCGGCAGATTGCGGGTGATTTCGTAGCCCATCAGCAGCGTGATTTCGCGCAGCAGTTCACGGAACGTGCGAGTCGAGGTGTCCCGGTCGCGCATATGTGACAGCTTGTGCTGGATCAGCGGGTGATCGAGGATGAAAAGATTGGGAAAACGGCTGTCCTGGGTCATGGCGGGGGCGCAAGCTGCGCAAGAGGGATCAATTCGGAATCGGTTCGACGCGCCGCCCGGTCCGCGAGGCGGCTGGCTGGCGGACGCGCCACGGCGCAAGTTTACCGAAAGAGTGCAGCCCGAAGATACCGGAGATTGAAGCAGCCCGGCGCAGTCCGGCACCGATTCTTCTAGAATCGGGGGAAACTTTGCAACCCGGGCGCGACAGCGCGCCGGAACTCCGCCTCGAGGACACACACATGGACATGGGAATCGCAGGACGCACCGCGCTGGTTTGCGCGGCCAGCAAAGGCTTGGGACGCGGCTGCGCGGAAGCGCTCGCCGCCGAAGGCGTCAACCTGACGATCGTCGCGCGCACCGCCGACACGCTGGAGGCGACCGCCGAAGAAATCCGCAAGCAGAGCGGCGTGGAAGTCAAAACCGTCGCGTGCGACATCACCACGCCGGAAGGCCGGGCTGCCGCGCTCGCCGCCTGTCCGCAGCCGGACATTCTGGTCAACAACGCGGGCGGGCCGCCGCCGGGCGATTTCCGCGACTTCTCGCACGAGGACTGGATTCGCGCGCTGGAAAGCAACATGCTCACGCCGATCGAGCTGATCCGCGCGACCATCGACACGATGAGTGCGCGCGGCTATGGCCGCATCGTCAACATTACGAGTTCGGCGGTGAAGGCGCCGATCGACGTGCTGGGTCTGTCGAACGGCGCGCGCTCGGGGCTGACCGGGTTTGTCGCGGGGCTCGCGCGCAAGGTCGCGCCGACCGGTGTGACGATCAACAACCTGCTGCCGGGACTGTTCGACACCGACCGCATCGCGGTCACGTTCGAGGCGCAGGCGCGCAACCAGAACATTTCCATCGACGACGCGCGCAAGCAGCGCATGAAGACGATCCCTGCCGGCCGCTTCGGCAATCGCGACGAATTCGGCCGCGCGTGCGCGTTTTTGTGCAGCGTGCATGCCGGGTATATCACCGGGCAGAACTGGCTGATCGACGGCGGCGCGTATCCGGGCACGTTCTGACGGTCTGATGCGTTGCTTTTCCGGCGCGGCGCTAGTGCGGCGCCGGAAAGCAACGCTCGGGCGCTGCCTTCGGCAGTATTCAGCGGTAGTCAGCAGTAAAACGGCGCTGCTCAAAAGCACAGCCGCACAGCATCACCACAACAACGACAATCACAAAGGTTCCAGGAGTCTTAAGTCATGACCACCCGCATTGCGCTGATCGCGCACGATCACAAGAAAGACGACATCGTCAAACTGGCCGGCGAATACGTCGATACGCTGCGGCGTTGCGACATTCTCGCGACCGGCACGACCGGCGGACGGATCGCCGACGCGCATGGCCTGACGGTCGAGCGCATGTTGTCGGGCCCGCATGGCGGCGACCTGCAGATCGGCGCGCAACTCGCGGAAGGGCGCGTGGACATGGTGATCTTCCTGCGCGATCCGATGACGCCGCAGCCGCACGAACCCGATATCAACGCGCTGGTGCGTGCGTGCGACGTGCACAACATTCCGTGCGCGACGAACATCTCGACGGCGCGCATGGTGCTCGACGTGCTGACGCTGCGCCTGAGCGAGCAGGTCTGACGACGGGTTCGCGGCCGCTTTTGCCGCACGCTTGAACAAACACATCCGGACAACACTTCACATCAAGGAGACATGATGGCCAAAGCAATCCGATTCGATAAGCCCGGCGGCCCCGAGGTGATGAAATGGGTCGACGTCGAAGTGGGCGAGCCCGGCGCGGGCGAGATTCGCATCCGGCAGACGGCGGTCGGGCTGAACTATATCGACGTGTATTTCCGCACGGGTCTCTATCCGTTGCCGCTGCCCGGCGGACTCGGCATGGAAGCGGCGGGCGAAGTGACCGCCGTGGGTGCGGGCGTGACCGGTCTGAAAGCGGGCGACCGCGTGGCTTATGTCGCGCGTCCGCCCGGCGCGTATGCGCAGGAGCGCGTATTGCCGGCGGTGCAGGCCGTTAAGGTGCCCGACGCGTTAAGCGACGAGCAGGCTGCCTCGGTCATGCTGCAGGGTCTTACCGCGCAGTATCTGCTGCGCCGCACGTATCCGGTGAAAGCCGGCGACACGATCCTGATTCAGGCGGCGGCGGGCGGCGTCGGTCTGCTGGCGTGTCAGTGGGCCAAGGCGCTGGGCGCAACGGTGATCGGCACGGTCGGTTCCGACGAAAAAGCCGAGGTCGCGAAAGCGCACGGCTGCGACCACGCGATCGTTTATACGCGCGAGGACTTCACGAAGCGCGTGCGCGAAATCACCAACGGCGCGGGCGTGCCGGTAGTGTACGACTCGATCGGTAAAGACACGTTTACGGGCTCGCTCGACTGCCTCGCGCCGCTCGGCCTGTTCGTGAGCTTCGGCAATGCGTCGGGCCCGTTACCGCCGATCGATTCGTCGGAATTCGCCGGACGCGGCTCGCTGTTCTTTACGCGGCCGACGCTCTTCACGTATATCGCGAAACGCAGCGATTACGAGGCGATGTCGGCGGAACTGTTCGACGTGCTGGTGTCGGGCAAGGTGAAGGCGAGCGTGAATCAGCGTTATGCGCTGGCCGATGTCGGGCAGGCACATGCCGATCTCGAAGGTCGCAGAACGACGGGTTCGACGGTGCTGTTGCCGTAAAGATGCCGCTGACTTGAGAAGCGTTCTTCAACATCGCAGTACGCCGCTAGCCGCGTAGCGCGATACGCCAGCAGCGATACCCGCAAAACCGTCAATATCCCCACCAGGCGCCACAAACCGCGCGCGCTCAGGCGGCAATCTCCCGCCTGGTCAAATAAAGGCCGTTCCATCTCACGATGGAACGGCCTTCTTCGTTTACACGATTTTTACGCGCGCCCCCCGATCTTTGACCAGCTCTTTAGACGGTTCGGCATACCGTTCCATTTATCCAAAGTCCGTCAATGGAGAACAAAAATGGATGTGCTGTATGTCGGGGGGATCGCGCTGTTTGCCGCGCTGACCTTTGCGTTGATCGGCGGCTGCGAGAAGTTGATGCAGTTCCGTCGTGGCCAGGGAGCGCGGTCATGAACTGGATTCTCTGGTTGTCCGGCGCGGCCACCGCGCTGCTGTTTGCCTATCTGGTCTATGCGCTGTTGCGCGCGGAGGACATTGAATGAACTCGAACAATGTCCTGCAGGCGGGGCTTTTCATCGTCGTGCTGCTGGCGGCCGCCGTGCCGGTGGCCCGCTATCTGAGCGCGGTGATGGATGGCAGCTCGCGCGTGGTCCGCTTCGGCGGCCCGCTCGAACGTTTGCTGTATCGCGTCGCAGGGGTCGATCCGGCCCAGGAAATGGGCTGGAAGCATTACGCGATCGCCACGATCGCGTTCAACGTGCTCGGCGTGCTGTTCCTGTATGTGCTGTTGCGCGTGCAGGGCTGGCTGCCGGGCAACCCGCAGCAATTCGGCCCGATGACGGTCGACGGTGCGTTCAATACGGCGATCAGCTTCGTGACCAACACGAACTGGCAGGATTACACGCCCGAGCAGACCGTCGGCTATCTGACGCAGATGCTCGGGCTGACCGTGCAGAACTTCTTCTCTGCGGCGACCGGCATCGTCGTCGTGATCGCGTTGATTCGCGGCTTCGGGCGGCACACCGCGCAAACCATCGGCAACTTCTGGGTCGACCTCACGCGGGTGACGCTGTACGTGTTGCTGCCGATGTCGATGATCGTTGCCGCGCTGCTGATGAGCCAGGGCGTGATCCAGAACTTCAAGGCCTATCAGGACGTACCGACACTGCAAACCACCACGTACGCCGCACCGAAACTCGACGCGCAAGGCAATCCGGTGAAGGACGCGAAGGGCAATCCGGTCACGGTCGATACGCCGGTCAAGACGCAGACCATTGCGATGGGCCCGGTTGCATCGCAGGAAGCGATCAAGATGATCGGCACCAACGGCGGTGGCTTCTTTAACGGCAACTCGGCGCATCCGTACGAAAACCCGACGCCGTTCTCGAACTTCGTGCAGATCTTCTCGATCCTGATCATTCCGGCCGCGTTGGCGCTCGTCTTTGGACGCATGATCGGCGACCGCAAGCAGGGCGTCGCCGTGCTCGCGGCAATGACGATCGCGTTCGGTGTCTGCGTGTTCGGCGAAATCAGCGCGGAGCAAAGCGGCAATCCCGCGCTCACCGCATTGAATGTCGATCAGTCGGCGAATGCGTTGCAGTCGGGCGGCAATGCGGAAGGCAAGGAAACGCGCTTCGGCATCGCGCAGTCGGGCATCTTCACAGTCGCGACCACCGCGGCTTCGTGCGGCGCCGTCGCCAATACGCACGACTCGCTGACGCCGATCGGCGGCCTCTATCCGATGCTGCTGATGCAACTCGGCGAAGTGATCTTCGGCGGCGTGGGCTCCGGGATGTACGGGATGCTCGTGTTCGCGCTGCTCGCCGTGTTCGTCGCGGGGCTGATGATCGGCCGCACGCCGGAATACGTGGGCAAGAAGATCGAAGCGTATGAGATGAAGATGGTGTCGATCGTCGTGCTGCTGACGCCGCTGCTGGTGCTGGTCGGCACGTCGATCGCGGTCCTCACCGACGCGGGCAAGGCCGGTATCGCCAACCCCGGCGCGCATGGTTTCTCCGAAATCCTCTACGCGTTCAGCTCCGCCGCGAATAACAACGGCAGCGCGTTTGCGGGTCTGACGGTCAGCACGCCGTTCTACAACTGGCTCACCGCTATCGCGATGTGGTTCGGCCGCTTCGGCACGATCATTCCGGTGCTCGCGATTGCCGGTTCGCTGGCCGCGAAAAAGCGCATCGGCGTGACCGGCGGCACCTTGCCGACGCACGGTCCGCTGTTCGTCGTGCTGCTGCTCGGTACGGTGTTGCTGGTGGGTGCGCTGACTTATGTGCCTGCGCTCGCGCTCGGCCCCGGTGTCGAACATCTGATCATGATGGGCGCGCACTGATGCGCTTGCTCTCATGACTGATGCGACCAAAGGTTGAACAAGCGCAAACGGGATATTCGAGGATTCAATGACTGAACATAATGCAACCAGGTCCATGTTCGACCCGGCGCTGCTGCGCCCGGCGATCGTGGACTCCTTCAAGAAGCTCACGCCGCGCACGCAGTTCCGCAATCCGGTGATGTTCTGCGTGTACATCGGCAGCATTCTGACGACCATTCTGTGGATCGCCGCGCTCGGCGGTCAGGCCGAGGCGCCCGCCGGTTTCATTCTGGCGGTGACGTTGTGGCTGTGGTTCACGGTGCTGTTCGCGAACTTCGCGGAAGCGCTCGCCGAAGGGCGCTCGAAAGCGCAGGCGGCGTCGCTGCGCAGCGCGAAGAAAGACGTGATGGCGAAGAAGCTCAACGAGCCGCATCCGAAGTCGCCGATCCGCATTCTGACGGCCTCCGATCTGCGTCGCGGCGATGTCGTGCTGGTCGAAACCGGCGACGTGATTCCCGCCGACGGCGAGGTGATCGACGGTGTCGCATCGGTCGACGAGTCGGCGATCACGGGCGAATCCGCGCCGGTGATCCGCGAGTCGGGCGGCGATTTTTCGTCGGTGACGGGCGGCACGCGCGTGCTGTCGGACTGGATCGTCGTGCGCGTGACGGCCAATCCGGGCGAGGCGTTCCTCGACCGGATGATCGCGATGGTCGAAGGCGCGAAGCGTCAGAAGACGCCGAACGAAATCGCGCTGACCATTCTGCTGGTCGCGTTGACGATCGTGATGCTGCTGGCCACCGCCACGCTGCTGCCGTTCTCGATGTTCTCCGTCGAGGCCGCGAAAGCGGGACACGTGGTGACGATTACCGCGTTGGTCGCGCTGCTCGTGTGTCTGATTCCGACCACGATCGGCGGACTTGTTGTCGGCGATCGGCGTGGCGGGCATGAGCCGGATGATGCAGGCCAACGTGATCGCCACCTCGGGCCGCGCGGTCGAAGCGGCCGGTGACGTCGACGTGCTGCTGCTCGACAAGACCGGCACGATCACGCTCGGCAATCGTCAGGCTTCGCAGTTCGTGCCCGCGCCGGGCCTGACCGAAGAAGCGCTCGCGGACGCCGCGCAGTTGTCGTCGCTCGCCGACGAAACGCCGGAAGGCCGCAGCATCGTCGTGCTGGCCAAGCAACGCTTCAATATCCGTCAACGCGACATGGCTTCGCTGCACGCGGTGTTCCTCGCCTTCACCGCGCAAACGCGCATGAGCGGCGTCGATCTGCCCAACCGCGAAATCCGCAAGGGCGCGGCCGATGCCGTCAAGAATTACGTCGAAGCAAACGGCGGCCGTTTCCCGACGGAAGTCAGCAACGCCGTGGCCGAAGTCGCGCGACGCGGCAGCACGCCGCTCGTGGTCGCCGAGAAAGGCGAGCAGGGCGCGCGCGTGCTCGGCGTGATCGAGTTGAAGGACGTGGTGAAGGGCGGCATCAAGGAGCGCTTCGCCGAGTTGCGCAAGATGGGCATCAAGACGGTGATGGTGACCGGCGACAACCGGCTGACCGCAGCGGCCATCGCCGCTGAAGCGGGTGTGGACGATTTCCTCGCCGAAGCCACGCCCGAAGCGAAGCTCGCGACCATCCGCGCGCACCAGGCCGAAGGCCGCCTGGTGGCGATGACCGGCGACGGCACCAACGACGCCCCCGCGCTCGCGCAGGCCGACGTCGCGGTGGCGATGAACACCGGCACGCAGGCGGCGAAAGAAGCCGGCAACATGGTCGATCTCGATTCGAATCCGACCAAGCTGATCGAGATCGTCGAGATCGGCAAACAGATGCTGATGACGCGCGGCTCGCTCACCACGTTCTCGATTGCGAACGACATCGCCAAATACTTCGCGATCATCCCGGCCGCCTTCGCGACGACGTATCCGGCATTGAATGCACTGAACGTGATGCATCTGGCGACACCCGCGTCCGCGATCATGTCGGCGGTGATCTTCAACGCGCTGATCATCGTGCTGCTGATTCCGCTGGCGCTCAAGGGCGTGCGTTATCGCGCGCTCGGCGCGGCGATTCTGTTGCGCCGCAATCTGCTGATTTACGGCCTGGGCGGGATCATCGTGCCGTTCATCGGCATCAAGCTGATCGATATGGTGCTGTCCGCCTTCGGCTGGGTTTAAACGTACAGGGTTCAAAGGGAACTACACATCATGAAAAATCTGTTCCGTCCGTTGATCGTGATCTTCGCGGTGCTCACCGCCGTCACCGGGCTCGCTTATCCCGCCGTGATGACCGCGGTCGGCCAGGTGGCGTTCCGCGATCAGGCCAATGGCAGCCTGCTCGAACAGAACGGCAAGCCGGTCGGCTCGCAGCTGATCGGCCAGCAGTTCGACGCGCCGCAATACTTCTGGGGACGTCTGTCGGCGACCAGCCCGATGCCGTATAACGCGCTCGGCTCGGGCGGCTCGAATCTCGGGCCGACCAACCCGGCGTTGCTCGACGAAGTGAAAGGCCGGCTCGATGCGTTGAAGGCCGCCGGCACCGATATGTCGAAGCCGGTTCCCGTCGATCTGGTGACGTCGTCCGGCAGCGGTCTCGATCCCGAGATCAGTCCGGCTGCGGCGGCGTATCAGATCGAACGTGTGGCGAAAGCGCGGCAGCTCGCGGCAAACGACGTGCAGGCGCTGGTCGATCGATATACGAGCTGGCCGTCAGTTCGGCATTCTCGGCGAGCCGCGGGTGAACGTGCTGAAGCTGAATCTCGCGCTGGATGAGATGAAGCGCGGTTAAACCTCGGAGCGTGTGAAAGGCGGCGTCCGCGCGATGCCGCCTTTACCTTTTTGCCTTCCGGTCGCATACCATGCATGGCGCGCGGCGCACGCTATTTGCGAGCCGGCCGTTGCGCCGTGCCACCATGCATGCACCGCCGTCCGTTCGCCTATGAAAACCATCAAGCATGAACCGCCCCGATCCTGACGAACTGCTCGACAAGCTGCAACGCGACGAAGAAAAGCGTCAGCGTGGCAGGCTGAAGATTTTCTTTGGCGCGTCGGCGGGCGTGGGCAAGACCTACGCGATGTTGCAGGCCGCACGCCGCCGTCACGACGAAGGTGCGGACGTATTGATCGGCATCGCCGAAACGCATGGCCGCAGCGAAACCGCCGCGCTGCTCGACGGGCTCGACGTGCTGCCGCTCGCGCATATCGACTATCGCGGCCGCAAGCTCGGCGAGTTCGATCTCGACGCCGCGCTCGCGCGCAAGCCGCAACTGATTCTGGTCGACGAACTCGCGCATTCGAACGTGCAGGGCGCGCGGCATCTGAAGCGCTGGCAGGACGTGTATGAACTGCTCGACGCGGGCATCGACGTCTACACGACGGTCAACGTTCAGCATCTGGAAAGTCTGAACGACGTGGTCGGCCAGATCACCGGGATCCGCGTATGGGAGACGGTGCCCGACCGCGTGTTCGATCATGCCGACGAAGTCACGCTGGTCGATCTGCCCGCCGAGGAATTGCTCGACCGGATGCGCGACGGCAAGGTGTATTTGCCGCAGCAAGCCGAGCGCGCGGTGCGCAACTTCTTCCGCAAAGGCAATCTGATTGCGCTGCGCGAGCTGGCGTTGCGCCGCACCGCCGATCGCGTCGATGCGCAGATGCGGGAATATCGCGCTGATCGTTCGATCCAGCGTATCTGGCAGGCGCGCGAGCGTTTGCTCGTGTGCGTCGGTCCTGGGCCAGAGGCACCCGCGCTGGTGCGCGCGGCGGCGCGGCTCGCCGCGAGTCTCAAAGCCGACTGGCTCGCCGTCTATGTCGAAACGCCCGCGCTGCAGCGGCTGCCCGACGCGCGCCGCGAACGCACGCTGAACGCGTTGAAGCTGGCCGCCGAACTGGGCGCCGAAACCGCGACGCTCGCGAGCGCCGACGCGCTGACCGCGCTGATCGGCTATGCGCAGGCGCGCAACGTGTCGAAGCTGGTGGCGGGCGCATCGTCCCGAACCGGATTGCGGCGCTGGCTGCGCAAACCGCTCGGCGAGCGCATCGCCGAGCAGGCGGGCGACCTCGATCTCACGCTGATCCGCGCGTCGTCGGTACACGCTGACGGCGAGCATCGCCAGTTGTTGAACACCACCGCGAACGCCTGGCGCGAAGCGCTCAGCGCGGCGCGCGAACGCCGTTCGCCGCCGCGCGCATACGGCATCGCGCTGGCGATCTGCGCGGGCATCACGCTGCTGGCGAGCCGCCTGATCGATCATATCGATCTGGCCAACCTCGTGATGCTGTATCTGCTCGGCGTGATCTTCACGGCAGTGAAGTTGGGCCGGGGACCGGGCGTCGTGCTGTCGTTCCTCAGCGTCGCCGCGTTCGATTTTTTCTTCGTGCCGCCGCGCATGTCGCTGTCGGTGTCCGACACGCAATATCTGCTCACCTTCTTCGGCATGCTGCTGACCTCGCTCGTGATCAGCCATCTGACGTCGAGCCTGCGCCGCGAGGCGAGTGTCGCGCGCCGCCGCGAGCAGCGCACCGGCGCGATGTACGCGATGGCGCGCGAACTGGCGGCGGCGCTGAGCACCGAGCAGATCGTCGGGATCGGCAGCCGGCATGTGAGCGAGGTATTCGGCGCGCGCGTCGCGATCCTGCTGCCCGATAGCGCCGATCAGGTCAAACAGAAGATCGAGGACCCGGACGCGGCGATCACGCTCGAAGGCGAACTGCTCGATAGTCGATGTCGGTCAGTGGGTCTACGATCAGCAGAAGCCCGCCGGGCACGGCACCGATACCTTGCCCGCCGCGAGCGCGCTGTATCTGCCGCTGAAAGCGCCGATGCGCACGCGCGGCGTGCTCGCCGTGGTGGTGCGCGACGAGCGGGAGCTGGACGTGCCCGAGCGCCAGCGCATGCTCGACGCGTTCGCCGCGCAGATCGCGCTCGCGCTGGAACGCGTGCATTACGTCGATATCGCGCGCGACGCGCTCGTCAATATGGAATCGGAGCGGCTGCGCAACTCGCTGCTGTCGGCGATCTCGCACGATCTGCGCACGCCGCTCACGACCATCGTCGGCTTTTCGTCGATGCTGGCGCAATCGCGCGAGGCCCACCCTGGCGCGCAACCCGGCGACGACCTGGTCGAAGCGATTCACGAAGAAGCACTGCGGATGACGGGTATCGTCACGAATCTGCTCGACATGGCGCGGCTGCAAGCGGGCAGTCTGCAACTGAATCAGCAATGGACGCTGCTCGAAGAAACCGTCGGCGCCGCGTTGCGCGCGTGCAGGCGCGTGCTGGCGGGGCATCCGGTGCAGGTGAAATTGCCCGCCGACTTGCCGCTGCTGCATCTCGACGCCGTGTTGATGGAGCGGCTCTTTTCGAACCTGTTCGAAAACGCGGCCAAATACAGCGCGCCTGATTCGCCGCTGACGATCGGCGCGCAGCGGCTGGACGCGGATGGCCGCGCGCTGGTCCGCGTGAGCGTCGACGATCGCGGTCCCGGTTTGCCCGCCGGCATGGAAGCGCGCGTATTCGAGAAGTTCACGCGCGGCGAGAAGGAGTCGGCGAAGCCGGGTATCGGTCTCGGTCTTGCGATCTGCCGCGCGATTGTCGAAGCGCACGGCGGTACAATCGGCGCGCTCAACCTGATGTCCGCGGACGGTCGCGTGGAAGGCGCGCGGTTCTGGTTCACGCTGCCGGTGGACACACCGCCCGACGCGCCGGATTCGCTGGAAGACGAAGACGCTGATCTGCTGGTTCGTGCCGAACTGGGCCCCGATATGCGCGTCGAGATGCACACCGATGCGCACACCGATACCGACGCTGCGCGGCCCGCAGCAGCCGGCACCGCAAGCGACGAGAGCGACGAGAGCGACGAGAGCGACGAGAGCGACGAAAGCGACGAGAGCGACGAGAGCGACGAGAGCGACGCACCCACCGCTCCCGACCACGCCTCACCCCATAACCCGCTGCCCAGACCTACCCATGAGTGACCCGAGCATCACGGTCGTCCTGATCGAAGACGAAAAGCAGATTCGCCGCTTTGTGCGCGCGGCGCTGGAAGGCGAGGGCATCGTCGTGCACGACGCCGAAACCGGCAAGCAGGGTCTCGTCGAAGCCGCGACGCGCAAGCCCGATCTGGTGATCGTCGATCTCGGCTTGCCCGACACCGACGGCCTCGACGTGATCCGCGAATTGCGAGGCTGGAGCGAGTTGCCGGTAATCGTGCTGTCGGCGCGAACCCAGGAAAGCGAAAAAGTCGCGGCACTCGACGCCGGTGCCGACGACTATCTGACCAAGCCGTTCGGCGTCTCCGAGTTGCTGGCGCGAATTCGCGCGCATATGCGCCGCCGCAACCAGGGCGGCGCGAACGAATCGCCGCAGGTGCGTTTCGGGGCGGTCACGGTCGATCTCGCTTTAAGGCAGGTCACGCGTGACGGCGCGGCGATCCATCTGACACCGATCGAATACCGGCTACTCGCGACGCTCGTGCGTCACGCCGGCCGCGTGCTGACGCACCGGCAGTTGTTGCGCGACGTGTGGGGGCCGTCGCATGTCGAAAGTCACCACTATCTGCGCATTTACATGGCGCATCTGCGCGGCAAGCTGGAGCGCGATCCGGCGCAGCCGGAGCATATCGTCACGGAGACGGGGGTTGGTTATCGGCTGGTGGGCGCGGCTTAGTGCTGATTTAAGCGGGGCTAAGCGGATTGGCGCGGCCAATTCAGCGCACACTCCATTTTGATACAATTACGTTTCGTAAGGACGACCTTACGCATTCGCTATAAACGGGGACGGCCCCATTTTCATTCATGGAGCTGTCTCATGTCCTGGTTTCTGCTGTTGATTGCCGGTTTGCTCGAAGTCGCATGGGCGGCCGGTCTCAAGACTTCCGAAGGTTTCACCCGCTTGTGGCCGTCCGTCTTCACGGTCGTGACCGCGCTCGGCAGTTTCGCGCTGCTCGCCGTCGCGATGCGCCAGTTGCCGCTCGGCACGGCCTACGCCGTGTGGACGGGAATCGGCGCGGTCGGCGCGTTCATCTTCGGAATCGTCATGATGGGCGAGGCGTTGAGCGTCGCGCGGGTCGCCAGTGCGGCGCTGATCGTGATCGGCTTGATCGGGCTGAAGCTGTCATCGGGGCATTGAGTTTGCTGATTGGCTGAGTCGGCGAAACTGCGGCGAACCGGCGAACAATTAATCCGCAGAAAATATAACCGGCATCCACGCGGTGTGCCGGTTGCATGCCAATCGAGCGCGCAGTTGAAGCCGCCAATTGATTACTCGCTCTGCGTTCTGCGAATTAACGTGGCTATAATGAGATGGATTCCAATCTGACGTTGCCCGCGGCCACTTTGGCGCGGCCGGCTTGGCGCGGGTCTGACGACTTCGGTGCGGGGCTTTCATCTGACCAGCCCGTCGAAGCGCCCGGCACGCACAGCGCGCCTGGAGGCGGCCATGCTTGAATCACTTTCGCTTGCTGCGGGCCTCTCATGGGGCAGCGGCCTGCGCCTCTATCTGACGGTCCTGCTGGCCGGCGTGTTCGAACGTCTTGGCCTGATCCATCTTCCCGATACGCTGTCCGCGCTGTCTTCGCCTTGGGTGATCGGCGTGGCGGCGGTGCTGACCGTGACCGAATTTCTCGCCGACAAGATTCCCGCGTTCGATTCGCTATGGGACGCGGTTCACACCTTCATCCGCATTCCGGCTGGCGCCGTGCTGGCCGCCGGCGCGCTCGGCCATGCCGATCCGGCGTTGCTGACGGTTGCCGCGCTCGCGGGCGGCACGCTGGCGGGCACCGCGCATCTGGCCAAGGCGGGCACGCGCGCGCTGATCAATCTGTCGCCGGAACCGGTGTCGAATGTCGTGACCTCGACCGCCGAAGACGGTCTCGTGGTCGGCGGCATGCTGCTTGCGCTGTTCGTGCCGCTGTCTTTCCTGGTTTGATGGTGGGCTTCCTGATGCTGGCCGGCTGGGCGTTGCCGCGGCTCTGGCGCGGCGTGCAGGGCGGTTTTCGCGGCATGGCGACGCATATGGTGTCGCGGTTTGCCAGGAGCAGGCACGATTGAGCGATACGGTACGGGGTTCCACGGCGCGCGCTAACGCACGGCTGAAGCCGGCGCGCCGTTTCGGCGGCACGGATCTGCTGCGCCAGGCTATCCGCATGACGGCGCGCGACTGGCGCGCGGGCGAATTGACCATGCTGCTGCTGGCGCTGGTGCTGGCCGTCGCGGCGCTGTCGAGTGTCGGCTTTCTGGCCGACCGGCTGCATCAGGGGCTGGAGCGCGACGCGCGGCGCATGATCGGCGCCGATTTCATCGTGCGCGCCGATCATCCGGTCGATCCGCAATTCGCCGCGCAGGCCAAACGCTCGGGCCTCGAAACCGCCAGCACGGCGATCTTTCCCAGCATGATCAACTCGACCGGCGCGCAGCCGGTCTCGCGGCTGGCCGCCGTCAAGGCGGTGTCGCCCGGTTATCCGCTGCGCGGCGCGTTGCGGATCGCGTCCGGCGCCGGGCGCGCCGGACCATCCCGCGCAATCGATTCCGGCGCCCGGCACCGTGTGGGTCGATCAGGCGCTGCTCGACGCGTTGAAGCTGCACGTCGGCGATACGGTGAAGGTCGGCAATCGCAGCTTCACGATCGGCGCGGTGATTACGCGCGAACTCGACCGCGGCTTTTCGTTCGTCAATTTCTCGCCGCGTCTGATGCTGCGTGCCGACGAAGTGCAGTCGACCGGCCTCATCACGTTCGGCAGCCGCGTGACGTATCGGCTGCTGGTGGCGGGCGCGGACGCGTCGGTGGCGCGCTTCGCGCAGTTCGCGCACGACAAGGTGGACGGCGGCAAGATGCGCGGCGTCGCGCTCGAATCGTTGCAGGACGGTCAGCCGCAAGTGCGTCAGACGCTCGATCGCGCGAGTCATTTCCTCACGCTCGTGTCGCTGCTGACCGCGCTGCTGGCGGCGGTGGCGATCGCGATGGCCGCGCATCGCTATATGCGCCGGCATCTGGACGGCTGCGCGGCGATGCGCTGTCTCGGCGTCAGCCAGGCGGCGCTGCGCGCGCTGTTCACGCTGGAATTCGTGGGGCTGGGTTTGATCGGCGGCGCGCTGGGTGTGGCGCTCGGTTTTCTCGGGCATCTTGCGTTGCTGACGTGGCTCGGCACGCTGATCGACGTCGCGCTGCCGTACCCGACCGTATGGCCCGCGCTCGAAGGCATCGCGGCCGGCCTCGTGCTGTTGCTCGGTTTTGCGTTGCCGCCGCTGTTGCCGCTCACGCGCGTGCCGCCGGTGCGCGTGCTGCGCCGCGAATGGGGCGAAGCGGGGCGCACCGCGTGGGCCGCCTACGCGCTCGGCATCGTGCTGTTCGCCGCGCTGCTGATCGTCGCGGCGGGCGAGTTGAAGCTCGGCGGAATCGTCGCGGGCGGCTTCGCGGGCGGCCTGCTGGTGTTCGCGTGCATCGCGCGGCTGGCGCTGTGGGGCGCGGCGCGCTTCGTGCGCAGCGAGCGCGTGAATGCGGGGATCGGCTGGCGTTATGCGCTGGCGTCGCTCGAACGGCGCAGCAGCGCCAGCGCGTTGCAGATCACCGCGCTCGGCATCGGCCTGATGTGTCTGCTGCTGATCGCGATGACGCGCAACGACCTGGTCGCCGGCTGGCGCAAATCGACGCCGCCCGATGCGCCGAACGAATTCATCATCGACATCCAGCCCGACCAGCGCGACGCCGTCACGCATTATCTGGACGCGCACGGCGTGCCCGGCACGGTGCTCGCGCCGATGGTGCGCGGCCGGCTGATCGCGATCAACGGCAAGCCGGTCAATCCGGATTCGTTCAAGGGCGACGACGCGAAGCGTCTGGTGGATCGCGAATTCAATCTGTCGTACACGACCGAGTTGCCCGACGACAACCGGATCGCCGCCGGCAACTGGTACGGCGACGACGAACACGCCGCAGATTTCGATCGAGCAGGGGCTCGCCAAGCTGATCAACGTGAAGCCCGGCGACATGCTGCGTTTCGACGTGACCGGCTTGCAGATCGACGCGCCGGTGACGAGCGTGCGCAAGCTCGACTGGGGTTCGTTCAAGGTCAACTTTTTCGTGCTGATGCCGCCCGCCGCGTTGCAGGATTTTCCGGCGACGTTCATCACGAGCTTCCATTTGCCGCCGGAAAAGCAGTCGACCATCGACGGCCTGATCGCCGCCTATCCGAACCTCACCGCGATCGACACCGGTCCGATCCTCGCGCAGATCCAGCGCGTGTTGCAGCAGGTGATCGGCGCGGTGCAGTTCCTGTTCGCGTTCACGCTCGCGGCGGGCGTGCTGGTGCTGTACGCGGCGCTTGCCGGCACGCGCGATGAGCGTATGCGAGAATCCGCGCTGCTGCGCGCGCTGGGCGCGTCGCATCGGCAGGTGCGCGCGGTGCAGATTGCCGAGTTCGTCGCGGTCGGTGCGCTGGCCGGGTTGATGGCGGCGGTGGGCGCGCAGGTGATCGGCTGGGTGCTGGCGACGCGCGTGTTCGAGTTTTATCTGAGCTTCGATCCGTGGCTGCTGCCGGCGGGCATTGCCGCCGGCGTCGCCTGTGCGGGTGTGGGCGGCTGGCTGAGCTTGCGGCATGTGCTGGCGCGGCCCGCGTTGCAGTCGCTGCGGGATGCGTGAAGGCTGCATGAAGGCTTGCTCGACTTCGCCGGCTTGCATGACGCGCTGCAGATTTCTTTCTGGTTGTTTTTGGGTTGATGAGCAGGTTATGAGCGATTTGAACGACGAAGTGTCCACGGCACAGCCGACGGCCTTCGATCTGGTGGGCGGCGAAGCGCGCGTGCGCGAACTGGTCGACCGGTTTTACGACCTGATGGATCTCGAAGCGGATTTCGCCGGAATTCGGGCGTTGCATCCCGAGTCGCTCGACGGTTCGCGCGACAAGTTCTTCTGGTTTCTGTGCGGCTGGATGGGCGGGCCGGATCATTACATCAGCCGCTTTGGTCACCCGCGGTTGCGTGCGCGGCATATGCCGTTTCCGATCGCGTCGAGCGAGCGCGATCAGTGGCTCAGGTGCATGGCGTGGGCGATGGAAGACATCGGCCTCGACGAGCCGCTGCGGGAGCGTTTGCTCGGGTCGTTCTTCGAAACCGCCGACTGGATGCGCAATCGCAATGGTTGATCCGGAGCCGGGCGAAGCGTCCTGTGCGATGTCGGCGGATTATGCCGCGCTCGCCCCGGAAGCCCGCGCGGTTCTGGATTGCTGGTTCGGTGAGCCGGATTCGCCGGGGTTCGGCGAGGAGCGCAAGCTCTGGTTCTCACGCGATAAGGCGTTCGACGCGATGCTGCGGGAGCGCTTTGGCGCGCTGATCGAGGCGGCGAATGGAGCGGGAAGCGGCTTGGAAAACGGCTTGGAAAGCGGGTTGGAAAGCGCAGTGGAAAACGAAACCACCCGCGACCCGGCGCTCGACCACTGGCAAGCAACGCCACTCGGCGCATTGGCGCTGATCATCGTGCTGGATCAGTTTTCGCGAAACTGCCATCGCAATACGCCGCGTGCTTTCGCCGCCGATCAGCAAGGCAGTGCAGGTCGCGCGACGGCTGATCGCGAGCGGGGGCGATCGCTTGTTGCCCAGCGCGCATCATCGCGCGTTCGCTTATCTGCCGTTCGAACACGACGAAACGCTCGGCCAGCCAGCACGAATCGCTGCGACTGTTCAAACAGCTGGAAGCGGAGCCGGGCGGCAAGTCGTACTACCGGTTCGCCGAGCGGCATGCGGCAATCATCGAGCGCTTTGGGCGGTTTCCGCATCGGAATGCCGTGCTTGGGCGTACATCGACCGCGGAGGAGATCGCCTTTTTGAGCAAGCCCGGGTCGTCGTTTTAGGGATCTCAAGTGCGCCCCGCGCCACCACGCCGGTGAGCCTCGTCAGCGAATCACCGCATCCGTTGCGCTGGCTGCCTGTTCAGCTGGCGCCGCCCTCTGCGTTCTAATCATTGCCGGTGTCGGCAGCGCTATCCGGCGTACGGACGAACACTCGCAATAACTCATCCGTGTCGCCCGGACGCGCGCCGGACCAGAAAAGACGCCATTCGCCCGCCGGTGCCCGCGTGCTGCCGCGGTGGCTTTCCACAATCAGCCAGGTGCAAGCGGTAGTGCGAGTGTCTGCAGTCGGCTGATGCTCGATGCCGGTGTAGTAGTAAAGCATCGGCGCTTCGGATTCCCCCAGCCCGGAGCTGGCCATGCAGTCGCCATCGTTCCACTCGATCTTCGTTTTCGCGCCCAACTCGCTGAACACCGAGCGATAGCTCTTCGCATAATCGAGCCACGGCAGCAGCAACGTGCTGACCAATCCCCACGCCAGCATCGCACCCGCGCACCAGCTCAATGCGCCGCGCCATTTGCCCGCGAACTTCAACACCGGCAATAGCCACAGCCAGCCGAACGTCATCAGCAGCGCGGCGGCGATCAGGCCGGGCTTGACCGGCAACACCCAATCAAGCGGCAACCAGCGGCCGAGCAGATGCAGCGACGCATGCGTATTAGCCGGACTGCTCACGATCGACCAGATGATCCACGCAAGTCCCGCCACGCTGCCGAACACCACGCGGCTCGCGATGTCCCAGCCCGCGTGCAGACGCCGCGGCAGTCTTTCGACGCCCTCCATGGCCAGCAGTGCAAGCGGCGCGATAAACGGCAGGATGTACAGTTCGCGCACCGTTGCCGAGCTTTGCAGCACGGCGAAGCCGATGCCCGCGAAGATCGCCGGCAACGCCACGCGCGGATCGCGCCAGCGCCGCCACGCTCCGCCGGCCAGTGCGGCCAATGCTAGCGGCACCACCGGAAAGCCGACGCTCAACACGGTGCGCAGCACGAACAGACGGCTTTCGTTTTCCGAACCCAGTTCGGCCACCGAGAAGCCGAAGAAGCGGCCGACGTTGTTGTCCCACAGCCAGACCTTGAAGAGCGCTTCCGAGCGCAAATAGAAGCAGATCGGCCAGATCAGTGCGAGCGGCGCGCAAACCAGCGCGGCAACGCCCAGCGCGCCGGCAAAGCTGCGGCTGCGGCAAGCGGGATACAACACGAGCACCGCGACGGTGGTCGCGCCGAACACGAGCGGCACGAACAGGCCCTTCGCGAGCAGGGACACGCCCACACCCGCGCCGAACATCGCGGCGGCACTGAGGATCGCGTGGCGTCGCCGGGACGGGGCGGGGAAGCCGGCGCCGCGCCCGCGCCGTCGCGCAGATGCACCAGCACCAGCTCGAACAGTCCGCAGAAGCCGAGCGCGGCGCCCGCCATCAGCGCAACGTCGGTCATCATGTCGTGCACGTGTTTGACGACGACGAGCGTTCCGGCGAACAGCGCGAGCGTCCCGATCACGCGCAGCTCGAACCAGCTCGACGCAGCCGCCGCGCGGCGAGCAACCCGCGCCGTGTAGTAGACGGTCAGGCCGGCGAATAGCGCGCTCGCGAGGCGGGCCGCGTCGTGCAATGGCAAGTAGCGGCCGAACATCCAGGCGAGGCCCGCGGCGACCCAATCGTAGATCGGAGGTTTTTCGACGAACGGCTGCCCCGCGTTGGTCGGTACGACCAGATCGCCGGTATCGAGCATGTGCTGGACGATGCCGAACGTGTAGGTCTCGTCCTGTTTCCATGGCTCGTGGCCGAGCGTGCCGGGCAGCAGCCATGCGCACAGGATTGCCAGCGCGACGAACCACCTCAACGGACGCAAGCTTGCGAGCGCGCGCCAGCGCCGCGCGCCGCGCGTGTCCCAATCAGCCGGTGTGGCAGGAGCGGTGGGAGTGGGGACAGGCGCGGGTGCCATCGCGGCTGTGTGAGCGCCAGGCTTGTCTGCGCTGTGGCCGGCGTTCGGCGCCGGAAGTCCGTGCGTTGGGTCGTGCGCGCTGCTGGCCGGGACGGCCTGCGCGGATGGGGTCGCCGCGGCGTGTCCCGTTAGCCACGGCGCGGATGGCTTTTGTTGCATGCGAGAAATCTCTGATTTCCGTGCGCGGCGACATGAGCCGCGTACCTTGTTCTGGTGGTCTGTCGCGAGCGATCGTTCGCGATTGGCCGCGATTGTAGTCTCCAATTATTACTGTCGATTACAGGAAACCAGCGGTATATCGGCGCGATAGGCGCGCGTGCGCACGCTCCGCGTCAAATAGACGGGGAAATCGTGGCGGGGAAGGGGGAAATGCGCGGTGGCTAGCCGCGTGGGGAAGTGCGACGGCGTTGAATGGATGAGGCCAGGTGCCTAGCGTCCGCCGGCGACGTCGAGCATCGCGCCCGTCACATACGAAGCCGCATCGCTCAGCAACCACACGATCGATTCGCGCCACTTCATCCGGCGCTGCCGGGGCGGCCCAGCGGCGTTGACGCGCCGAGTTGCGCGGCGCGATCGGGCTTGCCGCCGCTCGCGTGAATTTCCGTATCGATCAGGCCCGGGGCGCACCGCATTCACGCGCACGCCTTGCGGGCCGAGTTCCTTGGCGAGGCCGAGCGTCATCGTGTCGACGCGCCTTTCGAGCCGGCGTAATCGACATATTCGTTCGGCGAGCCCAAGCGCGCCGCCGCCGACGACACATTGACGATCACGCCACCCGCGCCGCCACGATCCTTCGACATGCGCCGCGCCGCTTCGCGCGCGCAAAGATAGGCGCCGAGCACGTTGACGTCGAACACGCGCTTCAGCCGCGCGAGATCCATGTCGGCAAGCTGGCTCGACGGCGCGACGATTCCCGCGTTGTTGACGAGCGCGTCGAGCCGGCCGAACTCCTGTTGAACCGCGTCGAACATGGCGATCACGTCGGCTTCGTTCGCGACGTCGCCGGCAATCGGCAATGCGCGGCCGCCGGCGCGCTCGACTTCGGCGACGGTTTCCTGGGCGGCGGCGAGATTCTGCGCGTAGTTCACGCCGACAGACCAGCCGCGCGCGCCAAGCAGACGCGCGCTCGAGCGGCCAATGCCGCGGCTTCCACCGGTGATCAGAACGGCTTTCGTCATTGCAACCTCATCGTTTGGGTGGGGCTGTGCGGCTCGCGGGGCGGATGTTTGCCCGCGCTCAGGCGAGGCATGCAAGAGCGCGCGTGGCGTGCAACATGACTCGAAGCAGTACGAGCCAGATCGTCAGGCAACGCGGAATTCAGTCACCGCCTGCACAACCGGCGCTCACGTCAAACCGCGTCGCGCTTGATCGCCCACTTGTCGCTTCGGGCGGCTGATAGCGTTGCAGCTTGTCGATCAGCGCGACAGGGTCGGCGTCGACCTGAAGGATGTCGAAATACGCCTGCGCGCATGAAGCCTTCGTCGACTGTGTGCTGCAGCAGATTGATCAGCGGATCGTAGAAGCTGTCGATGTTCAGCAACGCCACCGGCTTCTGGTGATAGCCGAGTTGCGCCCACGTGTAGACCTCGAACAACTCTTCGAGCGTGCCCACACCGCCGGGCATCGCGACGAACGCATCGGACAGATCCGCCATCATCTTCTTGCGATGATGCATGTCGGGCACCACGTGCAACTCGGTCAGACCGTTATGGCCGACTTCCTTGTTGACCAGCAACTCGGGAATCACGCCGATCGCGCGGCCGCCCTCGGCCATCACCGTGTCGGCGATCACACCCATCAGGCCGACCTTGCCGCCGCCGTAGACGAGCGCCAGATCCGCTTCGCACCAGCGCGCGGCCGAACGCGCGCGCGGCTTCGGCATAAAGAGGTTTGGCTCCGTTCGCGGAGCCGCAATACACACATACCGCCTTCATGCTCAACCGTCCTTGGGTTCGTTGCGGGGCGCGGCGCCTTCCTTGGGCGGCAGGTAGTCGTAGAACTCGCGCTTGGGCAGCTTGCCGGAGACGAGGTCGTCGAACAGCTGCCGCGAGCGGCCGCGCAGATAAGGCGCCATCAGCGACACGATCTGCACGCTCACCTGATGCAGTTCCGCGCGAATCGCTTCCTGCTCGTTGTATTTGCGCGGGTTCATCACGAACTGATACGACAGCCAGTACGTGCCGATCACGCCGACGTTGGTCGCGATGACCTGCATCTCTTCGGGCGTGACGACCATTTCGCCGTCGGCGACGAGCTGCTCGCAGAACTGGCTCGCAAACCGCACCTTGTGGCTGATGATCTGCTTGAAGTGCGTTTCGAGCGTGCGGTTGCGCGCGAGCAGATCGTTCAGGTCGCGATACAGGAAACGGTAACGCCAGGTGAAATCGACCATGTATTGCAGATACGACCACATTTCGTCGATGGTCGCGCGATGGTCGTCGGGAAAACGCAGACGCTTTTCAATCTCCTGCTCGAACTGGCTGAAGATGCTGTTGATGATGTCGTCTTTGTTGCGGAAGTGGTAGTACAGGTTGCCTGGACTGATTTCCATTTCCTCGGCGATCGTCGTCGTCGTGACGTTCGGCTCGCCGATTTCGTTGAACAGCTTCAACGAGAGTTCGAGAATCCGTTCGCGCGTGCGGCGGGGAGGTTTGGCTTCCATGTCGTCCGGCCCTGGTTACGCCGGGCTGGGCGCGTGGCGGCATGCCGCTGCTGCGTGATCCACCCGGACGCGGTTGGTATATAGGTCTGTCGGACGATTATAAACCGTGCGTTCTAATACTCCGGGTTTTCGTGCGCCGAATAAATGCGGCCACAGCGAAGCCGCGCCGGCGTGTGCCTTTTGGGCTTTTTTGTCGCGCGAGTGCGAGTGATTGCGAGTGAGTGAGTGCGTGCGGCGGGCGGCGCGCTTCGACGGTCAAACCTCGAGCGCGCCGCGCACCGCACCTGTCAGAACCACGCGCCGACCCAGCGCGCGACGAGCGGCCCGACGATCAACCCCCACGTCATCAGACACATGCCGAGCGCCACCATCACCGCCGCGCTGCCGAGGTCCTTCGCGCGGCGCGACAGTTCGTGGCGTTCGAGCGAAATCCGGTCGATCGCCGCTTCCACGCTCGAATTCAGCAACTCGACGATCAGCACCAGCAGCACCGAACCGAGCAGCAGTACGCGCGACACCGGATCGACCGGCACCAGCACGCCGCACGGAATCAGGATCGCGGCGAGCGTGAGTTCCTGGCGAAACGCGCTTTCCTCGCGGATCGCGACGCTGAAACCCGGCGAGCGAGTTTTTCATCGCGTGCCACGCGCGGGTCAGGCCGCGATTGCCCTTGTACGGATTGAAGGGCAGCGGGGCGAGCGGATCGTCGGGGCTGAGCGGTTCGTGCTGGGTGTCGGGGGCGTGGCGCTGGCCCTGGTTGGCCGTGTGGATCGTCGTTGGTCTGGTGCGCGGCATGAGCGCTATCTGCGCCGTTGATACCGCTCACGCCATTCGTTCCGTACGCACGTTCAGCGTACGTTCGAACGTGTTCGGCACGCGTAGGCGCGCCGGCCTCACTGATATCGTCGAACGGCTCGATGCGGCGCTCTCGCCGCCAGCGTCGGCGGCGCGCCTCACTGTAGATGGGCTGCTTCGCATGGACGGCTGCGCGCGCCGCGTCATGCGGCGGCGCTTTCCTCGCGATACGACGCGTGCGACAGCGGCTTCAGATGCGCGGCGAATTGCGCCGATGCCGCCGCCCACGAGAAGCGCTCCGCCCACGCGCGCGCGTGGTCGCGGTCGATCTTCAGCGCTTCGAGACAGGCCTCGCGCAAGTCTTCGTTCATCGCGCCCGCGCCGCCGTTCTCCGAGCACGTCGATCGGACCGGTGACCGGATACGCCGCGACCGGCGTGCCGCACGCGAGCGCTTCGAGCAGCACGAGGCCGAACGTATCGGTGCGGCTCGGGAACACGAACACGTCCGCGGCCGCATAGACCTTCGCCAGTTCGGCCTGCGTCAGCACGCCCAGATAGTTCGACCTGCGGATAGCGCGACTTCAGTTCGGCGAGCGCCGGGCCTTCGCCCGCGACCCACTTCGAGCCGGGCAGATCGAGCTTCAGAAACGCCTCGACGTTTTTCTCGACCGCCACGCGTCCCACGTACAGAAAGATCGGCCGCGCGGTGTTGAGCACCTTCGAGTCCATCGGATGGAAAATGTCGAGATCGACGCCGCGCGTCCACAGCACGACGTTCGTGAAGCCGAATTTTTCGAGGTCCTGTCTTGACCACCGGCGTGGGCGCCATCACGGCCAGCGACGGCTTGTGGAACCAGTGCAGAAACTTGTAGGTCGCCGCCAGCGGAATGCCGAAGCGCGCCTGCACATATTCCGGAAAGCGCGTGTGATACGCGGTCGTGAACGGCAGCTTGTGACGGATCGCGTAAGCGCGCGCGGCCATGCCGAGCGGGCCTTCGGTCGCGATATGCAGCGCGTCGGGCGCGAACGCGTCGATGCGCTGCGCGCAGCTTGCGGCCCGGCAGCAGCGACAGACGAATCTCGGGATACGTCGGGCACGGAATCGTTTTGAATTCGAGCGGCGTCAGCAACTCGACGCGATGACCGAGCGCGATCAGCTCGCGCGTGGTGTTTTTCAGCGTACGCACGACGCCGTTGACCTGCGGTTCCCATGCGTCGGTGACGATCATGATCTTCATCGGTTTCGGCCCATTCGAGTTGTAGGAGGGACTACGCGGTCGCCCGGGCCTTTTGCGCGCCGGCTTCCGGGGAGCGCATCACGGTCCAGTAGATCACTTTGAGTTCGCCTTCATACGTCTCGACGAGCGCCGACAGACTCTCGACCCAATCGCCGTCGTTGCAATACAGCACGCCGTCGATGTCGCGCATCTCGGCTTTGTGGATATGCCCGCAGACCACGCCGTCGCAGCCGCGGCGGCGCGCTTCGTCGGTCATCACGGTTTCGAACGACGAGATGAAATTCACCGCGTTCTTCACCTGATGCTTCAGGTATTGCGACAGCGACCAGTACGGGAAACCGAGCCGGTTGCGGATCCGGTTGAACCAGCGGTTCAGCACCAGGATCATCGTGTAGAGCGTGTCGCCGAGGTAGGCGAGCCACTTGGCGTGCTGGATCACGCCGTCGAACAGATCGCCGTGCACGATCCACAGGCGCTTGCCGGCGAGCGTCGTGTGAAACGCTTCGCCGCGCACGTGGATGTCGCCGAACGCGAGGTCGCAGAACTGGCGCGCGGCTTCGTCGTGATTGCCGGGCACGTAGATCACCTGGGTGCCTTTGCGCGCCTTGCGCAGCACCTTCTGCACGACGTCGTTGTGCGCCTGCGGCCAGTACCAGCCTTTTTTCAACTGCCATCCGTCGATGATGTCGCCGACCAGATAGAGATATTCCGACTCGTTATGGCGCAGGAAATCGAGCAGATAGTTCGCCTGGCAGCCGCTCGAGCCGAGATGGATGTCGGACAGCCAGATCGTGCGGTAGCGATGCGGATCGGCGTGTTCGTCGTCGGGATGACTGGCGTGGGCGTCTAGCGGTGGCGTCACGGGCAACGGCAAGCCGTGACCTGGTGTGGGTTCCGGAAGGAACGCGACGGAGTCGACGCTCGGGCCGGTCTGGCGGAACAGGGAAGTCGCGGACGTTTTGGGGTCCATGGCTCACGCGTCGAGTTGCAGTGCCCGTATTGAGCCAGGCGCGCGTGACTGTGCCATGACAGTCATGAGAAGTTCTTATTACTGCCGGGCGCGTTGCCGGCGAAAGCGGCAGATTCAGCGATTCGACGCTGACGATGCGGGTACCCGCGAGGCGGTCATGCAGGAATTGACGTTGCGGATCGAAGCGGCCGGTGGCGGCCCACAGCACGAACCAGATACCGGCGATCACGAGCGTTTGCGGCAGGCGCAGGCCGAGCAGCGGATGCAGCGCGAGCGGCGGCAGGAACCACAGCCACGCGAGCACGTAGCGGGCGATTGCGCGGGCGGTGGAGAGCGGCGAGCCGTCGGCGGCGACGCACGCGCAGGCGCCAGGTTTTCATCGGCAGAGTCTGGCCGCTGTGGGTCCAGAACCAGACGAAGTACACGCCGACCACGAGGCCGATCCACGCTGCGAGCAGGTTGTGATGGGTCAGTCCGTTGCGTTGCTGCGTCAGCGTGCTGAACAGATAGCCCGCGATAAACACCACGCCGAACAGGATCAACGCTTCGTAGAGCAGCGCCGCAAGACGCCGGCGAACGGTAGGCGCGATGCCGGACGGATCGGCGGGCAGGGTCGAGGTCGTAAGAGGCTGGGACACGATGGCGGCCCGCTCAGGAGCCTTTGAAGATCGACGGCGCCTCGGCGGGCGAAACGGGCAACGGCGTAGCCGGCACGAAGCTGCCTGGCGCGGCCGTGGCCGGCACGCCCGACGCAGCCGGGCCCTGCAGCGACTCGGCTGCCGCGGCGGCGCTGGCCGCCGCGACGCCGCTCGCGCCTGCGCCGTGCTCGCGCGCATTCACGAGC
Source organism: uncultured beta proteobacterium (assembly GCA_963800185.1). GTDB lineage: Bacteria > Pseudomonadota > Gammaproteobacteria > Burkholderiales > Burkholderiaceae > Paraburkholderia. The sequence goes on along the minus strand of CAWCZW010000010.1, from coordinate 56,942 downwards.
CGGTCGAGCCCCTTGATTTCGTTATGGCCCGACGGCGGCGCGCTGACGACGCTCGGCCGCCGCTTACGCTCGCTGGCGGCAAGCTTTTCTTTCTGTTCTTCGGCGACAGCTGCTGATACGCCTTCCACGCGTTCTGACGGGTCTCGCGCGGCAATTCCTTCGACACCTGATAGTTTTCACGCGCGACGCGGCGCTGATCGGGCGTCATGCGGACCCACTCGCTCATCCGGTCATGCAGGCGTTTTTGCGCATCCGGCGACATCTTCGGATAACGTGACGCGATCTTGATCCATTTTCGTTTGCGCTCGTCGCTGAACGAGTCCCACTGGGCCTCGAAAGGGGCGAGCGCGAGATGTTCGGCCGACGTCAGGCGCGACCACGCCAGCGGGCTATTGCTGCCGGGCAGATCGGGTAATTCGACGGCGAGTGTGGGAGCGGGCGACTTGGCCGTGACATTGCTGCCGGCCGTTGGGCCGCCCGGTCGGCGACGGGCCCGGATAAAAGCGCGGATACGTCGCGGCGAACGACACCAGCGCCGCGATCGTGCATCCGAATACAACGGCCAGGCCGCGCTTGTAACTCACCCGAAGAATCTCCCGCTCAGTGGGCGCGTGAAAGATACGCGTTGAAGCCGTGGTCGAGATAGGCATTGAGCGGCAGGTCGTCGCTAAGCATGGCGGCATCGATATCGGCGAGTTCGGCGGTGCGCTGCTGGTCTTCCCAGTAAGCGATGCCGACCAGACTCACCACCAGCGCGGCGAGCGGCCACGCAAGCGCGAAACGGCCCAGCGTCGAGCGGCGGCGCTGCGGGAGTTCGGGCTGCGACAGGCCAGTCGGCATGCCTGCGCCGGCGAAAGCGGGCACGAATACGGGCGCCGCGACCGTTTCGGGCTTCTTGCGGGCGAGCGCGGCACGACGCGCCGCAGCGAGCCGGTCGACGGTGGCGGGGGCAATGCTGGCGGCGTTTTCGTCGAGCGCGCGGCGCACCTGGCGGGCGAACTCGAGTTCTTTGGTTTCGAGGGAGCTCATAGCGTGATTCCTTTGGCCTTGAGCGCTTGCGCCAGCGTGTGGGTGGCCCGCGAACAGTGCGTTTTCACACTGCCTTCGGAGCAGCCCATCGCGGCGGCAGTCTCGGCGACATCCATATCTTCCCAATAACGCATGAGAAACGCCTCCCGTTGACGTGCCGGCAATTTTTGGATCTCGTCGTCGATCAGTTGCAGGACCTGCTCGCGTTCGAGTTTTTGTTCATTGCTCTCGGCGCCCGCCGAGCCTTGCTGGGCTTCGAATGTTTCGAGCGGATCGAATTCGTCGTCGTCGGCGTTGCCAAGCGACGAAAACAGACTCACCCAAGTATTGCGTACTTTCGCACGACGGAAATAGTCGTGCATCGCATTCTGCAGAATACGCTGAAACAGCAGCGGAAGTTCGGCTGCCGGACGATCGCCATATTTTTCGGCGAGCTTGATCATCGCGTCCTGCACGATATCCAGCGAGGCGTCGTCGTCCCGCACGGCGTAGACCGTCTGCTTGAATGCGCGCCTTTCGACGCCCGCCAGAAAGTCGGCGAGTTCCTTGTCTGATGCCATCCGTTGGGGGTCGGCGCAGCGAGCGTGCGCGTAATCGGTCGAAAAATGTCGTAAAGCCCGCGGATGCTAACAAACTTTTGTAACGCCTGGGGCGAAACATGCCCTGGCTTGCATTTGCATAACAGGATTGCAATGGGATGACAGCAATATCCGGACTCGGGGACAGGGCGCTAAGGCAATATTTGCTTGACCGCGCGTCCATCTGCAGATATCTTCGCTGGTTCGCAACATAAGTGAGTTGTCTCAATTGAGGTGTGGCCCAAGAAGCTCACCTGTCAACTGGACGCGCCGCTTGAACCCGAGCCACGAGCCCGGCAGAGAGCACCCGATCAATTTTTTGCCGAAAATTCGAAAGGTGAATAAATGAATATGCCCAGCGCGGAATTCTCCACGTCGGATACGACCCCCCATCAGGAAGCTGACTCTATCGGCGCCACCGTGCTCATGAAGGCACTGGCCGACGAAGACGTCGAGTTCATCTGGGGCTATCCCGGCGGCTCGGTACTCTACATTTACGACGAGCTGTACAAGCAGGACAAATTCCAGCACGTCCTCGTGCGCCACGAGCAGGCCGCGGTCCACGCCGCCGACGCCTATGCGCGTTCCACCGGCAATGTCGGTGTGTGTCTCGTGACCTCCGGCCCCGGCGTCACCAATGCGGTGACCGGCATCGCCACCGCCTACATGGATTCGATTCCGATGGTGGTGATCAGCGGCCAGGTGCCGACTGCCGCGATCGGCCAGGATGCGTTCCAGGAGTGCGATACGGTCGGCATCACGCGTCCCTGCGTGAAGCACAACTTCCTCGTGAAGGACGTGCGCGATCTCGCCGCTACCGTCAAGAAAGCGTTTTACATCGCCCGAACCGGTCGCCCCGGCCCGGTGCTGATCGACATTCCGAAAGACGTGTCGAAGGCGCCTTGCCAATACGAGCCGCTCAAGAGCGTGTCGCTGCGCTCGTACAACCCGGTCACCAAAGGCCACTCCGGCCAGATCCGCAAGGCGGTTCGCTGCTGCTGTCGGCGAAGCGCCCGTATATCTACACCGGCGGCGGCATCATTCTCGCGGACGCATCGCGTGAGTTGAACCAGTTCGCCGATCTGCTCGGCTACCCGATCACCAACACGTTGATGGGTCTGGGCGGCTATCGCGCGAGCGACAAGAAATTCCTCGGCATGCTCGGCATGCACGGCACGTACGAAGCCAACATGGCGATGCAGCACTGCGACGTGCTGATCGCCATCGGCGCGCGCTTCGACGACCGCGTGATCGGCGACCCGGCGCACTTCGCGTCGCGTCCGCGCAAGATCATCCACATCGACATCGATCCTTCGTCCATCTCCAAGCGCGTCAAGGTCGACATTCCGATCGTCGGCGACGTGAAGGAAGTGCTGAAAGAACTGATCGAGCAGTTGCAGACGGCCGAGCATGGCCCGGACACCGCGGCGCTGGCCGACTGGTGGAAGGACATCGAAGCCTGGCGCGCGAAAGACTGCCTGAAGTTCGACCGCAAGAGCGACATCATCAAGCCGCAGTACGTGGTGGAAAAGGCGTGGGAGCTGACCGACGGCAATGCCTTCGTGTGTTCCGACGTCGGCCAGCACCAGATGTGGGCCGCGCAGTTCTATCGCTTCAACAAGCCGCGCCGCTGGATCAATTCCGGCGGTCTCGGCACGATGGGCTTCGGCCTGCCGGCGGCGATGGGCGTGAAGATGGCGCACCCGGACGACGACGTGCTCTGTATCACGGGCGAAGGCTCGATCCAGATGTGCATCCAGGAACTCTCGACCTGCAAGCAGTACGAGACGCCGATCAAGATCATTTCGCTGAACAACCGCTATCTGGGCATGGTGCGCCAGTGGCAGCAGATCGAATACAGCAAGCGCTATTCGCATTCGTACATGGATGCGCTGCCTGATTTCGTGAAGCTCGCCGAAGCGTACGGCCACGTCGGCATGCGGATTGAACGCACGGCCGATGTCGAGCCGGCGCTCAAGGAAGCACTGCGCCTGAAAGATCGCACCGTGTTTCTCGATTTCCAGACCGATCCGACCGAAAACGTCTGGCCGATGGTTCAGGCCGGCAAGGGCATCACCGAGATGCTCCTGGGTTCGGAAGATCTATAACGGCGGTTCGTTCGGGCTTATTCAGGTAAGCCCAGCGCCGGCTTCGTCACGCACGTCTTCAAAAAAGGCGGGAGCGGCCGAAGCGGCGCCGAACCGCTCGCAGACATCGACAAAACATCTGGAAGAAGCGAAACATGAGACACATCATTTCAGTCCTGCTGGAAAACGAACCGGGCGCGTTATCACGCGTGGTCGGTCTCTTCTCGGCACGCGGCTACAACATTGAAACCTTGACGGTGGCTCCGACCGAAGACCGTTCGCTGTCGCGCATGACCATCGTCTCCATTGGCTCGGACGACGTGATCGAACAGATCACGAAGCATCTGAACCGCCTGATCGAGGTGGTGAAAGTGGTCGACCTTACCGAGGGCGCCCACATCGAGCGCGAGCTGATGTTGATCAAGGTGAGGGCGGTCGGCAAGGAACGTGAGGAGATGAAGCGGATGTCGGATATTTTCCGCGGCCGCATCATCGACGTCACCGAAAAGACCTACACGATCGAACTGACGGGCGCGAGCGACAAGCTCGACGCCTTCATCGAAGGGCTCGACGCCACGGCGATTCTCGAAACGGTCCGTACGGGCAGTTCGGGCATCGGGCGCGGCGAGCGCATTCTGAAGGTCTGACGCGCGTCACGATCGGACGGCTGGGCAGTACCCGATTGACCCGGCCAGCAGCACATCATTCGCAGTATTTGAATTTCACTGAATCATCGAATTTAGCCAAGGAACTGACATGAAAGTTTTCTACGACAAGGACGCCGACCTCTCCCTCATCAAGGGCAAGCAAGTCACCATCATCGGCTATGGCTCGCAAGGCCATGCTCACGCGCTGAACCTGAAGGAAAGCGGCGTGAACATCACGGTCGGCCTGCGCAAGGGCGGCGCATCGTGGAGCAAGGCTGAGAACGCCGGCCTGCAAGTCAAGGAAGTGGCGGAAGCCGTCAAGGGCGCAGACGTCGTCATGATGCTGCTGCCGGACGAGCAGATCGCAGAAGTCTACGCAAAGGAAGTGCACGCCAACGCCAAGCAAGGCGCAGCGCTGGCATTCGCGCACGGCTTCAACGTTCACTACGGTCAGGTGATCCCGCGTGCCGACCTCGACGTGATCATGATCGCGCCGAAGGCGCCGGGCCACACGGTTCGCGGCACCTACTCGCAAGGTGGCGGCGTGCCCCACCTGATCGCTGTTGCGCAAGACAAGTCGGGCGCAGCACGTGACATCGCTCTGTCGTACGCTGCGGCGAACGGCGGCGGCCGTGCCGGCATCATCGAAACCAACTTCCGCGAAGAAACGGAAACCGACCTGTTCGGCGAACAGGCCGTGCTGTGCGGCGGTACGGTCGACCTGATCAAGGCTGGTTTCGAAACGCTGGTTGAAGCAGGCTACGCGCCGGAAATGGCGTACTTCGAATGCCTGCACGAACTGAAGCTGATCGTCGACCTGATCTACGAAGGCGGCATCGCGAACATGAACTACTCGATCTCGAACAACGCCGAATACGGCGAGTACGTGACGGGTCCGCGTATCGTGACGGCTGAAACGAAGAAGGCGATGAAGGCTGTGCTGACCGACATTCAGACGGGCGAGTACGCGAAGAGCTTCATCATCGAAAACAAGGCTGGCGCACCGACGCTGCAATCGCGTCGCCGTCTGACGGCTGAGCACCAGATCGAAACGGTCGGTGCCAAGCTGCGTTCGATGATGCCGTGGATCGCCGCGAACAAGCTGGTCGACCAGTCGAAGAACTAAGCATTGGTTGCTTAAACGGTCCGGCAGCGTCGTCAGCAGCCGGACAAATCAAAAAGCCGTCCAAGGGTGCTGAACCCTGGGCGGCTTTTGCTATCCTACGGTTTTACAAAAATACAGAAGCCATCCATGAATTACCCTCATCCGATCATCGCGCGAGAAGGCTGGCCGTTCATCGCCATCGCGGCTGTCGTTGCATTACTGGTTCACGCCTTCGCGGGGTTCGGCTTTGCGTGGCTGTTCTGGCTGATCCTGATCTTCGTCGTGCAGTTCTTCCGCGACCCGGCCCGGCCGATCCCGACCCAGGCGAACGCCGTGCTGTGCCCGGCGGACGGCCGCATCGTCGCAGTCGAAACCGCGCATGATCCGTACGCCAACCGTGAAGCGCTGAAGATCAGCGTGTTCATGAACGTCTTCAACGTCCACTCGCAACGCTCGCCGGTGGATGGCGCGATCTCCAAGGTCGAATATTTCCCGGGCGCGTATCTGAATGCCGCGGTGGACAAGGCGTCGACCGAAAACGAACGCAATGCGGTCGTGATCGAAATGGCCGGCGGCCAGACGGTGACGTCGGTGCAGATCGCCGGCCTGATCGCGCGGCGCATTCTTTGCTACGTACGGGCGGGTGAGCCGCTCACGCGTGGCCAGCGTTATGGATTTATCCGGTTTGGCTCGCGCGTCGACGTGTATCTGCCGGTGGGCAGCCGTCCGCGTGTGTCGATCGGCGAGAAAGTCTCGGCGTCGTCCACGATCCTCGCTGAACTCTAAAGCGGCATACAGGAGGTTTTCCGAATGGCCGCATTCAAACCGCGTCGACCCCGTAACAGCGGACCGCTGCCGCGTCCGTTCCGCCGCAACAAGCCGATGGTGGCGGAGTCGTCGGCTGTCGACAGCCGGCGCGCGCAGCGTCAGCAGTTCCTGAGAAAGCGCGGCATTTATCTGCTGCCGAACGCGTTCACCACGGCCGCGCTGTTCTGCGGCTTCTTCGCGGTCGTGCAGGCCATGAACGTGCGCTTCGAAATCGCGGCGATCGCGATCTTCGTGGCGATGGTGCTCGACGGCATGGACGGCCGCGTCGCCCGCATGACGCACACGCAAAGCGCGTTCGGCGAGCAGTTCGACAGCCTGTCGGACATGGTGTCGTTCGGCGTGGCGCCGGCGCTCGTGATGTACGAGTGGATTCTGAAGGACCTCGGCCGCTGGGGCTGGCTCGCGGCGTTCGTCTACTGTTCGGGTGCGGCGTTGCGGCTTGCGCGCTTCAACACGAACATCGGCGTGGTCGACAAGCGCTTCTTCCAGGGCATGCCGAGTCCGGCTGCGGCGGCGCTGATCGCCGGTTTCGTGTGGCTCGCCACCGACAACCGCGTGCCGCTCAAGCTGGTCTGGCTGCCGTGGGTCGCGTTCGTGCTGACCATTTATGCGGGCGTGACGATGGTGTCGAACGCGCCGTTCTACAGCGGCAAGGCGCTCGACGTGCGGCATCGCGTGCCGTTCGGCGTGATTCTGCTGGTGGTGGTCGCGTTCGTGCTGGTGTCGTCCGATCCGCCGCTGATGCTGTTCGGCCTGTTCGTGCTGTACGGTCTGTCCGGCTATGTGTTCTGGGGTTATCAGGCGTTGCGGGGCCGGGCGAATCCGGCGCGTTCGGTGGCGCAGGACAGGTAACGTGCGCGCGCGGCGCTTACCGTGCGCATCGACATGAAAAACGGCGGCCTTCGGGCTGCCGTTTTTCGTTTGGACAGAGCCTTCGCAGCGCCGTTTGCAGGCAGGTCTGACGCTAATTGCACGGTGGTGGGAATGCCGTTATAGTCGTTCGATGAGTGCGTTCACGTTTCCGTTTGAGCCGCCGGCGATCCGGCGAGCCTCTGCAAGCCGTTGGTCGCAGCAGCCGACCGTGCTGGCGTGGCCGCGATCCTGGAGTCCATGAGCCGTGCCGAGCGCCACGCCGACCGCCGTGCCAGTCTTCGTAGCCGCCTGTTTGCCCGTCCGCCTGCAGCTTTCGCCGACTGAGCGTCGCCAGCGGTGACGCGAACACGCCAGAATTCCACTATCCGATCCCCACAATCGAACGACTCCCCAGGAGCCCCGACATGTCCGACAAACTGATCATATTCGACACCACGTTGCGCGACGGCGAGCAATCGCCCGGCGCGTCGATGACGAAGGAAGAAAAAATCCGCATCGCGAAGCAACTCGAGCGGATGAAGGTGGACGTGATCGAAGCCGGCTTCGCGGCCAGTTCGAATGGCGACTTCGACGCGATCCAGACGATCGCCGGGCATGATCAAGGACAGCACGGTCTGCTCGCTCGCCCGCGCGAACGACAAAGACATCCAGCGCGCTGCCGACGCGCTCAAGCCGGCCGATCATTTCCGCATCCACACGTTCATCGCGACGTCGCCGCTGCATATGGAAAAGAAGCTGCGCATGACGCCGGATCAGGTGTTCGAGCAGGCCAGGCTGGCGGTGCGTTTTGCCCGCAAGTTCACCGACGACGTCGAGTTCTCGCCGGAAGACGGCAGCCGCTCGGACATGGATTTTCTGTGCCGCGTGCTGGAAGCGGTGATCGCCGAGGGCGCGACCACGATCAACATCGCGGATACGGTCGGTTACGGCGTGCCGGAGCTGTACGGCCAGCTCGTGAAAACGCTGCGCGAGCGCATTCCGAACTCGCACAAGGCGGTGTTCTCGGTGCATTGCCATAACGACCTCGGCATGGCGGTCGCGAATTCGCTGGCCGGCGTGCAGATCGGCGGCGCGCGGCAGGTCGAGTGCACGATCAACGGTCTCGGCGAGCGCGCGGGCAACACGTCGCTCGAAGAAATCGTGATGGCGGTGAAGACGCGCAAGGATTACTTCGGGCTGGATATCGGCCTCGATACGACGCAGATCGTGCCGGCCTCGAAGCTGGTGTCGCAGATCACCGGTTTCGTCGTGCAGCCGAACAAGGCGGTGGTCGGCGCGAATGCGTTTGCGCATGCCTCCGGCATTCACCAGGACGGCGTGCTGAAGGCGCGCGACACCTACGAAATCATGCGTGCCGAAGACGTGGGCTGGAGCGCCAACAAGATCGTGCTCGGCAAGCTGTCGGGCCGCAACGCGTTCAAGCAGCGCTTGCAGGAACTCGGCATCGCGCTCGATAGCGAAGGCCGAACTGAACACGGCGTTCGCGCGCTTCAAGGAACTGGCCGACCGCAAGTCGGAAATTTTCGACGAAGACATCATCGCGATCGTCACCGAGGAATCGGCGGAGGCGCAGGAGAAGGAGCACTACAAGTTCCTGTCGCTGTCGCAGCATTCGGAAACCGGCGAGCAGCCGCACGCGAAGATCGTGTTTTCGATGGAGGGCAAGGAGATCACCGGCGAAGCGCGCGGCAACGGTCCGGTCGACGCGACGCTCAACGCGATCGAAACGGAAGTGGGCAGTGGTTCGGAGCTGCTGCTGTACTCGGTCAACGCGATTACGACCGGCACGCAGGCGCAGGGCGAAGTGACGGTGCGGCTGTCGAAGAGCGGGCGCATCGTCAATGGCGTGGGCACGGATCCGGATATCGTCGCGGCTTCCGCGAAGGCGTATATCTCGGCGCTCAACAAGCTGTATTCGAACGTGGATAAGCTGAACCCGCAGCGTTCGGAGTGAGTTAGAGGCGTTGCGTCGTGAAAATGAAAAGCCCCGTGCGTTGAAGCCGCACGGGGCTTTTGTTTTACCGCGCCAGATCCACGTTGGGCCAGTGCTTTCAGAACAGTGCGCGCCGATCCGGATCGTGCAACGGATCAGGCGTTTTCTGCGTCAGCCGCACAATGCCCTGTTCGTCGAAATAGAAGCTGTACATCATGTACCAGACGTTGTCTTCCAGATACCGGTAGGTCCAGACTTCGCGCTTCATCAGCGGGAAATACGCGGTCTCGACCGGGCGGCCGAAATTCACCAGCACGTCGCTCTTGGTCCATTTGCCGATTTCCGCCCGGTAGAACTCGTTGGGCTGCAGCACCTGACGCACATTCACGATCTTGCCGGCTGCGTCGATGTCGGCGGCGGTGGTGGTTTCGCCCATTGGCTGGGTCGGCCACATCAGGCGCTTGCCGCCGTTCGGCAGGTCGTAGGTTTCGCGCGGCGGCCCGAGGCGCGCGACGATGGTCGATGCGTCAGCGCCTTGCTGGTATTGCTGCCAGGGCTGTACGCAGCCGGCCAGCGCCAATGCGCTCAGGCAGACGAGCGCCGCTCGGCGCATCCGTCCGGCGGCGGGCGCCGCAATCGAGGCCGCCGTGAAGCGGTGGCGGTTGAACATGGTTTCCTCCGATGGCATCCAGGTAGCAGTTTTTATCATCGAGACACATTATTTTGACACGCGCTGCGGCAAAAGAGCCGCGTCTCGTGCAAGCTCCGGCGCGAAGTACGGTAACGGATGCGGCGGCTTGCTTATTCCGTCCGGCTCGTCCTATGATCCGCGCTTTGGTGATTCGAGCGGGGCAGATGGCGATGGCGAAGTGGCAACGTGCGGCGGCAGCGTGCGCTGGTGGCAATTTCGATGGCCGGCGGCGGCTGACGCGGCAGCGGGCGCAGCAGCAAACCCGACCGCGAGCGCGGCCGCAGCCGTGCAGGGCAAGCCGGGCGGCAACCCCACGGGCGCGCCGATCCAGCTGGCGTTGATCGAAGGCATGTCCGGCCCGTTCGCGAACGCGGGCGCGGCGGTCGAGCGCAATCTGCGTTTCGGCGTCGAGCAGGTGAATGCGCAGGGCGGCGTGAAGCTTGCCGACGGCGCGCATCCGTTCGAGCTGGTCGTGCTCGACAGCAAGGGCAGCACCGAAGAAGCGCTCACGCAACTGCGCGCGGCCGCCGACCGTCATATCGGCTACATCATGCAGGGCAACAGCTCGGCGGTCGCTGCCGCGCTGATCGGCGCGATCGACAAGCAGAACAGCCGCGAGCCGGGCAATCGCGAGCTGTTCCTCAACTATTCCGCCGACGACCCCGCGCTGACCAACGCCAACTGCAGCTTCTGGCACTTCCGCTTCGACGCGCATGCGGGCATGCGCATGGACGCGCTAGCCGACGTGATCCAGCGCGATAAAGCGGTGAAGAAGGTGTATCTGCTGAATCAGGATTACAGCTTCGGCCACGACGTCAGCAGTCTCGCGCGGTCGACGCTGGCGACGAAACGCCCCGATATAGCGGTGGTCGGCGACGAATTCCATCCAATTGGCCGCGTGAAGGATTTCGCGCCCTATATCGCCAAGATTCGCGCGAGCGGCGCGGACGCCGTGATCACCGGCAACTGGGGCAACGACCTGACGCTGCTGGTCAAGGCGGCCCGCGAGCAGGGGCTGGACACGAAGTTCTACACGTTCTATGGCAACAGTCTGGGCGCGCCGGCCGCGCTGGGCGACGCGGGCGTCGGCCACGTGATCGCGGTTGCCGACTGGCATCCGAATGCGGGCGGCGCGGCCTCCGACGCGTGGTACGCCGCCTTCCGGGCCCGTTTTCCGGCTGCCCAGGACGATTACCCGGTGCTGCGCATGCCGTTGATGGTCGAAACGCTCGCCGCGGCGATGAGCCGCGCCGGCAGCGCCGACCCGACGGCAGTGGCCCGCGCGCTCGAAGGAATCCGCTTCGACAACGGCTTCCACGCCTCGTGGATGCGCGCCGACGACCATCAACTGATCCAGCCCCTTTATGTGATGCAAATGGACAAAGCCGGCACGCCGGGCGTGCATTTCGATAACGAAGGCTCCGGCTACGGATTCCGCACGGTGCTGACTTTGCCGGCCGGGCGTACCGTTTTGCCGACTGTCTGCAAGATGCAGCGGCCCTGAGGACCGCGTAGCATCTGCGTGCGTCGCACGATCCGGCCAGCGGGGTTCGCGGCCGGATCGTGCTGTGCTACAATACGCGTCCCGTTGTAAGGCAGTGCCGTCTCGTTAAGAGGCTCGCTGCCCGGCAAACGGGGTAATCCACGGCACGGCCTTTCTTCCGTGACCGCCTGTCTAGTTCTTAAGGAAATCGACATGTCCGCAGTTGAAACAAGCAAGAAGTCCGACGTCGTTGCGCAATTCGCACGCGCAGCTAACGACACCGGCAGCCCCGAAGTTCAGGTCGCGCTGCTCACGACCCGCATCAACGAACTGACCGTTCACTTCAAGGCACACTCGAAGGATCACCACAGCCGCCGCGGTCTGCTGCGCATGGTGAGCCGCCGTCGTAAGCTGCTCGACTACCTGAAGGGTAAGGACGCGGATCGTTACCGCACCCTGATCGAGAAGCTGGGTCTGCGTAAGTAATCGGCCAGTCGTTCAGCAAGATGCCTGTGTCAGTTCCACTGATACAGGCATTTTGTTTTTGCGCGGTGCGCTTCATGTGACGCGCATTGCCTGTCATCCGCAGTAGCGTGCTGATTCATGCGGCGGAGGCAGGAAAAAGCAGGGCAGTGAAGAAGTAGCAGAAAAAGCAGTAGAAAAAGTAGCAAAAAGAAATACGGCCGGGCTTCAGGGCGGAGCTTTGTGTCATTCCAGCGGTTCGCGCGCGTACTCGACGTAGGGCGTGGTTCTCTGGAATGGCATAACACTACTCTTCCCATGTGGCGCCGGTCCTGGCGTTGCCGCGCCGCTTCTGGTCCGCGCGGCATTACGAAGAGGAAAAGCAATGACTATGTTCAATAAGATCGTCAAAGAGTTCAAGTGGGGACAACACAACGTTCGCCTCGAAACCGGTGAAATCGCCCGTCAGGCGAGCGGTGCGGTGATCGTCGACGTCGAAGACACCGTCGTGCTGGCAACCGTGGTCGGCGCCAAAACGGCCAAGCCGGGCCAGGACTTCTTCCCGCTGACCGTCGATTACCTCGAAAAGACCTACGCAGCCGGCAAGATCCCGGGTGGCTTCTTCCGTCGCGAAGGCCGTCCGTCGGAAGGCGAAACGCTGACTTCGCGCCTGATCGACCGTCCGCTGCGCCCGCTGTTCCCGGAAGGCTTCTACAACGAAGTCCAGGTCGTGATCCACGTCCTGTCGCTGAACCCGGAAATCCCCGCTGACATTCCCGCGCTGATCGGCGCGTCGGCGGCACTCGCCGTGTCCGGTCTGCCGTTCAACGGCCCGGTCGGCGCAGCACGCGTGGCTTACATCAACAACGAATACGTGTTGAACCCGACGCGTCCGCAAATGAAGGAATCGGCGCTCGACCTGATCGTCGCCGGTACGGAACGCGCGGTGCTGATGGTGGAATCGGAAGCGCAGCAACTGAGCGAAGAAGTGATGCTCGGCGGCGTCGTGTTCGGTCACGAGCAGATGCAGATCGCGATCGACGCGATCCACGAACTCGTCCGTGAAGGCGGCAAGCCGGAATGGGACTGGAAGCCGGCAGCGAAGAACGAACCGCTGATCGCACGCGTGACGGAACTGGCGCAAGCCGACCTGCTCGCGGCCTACCAGATCCGCGACAAGCAGGCGCGTTCGGCCAAGCTGAAGGAAGTCTACGCAGCGACGTCGGCCAAGCTCGAAGAAGACGCAGCGGCAAGCGGCACGGCAGCGGCCGACAAGGCAACCGTCGGCAACGTGCTGTTCGACATCGAAGCGAAGATCGTCCGTACGCAGATCCTGAACGGCGAGCCGCGTATCGACGGCCGCGACACGCGCACCGTGCGCCCGATCGAAATCCGTACCGGCGTGCTGCCGCGTACCCACGGTTCGGCACTGTTCACGCGCGGCGAAACGCAGGCGCTGGTGGTGGCGACGCTGGGCACGAAGGGCGACGAGCAGAACATCGACGCGCTCGAAGGCGAGTACCGCGAACGCTTCATGCTCCACTACAACATGCCTCCGTTCGCGACCGGCGAAACGGGCCGCGTCGGTTCGCCGAAGCGCCGTGAAATCGGTCACGGCCGTCTGGCCAAGCGCGCGCTGGCTGCCTGCCTGCCGAGCGCCGACGAATTCGGCTACTCGATTCGCGTTGTGTCGGAAATCACGGAATCGAACGGTTCGTCGTCGATGGCTTCGGTGTGCGGCGGCTGCCTCGCGCTGATGGACGCCGGCGTGCCGATGAAGGCGCACGTCGCCGGCATCGCGATGGGCCTGATCCTGGAAGGCAACAGTTTGCCGTGCTGACCGACATCCTCGGCGACGAAGATCACCTCGGCGACATGGACTTCAAGGTGGCGGGTACGGAACAAGGCGTGACCGCGCTGCAGATGGACATCAAGATCCAGGGCATCACGAAGGAAATCATGCAGGTCGCCCTCGCGCAAGCGAAGGAAGGCCGCATGCACATCCTCGGCAAGATGACCTCGGCTGTGTCGGGCGCGAACACGGTGCTGTCGGACTACGCACCGCGCATGATCACCATCAAGATCAATCCGGAAAAGATCCGCGACGTGATCGGCAAGGGTGGTTCGGTGATCCGCGCGCTGACCGAAGAAACCGGCACGACGATCGATATTTCGGACGACGGCGTCGTCACCATCGCCAGCACGAGCAGCGAAGGGATGGCCGAAGCGAAGAAGCGTATCGAGAACATCACGCTGGAAGTCGAAGTGGGCCAGGTGTACGAAGGCACCGTGCTCAAGCTGCTCGATTTCGGCGCGATCGTGAACATCCTGCCGGGCAAGGACGGTCTGCTGCATATCTCCGAAATCGCCAACGAGCGTATCAAGGACATCAACGACTACCTGAAGGACGGCCAGCAAGTGAAGGTCAAGGTCATCCAGACGGACGAGAAGGGTCGTGTGCGTTTGTCGGCCAAGGCGTTGCTGAACGACGCGCCGCAGGGCGAGCCGACGCCGCAGTAATGCGGTAGCGGAACAACGGCCGGCAGCGTGAATACGCGCCGGCCGTTTTTTATGCAGGGTGGATTGCGTTGCAGGCGCGTGCAAACAGAGACAAGCGGGTACTCTGTTTGTGCGGAGCGTGTTGTCGAAGGTTAGACGATTGCGCTTCATGAACGGCGGGCCGCGACGTGCAACGGGTGTGCAACGCAATCCAATCTTGGAGTTGACGCAGATGAAAGCGATCGAAATCACCGAATTCGGTGCACCGGACGTCCTCAAGCTCGCCGAGCGGCCCACGCCGCAGTTGAAAGCGGGCGAGGTGCTGATCAAGGTGGCGGCATCCGGCATCAACCGGCCGGATGTGTTCCAGCGCAAAGGCGGTTATGCGCCGCCGCCGGGCGCGTCGGATCTGCCGGGGCTCGAGGTGGCGGGTGAGATTGTCGGCGGTACGATCGACGAGAAGAACAATCCGTTTGGTCTGAAGATCGGCGATCGCGTCTGCGCGCTGCTGGCGGGCGGCGGTTACGCGGAATATGCGAGCGCACCGTTGCTGCAATGCTTGCCGGTGCCGGCGGGCTTGTCGGATATCGAGGCGGCTTCGTTGCCCGAGACGTTCTTCACGGTGTGGAGCAATGTGTTCGACCGCGCGCGACTTGGCCACGGCGAAGGCGCGCCGAATGAAACGCTGCTGGTGCAGGGCGGTTCGAGCGGCATCGGCGTGACGGCAATCCAGATCGCACACGCGCTCGGTTTTCGGGTGTTCGCAACCGCCGGATCGGACGAAAAGTGCCGTGCGTGCGAAGCATTGGGCGCCGAGCGGGCGATCAACTACAAGACTGAAGATTTCGTCGAAGTCATCAAGTCGCTGACCCACGATCGCGGCGTCGATGTGATTCTCGACATGGTGGCGGGCAGCTACGTGCCGCGCGAGCTCACCGCGTTGGCCGACGGTGGCCGGATCGTGGTGATCGCGTTGCTCGGCGGGGCGAAGGCGGAATTGAATCTGAACGACAGTATTGCGTCGCCGTCTGACGGTGACCGGGTCGACGCTGCGTCCGCGACCGGTTGAATTCAAGGCGAAAATCGCCGCGCAACTGAAAGAGCAGGTGTGGCCGCATCTCGAAGCGGGCCGCATCAAGCCGGTGATTCATCGCGTGTTTCCCGCTGCTCAGGCCGCCGAGGCGCATGCGTTGATGGAAAGCAGCACGCATGTCGGCAAGATCGTGCTGGCTTGGGGTCAGGATGGTTGACACGCGCCGGTTTGACACGGTCGGTTAGACACGGTCTGTTTGACCCGATCCACCCCAGCGCAGTAAAATTGCGCGTTTTGCGCACGCCGAATGAATCCGAAAGGCGGGCTGTAAGCGCAAACGAAGTCCGCCGCCAAGGTAAGACAAGATAAGACGAGACGATGTCGAAACAACAACGAGCCAAGCTGGTAGTCGGTAACTGGAAAATGCACGGGCGTCTCGCCGCCAATGCCACGCTGTTGCAGGCTGTGTCGCAAGGCGCGGACGAATTGCCGGCCGACGTACGCGTCGGCGTGTGTGTGCCGAGCCTTTATCTCGCGCAAACCCAGTCGTTGCTGGAAGGCGGTCGGGTCGTGTGGGGCGTGCAGGACGTGTCCGCATTCACGCACGGCGCCTATACCGGTGAAGTGGCTGCGCCGATGGTCGTGGATTTCGGCGCCACGCTCGCTATCGTCGGGCACTCGGAGCGCCGTGCCTATCATCGCGAAAGCGCTGAACTGGTGGCGGTGAAAACGCAGCGCGCGCTGGAAGCGGGTTTGACGCCGATCGTCTGCGTCGGTGAAACGCTTGAAGAGCGCGAAGCGGGTTTGACCGAGCAGGTAGTCGGCTCGCAGCTCGACGAAGTGCTGGCGAAGTTGTCGGTGCAGGAAGCGGCTCGTCTGGTTGTAGCCTACGAGCCGGTATGGGCGATCGGCACGGGCAAGAGCGCAACGTCGGAGCAGGCGCAGGCAGTCCACGCGTTTCTGCGTGCGCGTCTGGCGGCAAAGGGCGAGGCAGTAGCGAGTGTGCCGTTGCTGTACGGCGGCAGTGTGAAGCCGGAAAACGCGGAAGAACTGTTCCGTCAACCGGATATCGACGGTGGCCTGATTGGCGGCGCGTCGTTGAAAGACCAGGATTTCCTGGCGATCTGCAAGGCGGCGGCCGCAACGAGCGTCGCCGGGTAAGCAGGGCGCTTTGGTGGTGACCCCATCCCGCGCAACGAACTATGTGTGGCGCGGTTAAATAAAGACTCAGGTGAGTGTGATGCTGTATTTGAAAACATTGATTATCGTCGTTCAGCTGTTGTCGGCACTTGGGGTCATCGGCCTTGTCTTGCTGCAACACGGCAAAGGCGCCGATATGGGCGCTGCTTTTGGTAGCGGCGCGTCGGGCAGTCTGTTCGGTGCGACGGGCTCGGCAAACTTTTTGTCGCGTACGACGGCCGTGCTCGCGGCAGTATTTTTTGTCACGACGCTGACGCTGACGTACCTCGGTGCATATCGTTCGAAGCCTTCCGCAGGCTTGCTGGGCACGGCTGTGACGGCTCCTGCTGCGACCTCCGCAGCCCCGTCGGCTTCCGCGCCGGTCGCTGGTTCGGCTGCGCTCGCGGCCTCGGCTGCATCGGTCCCGGCGACCGACGTGCCGAAATAAATTTTGCGGCAATCTGTCTCTTGTGCGTTGAACAATCTGTTTAAACAAGTTACAATCTAAGTCTTGAAGCGATTCGCGGGTTTACAAGTTGTTTTCCCGGATTGCATGCAGTGCCGACGTGGTGAAATTGGTAGACACGCTATCTTGAGGGGGTAGTGGCGAAAGCTGTGCGAGTTCGAGTCTCGCCGTCGGCACCAAAATGTTATCTAAATGCCAGCCGCTTGCTTCGCTTCGGCTGGCATTTTTCACTTCTAGGGCACGGCTTAAGTTGGGCTTGTGGCATGTGCGTTTCGGAAGTGATTTCGCGACAGGAGTGCTATGCTCCTGTCGGCACTCAGAACCGAACCAACCGATTGAGGATTGTCTTGAACCTCGCAGCCTATTTCCCCGTCTTATTGTTCCTCATTGTAGGCACCGGTTTAGGCGTAGCGCTGGTCAGTATCGGTAAGATTCTTGGTCCCAACAAGCCCGATACCGAGAAGAACGCACCGTACGAGTGCGGCTTCGAAGCATTCGAAGATGCGCGCATGAAGTTCGATGTTCGCTACTATCTCGTCGCCATTCTCTTCATCATTTTCGACCTTGAAACCGCGTTCCTGTTTCCGTGGGGCGTGGCTCTGCGCGACATCGGCTGGCCTGGCTTCATGGCAATGATGATTTTCCTGCTCGAATTCCTGCTGGGCTTCGCCTACATCTGGAAGAAGGGCGGCCTCGACTGGGAATGATGGATTAATCGCCGGTTTGCGTGGGTGGCCAAGGCTTGCCACCCCGTCTGGAGTGGAAAGCAAATGAGTATCGAAGGGGTCTTGAAGGAAGGGTTTGTCACCACGACGGCTGACAAGCTGATCAACTGGACGCGCACCGGCTCACTGTGGCCGATGACGTTCGGTCTGGCGTGTTGCGCGGTCGAGATGATGCATGCGGGCGCTGCCCGTTATGACCTCGACCGTTTCGGCGTGGTGTTTCGTCCGAGTCCGCGTCAGTCGGACGTGATGATCGTCGCCGGCACGCTGTGCAACAAGATGGCGCCCGCTCTGCGCAAGGTCTACGACCAGATGGCTGAGCCGCGCTGGGTAATCTCGATGGGCTCGTGCGCGAACGGCGGCGGCTATTACCACTACTCGTATTCGGTAGTGCGTGGCTGTGACCGGATCGTTCCGGTTGACGTCTATGTGCCGGGTTGTCCGCCGACTGCGGAAGCGCTGGTGTACGGCGTGATCCAGTTGCAGGCCAAGATTCGCCGCACCAACACAATCGCCCGTCAATAAGGCCAACGCCTCCCCCACAATATGGCAAGCAAACTCGAGACCCTGAAAGCGAACCTCGAGGCGGCCTTTGGCGGCCTCCTGTTGAGCATCAACGAAGCAATCGGTGAGCTGACGATCGTCGTCAAGGCGAGCGACTACCTCAACGTTGCAACGCGTCTGCGCGACGACCGTTCGCTCGGTTTCGAGCAATGCGTCGACCTTTGCGGCGTCGACTATCAGACCTACGCCGACGGCGCTTACGACGGTCCGCGTTTTGCGGCGGTTCTGCATTTGTTGTCGGTGCAGAACAACTGGCGTCTGCGTCTGCGCGTGTTCGCACCTGATGACGAAGTGCCGATCCTGCCGTCCGTCGTCGAGATCTGGAATTCGGTCAACTGGTACGAGCGCGAAGCATTCGACCTGTACGGCATCGTCTTCGAAGGTCACCCGGACCTGCGCCGCATCCTGACCGACTACGGCTTCATTGGTCACCCGTTCCGTAAAGATTTCCCTGTCTCCGGCTACGTCGAAATGCGTTACGACCCGGAAGAGAAGCGCGTCGTCTATCAGCCTGTGACGATCGAGCCGCGGGAAATCACGCCGCGCGTGATCCGCGAGGATCGCTATGGCGGTCTGAAACACTAAGAGAACGCCATGGCAGAGATCAAGAACTACACGCTCAACTTCGGCCCTCAGCATCCGGCCGCGCACGGTGTGCTGCGCCTCGTGCTCGAACTCGACGGCGAAGTCATCCAGCGCGCCGATCCGCACATCGGTCTGCTGCATCGCGCGACTGAAAAGCTCGCCGAAACCAAAACGTTCATCCAGTCCGTGCCGTACATGGACCGTCTCGACTACGTGTCGATGATGGTCAACGAGCACGGCTATGTGATGGCGATTGAAAAGCTGCTCGGCATCGAAGTGCCGGTGCGCGCGCAATACATCCGCGTGATGTTCGACGAAATTACGCGCGTGCTGAACCACCTGATGTGGATCGGCGCGCACGCGCTCGACGTCGGCGCAATGGCGGTGTTTCTGTATGCGTTCCGCGAGCGCGAAGACCTGATGGACGTGTACGAAGCGGTGTCCGGTGCACGGATGCACGCGGCTTACTACCGTCCGGGTGGCGTCTATCGCGATCTGCCGGACGCGATGCCGCAATACAAGGCATCGAAGATCCGCAATGCGAAGGCGTTGTCGAAGATGAACGAGAACCGTCAGGGTTCGCTGCTCGACTTCATCGACGACTTCTTCACGCGTTTCCCGAAGTGCGTCGACGAATACGAAACGCTGCTTACCGATAACCGGATCTGGAAGCAACGTCTGGTCGGTATCGGCGTGGTCAGCCCGGAACGCGCGCTGCAACTCGGCATGACCGGCGCGATGCTGCGCGGCTCGGGTATCGAGTGGGATCTGCGCAAGAAGCAGCCGTACGAAGTCTACGACAAGATGGATTTCGACATTCCGGTCGGCGTGAATGGCGACTGCTATGACCGCTATCTGGTTCGCGTCGAAGAAATGCGCCAATCCACGCGAATCGTGAAACAGTGCATTGAGTGGCTGCGTAAGAATCCTGGCCCCGTGATGATCGACAATCACAAGGTTGCGCCGCCGTCGCGCGTCGGCATGAAGTCGAACATGGAAGAGCTGATTCACCACTTCAAGCTCTTCACGGAAGGCTTCCACGTTCCGGAAGGCGAAGCGTATGCGGCGGTCGAGCATCCGAAGGGCGAGTTCGGCATCTATCTGATCTCGGACGGCGCGAACAAGCCGTATCGCCTGAAGATTCGCGCGCCGGGTTATGCGCACCTGTCCTCGCTGGACGAAATGGCGCGCGGCCACATGATCGCCGACGCCGTGACGATCATCGGCACGCAGGACATCGTGTTCGGCGAAGTGGATCGCTAGGACGTATTCAGCGGCGCGCGTTGTCGGATTGCATCGAAGCGCGCGTCAAGCAAAGGAACGCCGGGTCTGTCGCAGCATGAAGTAAGCGACGGGTTTTCGTTCGGTAGGAATTGAAAGAGTCGTGTCTGAAAATGATCTCAGCTGAAGGCCTGAAAGAAATCGATCGCGCGATCGCGAAATATCCCGCCGATCAGAAACAGTCCGCCGTGATGTCGGCGCTGGCCGTTGCTCAGGAAGAGCATGGCTGGCTGTCGCCCGACGTCATGCAGTTCGTCGCGGACTATCTCGGCATGCCGGCGGTCGCCGTGCAGGAGGTGGCTACCTTCTACACGATGTACGAGACCTCGCCGGTCGGCAAGTACAAGATCACGCTCTGCACGAACCTGCCGTGCCAGCTCGGCCCGGACGGCGGCGCCGAAGGCGCTGCCGAATATCTGAAGCAGAAGCTCGGCATCGACTTCGGCGAAACCACGCCCGACGGCAAGTTCACCCTGAAAGAAGGTGAGTGCATGGGTTCGTGCGGCGACGCGCCGGTGATGCTGGTGAACAACCATCGCATGTGCAGTTTCATGAGCCGCGCGAAGATCGACCAGCTGCTCGAGGAACTTTCGAAATGACGTCTTTACACGATCGTCACATCAAACCGCTGATTCTCGCCGGCCTGAACGGCGACAACTGGCATCTCGAAGACTATGTGGCGCGCGGCGGTTACGCCCAGCTGCGACGCATTCTCGAAGAGAAGATTCCGCCCGAGCAGGTGATCGCCGACGTCAAGGCGTCGGGTCTGCGCGGCCGTGGCGGTGCAGGTTTCCCGACCGGTCTGAAGTGGAGCTTCATGCCGCGTCAGTTCCCGGGGCAGAAATATCTCGTCTGCAATTCGGACGAAGGCGAACCGGGCACGTTCAAAGACCGCGACATCCTGCGCTTCAATCCGCATGCGCTGATCGAAGGCATGGCCATTGGCGCGTACGCGATGGGCATCACGGTCGGCTACAACTATATCCACGGCGAAATTTTCGAAGTCTATCGTCGCTTTGAACAGGCGTTGGACGAAGCGCGTCGCGCCGGGTTCCTCGGCGAGAACATCATGGGCTCGGGCTTCTCGTTCGAGCTGCATGCGCACCACGGTTACGGCGCCTACATCTGCGGCGAAGAAACCGCGTTGCTCGAATCGCTGGAAGGCAAGAAAGGCCAGCCGCGCTTCAAGCCGCCGTTCCCGGCGAGCTTCGGCGTGTACGGCAAGCCGACCACGATCAACAACACCGAGACGTTTGCCGCCGTGCCGTTCCTGCTGGCGGTCGGCCCGCAGAATTACCTGGAAATCGGCAAGCCGAACAACGGCGGCACGAAGATTTTCTCGGTATCGGGCGACGTCGAACGTCCGGGCAATTATGAAGTTCCGCTCGGCACGCCGTTCGCGACGTTGCTGGACCTGGCCGGCGGCATGCGCGGCGGCAAGAAGATCAAGGCTGTGATTCCTGGTGGTTCGTCGGCACCGGTGATTCCGGGCGAGATGATGATGAACACCGACATGGACTACGACTCGATCGCCAAGGCTGGCTCGATGCTCGGTTCGGGCGCGGTCATCGTGATGGACGAAACGCGTTGCATGGTGCGTTCGCTGTTGCGTCTGTCGTACTTCTATTACGAAGAGTCGTGTGGTCAATGCACGCCTTGCCGCGAAGGCACGGGCTGGCTGTATCGCGTCGTTCATCGTATCGAGCATGGGCTCGGCCGTCACGGAAGATCTGGACCTGCTGAACTCGGTCGCAGAAAACATCATGGGCCGCACGATTTGCGCGCTCGGCGATGCAGCGGCCATGCCGGTGCGCGGCATGCTCAAGCACTACTGGGACGAATTCGAATATCACGTCGCCCATAAGCATTGCCTGACCGGCGATCATGCCGGGCACGCAGCGGCTCGGAAACAGTGGCTGCCTGACTGACGTCGACAAGCATCAGACGAACACGTCAACCGCGGGATTCATCGCCTGACACGGGCGATGAACAGGGCGAACGATTGAGCGGTAACAGGTTAAGGAAGATTGACCATCATGGTTGAACTTGAAATAGACGGCAAGAAAGTAGAGGTGCCTGAAGGCAGCATGGTGATCCAGGCTGCGCATAAGGTCGACACGTACATCCCTCACTTCTGCTATCACAAGAAGCTGTCGATTGCGGCCAACTGCCGGATGTGCCTGGTCGATGTCGAAAAGATGCCGAAGGCTGTGCCGGCATGCGCGACGCCGGTGTCGGCGGGCATGATCGTGCGCACCAAGTCTGACAAGGCGGTGAAGGGCCAGCAAGCCGTGATGGAATTCCTGCTGATCAACCACCCGCTGGATTGCCCGATCTGCGACCAGGGCGGCGAGTGCCAGTTGCAGGATCTGGCCGTCGGTTACGGCAAGTCGGGTTCGCGCTATAACGAAGAAAAGCGCGTGGTGTTCCACAAGAACGTCGGCCCGCTGATCTCGATGGAAGAAATGTCGCGTTGCATTCACTGCACGCGTTGCGTCCGTTTCGGCCAGGAAGTGGCCGGCGTGATGGAACTCGGCATGCTGGGCCGCGGCGAGCATTCGGAAATCACGTCGTTCGTCGGCAAGACGGTCGACTCCGAACTGTCGGGCAACATGATCGACCTGTGCCCGGTCGGCGCGTTGACCAGCAAGCCGTTCCGCTACAGCGCCCGCACGTGGGAGCTGTCGCGCCGCAAGTCGGTGAGCCCGCACGATTCCGTCGGCGCGAACCTCGTGGTGCAAGTGAAGAACAATCGCGTGATGCGCGTTCTGCCGTTCGAAAACGAATCCATCAACGAATGCTGGATTTCGGACAAGGACCGCTTCTCGTACGAAGGCCTCAACAGCGCCGGAACGTCTCACGCAGCCGATGCTCAAGCAGGACGGCAAGTGGATCGAGACCGACTGGCAGACCGCGCTCGAATATGTGGTCAAGGGTCTGAAGGGCATCAAGGGCGACCATGGCGCGAATGCGCTGGCCGCTATCGGTAGCGCCGCATAGCACCGTCGAAGAACTGTTCCTGCTGAAGCAACTCGCGCAAGCGGTCGGTACGCCTAACGTCGACTTCCGTCTGCGCCAGTCGGACTTCTCGGCACCGGTCAACGGCACGCCGTGGCTCGGCACGGCGATCGCAGAGTCTGTCGAACGTCGACGCGCGCGCTTGTGATCGGCTCCGTTCCTGCGTCGCGATCATCCGCTGTTCGCAGCGCGTCTGCGTCAAGCCGCGAAGAACGGCGCGAAGCTCACGTTCGTGCAGGCTACCGACGACGACGCATTGATTCCGCAAGCGCAACGCGTGGTCGCAGCGCCGTCGGCATGGCTCGACGCAGCTGGCCGGTATTGCCGGCGCGGTGTCGGAAGCGAACGGCGTTGCGTTGCCGGACGCTTTCGCGCGGCACGCAGCCGACCGACGCTCATAAGAAGGTCGCGAAGTCGCTCGCTTCGGGCCAAAACCGCTTCGTGCTGCTGGGCAACGGCGCAGTCCGTCATCCGGATTTCGCGCTGATTCACGCCGCGGCGCAATGGATTGCAGAGACCACCGGCGCAACGCTCGGTTTCCTCACGGAAGCCGCCAACACGGTCGGCGCGCATCTCGTGAACGCGCTGCCGGGCGAGGGTGGTCTGAACGCTCGCGAAGTGTTCGAGCAGCCGCGCAAAGGTTACGTGCTGCTGAATGTCGAGCCCGAGTTCGACACGGCCAATCCGGCGCAGGCCTTGGCCGCGCTGAAGCAGGCCGAAATGGTCGTGGTGATGTCGCCGTTCCAGACGGCGCCGACTACGCCGACGTGCTGCTGCCGATCGCTCCGTTCACGGAAACGGCCGGTACGTTCGTCAACGCCGAAGGCACGGTGCAGACGTTCAACGGCGTCGTGCGGCCGCTCGGCGACACGCGTCCGGCATGGAAGGTGTTGCGCGTGCTGGGCAGCCTGCTGGGCGTGCCGGGTTTCGAATTCGACACAGTCGGAAGAAGTGCGCAACGCGGCTCTCGGCAACGGTGAACTGACATCGCGTCTGTCGAACAAGACGGGCGTCGCGGTTGCACGCGGTAAATCGGCTGCAAGGCAGCTGAAGGCAGGTTCGAGCGTATCGCGAACGTGCCGATCTATCACGCCGACGCGCTGGTGCGTCGCGCTGATTCGCTGCATCTGACCGCAGCGGCGCGCGCCGCGAACACGGTCGGCCTGCCGGCTGCGCTGTTCGACAAACTGGGTTTGAAGGAAGGCGACGCAGTGCGCGTGCGCCAGGGCGAGCAATCGGTGCAGTTGCCGGCCGTGCGCGACGCGAATCTTGCGGAAACGGTCGTCCGCGTACCGGCGGCTACGCCTGCCGGTGCAGCGCTGGGCAGCCTGTTCGGCGAACTGGTGGTGGAGAAGGCGTAAATGAGCTTGTTCGATACGATCAACTCGGGCGGCACCCAGATCCTCGGTGTGGCATGGCCCACGGTGTGGGCACTCGTGCGCATCCTGGTGGTAGCCGTCGTGATCCTGCTGTGTGTGGCTTACCTGATTCTGTGGGAACGTAAGCTGATCGGCTGGATGCACGTGCGTCTCGGCCCGAACCGCGTCGGCCCTGCCGGTTTGCTGCAGCCAATCGCCGACGTGCTGAAGCTGTTGCTGAAAGAAGTGATTCAGCCGGCCCAGGCGAGCCGCTGGACCTATCTGATCGCGCCGATCATGGTGGTGGTGCCGGCGTTCGCGATCTGGGCGGTGATTCCGTTCCAGGCAGGCGCGGTGCTCGGCGACATCAACGCGGGTCTGCTGTACGCGATGGCGATTTCGTCAATCGGCGTGTACGGCGTGATTCTCGCGGGTTGGGCGTCGAACTCGAAGTACGCGTTCCTCGGCGCAATGCGCGCCGCGGCGCAGATGGTCTCGTACGAAATCTCGATGGGCTTCGCGCTCGTCGTCGTGCTGATGACGGCCGGCACGCTGAACCTGTCGGGTATC
Source organism: uncultured beta proteobacterium (assembly GCA_963800185.1). GTDB lineage: Bacteria > Pseudomonadota > Gammaproteobacteria > Burkholderiales > Burkholderiaceae > Paraburkholderia. The sequence goes on along the minus strand of CAWCZW010000010.1, from coordinate 31,948 downwards.
GTCGGTTCGCAGGAACACGGCTTCTTCGCGTCGCACGGCCTGAACTTCCTGTCGTGGAACTGGCTGCCGCTGCTGCCGATGTTCGTCGTCTACTTCATCTCGGGCATTGCCGAAACGAACCGTCACCCGTTCGACGTGGTGGAAGGGGAGTCGGAAATCGTCGCGGGTCACATGATCGATTACTCGGGTATGGCGTTCGCGCTGTTCTTCCTCGCCGAGTACATCAACATGATCGTGATCTCGGCTTTGGCTGCAACACTGTTCCTTGGGGGCTGGAGCGCTCCGTTCGGGTTCCTGTCGTTTATCCCGGGCATCTTCTGGCTCGTCCTCAAGGTCTTCTTGCTGTTGTCGGTGTTCATCTGGGCGCGCGCCACTTTCCCGCGCTATCGCTATGACCAGATCATGCGTCTGGGCTGGAAGGTCTTTATTCCGGTCTGCGTGGTGTGGCTGGTGGTGGTCGGCTTCTGGATCATGTCGCCGTTGAACATCTGGAAATAAAGGGCGGATGAACCCATGACCGCAATCCAAAATTTTTTCAAGACCTTCTTCCTGACGGAACTGCTCAGAGGCCTCGCGTTGACCGGACAGTTATGTGTTCCAGCGCAAGGTGACGGTGCAGTTCCCGGAAGAAAAGACCCCGATGTCGCCGCGTTTTCGCGGTCTGCACGCGCTGCGCCGCTATGAAAACGGCGAAGAGCGTTGCATCGCGTGCAAGCTGTGCGAAGCAGTGTGCCCGGCGCTCGCGATCACGATCGAGTCGGACCCGCGCGCGGACAACACCCGCCGCACGACGCGCTACGACATCGACCTGACCAAGTGCATCTTCTGCGGTTTCTGCGAAGAAAGCTGCCCGGTCGATTCGATCGTCGAGACGCACATTCTCGAGTACCACGGCGAGAAGCGCGGCGATCTGTACTTCACGAAAGAGATGCTGCTGGCCGTCGGCGATCGTTACGAAGCGGAAATCGCTGCGAACAAGGCGGCAGACGCACCGTATCGTTGAAGCGCCTGTCTGTTGATGCAGTACAAGGCGGCAGTACAACGCAGCAGTAAAAATGTGGCACTAAAAGCAGTAATACGGCCTGTTGTCGGGCCGGAAGCCGCGGCCTGAACGCCGCGGCTCGGCGCACCTGTGCGGCTGTTCTGGCGAATGCGCCAGGCGCACGTGCCAAAGAACCATGCCTGACGATGGCCTAACGATGAACCGGTAATCATGGAATTCACGACCGTACTGTTCTACATCTTCGCGCTGCTCCTGGTTGTGTCAGGGCTGAAGGTGATCACCTCGCGCAACCCGGTGGCGTCCGCACTGTTTCTGGTGCTGGCGTTCTTCAACGCAGCCGCGATCTGGATGCTGCTCGAAGCCGAGTTCCTCGCAATCCTGCTGGTGCTGGTCTACGTCGGCGCGGTGATGGTGCTGTTCCTGTTCGTCGTGATGATGCTGGACATCAACATGGACGTGCTGCGTAAGGACTTCAAGCGCTTCGTGCCGATGGCGACCCTCGTGGGCGCGATCATCGTGATCGAAACCGCGCTGATCCTGTGGCACGGCTACGGCGCGACCGCCACGCGCGCTGCGTGACACGACGGCTGTCGCGAACGGCATGGGCGACTGGTCGAACACCCGCCTGATCGGCAAGATCATCTACACCGATTACATCTTCGCGTTCGAAATTGCCGGCCTCGTGCTGCTGGTGGCGATCATCGCCGCGATCGCTCTGACCACGAGCCATAAGAAGGACAGCAAACGCCAGAACGTGAGCGAGCAGGTCAAGGTTCGCGCTCAGGACCGTGTGCGCGTCGTGAAGATGGCGTCGGAAAAGACCGCGGCGACCGTCGCGGCAGAAGAAGCCGAAGCAGCAGCGCAAGCAGCGGCGGCAGCGGCCGACTCGGCACCAGCTAAAAACAGCTGAGCGGACAGGAGATAGAAATCATGTTGACCCTAGCCCATTACCTCGTCCTCGGCGCGATCCTGTTTGCGATCAGCGTCGTCGGCATTTTCCTGAACCGCCGCAACGTCATCATCATCCTGATGGCGATTGAATTGATGCTGCTCGCGGTGAACACCAATTTCGTCGCCTTCTCGCATTACCTTGGGCGACGTGCATGGCCAGATCTTCGTTTTCTTCGTGCTGACGGTAGCGGCGGCGGAAGCGGCGATCGGCCTCGCAATTCTGGTGACCCTGTTCCGTAGCCTCGACACGATCAATGTCGAGGATCTCGATCAGCTCAAAGGTTAACTTCAGGGAAAGCGGTTATGTCCACGATACTCAATGAAAACCTGCTGTTGGCGATTCCGTTGGCACCGCTTGCCGGTTCCTTGATTGCTGGGCTGTTCGGTAAGGCGGTAGGGCGAGCGGGCGCGCACTCGGTCACCATCCTTGGCGTGGCGATTTCGCTCGTCCTGTCGGCCATCGTCTTCTTCCAGGTACTGAACGGCGCGAGTTTCAACGCGACCGTCTATCAATGGATGGCGATCGGCAAGACGCAGTTCGAAGTCGGCTTCCTGGTCGACTCGCTGACGGCGATGATGATGTGCGTGGTGACCTTCGTGTCGCTGATGGTGCACATCTACACGATCGGCTACATGGCCGACGACGACGGCTACCAGCGCTTCTTCTCGTACATCTCGCTGTTCACGTTCTCGATGTTGATGCTCGTGATGAGCAACAACTTCCTGCAGCTGTTCTTCGGCTGGGAAGCGGTGGGCCTGGTTTCGTACCTGCTGATCGGCTTCTACTTCACGCGCCCGACCGCGATCTACGCGAACATGAAGGCGTTCATCGTCAACCGCGTCGGCGACTTCGGCTTCCTGCTCGGTATCGGCCTGCTGTTCGCGTTCGCCGGCTCGATGAACTACGGCGACGTGTTCGCGAAGCGCACCGAACTCGCGGCCTTGACCTTCCCGGGTACGGACTGGGGTCTGCTGACGGTCGCCTGTATTTGCCTCTTCATCGGCGCGATGGGTAAGTCGGCGCAGTTCCCGCTGCACGTGTGGCTGCCGGATTCGATGGAAGGCCCGACGCCGATCTCCGCGCTGATTCACGCGGCAACCATGGTGACGGCCGGTATCTTCATGGTCACGCGCATGTCGCCGCTGTTCGAACTGTCGGATACGGCGCTGTCGTTCGTGATGATCATCGGCGCGATTACCGCGCTGTTCATGGGCTTCCTCGGCATCATCCAGAACGACATCAAGCGCGTGGTGGCTTATTCCACGCTGTCGCAACTCGGGTACATGACGGTGGCGCTCGGCGCGTCGGCTTACTCGGTCGCCGTGTTCCACCTGATGACGCACGCGTTCTTCAAGGCGCTGCTGTTCCTCGGCGCGGGTTCGGTGATCATCGGCATGCACCACGATCAGGACATCCGCAACATGGGCGGCCTGCGCAAGTACATGCCGATCACGTGGATCACGTCGCTGATCGGCTCGCTGGCGCTGATCGGCACGCCGTTCTTCTCGGGCTTCTACTCGAAAGACTCGATCATCGACGCAGTGAAGCTGTCGCATCTGCCGGGTTCGGGCTTCGCATACTTCGCGGTGGTGGCGAGCGTGTTCGTTACTGCGCTGTATTCGTTCCGTATGTACTTCATGGTGTTCCACGGCAAGGAGCGTTTCCGCGGTCCGAAGCACCCGGAATCGCCGATGGGCATCGAAGCCGCGGCGCATGCGCATGACGGTCATGGTCACGGCCATGACGCGCACGGTCACGGTCACGACGACCACGCTCACGAGCCGCATGAAACGCCGTGGGTGGTCTGGCTGCCGCTGGTGCTGCTGGCGATTCCGTCGGTGGTGATCGGTGCGATCGGTATCGGTCCGATGCTGTTCGGCGACTTCTTCCAGCACGGCGTGGCGTTCGACAAGGTGATCTTCATCGGCGCGAACCATCCGGCGGTGGAGGAGATGGCCGAAGAGTTCCACGGCTGGGTATCGATGGGTTTTCACTCGGTTAGCGGTCTGCCGGTCTGGCTGGCGCTGGCCGGTGTGGTGGTTGCGTGGTTCCTGTATCTGGTTCGCCCCGATCTGCCGGCTGTTATCAAGCGCGCGTTCGGCCCGATCTACACGTTGCTCGATAACAAGTACTACATGGACAAGATCAACGAAGTGGTGTTTGCACGCGGCGCAGTGGCAATTGGCCGTGGTCTGTGGAAGGAAGGCGACGTCGTCGTGATCGACGGCATCGTCAACGGCAGCGCGCGCTTTATCGGCTGGTTTGCCGGCGTGATCCGCTTCCTGCAATCCGGCTACATCTATCACTACGCGTTCGCCATGATCATCGGCATGTTGGGGCTCCTGACCCTGTTTGTAACGCTCGGCGGCAAATAAGGCGAGGGGACACTAACTAATGCACGCTTATCCGATTCTCAGTATCGCGATCTGGTTGCCGATCCTCGTCGGCCTCGTCGTTCTGGCTATCGGTTCGGACCGGAACCCGGCTCCCGCGCGCTGGATTGCGCTGATCGGCTCGGTCGTCAGCTTTATCGTGACGATCCCGCTGATCACGGGTTTCGATTCGAGCACCGCAGATCTGCAGTTTGTCGAGCAGGCGAGCTGGATCGAGCGCTTTCACATTTCGTATCACCTGGGTGTCGACGGCATCTCGATGTGGTTCGTCGTGCTGACCGCGTTGATCACGGTGATCGTCGTGATCGCCGGGTGGGAAGTGATTACGAAGAACGTGGCGCAGTACCTGGCCGCGTTCCTGATCCTGTCGGGCATCATGGTCGGCGTGTTCAGCTCGGCCGACGGCATGCTGTTCTACGTGTTCTTCGAAGCGACGCTGATCCCGATGTACATCATCATCGGCGTGTGGGGTGGGGCGAACCGCGTGTACGCGGCGTTCAAGTTCTTCCTGTACACGCTGATGGGCTCGCTGCTGATGCTGGTCGCGCTGATCTATCTGTACGTCGAGACCGGCACGTTCGATCTCGCTACATGGCAGCACGCGCAGATCGCCATGACGCCGCAGGTGCTGCTATTCATCGCGTTCTTCCTGGCGTTCGCCGTGAAGGTGCCGATGTGGCCGGTGCACACGTGGCTGCCTGACGCCCACGTGGAAGCGCCGACCGGCGGCTCGGTCGTGCTGGCCGCGATCATGCTGAAGCTGGGCGCGTACGGTTTCCTGCGCTTCTCGCTGCCGATCGCGCCGGACGCCAGCCATTTCCTGGCGCCGGTCGTGATCACGCTGTCGCTGATCGCGGTGATCTACATCGGTCTGGTCGCGATGGTGCAGGCGGACATGAAGAAGCTGGTCGCGTATTCGTCGATCGCGCACATGGGCTTCGTCACGCTCGGCTTTTTCATCTTCAACCAGCTCGGCATGGAAGGCGCGATCGTGCAGATGATCTCGCACGGTTTCGTGTCGGGCGCGATGTTCCTGTGCTATCGGCGTGCTGTACGACCGTATGCATTCGCGTCAGATCGCCGATTACGGCGGCGTCGTCAACGTGATGCCGAAGTTCGCGGCGTTCGCGATGCTGTTCGCGATGGCCAATTGCGGCTTGCCGGGCACCTCCGGTTTCGTCGGCGAATTCATGGTGATTCTGGCGGCAGTCCAGTACAACTTCTGGATCGCCGGCGGCGCGGCGGTCACGCTGATTCTCGGCGCGGCCTACACGCTGTGGATGTACAAGCGCGTGTACTTCGGCGCGATCGCCAACGATCACGTGAAGACACTGCTCGACATCAACCGTCGCGAATTCTTCATGCTGGCAGTGCTTGCTGCACTGACGCTGTTCATGGGCCTGTATCCGAAGCCTTTTACCGATGTGATGCACGTATCCGTGGAAAACCTCCTCTCCCACGTTGCGCAGTCCAAGCTGCCGTTGCCTCAGTAACGCCGAGCGGAGGAATTTAAAGATCATGCAAAACGCCCCTATGACTGCTCTGTTGCCCGACGCACTGGTGATGTTCGCCGTTGTGCGTCGCGTGGCTCAACGACACTTTCGTCGGCCAGGCCGGTCGCCGTACCACGTACTTTATTGCGTTCTTCTCGACGCTGGTCGCCGGCATCTGGTTCGCGATCGAATGCGTTCGACCCGCAAGTGCGCTACTTCTTCGGCCACATGTACGTGGTGGACCCGTTCGCCAACGTGATGAAGGCGGTCGTGACGCTCGGCTATGCCGTGTCGATCGTCTATTCGCGCCGATATCTCGAGGATCGTGATCTGTTCCGCGGCGAGTTCTTCCTGTTGGGCATGTTCTCGTTGCTCGGCCAGCTCGTGATGATCTCCGGCAACAACTTCCTGACGCTGTATCTCGGTCTGGAACTGATGTCGCTGTCGCTGTACGCGGTGATCGCGCTGCGTCGTGAAGTGCCGCAGTCGAACGAAGCGGCGATGAAGTACTACGTGCTCGGCGCGCTGGCTTCGGGTTTCCTGCTGTACGGCATCTCGATGCTGTACGGCGCGACCGGCTCGCTCGATCTGAACGAAGTGTTCAAGGCGATCGGCACGAGCCACTACGATCCGAGCGTGCTGCTGTTCGGCGTGATCTTCATCGTGGCGGGCGTGGCGTTCAAGATGGGCGCGGTGCCGTTCCACATGTGGGTGCCTGACGTGTATCAGGGCGCGCCGACGGCGATGTCGCTGATCGTCGGCGGTGGTCCGAAGGTCGCGGCATTTGCCTGGGGCCTCCGCTTCCTCGTGATGGGCCTGCTGCCGCTGGCAGTCGAATGGCAGCAGATGCTGGTGATTCTCGCGGCGCTTTCGCTGATCGTCGGCAATATCACGGGTATCGTGCAACGCAACGTCAAGCGGATGCTCGCTTACTCGGCGATCTCGAACATGGGCTTCGTGCTGCTCGGCCTGCTGGCCGGCGTGGTCGACCAGAAGACGTCGGGCGCGGCCAACGCGTACGGGTCGGCGATGTTCTACAGCATCGTCTACCTGATCACGACGCTGGGCACCTTCGGTGTGATCATGCTGCTGGCTCGCCGCGATTTCGAAGCCGACACGCTCGAAGACTTCAAGGGCCTGAACCAACGCAGCCCGGTGTTCGCGTTCGTGATGATGATCATGATGTTCTCGCTCGCCGGCATTCCGCCCGCAGTCGGTTTCTACGCGAAACTCGCCGTGCTGCAGGCTACGATGAACGCCGGTTTGACCTGGCTGACCGTGCTGGCCGTGATCACGTCGCTGTTCGGTGCGTTCTACTACCTGCGTATCGTCAAGCTGATGTATTTCGACGAGCCGCAAGACAAGTCGCCGATCGTCGCCGACAGCAGCACGCGTGCTCTGCTGGCGATCAACGGTGTTGCCGTGCTGGTGCTCGGTATCGTGCCGGATCCGCTGTTGAAGGCTTGCCTGCAGGCTATCCAGCACACGCTGCTGTTCTGATGTCGGCTGCGGGCTGGTTTATCGTGTTGTTGGCGCTGGTCGGCGCCAACCTGCCATTTCTGAATCAACGCCTCTTCGCCGCTGTGCCGTTGAAAGCGGTGAAGAAGAGCGCGTGGATCCGGATTGCCGAATTGATCGTGCTGTACTTCGTGGTCGGCGCATTCGGCTTTTTGCTTGAAGCGCGAGCGGGGAACCGTTTTGAACAGGGCTGGCAGTTCTACGCCATTACGTTCGCGCTGTTCATCGTGTTCGCGTTTCCCGGCTTCACCTTCCAATATCTCGTCAAACGCCGCTGACGGCGTCTCGCCGTCGCGCACCACGCTGTCCTGAGGTCCGCATATGGCTGAACTTCCCGATCACGACGCCGCGCTTACCGAGACCTGTGTCGATAGCAAGCAGGTCTACAAGGGACCGTTTCTGACGGTCAATTGCGATACCGTTCGTTTGCCCGACGGCAAACAGGCGACCCGTGAATATGTTCAGCACCCGGGCGCGGTGATGGTGATTCCGCTGTTCGACGATGGTCGTGTGCTGCTGGAAAGCCAGTATCGGTATCCGATGGGCAAGGTCATGGTCGAGTATCCCGCCGGCAAGCTCGATCCGAACGAAGGCGCGCTGGCTTGCGCGATTCGCGAGTTGCGCGAGGAAACCGGCTATACAGCGCGTGACTATGTTTATCTGACGCGTATTCACCCGATCATTTCGTACTCGACCGAGTTCATCGATATTTATCTCGCGCGCGGCTTGACGGCGGGCGAGCGCAAACTCGACGAAGGCGAGTTCCTCGAACTGTTCACGGCAACTGTCGATGAAGTGTCCGAGTGGGTGCGCACTGGCAAGATCACGGACGTGAAGACGATCATCGGCACGTTCTGGCTCGAGAAGGTGTTGTCGGGCGCGTGGCCCACGGCTGAGCCGCAATAGCACTGCGTTTCGGGTGCGATAGCCCGAAGCTTGTGAAAAGCCCCTGCCGGTCTGTGACCAGCAGGGGCTTTGTCATTCTGGCGCTCATAATCGCTGCGATGCGGTTCGATGCAGTATCCGGTTTCTCAGAAATATCCCGTTTTCCTATGACTTCTGGCCGTCTCGCTCGATGATAGCCCGCGCGCTAGCATGAACCTTTCTTCGCGACGTTGGCGTTTTCCTTTACTTGGGATAACGAATGTTCTGAGAAGAACTGAGTTCCGGTTATTAACAAAGGTTGTCACTTGACAACCTTTGCCGTGATCGCTAAATTGGAGGGTGTCGATGGTTCGAGGAAATCACTCGAAGAAAGAGATCGAGGCTGCATTGACGTATGCGGAAAAGAAAGGCTGGCGCGTCCAGAGCGGCGGGAAGAGTCACGCTTGGGGAAAGATGTACTGTCCTTATAAAGACGCGGAATGTCGTTGTGGTGAGTTTTGTATTTCGAGCATCTGGAGTACGCCGAAGAATCCAGATAATCATGCAAGGCATCTGCGCCGCATCGTCGACAACTGCACGCGCTCGCCGGTAGCGGGTAAGTTTTGGATGGCGAAGTTTTAGGGTTGAAGGGAGGCGGAAGTAGCGTATGGAATATGTGTTCACCTTGAAGTACCGGCTCTGCGCTGAAGACTGCGATCTGGACGCGATTGTCGAGCGTTTGGGCGAAGCAGGTTGCGACGACGCAACCGTTGGCGTGGGCCAGGCGGGCCGCCTCGCATTGCTCTTTTCTCGCGAAGGCGAGTCTGCGTTCGCAGCGCTGGTCAGCGCACTTAAAGACGTCAAACAGGTGGTGCCGTCAGCCCGCCTCGTCGAGGCAGGGCCCGATTTCGTCGGACTCACCGACGTCGCCGAGGTCGCTGGCGTGTCGCGGCAGAACATGCGCAAGCTGATGCTGAGCCACGCAATCGACTTCCCGCCGCCTGTGCATGAGGGCAGTGCGTCCGTATGGCATCTTTCGGACATTCTCGATTGGCTGAACGAACGCGGCGGATACGACATCAGCGCAGACGTGGCAGATGTCGCGAAATCGGCCAAGCAGATCAATCTTGCGAAGGAAGCGCGGGGACTCGAGCCGCGCTTTAACCGCCAGCTTGAGAGGCTGGTTGTATAGCTCGGGCGGTAGCGAGGCACACAACCGTTTGTCCAGATCCGATTGGCAAGTTTTGCTAGCGTTCAAGTGGTGTTGCCCGGCCGTCAGGACACCTTCGGCAGTCCGTTGGCGCAAAGCGTTAAAATCGCCCACCGCGTTCGATTTGTCAGCGACGGCGGCGTCGGAGAGTCGTCCGTAAAAATTTACGAACGACCGTTCACAAATTTCGTTTTTGCGCTAAACTGGCACGCAAGCCCTGATTCCACATGAAGGTCCTCGATTTACAGTGTCCGCATGGCCATCGGTTCGAAGGCTGGTTTGCTTCGGCTGATGACTTCGAATCGCAGCAGTCCCGCAAGCTCGTCGAATGTCCGATCTGCGGGGCGAACGAAGTAAGCCGCTTGCCGTCGGCACCGCGCCTGAACCTGTCGGGCGCGACCGAAGCGAAGCCGCCGGCGGAGGCTGGCGACATGCAGGCGCGCGTCATGCGTGCGCTGCGCGAGGTGCTGGAGAAGACCGAGAACGTGGGCGACCGCTTCGCCGAGGAAGCACGGCGCATTCACTACAACGAAGCGCCGGCTCGCAATATTCGCGGGGTCACGACACCGGAAGATGCGCGAGCCTTGGTCGAAGAAGGCATCGAAGTGATGCCGCTGCCAGTTCCTGCCGCTTTGAAGGAACCGCTGCAATAGCGCAGCGGATCCCTGGCGGCGGGTGGTTGCGGCCAGGAGACGCTACGCATGAATCTGGACTATTCCCCCGCTGACGACGCATTTCGCGCCGATATCCGTGGCTGGCTCGAAGCGAATCTGCCTCGCGAGCTGAGCGACAAAGTACTCAACCACAAGCGTCTCGCACGCGAAGATTTCGCAGACTGGCACAAGCTGCTAGGTACCCGCGGCTGGTCGGTGGTTGCATGGCCGAAAGAATATGGCGGCCCAGGTTGGGACGCGACTCAGCGGCACATCTGGGAAGAAGAGTGTGCGCGCATCGGCGCGCCGTCCGTCCTGCCTTTCGGGGTATCGATGGTGGCGCCCGTGCTGATGAAGTATGGCAGTGAGGCACAAAAGCGCCATTATTTGCCGCGCATTCTCGACGGCACCGACTGGTGGTGCCAAGGCTATTCCGAGCCGGGCTCCGGTTCCGATCTTGCGTCGCTGCGCACCCGCGCCGAGCGGGTCGGCGATCACTACGTCGTCAACGGTCAGAAAACCTGGACTACGCTCGGCCAGTACGCCGACATGATGTTCTGCCTTGTGCGCACCGACAGCGGTGCAAAAAAGCAGGAAGGCATCTCTTTTCTGCTGATCGATATGAAAACGCCGGGCATCACCGTGCGCCCGATCATCACGCTCGACGAAGATCACGAAGTCAACGAAGTGTTTTTCGAAGACGTGAAAGTGCCGGTTGAAAATCTGGTCGGCGAAGAGAACCGTGGCTGGACTTACGCGAAGTATCTGCTCGGCCACGAGCGCACGGGCATTGCGCGTGTCGGCAGTTCGAAGCGCGAACTCGCATTCCTGAAGCGCCTCGCTCTGAATCAGAAAAAGAACGGCAAACCGCTGCTGCAGGATCCGGTTTTCGCGGCGAAAGTCGCGAGCCTCGAAATCGAGTTGATGGCGCTGGAAGTCACCGTGCAGCGTGTCGTCGCAAATGAAACCGGCGGCCGCGGGCCGGGGCCCGAGGCGTCGATGCTGAAGATCAAGGGCACGGAAGTCCAGCAGGCGCTGACCGAACTCATGTTCGAAGCCGTCGGCCCGCTCGCCGCACCGTTCGACGTGCCGTTCCTCGAAGGCGAACGCGAGCACAGCCTGGCCGGCGACGACGATGCCGCGCCGCTCGCCGCGTACTACTTCAACTTCCGCAAGACGTCGATTTACGGCGGCTCGAACGAAATTCAAAAGAACATCATCGCGCAGATGATTCTGGGACTTTGAGGAGCGGCGCATGGACTTCACTTTCAACGACGAACAACAGCAATTTGCCGACGCGTTGCGCCGCTATCTGGACAAGAGCTATGGCTTCGAAGCGCGGCAGGCGATCGTGCGTTCGGAAGCCGGCGTGTCGGATCCGCATTGGGCAGCGTTTACCGAACTGGGCCTGACAGCACTGCCGGTGCCGGAAGCGCAGGGTGGCTTTAATGGCGGTCCGATCGACATGCTGGTGGTCATGCAGGAGCTTGGCCGTGCGTTGGTCGTCGAGCCGTACTGGGCAACTGCAGTCGGCATCGAGGCGCTGCGCATTGCGGGCTCGGGCGACGGCGAAGACGCCGCGCTGCTGGAGCGCGCGGCGCAGGGCGAAGTCAAACTGGCAGTGGCATTTCACGAACCGCAGGCACGCTACGACCTGTTCGAGGTCGACGACGGTCGCGAACGAGCAGCGCGATCGAACGGGCACCAGGCGCTTACCGGCACGAAATCGGTTGTGCTGCACGGCGCGCAAGCCGATCACTGGATCGTGCCGGCGCGCCTGAATGGCGAGATCGCGCTCTTTGTCGTGGCGCGCGATGCGGCGGGCGTCAAGGTCACGGACTACCGCACGATCGACGGCCAACGCGCAGCGACGCTGAAGTTCAGCGGCACGCCGGCACGCCGGCTCATCGGCAAGCATGCGGGCGCGGCCGCGCTCGAACATATCGCCGACTACGGCACGTTGCTGCTGTGCGCGGAAGCCATCGGCGCACTCGACGCGCTGAACCTCGCCACCGTCGATTACACGAAAACGCGTCAGCAGTTCGGCCAGCCGATCGCGCGCTTCCAGGCGCTGCAGCATCGTATGGTCGAGATGTTGATTCATGCCGAGCAGGCGCGTTCGATCACCTATCTGGCGGCCATGCGCTACACGAGCGAGGACGCGGACGAGCGTCGTCGTGCGATTTCCGCGGCGAAGGTCACGGGTCGGGCAGGCCGCGCGCTTTGTCGGCCAGCAGGCGGTGCAGTTGCACGGCGGCATGGGCGTCACGAACGAAGTGGCGGCGGCGCATCTGTTCAAGCGGCTGGCGATCATCGAAACGACGCTGGGCGACGTCGATCATCATCTCGCGCGGTTCGCCGCGCTGCCGGCTTTGTCAATGCCGAAGACTGATCGATCTGTTCAACCGGATAAGCAGGAGATACGACCATGAGCTTGAGTTTTGAAGACCTGATAGTCGGCACGAGCACCGAAATCGGCAAGCACACGTTCACGCGCGAAGAGATTGTCGAGTTCGCGGAGAAGTTCGATCCGCAGCCGTTTCATCTGGACGAAGCGGCGGCGGAAAAGTCGCCGTTTCGCGGACTGGTGGCGAGCGGCTGGCATACCTGTTCGGTCATGATGGGCATGCTGGTGCGCAATGCGTTTGCGGGTTCCACGTCGATGGGCTCGCCCGGAATCGACGAGATTCGCTGGCTGAAGCCGGTGCGGGTCGGCGACACGATCACGATGATGAACGTCGTGCTCGACAAGCGCGTTTCCGAAAGCAAGCCGGACCGCGGCATTGTGTCGACGCGCTGGGAAGGGTATCAACCAGCATGGCGAGATGGTGATTACGGTGATTCGAAAGGGATGTTCGGACTGCGCAATCCGGGGCCGCGTTATGACGTTCGGTGCGGCGTCTGCCGCGACGTTTGTAACGCACAAGGGCTGCGCGCGCAGTCGGTGCCGAGCCGCTGATCAGCGACTGGCTGACGGTCGATCAGGCGCGCGTCGATCTGTTCGCTGAAGCGACCGGCGATCACCAATGGATTCACATCGACCCGGAGCGGGCGCGCCGCGAATCGCCGTTCGGCGGTCCGGTTGCGCATGGCTTCCTGACGCTGTCGTTGATCCCGGCTCTGCTGGGTCAGACGGTCGCGATCAAACAGCGCATGGGCGTCAACTACGGATTGAATCGCGTGCGGTTCACGTCACCGGTTCTGGTCGGCTCGCAGTTGCGCGCGAAATTCGCGGTGGAGTCCGTTACCGAGGTCGATGACAATGGATAGCCAGGTGTGTATGGAACGTCACCTTGGAACGGCAGGGCAGCGAGCGGCCGGTGTGTGTCGCGGATTCATCACGCGGCATTACTTCTTAGCGGTTGTGCATGCGTTTCGACGCGGAACACTAAGCACAAACGTATCGCAAAAAGGCGCGAACAGGAGTTCGCGCCTTTTATTTTTCCGTTGCCGTACGTCACGCCGCAACCAACAAAATTTAGACGCATAGTTTCGCGCGATGCTGCGCACGGCGACACGGCCGCTTTCAAAACTCCAAAAGCACCGGTCGGCCGTTCATCCTGAATCGAACTCAAACTCGCGTAACTGGCATCTCAACTTGGGCCGACCGCGCCTGCATCCAGATGGCGCGCGAGTTCGAGCTTGGCGATCGCATTGCGATGCACTTCGTCCGGGCCGTCGGCGAAACGCAGCGTGCGCGCCGATGCATACGCATAAGCCAGCGGGAAATCGTCGCTGACAGCCGCCGCCGCCATGCGCCTGAATCGCCCAGTCGATCACCTGACACGCCATGTTCGGCGCGACCACCTTGATCATCGCGATCTCGCCGCGCGCGCCCTTGTTGCCGACGGTGTCCATCATGTACGCGGCTTTCAGCGTGAGCAGACGCGCCTGTTCGATCATGCTGCGCGCCTCGGCGATGCGCTCCAGCGTCACGCCTTGCTCCGCAATCGGCTTGCCGAACGCGACGCGTTGCAGCGAGCGCTTCGCACATCAGTTCGAGCGCGCGCTCGGCGAGGCCGATCAGGCGCATGCAGTGGTGGATGCGTCCCGGTCCGAGGCGGCCTTGCGCGATCTCGAAGCCGCGGCCTTCGCCGAGCAGCATGTTGGTGGCCGGCACGCGCACGTTCTCGAGCGTGATTTCCATATGACCGTGCGGCGCGTCGTCGTAGCCGAACACGGTCAGCGGACGATGCACGGTGATGCCGGTGGCGTCGGCGGGAACGAGGATCATCGACTGCTGCTGGTGGCGTCGGCGCGTCGGGATCGGTCTTGCCCATGACGATGTAGACCTTGCAGCGCGGATCGCCCGCGCCCGACGACCACCACTTGCGGCCGTTGATCACGTAGTAGTCGCCGTCGCGCACGATGCTGGTCTGGATATTGGTCGCATCCGACGACGCCACTTCCGGCTCCGTCATCAGAAACGCCGAGCGGATCTGGCCTTTGCAGCAGCGGTTCGAGCCATTCGCGCTTGTTGCTCCTCGCTGCCGTAGCGCTCGATCGTTTCCATGTTGCCGGTGTCGGGCGCGCTGCAGTTGAACACTTCCGGCGCCCAGGGCACGCGGCCCATGATTTCGCACAGCGGCGCGTATTCGAGGTTCGTCAGTCCGGCGCCGCGCTCGGATTCCGGCAGGAACAGATTCCACAGGCCGGCGTCGCGCGCCTTGTGTTTCAGTTGCTCGATCAGTTCGGTCGGCAGCCACGCGTTGCCGTTCTGGCGATTGCGCGCAATCTCCGCGATAGAACGCGTGCTCGTTCGGATAGATGTGCTCGTCGAAGAAGGCGAGCAGCTTTTCGCGCAATGCCTGAACCTTCGGGGTGTAATCGAAATTCATGTGTGACCTCGCGATAACGGATAGCGGATGATGGTCTGTCTGCGCGCACCGATTCAGCACGCGGATTCGGTTGAGCCGGCTGCGCGTTAGCGCACCTTCTGCGCGTAATGCCAGGCAAGTTCGGCCATCGGTTTCGCGCGACGACCGGCGTCGAGCGCCTGCGCGCTGGCCGCTGTGCCGTCGACGACGCGCTTCATGATCCCTTGCAGAATCGCGGCGATGCGGAACATGTTGTAGGCGAGGTAGAAGTTCCAGTCGCCGTGAATCTCGAAGCCGGTGCGCTTGCAATAGCGCTCGACGTACTGGGCTTCGTCGGGAATGCCGAGGGCCGCCCAATCCAGTCCCGCGATGCCGCGAAATTTCGCCGGATCGACATGCCAGGCCATGCAGTGATAGGCGAAGTCGGCGAGCGGATCGCCGAGCGTCGACAGCTCCCAGTCGAGCACGGCCAGCACTCGCGGCTCGTCAGGATGGAAGATCAGATTGTCGAGCCGGTAGTCGCCATGCACGACCGACGCGCGCTCGCCGCGTCTCGGCGGGCATATGCTGCGGCAGCCATTCGATCAGCCGCTGCATCGCGTCGATCGGCTCGGTTTCGGACGCGATGTACTGCTTGCTCCAGCGGCCGATCTGCCGCGCGAAGTAATTGCCGGGTTTGCCGTAGTCGGCGAGGCCGGCCGCCTCGACGTCGACGCTATGCAAAGCCGCGATCACGCGATTCATTTCGTCGTAGATCGCCGTGCGTTCGGCGGGCGTCATGCCGGGCAGCGACTGATCCCACAGCACGCGGCCTTCGACGAACTCCATCACGTAGAACGCGCGGCCGATCACGCTTTCGTCCTCGCACAACGCGAGCATTTGCGCGACCGGCACGTCGGTGCCGGCAAGCGCGTGCATCACGCGGTATTCGCGTTCGACAGCATGCGCGGACGGCAGCAGCTTCGCCGCCGGCCCGGGCTTTGCGCGCATCACGTACGAGCGCGACGGCGTGATCAGCTTGAAAGTGGGATTGGACTGGCCGCCCGCGAACTGCTCCAGCGTGAGCGGTCCGGAAAATCCGTCGACATGCCGGGTCAACCACGCGGCCAAGCGCTTCGGTATCGAAGCGCTGCCGTTCGTTGACCGGCCGCGTGCCTTCGAAAGCCGAGTAATCCGGTTTGTGTTCTGGTTCGCCGGTCTGTGTGGCTTGCGCCATATGTCTCCTCCAGTTCGGGTTCAGCTACGCTTGTATTGAATGAATTGTGCGTAGAGCATTTCCATCGTGGTGTTGCGAACGTCGCGATGCAGCGGCGACGGCGGGGAATAGTTGAGCGTGCGCAGCACCCAGTCGCGCGGCTTGGCGCCGACGTCGAGCGCGTTGATGCAACCCGTGGCCTGCGACAGATGGCCGAAGAACGTGCGGCCGCCGGCGGTCAAGCGCATGCGACAGAATCGCGCGATTCACGCCGCCATGCAGCACCAGCAGCACGGTGTCCCACGAGGTGTCCTCGCGCAAGCCGCGCGACGGCCGGCAACACGCGGTCAAACAACGCGCCGATGGTCTCGCCGTCGAGAAAGCGCGTGCTTTCCGGCACGATGCCGTCGAACACGCCGAGAAAAGCCGCTTCGATATCCTGCGCCGGAATATTGCTCAGCCTGCCGCCGCGAATCTCCTGCCACGCGGGTTCGATTTCGAGTTCGATCTGCTGGCCCGTTTCGGCCAGCACGCGCGTGCGCGGTTTCGACCGTACGCGGCAAGCCGCTGACGATCACCCGATCGAAGCGGACCTGCTGTTCGGCAAACACGCGGCCCGCCGCGCTCGCCTGCTCGCGGCCGTTGGCGTTCAGCGGCACGGTTTCAGGATCGATCGCGCGGCCGGAGTCGTCGAAGTAGGTGACGTCGCCGTGACGCATCAGAAAGATGCGGCGGCGTTTAGGCAGTTGATAGTCAGGCATGGTCCCTCTGATTGACTCGTGATTCACTTGTAGACCGGCGCGCGCTTTTCGAGGAACGCGGAAATGCCTTCGAGCCCGTCGCGATGATGCAGCGACGCGACGAAGCTATCGCGTTCCGCCACCAGATGCTCGGCGAGTGGTTGCGCGCCGGCGGCGCCGATCAGGCCTTTGATGCGTGCGACCGAATTGGGCGAAATCTTGCCGAGTTCGTCGGCCCACGCGACGGCGGTGTCGCGCGCGTGCGCCGGGCTTGGCCAGCTTGTTGACCACGCCGAGTTCGTGCAGACGCGTGGCGCCGATCGGCTTGCCTTCGATCAGCACTTCGGTCGCCAGCTGGCGCGGCAGCGCCTGCGCGAGGAACCACGAGCCGCCGCCGTCGGGCGTCAGGCCCACGCGCGCGTACGACATGACGAATTTGGCGTCTTCGGCGGCGACGATCAGGTCGCAAGCGAGCGCGAGCGAAAAGCCTGCGCCGGCAGCGGCGCCGTCGACCGCGGCGATCACCGGTTTCGACGACAGGCGCAACGCCGAAATCCATTCGACCGAGCATGTCGATGCTCTCGGCCTGCACGGACGGATCTTTCGCGCGGTTTTCAAGCAGGCGGTTCAGATTGCCGCCCGCGCAGAAGAAATTGTCGGCGCCGGTAATCACGATGGCGCGAATCGACGGATCGCGCTCGGCCGAATCGAGCGCTTCGATTCCGGCGGCATACATGTCCGGATGCAGCGCATTGCGCGCGCCGGGGTTCGACAGCGTGAGGACGAGCGTCGATTCGCTTTCGGTCGGGCGCGAGGTCAGCAGTTCGGCGCTCATTGTTGCGTCTCCGGTTGGGTGTCGGCGGCGTCGCGCTGGGTCAGCGACAGGCCAAGTTGCGCGCGCCGTGCGAGCCAGGGCGACGGACGGTAGCGCGGATCGCCGAGCACGCTGAACATATTGCGCAGGATCGTGAGGATCGTGGTCGCGCCGAGCGCGTCGCCGAGTGCAAGCGGGCCGCGTGGATAGCCGAGGCCGAGCGTCACGGCGAGGTCGATATCGTCCGGCGTGGCGATCTGTTTCTGCGCGATGTCGCAGCCGATGTTGACGATCGTCGCCACCACGCGTTGCGCGACGAAGCCGGTCGAGTCGCGGATCACGGTGACGGGCACGCCGTCGGACGCGAACAGCGCGTGCGCGGCGTCGCGTGCGGCGCGTGTGGTGGCGGGCGTGGTCATCAGCGTGCGGCGTTGCGCGCCGACGAGCGGGAAGAGGGTGTCGATCGCGACGACGCGGGTCGCGTCGAGTGCTTCGTCGACGGCGGCGGTGGTCGCATCGTGACCGAACGGCGTGACGACGATCAGCGAGTCCGCCGCGGGCGCGGCGCCCGTCGTCGAGCTTCACGCCGCCTGCCTTGCCGATGAGTTTGCACGACCGCTTCGTGCGCCTGCGGATAACGCTTGCTGACCCACACGCTGTTGCGGCAATGCCGTCGGCGCGGGCGCTTCGGCGGGCGACTTGCTGCTTGCCGTCGACGTAGCGATAAAAGCCTTCGCCCGTTTTGCGGCCGATCAGTCCGCCCGCGAGCCGCGTGCCCGTAATCGGCGACGGCGTGAAGCGCGGCTCTTCATAGAACTGGTGATAGATCGACTCCATCACCGGATGCGACACATCCAGCGCGGTCAGATCGAGCAACTCGAACGGCCCGAGGCGAAAGCCCGCCTGCTCGCGCATGATCCGGTCGATGTCCGCGAAACTCGCCACGCCTTCGCCCGCCACGCGCAAGCCTTCGGTATTCATGCCGCGGCCGGCGTGATTGACGATGAAGCCGGGCATGTCTTTCGCGCGCACCGGCGTGTGACCCATGCGGCGCGCGAGGTCCATCAGCGCGTCGCCGGCAGCGGGGTCGCCGCGCAAGCCGTCGATCACTTCGACGACCTTCATCAGCGGAACGGGATTGAAGAAGTGATAGCCGACCACGCGCGACGGGTCGCTGCAACCGGCGGCAATCGCCGTGATCGACAGCGACGACGTGTTCGACGCGAGCACGCAACGGCCGCTCACCACGGTTTCGAGTTCGCGAAAGAGCGCCTGCTTCACGTCGAGCTTTTCGACGATCGCCTCGATCACCAGGTCGCAATCGGCCAGCTCGCCGATCGACCTGCGCGCCGCTGCACGTTCGCCGAGCGCGGCGAGCGAGCGCGCCTGTTCGAGCTTGCCTTTGGCCGTCAACTTGGCGAAAGTCTCGGCGAGGTAGTCGCGCGCGGCGCCGATCGCGGCGGGGTTGGTATCGTACAGACGCACGGTCAGGCCCGCCAGCGCGGCGATCTGGGCGATGCCGCGGCCCATTGCGCCGGTTCCGACAATGCCGATAGTCTCGATGCTGAAATTGCGAGAGGTCATTGTGATGCTCGACTCCATGGTTATTTTAGAATAGCACGATCGTGCAATTTACTGGATGATTGATCGCAGGCCGCTGCGTCGATGTTTTGACGGCGAGCGGTCTCATACAACCCGAAGGAAGGAGACACCGGATGATCAAGCTGTGCGGTTTCGCGCTCTCTAACTATTACAACAAAGTGAAGTTCGTGCTTCTCGAACACGGCATTCCGTTCGAGGAAGTGCTCGTGATGCCGAGCCAGGAAGAGGCGATGCTCGAACATTCGCCGCTCGGCAAGGTGCCTTATATGCAAACTGAAGACGGCGATCTGTGCGAATCGCAATGCATCGTCGAGTATCTGGCCGCGCGTTTTCCCGACAAGGCGATTTTTTCCGCCGATCCGTGGCAAGCCGCGAAAGAGCGCGAGCTGATCATGTTCGTCGACGTGCATCTCGAACTGACCGCGCGCAATCTCTACAAGGAAGCGTTCTTCGGCGGCACGGTGACCGACGCCACGAAGGGGCGTATCGAGAAGCTGCTCGCTCATCACATTGCGGGCTTCAAACGGATCGCGAAGTTCGGACCGTATCTGGGCGGCGAGCGCTTCAGTGTCGCGGACACGGCCGCTTATGTGAGCTTGCCGCTGGTCGGCATGGCGACGCAAACCATCTACGGTCGCGATTTTCTGCTCGAAGCGGGCTCGACTGGAAAAGCTACGTGAAGGAGATCAACGCGCGGCCGGCAGCGCAGCGCGTGACCGACGACCGCAAGGCGTACATCGCGGCATCGCGTCCGGCCTGATGTGACGAGTGAGCAACGGTATTGAGAGTGGAGCAAGGCGTGCGGCGCACGCCTTGGCCACTCGCGCGCGATAGCGAGGAACGTGGGTTCGTTCGCAGCATCGCGCGGAGCATTCTAGAGCCGCGCCAGCCGTTCGAGCGCGGTGGCGAGGGTGCTTTCCTGTTTGGCAAAGCAGAAGCGCACCACGCCCGATTCATGCGCCTCGTGATAGAACGCCGACACCGGAATGGCCGCGACGCCGATCTCGCCGGTCAGCCATTGAGCAAATTCGGCTTCGGGCAAATCGCTGATCGCCGAATAGTCGACGCACTGGAAATAGGTGCCCGTGCAAGGCAGCAACTTGAAGCGCGAATTCGCGAGACCTGCGCGGAAGAAGTCGCGTTTCTTCTGATAGAACGCGGGCAGGTCGAGATACGGCGCCGGATCCTTCATGTATTCGGCGAGACCGATCTGCATCGGCGTATTGACCGTGAACACGTTGAACTGGTGCACCTTGCGGAATTCGGCGGTAAGCGCGGCGGGCGCGGCCACGTAGCCGACCTTCCAGCCCGTCACGTGATAGGTCTTGCCGAAGCTCGACACCACGAAACTGCGCTGCGCCAGTTCCGGATAACGCGCGACGCTTTCGTGCGGCGCGCCGTCGTAGACCATGTGTTCGTACACTTCGTCGGAGAGGATCAGCACGTTGGTGCCGCGCACGATCTCTTCGAGCTTGCGCATGTCTTGCTGCGCGCCAGACCGTGCCGGTCGGATTGTGCGGCGTGTTGATCAGCAGCAGCCGCGTTTTCGGCGTGATCGCGGCGGCGAGCTTGTCGAACGGAATCGCGTAGTCGGGCGCGTCGAGCGTGACGAACACCGGCTTGCCGCCGGCCAGTTCGATTGACGGCAGGTAGCTGTCGTAAGTCGGCTCGATCACGACCACTTCGTCGCCCGGATGCACGGTGCACAGAATCGCTGTCAGCAGCGCCTGGGTCGCGCCCGCAGTCACGGTGATTTCGTTCGTGGCGTCGTAGCGGCGGCCGTACAGGTTTGCGATCTTGTCCGAGATCGCCTGACGCAGCGGCGCGACGCCGGCCATCGGCGGGTACTGGTTGTGGCCGTCGCGCATCGCGTTCGTGACCGCGTCGACAATGCGCGGATCGCAATTGAAATCGGGAAAGCCCTGGCCCAGATTGACCGCGCCTTTCTCGGCGGCGAGCGCGCTCATCACGGTGAAAATCGTCGTGCCGACATTCGGCAGGCGTGAAGGAAACGAGGGACTCATGGGCGTGTCGTGCAGTGCATTCATGGCGCTATCCGAAGCGTTGGCGAGAGAGTTGGCGAAGAGGGTGAAACGCGTCATCCGGCAAGGACGAAACCTGATTGTAGGGAATCGCGCCGGCAAGTGGGTGCCGCGAGGCCTCCGTTAGCCGTTTGGCCAGGGCCCACGCAGCGGAATCACGCGGGCGCGGGCTCGTTGGCGTCGCTTGGCGAAGCGCCGATTGTGGCGACGAATGCGGCGACGAACGGCGCGGGCTGCGCGATCTGAAAGCCGAAATCGCGAGCCATCCGCCTGGCGAGCTTCAACACCGCGCGATCTTTCGACACCAGCCAGTCGGCCCGCGCGGCGTGCGCGAGTTCGAGAAATTTCTGGTCGTCGCGATCCTTGCATTTGGGCAACGGCTTCGCGTCTTCCGCGGGCGGCGCGGGTTCGACCAGTTGCGCAAGCCGCGCAACGACAGCCAGCGCGGCAGCCTTGTCCACCTTCCGATGCACGAATTGCGGATAGTCGAGTACGTAAGTGAGTTCGGCGAGACAACGCGCGTCGATCAGCGCAGCAAGCGCGCCACTTTCGAGCGCGGCCGCGATGGGCCGCGTGTGCGGGATCGTCGAACACGAGAATATCGATCCACACATTGGAATCGAGGACGACGCGCAAAGCGCCGTGTGAGGCATGGGAACCGGGCATTCGTTACAATCTGGCTTTCGTCTTTGACCGCCAGGCACGGCGTGCCTGCAAGCCTCTATGATAATCGTTCTGTCGCCGGCGAAATCGCTCGACTACGAAACCCCCCCGCACGTCAAGAAGCACACGATCCCCGATTTCGTCGATGACGCAGCCGAATTGATCGGCGGATTGCGCCGTTTGTCGCCGCAGCAGATCGCCTCGCTGATGGATATTTCCGATCAGCTCGCGCACCTGAATTTTCAACGTTACGCCGATTGGTCGCCGAAATTCGACACGCACAACGCGAAGCAGGCGGTGCTCGCGTTCAACGGCGACGTGTATGAGGGTTTCAACGCAAAGACGTTGTCTTCGGCCGATCTGGACTATGCGCAGAACCATGTGCGCGTGCTGTCGGGCCTCTACGGCCTGCTGCGTCCGCTCGATCTGCTGCAGCCGTACCGGCTCGAAATGGGCACGCGCTTTGCCAATCCGCGCGGCAAGGATCTGTACGCGTTCTGGGGCGAGCGCATCACGCAGGCTTTGAACGCGCAGTTGAAGAAGAACGCCACGGCGTCGCGTGTGCTGGTGAATTGCGCGTCGACCGAGTACTTCAAGTCGGTCAAGCCGAAGCTGCTCGACGCGCCCGTCATCACGCCCGTTTTCGAAGACTGGAAGGGCGGCCGCTACAAGATCATCAGCTTCCACGCGAAACGCGCGCGTGGCCTGATGGCGCGCTACGCGGTCGAAAATCGTGTCGACCGGCCCGAGCAGCTGAAAGAGTTCGACTCCGAAGGCTATGCGTTCGACGCCGAAGCATCGAACGATTCCACTTACGTATTTCGCCGCCGCGTCGCTGAGTGAGCGTTTTGTCGCGTGTGCAAAGTCATCAGCCAGGGAAGGACATCATGACGTTATCGATTACGAGCAATTTCGACGCGGGCGCGATCGACGTGCTGTCCTGCGAGGACGCCGGCAACATCCGTCTGCGCGTGCGGCCGGACAGCCACGCCGAGTTCGCGCAGTGGTTTTATTTCCGCGTGTCGGGCGCGGCGGGCGAGCGCTGCGTGATGACCTTCGAGAATGCCGCCGCGTGTGCGTTCGCCGAAGGCTGGCGCGATTATCAGGCGGTAGCGAGCTATGACCGCGTGAACTGGTTTCGCGTGCCGACCTCGTACGACGGCCGCGTGCTGACCATCGATCACACGCCGGATTTCGACCGCATCTACTACGCGTATTTCGAGCCGTATAGCGAGGAGCGTCATTCGGAGTTTCTCGGCGCGGTTCAGCAGATGCCGCAGGCGGCGCTGACCGAATTGGGCACGACGGTCGAAGGCCGGCCCATGTCGTTGCTGACGCTCGGCACGCCGCAATCCGGCGACTACGCCGAAGAAGAAGATCTGGCTGATCGCGCGCCAGCATCCCGGCGAGACGATGGCGGAATGGTTTATCGAAGGTCTGGTAAAGCGTCTTGCGGGTTGGGGCGATTGGGCCGGCGACCCGGTCGCGCGAAAGCTCTACGATCACGCGGTGTTCTACATCGTGCCGAACATGAATCCGGACGGCAGCGTACACGGCAATCTGCGCACGAACGCGGCGGGCGCGAATCTGAACCGCGAGTGGATGGAGCCGGACGCCACGCGCAGCCCTGAAGTGCTGGTGGTGCGCGACGCGATTCACGCGACCGGTTGCGACCTGTTCTTCGATATCCACGGTGACGAAGCGCTGCCTTACGTGTTCGTGGCCGGCTCCGAAATGCTGCCGGGTTTCACCGAACGGCAAGGGCAGGAACAGAAGGCGTTCATCGAGGCATTCAAGCAGGCGAGCCCTGATTTCCAGGACAAATACGGCTATGCCGCGAGCAAGTATCGCGAGGATGCGCTGAAGCTGGCGTCGAAGTACATCGGCAACGAATTTGGCTGCCTGTCGTTGACGCTGGAAATGCCGTTCAAGGACAACGCCAATCTGCCCGACGAGCGCGTCGGCTGGAACGGCGAACGCAGCGCGTCGCTGGGTGCCGCGATGTTGCAGGCGGTGTTGCGTCACGTGGAGACGTTTGCATGACGCGTTGAACTTACGCTGCCGGATGAAAAAACGCGGCACACACGTTAGAGTGTGTGCCGCGTTTTTTTGCATGTGTCAGGCAGTTGGCGATTTGCCGTCGCCGCGCGCAGCATCACTGAGTTGTCTTTTTCTTCGATGTCTTCTTCGAGGCCGATTGGCTCGACGGCGTTCTCGATGATTTACCGGAGCCGCTCTTTGACGATTTCTTCGTGGCCTTGGCGCCGCTCGCCGAATGCTTGCCCTTCGAGCTCTTATGTTTGCCCGACGAAGGCTCGCTACGCGCGCGCGCCGGCGGTACCGGATCGTTCCAGCTGAACGCCAGCATCTGCGCACCGACATAGCCGCAGCGGAATTTCAGATCGGCCGGATCGCCATTTCCGTTCTGACGGACTCCAAGTCCTTCGACCGTGACGATGTTGTCTACCTTGACTCGCTGTTTGCCTTCGTCGAACGAGTCGTTCCAGGGCGTGACCGACGCGTGGGCGCTGTCGAATGAACTGGGTGGAAATTCGACGTGATCGAAGGCCGTAGAGGTGCTTGCGACAAAGTCGCCATGCGCGGCGCAGTCCGCGACGAGCGGATCTGCATGCATGTCATTGACGAATTTGTTGACGAGGTCGTTGTGCTGTTCGAGTTGATCGGCGAAAGCGGGAGCGGCACAGATGAGCGAGAGACTCGCAGCAAGTGTTGCCAACCGGCCGACCAGCCGCAGTAATCGGCGCGGTGTGTTGGTGCGATCCATCTAGTTCTTTAGACGCTAATGGGACATGAGGTTCGTAAGATGCCCGGCGAGCGGATGGAGTTCAATCCTGACACAAATATTTCGGCGTGTCGTCAAAGCGCGGGTCCGGTTTCAAGCGAGTAGTGGGCGGCGGTCAAACGCGATGTTCAAACGCGATGTTCGAAAATACGCGCAACGTGCCTGACTGGATGAAGCCCAATCTCAGGTGCGTGGGCCGCCCAACCGATATCTGCGCACATCATACGTGGTCACCCACGCAGGACGGTAGACGGCGATCAACGCCGTCGACATGCCCGTGAACCACGCCTCGCCAGTGGCGAGCAGAAGCACGCTGAACGCGTAGCCGGCGGGCACCACGGTCGTCGATCCATCGGCGAGCGCGATATGAAGGCCGAGCGCCGCGGCGGCAGTGAGCGACACGGCGATAGCGGGCGAAACGAAGCCCTGGCCGAAGATGAACATGAAGAGATTGCGCGGCAGCCACGCGATGCTGATGCGCTGGAGCAGGGTCGAAATGCCGACCGGCAGCGCGCCATACACAAGGAAGGTGAGCGCGATGCCCTGCCAAGGGGCATCGAACACGACGGCGGCAAGACCGGTGACGACCGCCATCGCGATCAGCGCCAGCGCCCAGTCGAATAACGTGACGAAGAGCGTGGCGCCGAGCAGGTGCATGACGGTGCCGTCGTCGAGCCATGCATTGCTCGCCCACAGCACCGACACTGCGACGATGATCGCAAGCCAGACGTGCTGCAGCGTGCTGTCCTGAAGTCGTTTGAAAGGATTTTTCCACAGCGCGAGCGCAACCACTATCGCAGTGGCGATCCAGCCACCGACAGCGACCCAGAACGGAAGCGGTGTGTAGAGGAAACCCATGTATCTCATATTACTCGTTGGACGAGAAAAAGTGTGAGCGGATTCCATGCCAGGTAGCGCAAACGCTTCAAGAAAATGCTCATTGGACTTCGATGCGTCCAGCGACGGCCGGCATATCTAGTCCTGCGTAACGGGCTCCGGCTCCGCGCCGGCGGGCGGCGTGTCGCCATAGGGCGTGGCGGGTTCGGCGGCCATTGGCAATGGCGCGTTCGTGTCGTTGGCCTGCAACGGATACTGGAATCGCCGCCGCGCGGTGCGCCGCAACGGTGTCGCGCCGGCTTGCCCCATGACCGGACGAGCCGCGACCGTCGCTGTTCTTGCGCAGAACCTGCAAATGACTCGACATCCAGCCGTTATAGAGCGCGACTGCGGCGGCGCGATTTGACGCGCCGAGTTGCTGGAATATGCTGGTCAAATGGATCTTGACGGTGCCCTCGCTGATGCCGAGGGTGCGCGCGATCATCTTGTTGGTGCTGCCCATATGTACGCAGCGCATGATCTGCTCCTGACGCGGCGACAGTCCGCTCGACAGTCTGGCGCGACGCGGCGGCGGATTCTTCTCGTCGAATGATCCGGATGGCGGTGTCAGGCGGCAAGTGGAGGATCGAGCGCCAACGCGCCAGGCGGCACGTAGTGGCCGCCGAGCAGCACCATTTCAAAGGCGCGCACGATCAGACACGGATCGGTTTCGCGCGGCACGACACCGAGGACACCTTCGTCCATGAGGTCCCGCACGGTGCCGGGCGAGATCTGGTCGGTGAGCACGGCGACGCGCAAATCGGGGTAGTGGCTGAGCAGATGGCGGATTTCCGTCGACCGACATCCAGTCCTGCCAGTCGATCACCAGCAGAGTCGGGCCGGTGACGCTTGAACGTGCGTTCAATCTGACGCCAGTCCTGTGCTTCGGTAAAGCGTGCCAGCCGGTCGATTTGACGCAGCAATGCCTTGAGCCCATCACGTCGTTCCGCGTTTGAGTTGAGTATTGAGAATCGCATGCATGTCTCCAGATGAATCTGACGAGGTGGCGGGCGGCGCATCGTCTGCCCGGCAGATGAGCCGGAGCGAATCGCGATGCGTCACCGTGACTATCATGACAAATTCCCTTCGATTTGACGGCCTGTCCAGAAGGCATAGGAAGAGTCATAAAAAGCCTGCGAAAGCGCTGACGTGCCCGGACGAGTTCTTTCGGGGAATATGCGAGTGAGAGCGACCGGCACGTCGCCCTGAGAAAAATGCCGTTCAGTTCTTGAACTGAACGGCATTTTCGAGACGGCTGCGTTGTTTCTACAACATTTCGACAGCGACGCGCGAAGGCGTATGGCCGATGCTCAGTGGAAATGCGGTTGCGCGGGCTCCGCGTCTTCCGGCATTTCGGCGTGAACGATTTCGCCGAGCGGGTCCGCATAAAGCGGCACGCCGCAGTCGTCGCAATATTCCGGCTCGAAGCGCCCTGCGTGACGACGCACGTCGGTCACGCCGGTTTCCTTGAGCAACGCGACGATTTCTTCGAGCGGATCGTCCGACGCCGCAGTTTCTTGCGGTTCTTCATCGATGCCCGGCTCGCCGTTCTCGCGGCCGTAAAGTGGCCACACGACGCCGTAAATCACGTCATTGCTGCCCCGGCGCGTAAAGCCGACGCGGTATTCGTCGATACGGCGTTCACCGAAGCCGGCGACAACCGCGCGCAACTCCTGGGGCGCCGCGCCAATTGTGTCGAACAGATAACGCACGGCGGTGCGCACCGTGTGAGGGCGCACGCTTTCGTCGGCATCGCGGCACGCCGAGTAGTACGCGTCCGGCAACAGACACTCGAATTCGCAACCGGGCAGCACCAGCGACAGATTGGCGCCGCCTTGCGTGGACCATTGCTCGAGGCATTGGCCGCGCTCGATCCGGTTGCCGTGCTCCTCTTCCTGCCAGCGGAATGCCGGCTCGCCCACCGGCGCCGCGACGACGGCCAGCAGGAAGCGCGGGTCGGCCAGAATCGGCGAGGTTTCCGGCAGTTCGCCGAAATTGAGTTTGACGTTGCCGCCAGCCATGGCCGCCTGCGTGAGTTGCTGGGCGATCCGCCACGTTTCGACGTGATGGCGCGGCAACTGGTCGATGCTGTACAGGAACGGCGCCATCGCGACGCGCGTATTGGCCGCCAGCACGTGGGCCTGCAGATGCGCGCGCAGCGCGTCGGCCGCGTCGGTCTTGAGCGGGCCGGACGGAATCACGTAGCGGGTCCAGGCGAGCACGGGCGCGGCGATCAGCAGCGCCTCATAAGGCACGCCGTCATGTTCGACGATGAACGACTCGCTGTGGGTTTCCGCCATGTCGGCGAGCGCGCCATAAGCATCGGGATGATTTTGCTGCAGATGATCGAGCGCCGCGTCCAGCGTAGTCTGGTTGGCGTTGCGGACGATCTTGGTCAGCAGCGCGTCGAGTTTCGCTTCCCAGAAGCGGTCCTCGGTGCGGCTGCCCGACGCGAAAAGCGCGAGCGAGAGACCGACAAGCTTGTCGGCATCGGGGGGGAGACGTTTGGCGATTCGCGAGCGCATAAATCCAGAATTTGGGGGGCACAGAACCTTATATTCTAGTCGTTTCTATGCCGTCATATTGTTTGGCCGGCAGTGCCGGATGAATTAGGACGTTTCCGCATGCAGAAATCAGCCTGTTACGCGTAGCTCGCCGGCGCGTTGCACGGCGGGCCTGGCCGAATGATATAAGACGCCCCCGAGGGCGCGTCCCGCTTCTATACTGACGGCGTTCAGTGGCCGCCTGACAAGCGTATGTCAATTCGTCGCCGTGGTCTGGCGCAATAGGAGATTCATCGTGAAATCGGACCAACTGATCGAGCGTCTCGCGGCAGTTTTTGCGCTGATCATTCTCGTGGGCGGCTCGCTGCTGGTGCTGGCGCCTTTTACGACCGCGTTGCTGTGGGGCGCCATTCTCAGCTATAGCTCGTGGGGTCTCTACCGAAGGCTGACTGCAGCGGTCGGTGGCCGACGCAAGTGGGCCGCCACGTTGATTGTGCTCATCATTCTGATTGTCGTGCTCGGGCCGTTCGTCTATGCGGGTTTTGCGTTCGGTGCGCATGTTCACGACATCGTTGCGCTGGTGCAAAGGCTCTTTGAAGCCGGCTTGCCCGATTTGCCGCCATGGGTCGACGGGATTCCGCTGGTGGGTTCGAGCATTGTGGCCTTCTGGGCGCGGCTGACAAGCAGCAATTCGGAACTGATCGCGCAGTTGCACACGCTTGCGGCGCCGGCCGGCAAGTGGATTCTGGCGGCGGGGCTTGCCGTTACGCACGGTCTGGGGTTGTTGGCGCTGAGTATCGTGCTGGCGTTCTTCTTTTATACCGGCGGGGAGGGCGCGGCGGCCTGGCTGAACGCGGGCATGCGATCGCATTGCTGGCGAGCGAGCCGATTATTTGCTGGCGCTGGCGGGCAGCACGGTAAAAGGCGTGGTCTACGGGATTCTCGGCACGGCGCTCGTACAGGGCGATCCTGGCGGGTTTTGGTTGCTGGATTGCCGGTGTACCGGCGCCGGCGCTGCTTGGACTGGCGACGTTTTTCCTGTCCGTAGTGCCGGGCGGCCCGGTGATCGTCTGGTTGCCCGCGGCGATCTGGCTGTATCACGGCGGCGCGACTGGCTGGGCGATCTTCCTGGTCGTGTGGGGCGTGCTGGTCGTCGGCATGTCCGACAATGTCATCAAGCCGATCCTGATAGGCAAGAATAGCGACATGCCGTTGATCCTGGTGATGCTGGGTATCCTCGGCGGCGCGTTAGCCTTTGGCTTCCTTGGTGTTTTCATCGGACCGACTTTGCTGGCGGTCGCCTACACCGTGCTGCATGACTGGACAATTGGCGCGCCGGGCGCCCGTGCGTTAGCGCCCGATCTCCAGGTGCCCGTTGTCGATGATGCCGCGTCGCATAGAAAAGGCGCCTTGAACAATCTTCAGATAACGCTTGCAACTGCCGGTCTGGCTCGCTAGAATCTCGCTCTTTCGTGCTTCGGATACCGGGGCACGGGGAAGCGGGAAAGCCAGCAGTGGCAAGGCTTCCAGCGAGGTGGGCAGGTTCAGTAAGTTGATAAAAACCTGTTGACGGCGCTGCGAAAGTTCTTCATAATCTCGTTTCTCTGCTGCAGACGCAGCGACGCAGAACGAAGCGGTGCCGGGTAGTTGAAGTGGGCGCGGTGCGGTAGTGACGCGGATCGATCTTTAAAAATTAACAGCCGATAAGTGTGGGCGCTTGATGCGCGATGCGCCGGTGGATCCTTCGGGGTCTGCTGGAACAAGCAGAAGTATCAAGTCTCACACAGTAATGAAAGGAAGGTTTTTCCATCGGAAGATGGATGAACAATTCGTCAGTACGTTGAGTGAGCGACCGGTTCTTGAACGGAACCGAAAAACAGTAACAGGTTTGAACTGAAGAGTTTGATCCTGGCTCAGATTGAACGCTGGCGGCATGCCTTACACATGCAAGTCGAACGGCAGCACGGGGGCAACCCTGGTGGCGAGTGGCGAACGGGTGAGTAATACATCGGAACGTGTCCTGTAGTGGGGGATAGCCCGGCGAAAGCCGGATTAATACCGCATACGCTCTACGGAGGAAAGGGGGGGATCTTAGGACCTCTCGCTACAGGGGCGGCCGATGGCAGATTAGCTAGTTGGTGGGGTAAAGGCCTACCAAGGCGACGATCTGTAGCTGGTCTGAGAGGACGACCAGCCACACTGGGACTGAGACACGGCCCAGACTCCTACGGGAGGCAGCAGTGGGGAATTTTGGACAATGGGCGCAAGCCTGATCCAGCAATGCCGCGTGTGTGAAGAAGGCCTTCGGGTTGTAAAGCACTTTTGTCCGGAAAGAAAACCTCTGAGTTAATACCTCGGGGGGATGACGGTACCGGAAGAATAAGCACCGGCTAACTACGTGCCAGCAGCCGCGGTAATACGTAGGGTGCAAGCGTTAATCGGAATTACTGGGCGTAAAGCGTGCGCAGGCGGTTCGCTAAGACAGATGTGAAATCCCCGGGCTTAACCTGGGAACTGCATTTGTGACTGGCGGGCTAGAGTATGGCAGAGGGGGGTAGAATTCCACGTGTAGCAGTGAAATGCGTAGAGATGTGGAGGAATACCGATGGCGAAGGCAGCCCCCTGGGCCAATACTGACGCTCATGCACGAAAGCGTGGGGAGCAAACAGGATTAGATACCCTGGTAGTCCACGCCCTAAACGATGTCAACTAGTTGTCGGGTCTTCATTGACTTGGTAACGTAGCTAACGCGTGAAGTTGACCGCCTGGGGAGTACGGTCGCAAGATTAAAACTCAAAGGAATTGACGGGGACCCGCACAAGCGGTGGATGATGTGGATTAATTCGATGCAACGCGAAAAACCTTACCTACCCTTGACATGTATGGAACTCCTGCTGAGAGGTGGGGGTGCCCGAAAGGGAGCCATAACACAGGTGCTGCATGGCTGTCGTCAGCTCGTGTCGTGAGATGTTGGGTTAAGTCCCGCAACGAGCGCAACCCTTGTCCCTAGTTGCTACGCAAGAGCACTCTAGGGAGACTGCCGGTGACAAACCGGAGGAAGGTGGGGATGACGTCAAGTCCTCATGGCCCTTATGGGTAGGGCTTCACACGTCATACAATGGTCGGAACAGAGGGTCGCCAACCCGCGAGGGGGAGCCAATCCCAGAAAACCGATCGTAGTCCGGATCGCACTCTGCAACTCGAGTGCGTGAAGCTGGAATCGCTAGTAATCGCGGATCAGCATGCCGCGGTGAATACGTTCCCGGGTCTTGTACACACCGCCCGTCACACCATGGGAGTGGGTTTCACCAGAAGTAGGTAGCCTAACCGCAAGGAGGGCGCTTACCACGGTGGGATTCATGACTGGGGTGAAGTCGTAACAAGGTAGCCGTATCGGAAGGTGCGGCTGGATCACCTCCTTTCTCGAGCTAACGTGTCAAACTGTTGAGCGCTCACGCTTATCGGCTGTGAAATTAGAGACAGACTCAGGGGTCTGTAGCTCAGTCGGTTAGAGCACCGTCTTGATAAGGCGGGGGTCGATGGTTCGAATCCATCCAGACCCACCACTGTCTTGCGTGGCTGCGCTGACCGTCTGAAACCTCTGGGTAGTAAATACAGATAGTGATTATCTGTGTATGACTGGGGGATTAGCTCAGCTGGGAGAGCACCTGCTTTGCAAGCAGGGGGTCGTCGGTTCGATCCCGTCATCCTCCACCAATCTTCAATGCCGGTTTTACTGCGGCAAACCTTGAAAGAGGTTTTCGGTGTAGTGAAACAGGCATTGGCGATTGAGCCAGTCAGTAGTG
>CAWCZW010000009.1:0-405123 GCA_963800185.1 uncultured beta proteobacterium | reverse complement strand
CTGATACAACGCGGCGGACCGCGCGAGATCGGGGCGAAGGCATGAAGCGCCGGTAACTAGCTCAACGTAGCGAGAATACTCCCTGCATCGCTGACTTCGAATTTGCCGGCAGCCTCGACGTTCAACGTCTTGACCACGCCGTCGTCGACCACCATCGCGTAGCGCTGGGAACGGATTCCCATGCCACGCGCCGACAAATCCTGCTCGAGACCGAGCGCCCGTGTGAAAGCCGCACTGCCGTCCGCGATCATGCGCACCTTGCCCGAGGCGTGCTGATCGCGTCCCCACGCGCCCATTACGAACGCGTCGTTGACGGACACGCACCAGATTTCGTCGATGCCGCGCAGCGCGCAACTGCTCGGCGTGCTCGACGTAACCCGGTACGTGTTTGGCCGAACAGGTCGGCGTGAACGCGCCCGGCAATCCGAAGATCACCACGCGCTTGCCCGCCGTCTGCTCGCGCACGCCGAAGCTGTTCGGCCCCAACGTGCAGCCCGCCCGCTCGTCTTCGACAAACTCGAAGAGCGTCGCGTCGGGCAGCTTTTCACCTGCTTGAATCATGCTCAGTCCTTTGCATCGATGCGAAGCACGCTCGCACGTCGTCGTGTCGCAGTGAAATTTCAGCGTTCGCCTCATATGACGGCGCCACCGTCCGGCGACAGTCGCCCATTCCGCTTCGTGAATCCGAAGAGGGCACTTGTCCTTGCCGCGAATCTAACGATACGCGGCCTGTTCGCCGTTCACCCGCCACGCTCGTGCATTCGTCCGCCAGCGCTGCACGCGTCAACACCAGCGCAGGCAACGAAAGCCTGCCCGTGCGCTCAGTCCGCCTGCTTGCGCAGGAACGCCGGAATGTCGTACGTGTCGACGCCCTTTTCCTGCAGCGCCTGCACGTGCGAAGCCGCCGTATCGCGCGACGTGCGCCACACAGCCGGCGTATCCAGCGCGCCGTAATCGGCGGTGCTCGCATGCGACGCCGCGGCGCGTAGCTGCGTGCTGCATCGTGCTGATCGGCTGGTTGTCCGTGCCGGTGCGCAGCAGCGTCATCGGTGCGGATTGCTGCTTCTTCGCCGCACGGCCCAGACCCGTTGCCACAACCGTCACGCGCAGCGCGTCGCCCATTGCATCGTCGTACACCGCGCCGAAAATCACCGTTGCGTCTTCCGCCGCATAGCTCTTGATCGTGTTCATCACTTCGCGCGTTTCCGACAGACGCAGCGAACGGCTCGACGTGATGTTCACCAGCACGCCACGCGCGCCCGACAGATCCACACCTTCCAGCAGCGGGCTGGCGACAGCCTGCTCGGCAGCCAGACGCGCGCGATCGACGCCGGCAACCGTCGCCGTGCCCATCATCGCCTTGCCCTGCTCGCCCATCACCGTCTTCACGTCTTCGAAGTCGACGTTCACCAGACCGTCGACGTTGATGATTTCCGCGATGCCGGCAACTGCGTTGTTCAGAACGTCGTCTGCGCACTGGAAGCACTTGTCCATCTCGGCGTCATCGCCCATCACCTCGAACAGCTTGTCGTTCAGAACGACGATCAGCGAGTCGACGTGATCCTCCAGTTGCTGCGAACCCGCTTCTGCCACGCGCATGCGCTTGCCGCCTTCGAATTCGAACGGCTTGCTGACCACGCCAACGGTCAAGATACCCATTTCCTTGGCGATCTGCGCGACCACGGGTGCTGCGCCCGTGCCCGTGCCGCCGCCCATGCCGGCGGTGATGAACACCATGTGCGCGCCGCGCAGTGCGTCGGCGATGCGCTCACGTGCTTCTTCCGCTGCGGCGCGGCCCATTTCCGGCTTGGCGCCGGCGCCCAGACCCGTGTTGCCCAACTGGATCACCGCGGTGGCGCGCGAACGCGACAGAGCCTGCGCGTCCGTGTTCATCACGATGAAGTCGACGCCTTGCACGCCGTTGTTGATCATGTGCTGCACAGCATTGCCGCCAGCGCCGCCTACTCCGACCACCTTGATGATGGTGCCGTTCGTTTCGGTTTCCAGCATTTGGAAATCCATGTTGCCTCCGTCAAGATAAAAAATTACAGCCACTCGGCCGTTATTCGGCAGGAGATCGGGCAACCTCCTGTCGCGCGCCAGCCGCCGGCACCAGCGCGTATTTTCGAAAACCGTTCTGTACAGCGAATGCGTTAGAAGTTGCCGAGGAACCAGTCCTTCATGCGCGTGAACACCTGTCCCATCGATCCCGACTGCACGGCGACCTTGCGGCCGCGCATGCGTTGCGAGCGTCCTTCGACGAGCAGACCCATCGCCGTCGAATAACGCGGGTTACGCACCACGTCCGCCAGACCGCCTGCGTATTCCGGCACGCCGATGCGCACCGGCTTCAGGAAAATGTCCTCGCCGAGTTCGACCATGCCGAGCATCATCGACGCGCCGCCGGTCAGCACCACGCCGGAGCTCAGCAGCTCCTCGTAACCCGACTCGCGCACCACCTGCTGCACGAGCGAAAACAGTTCTTCGACACGCGGCTCGACCACCGCCGCCAGCGCCTGGCGCGACAACGTGCGCGGACCGCGCTCGCCGAGTCCCGGCACTTCGATCATTTCGTCCGGATCGGCAAGCGCTTGCTTCGCGATGCCGTAGTCGACCTTGATGTCTTCCGCGTCCGGCGTCGGCGTGCGCAGCGCCATCGCGATGTCGCTCGTGATCTGGTCGCCGGCGATCGGAATCACCGCCGTATGACGAATCGCGCCTTCGCTGAAAATCGCGATATCCGTCGTGCCGCCGCCGATATCGACCAGCACCACGCCGAGTTCTTTCTCGTCTTCCGTCAGCACCGCCAGCGACGAAGCCAGCGGCTGCAAGATCAGATCGTTCACTTCGAGGCCGCAGCGGCGCACGCACTTCACGATGTTCTGCGCCGCGCTCACCGCGCCGGTGACGATATGCACCTTCACTTCGAGGCGAATGCCGCTCATGCCGATCGGCTCGCGCACATCTTCCTGGCCGTCGATGATGAATTCCTGCGTCAGGATATGCAGCACCTGCTGATCGGTCGGGATGTTGATCGCCTTCGCCGTTTCGATCACGCGCGCGACGTCCGTCTGCGTGACTTCCTTTTCCTTGATCGCCACCATGCCGCTCGAATTGAAGCTGCGGATATGGCTGCCGGCGATCCCGGTGAATACGTTCGTGATCTTGCAGTCGGCCATCAGCTCGGCTTCTTCGAGCGCGCGCTGAATGGACTGCACGGTGGCTTCGATGTTCACCACCACGCCTTTCTTGAGCCCCTTCGATTCGCTCTGGCCGAGGCCGATCACCTCGTAGTGACCTTCGCCCTTCAGCTCGGCGACGATGGCCACCACCTTCGACGTCCCGATGTCGAGGGCGACCAGCAGATCTTTATAGTCTTTACTCATAGCGTGCTCATTGCGTGTGATGTCCGTTTACTTCTTGCCCTTGTCGGGTTCGCTGATAAAGCGCATGCCAGCGGCACGAATCGCGAAACCGTTCGGATAGCGCAAGTCCGCATACTCGATATCCTTTCCCCAACGTTGCGTCACCGCGCTCCACGCCGCCGTCAGGCGTTTGCTGCGATCGAGCAACGTGTCCTGATTGCGCTCGCGCCCAAGTTCCACCTGCGTTCCGTTCGACAACTTCACCGTCCACGCGTAACGCGGCGACAGCGTCACTTCTTCCGGCGTCGCGCCGAGCGGCGCAAACCACTTCTTGAAATCGCGATACCGCGCGACCACTTCCTTCGCCGTGCCGTCCGGGCCGTCGAACGCGGGCAGCTCCTCTTCGAGCTCGCCCTGGTTCGCCGTGAACAACTCGCCGTCCACGCTCACCAGTTGATCGCTGCCCCACGTGCCCAGCGGTTTGTACTCTTCCAGCGTGACAGCCAGCGCATTCGGCCAGACGCGCCGCACGCTCGCGTGACGCACCCACGGCATCTGCTCGAACGCCTGACGCGCCGACGTCGAGATCCACCGTGAAAAAGTTGCCCTTCAAGCGCCCCACTACGCCGGCGCGCACCGTCGGCGAATTGATGTGCTCGGTGTCGCCGTCGATCTGGATTTCGCGCAGCGCGAAATTCGGGCGCTGGATCAGCCAGTAACCGCCTGCCGCCAGCAGCACGAGCACCAGCAACGCATGCAATGCGTTGGCGGCGAAATTGAGCTGGCGAACGTTGTTCCACATGGTGTTGCTTTCGGGTCGCCCCGGTTAGTCCTTCAAGCGTCAGCGCCAACACGCTGACAACCAGTTCCTGATAGCTGATGCCCACCGCGCGCGCCGCTTTCGGCGGCAGCGAGTGATCGGTCATGCCAGGCGCCGTGTTCACTTCGAGGAAATACGGGTTGCCGTCGCGCGTCCAGCATGAAGTCGGCACGGCCCCAATCGGTGCAGCCGAGCACGTCGAACGCGCGGCGCGCCAGCACCTTCAGGCGCGTTTCTTCGTCCGGCGCGAGGCCGCACGGAATCAGGTACTGCGTGTCGTTGGCGATGTACTTCGCGTGGTAGTCGTAGAACTCGCCGGCCGGCACGATGCGGATCACCGGCAGATCGAGGTCGCCCGCGATGCACGCGGTGTACTCGCCGCCGCCTTCGATGCTCTTTTCGACCACGACGATCTTGTCGTACTTGACCGCTTCGAGCAGCGCCGCCGGCAATGCGTCCGCGCTCTTCACCTTGATCACCGCGACGCTCGAACCTTCGCTCGCCGGCTTCACGAACAGCGGCAAGCCGAGCTTCGCGACGATGTCTTTCGCGCGCGCTTCGTAGTCGTCGCCGCGCAGCACGGCTTCGAACGGCGGCGTCGGAATACCGAGTTGCTGCCACACGAGCTTGGTGCGGAATTTGTCCAGACCGAGCGCCGAACCGAGCACGCCGCTGCCCGTGTAGCGGATGCCGTAGAAATCGAGCGCGCCCTGAATCTGGCCGTTCTCGCCATAGCCGCCATGCAGCGCGATTGAACGCGCGCACGAAGCCTTCGTCCTTCAACTCGGCGAGCGGACGCTCGGCCGGATCGAACGGATGCGCGTCGATACCGGCGTCGCGCAGTCCTTGCAGCACGAGGCGGCCGGAATTGAGCGACACCTCGCGCTCGGCGGAATCTCCACCGAGCAGCACGGCCACTTTGCCGAATTGTTTAGGGTCGATCCGCTCATCTCACTCATTCAACCTTCGTTTCCTGCGCGAGACGACCCGGCACACCGCCGATCGAACCCGCGCCCATCGTGATCACCACATCGCCGTCGCGCACCACTGCTGAGAGCGCGTCCGGCACTTCATCCACCGTATCGACAAACACCGGTTCGACCTTGCCCGCCACGCGCAGCGCGCGCGCCAGCGCGCGGCCGTCCGCGGCGACGATCGGCGCTTCGCCGGCCGAATAGACTTCGGTCAGCACGAGTGCATCGACCGGTCGACAGCACCTTCACAAAATCTTCGAAGCAATCGCGCGTGCGCGTGAAGCGGTGCGGCTGGAATGCCAGCACCAGACGCCGCCCCGGAAACGCGCCGCGCGCCGCCGCCACCGTCGCCGCCATTTCGACCGGGTGATGGCCGTAGTCGTCGACCAGCGTGTACGCGCCGGCGGCTTGCCTTCGCACGACCGGCACTTCGCCGTAGCGCTGGAAGCGTCGGCCCACGCCGTTGAAATCCGCCAGCGCTCGCTGGATATCGGCATCTTTCACTTCAAGTTCAGTCGCAATTGCGATTGCGGCCAAAGCGTTCTGCACGTTGTGCTCGCCCGGCAGGTTCAAAACGATGTCGAGCGGCGCCGCGTCTTCGCGCATCGCCGTGAAATGCATCTTGCCGTCGTGCGCCTTCGACGTTGACCGCGCGCACCTGCGCGTCCGGCGCGAAGCCGTAGCGGATGATCGGCTTCGACACGAACGGCAGGATCTCGTTCACGTTCGGATCGTCGACGCACAGCACCGCGATGCCGTAGAACGGCAGACGGTGCGTGAATTCGATGAACGCCTGCTTGAGCCGCGCGAAATCGTGGCCGTAGGTGTCCATGTGATCGGCGTCGATGTTCGTGATGACTTCGATCACCGGGAACAGATTCAGGAACGACGCATCCGACTCGTCCGCTTCGGCGACGATGAAGTCGCCCGTGCCGAGCCGCGCATTCGCGCCCGCGCTGATCAGCCGGCCGCCGATCACGAAGGTCGGATCGAGGCCGCCCGCGGCCAGCACGCTCGCCACCAGCGAGGTGGTCGTGGTCTTGCCGTGCGTGCCGGCGATCGCGATGCCCTGCTTCAGGCGCATCAGTTCCGCGAGCATC
The DNA here is from genome assembly GCA_963800185.1 of uncultured beta proteobacterium. GTDB lineage: Bacteria > Pseudomonadota > Gammaproteobacteria > Burkholderiales > Burkholderiaceae > Paraburkholderia. The sequence goes on along the minus strand of CAWCZW010000009.1, from coordinate 398,864 downwards.
ACCGCGCGCGGCACGATCGGAATGCGGCGATGGCGCGCGGCCAGCACTTCCGGGTTGTCGCTGCGCACGGCCGTGGAGACGACCACGGCGTTCGCGCCTTCGATGTTCTCCGCCGCGTGACCGATCGCGATACGCGCGCCGAGCGCGGCGAGGCGATCGGTGACCGCGTTGCTCGACAGATCCGAGCCGCTCACCTGATAGCCGAGATTGACCAGCACCTCGGCGATGCCGCTCATGCCGACACCGCCGATGCCGACAAAGTGAATATGTTTGACGATGTGTTTCATTGCTTTCCTTCTGGGCTCGCGCCCGAAATCGAACCCGCCACGGTCGCGCAAATCTGCGCGACCTGTTCCGTGGCGTCGGGTTTCGCGAGCGAGCGCGAACGCTCCGCCATCTCCGCGAGGGTCTCTCGCGTCTGGCTGCGCAACCAGTCGGCGAGCTTTTCCGCCGACAGGTCGCGTTGCTGCACGAGCAGCGCCGCGCCGTTGTCGGCGAGGAACGCTGCGTTAGTTGTCTGGTGATCGTCTACTGCGAACGGGAACGGCACGAACAACGCCGCCACGCCGACCGCTGAAATCTCCGACACCGTCATCGCGCCCGAACGGCAGATCACCAGATCCGCGTTCGCGTACGCGCTCGTCATGTCGTCGATGAACGGCACGAGTTCGCACATCCGCACCGGCTTGCAAGCCCGCTGCCGCATAGTTCTCGCGCAGCGCTTCGATATGCTTCGCGCCCGCCTGATGCACGATGCGCGGACGCTCGTTCGGCGCGAGCAGCGCAACGGCGCGCGGCACCACTTCATTCAATGCCGCCGCGCCCAGACTGCCGCCGACCACCAGCACATTCAGCGGACCGCTGCGCGCGCGTAGCGTGCTTTGGGTGCAATTGCGCGCGCAAGTTCCGCACGAATCGGATTTCCGGTCCATTCGCCATGCGGCAGTGCATTCGGGAACGCAACCAGCACGCGTTTGGCGACTTTCGCGAGCACCTTGTTCGCGAGACCCGCAATCGAATTCTGTTCATGCAGCACCAGCGGACGGCCGCTCAACGCGGTCATCAAACCCGGCCGGAAACGTGATGTAGCCGCCCATGCCGAGCACGACGTCCGGCTTCACGCGACGCAGCACGCTCAGGCTTTGCGAACAGGCGCGCAGCAGGTTCAGCGGCAGCATCAGCTTGGTCTTCAGGCCCTTGCCGCGCACGCCGCCGAAGCGCACGTATTCCATCGGAATGCCGTGCTTCGGCACGAGCGTCGCTTCCATGCCTGCGGGATTGCCGAGCCAGACGACCTTCCAGCCCCACGCCTGCATCAGGTGCGCGACCGCGAGCCCCGGGAACACGTGTCCCCCGGTGCCGCCGGCCATCACCATCAGCGTGCGTTGCTGGCGCAGCGGTCATACCTTCCCTCCGCGCATGAGCACCCGGTTTTCATAGTCGACGCGCATCAGCACCGCCACCGCGACGCAGTTCAGCACAGATGCCCGAACCGCCGTAGCTCACGAGCGGCAACGTCAGACCCTTGGTCGGCAGCAAGCCGAGGTTCACGCCCATGTTGATGAAGGTCTGCGCGCCGAACCAGATGCCGATGCCCTTCGCCACCAGACCCGCAAACGTGCGGTCGAGTGCGAGCGCCTGACGGCCGATTTCGAACGAGCGGCGCACGATCCAGTAGAACATCAGGATCACGACCAGCACGCCGACAAAACCCGAGTTCCTCGCCGATCACCGCGAGGATGAAGTCGGTATGCGCTTCCGGCAGATAGTTGAGCTTCTCGACACTGCCGCCGAGGCCCACGCCGAACCATTCGCCGCGGCCGAACGCGATCAGCGAGTGCGTCAATTGATAAGCCTTGCCCTGCGCGTAACGGTCGTCCCACGGATCGAGGTAAGCGAAGATCCGCTCACGACGCCACGGCGACGCCCACACCAGCAAACTGAATGTGCCGACCGCGGTGGCCACCAGGCCGCCGAACAGCTTGCCGTTCACGCCGCCGAGAAACAGCACGCCCATCGCGATCGCCGCGATCACCATGAATGCGCCCATGTCCGGTTCGAGCAGCAGCAACGCGCCGACGAGACCCACCGCCACCGCCATCGGCAGAAAGCCTTTGGCGAAGCTGTGCATGTATTCCTGCTTGCGCACCGTGTAGTTCGCCGCGTAGATCGTCACGGCGAGCTTCATGATTTCCGACGGCTGCATGTTCGTGATGCCGAGCGGAATCCAGCGGCGCGCGCCGTTCACGCCCTTGCCGACGTGCGGAATCAGCACGATCACCAGCGCGACGCAGCGAAATCAGGAAGAGCTTCGGCGCGTACTTGTCCCACGTCGAAATCGGAATACGGAACGACACGATGCCGATCACCGAGCCCATCACCACGAAGATGATCTGGCGCACGAGAAACGCGTAGTCGCGATACGACGCGTACTTCGGCGAATCGGGCATGGCGATCGACGCCGAATACACCATCACCACGCCGAGCCCGAGCAACGCGACGACAACCCACAGCAGCGAGTGGTCGTAGTCGAGCATGCGCGAGCGCAACGGACGCACGCCATTGACGGCGCTCGCGAGCCCGCTGCCGCCACGTGCGGCCGCGACGTGCGCGCCGCACCGCCTGCGCTATCTTGCGCAGCGCGGGAGCCGCCAAGACTCGAACCGAAGCGTTCCGACCAGCTCATATCATCGTCCCCCGTTCGGCTGCGATCTCTTCCACCGTGCTGCGAAATACCGTCGGCGCGATGTGCGTAACCCTTGAACATGTCGAAGCTCGCGCAAGCCGGCGACAGCAGCACGGCGTCGCCCGGCTGCGCCAGCGCGCGTTGCGGCGCGCGTCGCTTCTTCGAGCGTCGCGTGGTCGTCATGGCGATGCCGGTGTGCGTCCAGCGCGGCGCGAATCTGCGGCGCGTCGCGGCCGATCAGCATCACGGCGCGGCACCAGCGCATGACCGGCGCGGCGAGCGGCTCGAAATCCTGGCCCTTGCCGTCGCCGCCGGCGATCAGCACCGCGCGCTGCGCGAGACCGTCGAGCGCGGCGACCGTCGCGCCGACGTTGGTGCCCTTGCTGTCGTCGACGTAATCGATGCCTTCGATCGACGCGATCACTTCCACGCGATGCGGCTCGCCACGGTATTCGCGCAAGCCGTGCAGCAAGCGGCGCGCCGGGCAGACCGACCGCGCGCGCCAGCGCCAACGCGGCCAGCGCGTTCGCGGCGTTGTGCAGGCCGCGGATGCGCAACGCGTCGGCGGGCATCAGGCGCTTGAGCGCGATGCTCGGCGGCGCTGACCGTTTCATTCTTGCGACGGCGCGTGGGCGCCGGTTCGTCGCTGGCGTCGCGGTCGTGCGCTTCGACCAGCCACACCATGCCGTTGTCGCGCAGCAGACCGTAGTCGCCCACGCTCTTCGGCTCGGTCACGCCGAACGTCACCATCTCGGCGTCGCTGCTTTCGCGAGGGCGCAAGCGCCATCACGCGCGCGTCGTCGCGATTCAGCACGCGCACGGTCTGTGCGCCGAAGATGCGGCCCTTGGCGGCGGCGTAGGCGTCGAGGCCGCCGTGCCAGTCGAGGTGATCTTGCGTGATGTTCAGCACGGCAGCCGCGTCCGGCGCTGAACGTGTGCGCGGTTTCCAGCTGGAAGCTCGACAGTTCCAGCACCCAGACGTCGGGCAGCGCGGTGTTGTCGATGGCTTCGGTGAGCTTGTCGAGCAGCGGCCGGGCTGATGTTGCCCGCCACCGCGACCTTCTTGCCGGCGCGTTCGCACAGCAGACCGGTCAGGCTGGTCGTCGTGGTCTTGCCGTTGGTGCCGGTGATCGCGATGACCTTCGGCGCGTAGCCGCTTTCGCCGAGCGTCTTCAGCGCTTGCGCGAACAATTCGAGTTCGCCCCACACGGGAATGTCCTGCTCCCGCGCCGCGGCGATCAGCGGCAGCAATTCGGCGGCGAGCGGCGACAAGCCCGGGCTGATCGCGACGAGCTCGACGCCGTCGAGCAGCGCCGGCGAAAACGGGCCGCCGACGAACTCGGCGTCGATGCCGTGCGCTTGCAGCGCGGACAGGTTCGGCGGCACCTCGCGCGTATCGGCCACACGCAGCCGACAGCCGTGCCGCGCGCACCAGCGCGCCATCGCGAGACCGGATTCACCCAGTCCCAGCACGAGCACCATCGGCTTTTGCCGATCCCGAAACTTCTCGCCGAACATCGCCTTGCTTTCCTCTAACTAACGATTCTTAACGCAACTTGAGCGTGGACAAACCGAACAGACACAACATCAGCGTGATGATCCAGAAACGCACGACCACCTGCGTTTCCTTCCATCCCGACAATTCGAAGTGGTGATGCAGCGGCGCCATCTTGAAGAGACGCCGCCCTTCGCCGAAACGGCGCTTGGTGAACTTGAACCACGTCACCTGCAACATCACGGAAACCGTCTCCGCCACGAAAATGCCGCCCATGATGAAGAGCACGATTTCCTGACGCACGATCACGGCGACCGTGCCGAGCGCGCCGCCGAGCGCCAGCGCGCCGACGTCGCCCATGAACATCTGCGCCGGGTGCGTGTTGAACCAGAGAAACGCGAGCCCCGCGCCGCCCATCGCCGAACAGAAAATCAGCAACTCGCCTGCACCGGCGATATGCGGGAACAACAGGTACTTCGAATAGACCGAGCTGCCCATCACGTAGGCAAACACGCCGAGCGATGCGCCGACCAGCACGACCGGCATGATCACGAGACCGTCGAGGCCATCGGTGAGATTGACCGCGTTGCTCGCGCCGACGATCACCAGATACGTCAGCACGATGAAGCCCCACACGCCGAGCGGATAGCTGATCGACTTGACGAACGGCAGCATCAGGTCGGCGCGCGCCGGCAGGCCCATCGACAAGACCGCTTCGCACCCACGCCATGAACAGGTCGAACACGCGCACGTTGTTCGCTTCCGACACGCTGAACGCCAGATACACGGCGGCGAACAGGCCGATCGACCGATTGCCAGAAATACTTTTCGCGCGACGACATGCCGCGCGGGTCCTTGTAGACCACCTTGCGGTAATCGTCGACCCAGCCGATCACGCCGAAGCCGAACGTGACGAGCATCACGATCCAGATGAAGCGGTTGGTCAGATCGGCCCACAACAACGTCGCCACCGCAATGCCGAGCAGAATCAGCACGCCGCCCATGGTCGGCGTACCGGACTTGACGAGGTGCGTTTGCGGGCCGTCTTTACGAACGGCCTGACCGACCTTCATGGCGGTCAGCTTGCGGATCACCCCCGGGCCGCAGACGAGCCCGATCAGCAGCGCGGTGATGGTGGCCATCACCGCACGGAAAGTCAGATAACTGAACACGCGCAAGAAGCTTGCGTCATTCTGCAGCCATTGCGCCAGCGCCAGTAGCATGCTTCGGTCCTTCTTTTTCAATGTGCGGCGGGCGTACTCGCCCGCTGCGTTGGGTTGTGGACTCGTTACGGCGTCCACCACGCGCTCCATTTGCATGAAGCGCGAGCCTTTCACGAGAAACGTGGCAGCGGGACCGAAACCGGCCTGCTGCAATTGCGCGACGAGCGTGCCGATATCGGCGACGTGATGTGCGTCGGCGCCGTAGGCCGTGCACGCGTCGCGCGAAGCGTCGCCCATCGCGTAGAGCGCGTCGATGCCGCGCTCTTTGGCGTATGCACCGATTTCGCGATGAAACGCCGGACCCTTGTCGCCGACTTCGCCCATGTCGCCCATCACGAGCACGCGCGGCGAAGCTTGCGACGCGAGCACGTCGATCGCGGCGCGCATCGAGTCGGGATTCGAGTTGTAGGTGTCGTCGATCACGGTTGCGCCGTCGAGCGAGCCGAGCGCCGCGTGCTTCACCTGCAAGCGGCCCTTCACCGCGCCGAACGCTTCGAGCCCGCGCTTGATCGCGTCGAGCGACACGCCCGCGGCGAGCGCCGCCGCCGTTGCGGCCAGCGCGTTGTGCGCGTTGTGATCGCCGAGCACTTGCAGCGTGACGTTCGACGTGGCCTTCCGGCGTCTCGATGCTCAGAACGTTGCCAGCGAACGTGCCGGTCACCGCAGCTTCGGTCACGCGCTCGGCGGTGTTCAGCGCGAAATCGATGATGCGGTTGCCGGTCGCCGCGACGCGCCAGATGCTCGCGTAGGCATCGTCGGCCGGAAACACGGCGACGCCTTCGGGCGACAGCGCGTGAATCACGCTTGCATGTTCGAGCGCGACCGCTTCGACCGTCGCCATGAATTCCTGATGCTCGCGCTGCGCGTTGTTCACCACGGCGACCGTCGGCTCGGCGATCTTCGCGAGCAACGACGTTTCGCCCGGATGATTCATGCCGAGTTCGACCACCGCCAACTGATGTGCGGCGTGCAGACGGAACAGCGTGAGCGGCAAGCCGATGTCGTTGTTGAAATTGCCCGCCGTCGCGAGACGCGCGTCTGCGCCGACCGCGGCGGCGAAGATCGACGCGATCATTTCCTTGACCGTCGTCTTGCCGTTGCTGCCGGTCACGGCGACGAGCGGCATGCTGAACTGGCGCCGCCAGCCGCGCGCCAGCGCGCCGAGCGCGACGCGCGTGTCCGTCACGCGAAGCGCGGGCACGTGCAAGTTCGTCAGGCGCGCGCGTAACCAGCACCGCCGAGACGTCGCGCGCGGCGACGTCTGCGCAGGAAGTCGTGCGCATCGAAACGGTCGCCCTTGATCGCGACGAACAGATCGCCAGGACCGGCGCTGCGGCTGTCGGTCGATACGCGCTCGAACGTGACGCTGTCGTCGCCCATGCACGGTGGCGCCGGGGATCAGCGCGGCGGCGTCACGCAGAGAGAACATCGCTTTCCCTGGTTCATTCGCCACCTCCGCGTGCGTGCGTCGCGCGAGCGGCGAGCGCAAGGCGAGCGTGATCCTGATCGGAGAAAGCGCGTTTCTTGCCCATGATTTCCTGTGTTGCTTCGTGCCCCTTGCCGGCCAGCACGACTACGTCTTCGCGCGCGGCGCCGCGGATCGCCTGCAGGATCGCGCTCGCGCGGTCTTCGATGCGGCGCGCCTTCGACGCGTCTTTCATGCCCGCGGCGATCTGCTCGATGATCGATTGCGGATCTTCGCTGCGCGGGTTGTCGCTCGTCACGACGACGCCGTCCGCCAGCTTCTCGGCGATCGCGCCCATCAGCGGACGCTTGGTCGCGTCACGGTCGCCGCCGCAACCGAACATGCAGATCAGCTCGCCGCCGCGTGCGGCTGCCATCGGGCGCAGCGCTTCGAGCGTTTTTTCCAGTGCGTCCGGCGTGTGCGCGTAATCGATCACGACGAGCGGTTCGTCGTTCTGCAGGCGGCCGCCGAGACGCTGCATGCGGCCGTTCACCGGTTCGAGCTTCGCGAGTTCGGCGAGCGCGGCGTCGAACGGCACGCCGGCGGCGAGCAACGCGCCGAGCACGCCGAGCAGATTGCTGACGTTGAACGCGCCGAGCGTTTGCACTTCGACTTCGGCATCGCCCCAGTCCGACGTGGTCAGATGGAACGCCGTGCCGTCGCCGTCGCGCGCACGTTCGAGGCGAGCAGCAGTGCGTCGGCCTGCGGTGCGTCGTGCCAACGCGGAGTCTCGAGACCGTAAGCGATCGTGCGCGCATGACCCTTGCGCGCTTGCGAGCAGACGGCGTCCGGCTGCATCGTCGCGATTGATGACCGCAGCGCGCAATTCCGGCCACGCGAACAGACGCGCCTTGGCGGCTTCGTACGCTTCGAACGTGCCGTGGTAGTCGAGGTGATCTTGCGTGAGATTCGTGAACACGGCGATGTCGAACGCCGTGCCGTTCACGCGGCCCTGATGCAGCGCGTGCGACGACACTTCCATCGCCACGGCCTGCGCGCCCGCGTCGCGCAATTGCGCGAGACTGCGCTGCAATTGCGGCGCGTCGGGCGTCGTGAAGCCGGTATGCACGAGCTGTCCCGGCAAACCGGTGCCGAGCGTGCCGATGATCGCGCAGCGCTGTGCCGAGCGCCGTCAGCGCCGCCGAAATCCATTGGCTGCACGACGTCTTGCCGTTCGTGCCCGTGACGCCGACGGTCAGCATGCCGTCGCTCGGGTCGTTGTACCAGGCGCTCGCAATCGAACCGGCGAGTTCGTTCAGCGCCGGCACGGCCAGCGTCACGGCCGGATCGATCTCACCGCTGAAGCCTTCGGGCTGAACCAGCACGGCTGCCGCGCCACGCTCGATCGCGCCGTCGATGAACGGGCGGTTGTCCGCGCCGTCGACGGCGTAGGCGAAAAACGCGTCGCCGGCCGCGAGCGAGCGCGTGTCGGCGTGCAGATGCGCGCCTGGCTGCACGTGAGCGTGCAGCCAGGCGAGGGCGTCGGCGATTTGCCGGTGCGCTGGATGCTTCTTGCGCAGCGCGCTCATCGCACGACTCCCGGATGCGTTTTCGCGTTGGCCGAGATCGTCATCTTCTTCGCGCCCGCGCTGGTGGAGAGTTTCTTCACCGTGCCGGCTGGTTGGCGGAGCGCTCGGCGCGGCGGGCGCCGAATCGTCCGACACCACCATCTGCTTGACCGGCATATCCGGCGGCACATTCAGCGAACGCAGCGTATCGCCGACGATCGCCGAGAACACCGGGCCCGACACCTGACCGCCGAAGTGGCTGCCTGCCGTCGGTTCGTCGACCGACACCGCCACCACGATGCGCGGATTCGGCATCGGCGCCATGCCGACGAACGACGCGCGATACTTGGATTGGTCGTAGCCGTGCGCACCGTGCTTGTACGCGGTACCGCTCTTGCCGCCCACGCGATAGCCCGGCACCGCCGCATCCGGCGACGTGCCGCCCGGCGCCGTCACGGTTTCGAGCATGGCGCGCACTTCACGCGCGGTGGTCGGCGCGAAAGATTTGCGGGCCCGTGGCCGGCTGATCGCCCGGCGTGCGGAAAATCGACACCGGCATGATCTCGCCGTCGTGCGCGATCGCCGTGTAAGCGCGGCCCAACTGGAACAGCGACACCGACAGGCCGTAGCCGTACGACATGGTCGCCTGCTCGATGCGGCGCCAGCTCTTCCACGGACGCAGACGGCCCGCCGCCGCGCCCGGGAAACCGACCTTCGGCGCCTGGCCGAGACCGATGCTGGTGTACATGTTCCACATCTCTTCGGGCTTGAGCTGCATCGCGATCTTCGTCGCGCCGATGTTGCTCGACTTCTGGATCACGCCGCCGACCGTCAGCACGCCGAACGCGCTGTCGTCGGTAATCGGCGCGCCGTCGAGCACGAAGCGGCCGCCGCCTGTATCGACCAGTGTAGTCGGCGTGACGCGATGCAGATCGAGCGCCAGCGACACCGTGAACGGCTTCATGATCGAGCCCGGCTCGAACGTGTCCGTCAGGATGCGGTTGCGCAACTGGTCGCCGGTCAGGTGCGAGACGGTCGTTCGGGTTGTAGGTCGGGTAATTGACGAGCGCGAGCACTTCGCCGGTGCGCACGTCGATCACCATCGCCGCGCCGGCCTTCGCCTTGAATTTCTCGACGGCCGCCTTCAGGTTCGTATAAGCGATGTACTGGATCTTGCTGTCGATCGAGAGATCCACGTCCTGGCCGTTGTGCGGCACGACCTGCTCGTCCACATCTTCGATGATGTGGCCCATGCGGTCCTTGATCACGCGGCGGCTGCCCGGCATGCCGGCGAGCAGCTTCTGGTCGCCGAGTTCGACGCCTTCCTGGCCTTCGTCTTCCACATTCGTGAAGCCGATCAGGTGCGCCGTGATCTCGCCTTCCGGATAGAAGCGCTTGTATTCGTCGCGCGCATAAATGCCGGGGATATCCAGCGCCGCGACTTTCGTCGGCGACGTCGACCGGCACCTGACGCTTCACGTAGACGAAGTTCTTGTCTTCGGACAGCTTCGCGCGCAGCTCCTTGTTCGTCATGTCGAGCAGCTTGCCGAGCTGGTTCAGCTTGTCGGCGCCGAGATCGTCCGGCACCGATTCGGGAATCGCCCAGATCGCGCGCACCGGCAGACTCGTGGCGAGCACGAGGCCGTTGCGGTCGAGAATCTTGCCGCGCGTGGCCGGCAGTTCGAGCCGGCGCTGATAGCGGATCTCGCCCTGCTTCTGATAGAACGCGTTGCCCGGCCCCTGAATCCAGAACGCGCGCGCGGCCAGCGCGACAAACGCCATGAACAGCATGAACACGACGAGTTTCGAGCGCCACATCGGCAGGCGCACCGACAGAATCGGATTGGCCGAGAAAGCGACGCTCTTGCGAGTCGACGATTTTTTCATCGCACGCCTCCGCGACGGGTCGCCACCGGCGCCGATGCCGGCACCGGAAGTCGGAATCGGCGCGTCCTCAGCCTTCACGGCGCCCGGGTCGAGCGTCAGATATTGGGTGCGCCCGGTCGTGACCGACTGCATCTTCAGGGAATCAGTGGCGATCTGCTCGATGCGCGATGTCTTCGACAACGCGCTCTGCTGATATTGAAGCTGCGAATAATCCTGCTGCAGCTGACGCTCCTGCGATTGCGCGCGCTGCAACTGGATAAAGATCTGACGCTGCTGATTGGTCGCGTTGACGACAGACAATGCGCAACCCATCACGATCATCAGCAGGAAGATATTGAGGCGATTCATGGCGCGATCCGCTCCGCCACACGCATCACGGCAGAACGGGCGCGCGGATTCGCGGCGACTTCAGCGTCGCTCGCGAACACGCGGCCAATGATTTTGAGCGGAGGGCTCGGCAGATCGACGGCACGAATCGGCAGGCGGCGATCGATCGCAGGCGTACTGGCGTGCGCCTGCATGAATCGCTTGACGATCCGGTCTTCGAGCGAATGAAAGCTGATGACCACCAGCCGCCCCCCTTGCTCCAACAGCGACAACGCTGCTTCTAAAACGACTTGCAGCTCCGCAAGCTCTTGATTGATGTGAATCCGTATAGCTTGAAAGGTGCGGGTTGCCGGATCCTTCCCCTTCTCACGGGTTTTGACGACGTTAGCCACGATTTGGGCAAGCTCGCCCGTGCTGACGAGAGGCCCAAGACGGTCGGACTCTGCCCGGCGAGCAACAAGCGCCTTTGCAATCTGAAAAGCAAACCGTTCTTCCCCATAATCTCGTATCACCTCCGTCAGTTCCTGCACCGTGGCCCGCGCCAGCCAGTCAGCCGCGGACTCGCCGCGCGTCGGGTCCATCCGCATGTCGAGCGGGCCGTCGGCGCGGAAGCTGAAGCCCCGCTCCGGATCGTCGACTTGCGGCGACGACACGCCCAGATCCAGCAAAACGCCCGACACCCGCCCTACTCCGCGCTCCGCAATCGCGGTACGCAGTGAAGCAAAACTCTCGTGCACGATGCCGAAGCGCGAGATCGGCAATCTGCTGAGCCGTGGCGATGGCGAGCGGGTCTTTGTCGAACGCGATCAGACGGCCCGACTCTGCCCAGCTTCTCCAGCACCAGCCGGCTATGACCGCCGCGCCCAAACGTGCCATCCACATAAACGCCGTCCGCGCGTGTAACCAGCGCTTGAACCGCTTCTTCCAGCAGCACCGTGCGATGCTGCAATTCATTTCCCATCGCAGGTGCCATATATGTGTGCCGCGATCAGAACGTGAAATTCTTTCAACGCGTCGGGCATGCCCTCAGCCATTGCCGCCTGTTCCTTCGCGGCGTATGTTTGTGCATCCCATAACTCGAAGTGACGACCCATGCCGAGCAAGGTCACTTCTTTCTCCAGCCCACCAGCCGAGCGCAATTCCGGCGATACGAGCACGCGCCCTGCGCCGTCCATGTCCACGTCCATTGCGTTGCCGAGAAAAATGCGCTTCCACCAGGTCGCGTTCATAGGCAGCTTGTCGACCTTGTCGCGGAAGACTTCCCATTCCGGGCGCGGAAATAGCAACAGGCAGCCGTCCGGGTGCTTGGTGATCGTCACCCGGCCCTCTGCCTGTGTTTGCAGCGCATCCCGATATCGAGAGGGAATAGACATCCGCCCTTTCGCATCGAGCGTCAGCGCCGACGCCCCTTGGAACACTTTGCTCTCCCTGTGGCCGCTTTTGCGCCCACCGCCCGATCCGTGAAAATCTACCCCAAACCATGCGTGAGATCACACAAAAATACACTTTCTCACACTGTCTCCCACTTTAGTGGAACGCTAAACACGGGTCAAGGGAGATCCGCGGTTTCTGAACGAATTTTGTTTGTAAGAACAAGGACTTAGCGCGACTCGCTCAAGTCACATGCGAAAACAGAAAATCGTTATAAATGAATGAGCTAGTGCAACTTGTGAAGGTGATACGTGAAAAGTCGGAGCGAAATACGCGGAAGGTAAGCGATCGCGAGAGAACAAAAGGAGATATTCAGATGGCGTTGCAGGTGTTTTAGGCGACGACGCGCGAGGCGCCGTCCCACTTCAGTCGCGCGGTGAAGAAGCGCTATCGATCATATGTAATAGGCGGTGCGGGTCATGACTTTCGACACCGCTCGCATCAGCGCTCGCGCGGGGAACGGCAACTCGATGCCGCCAGCGTCGGTCGCGGCCTTCCCATGCGCGGCTTCGTCCGTACGCATTTGCTCGACGATCGCGCGGGACTCGCGGTCGGCTGCCGGCAGCTCGCTCAGATGACTGTCCAGATGCTGCTCGACCTGGCGCTCGGTTTCAGCCATGAAGCCGAGGCTAACGCGATCGCCCATGCGGCCAGCGGCCAGACCAATGGCCAACGCGCCGGTGTACCAAAGCGGATTCAGGAGACTCGGGCGCGAATCGAGTGCCTCGAGTCGTTTCGATGTCCAGGCCAGATGGTCTTCTTCTTCGATCGCCGCGCGATCGAAAACCGCGCGCAACGACGGCGAACGCGTCGCGAGTTTCTGAGCCTGGTAAAGCGCTTGAGCGCACACCTCACCCACGTGGTTCACGCGCATGAGGCCCGCGGAATGCGCGCGCTCCTGCGGAGAAAGCTCGACGGTTTCGCTTTCCGATTCTTGCGGAACAGGCAACGGACGACTCATCCGCGACACGCCGGTCATTGAGCGTAAACCCCGATCAAACTCGTTAATCAACTCGTCCAGAAACATTCAGCACTCCCTGATTCGACGACCGCTGCGTTGCGCTTTTGGGTCCGCGTGACAAGGCTTTGCGGGGCAAAACCGGCTTCACAGGTGCCTTCAATTCGCGTCAATCAGACGGCCAATTCCTGATTTTAGACCATGTTGCGTAAACGAAACAGGACCGTTCCCGCCCCCCTCCTTTTGCTTTGTGCCATGTATGCCTTTTGTTACATTACGTGCAACTTCTCGCGAAGTTGGACAAGCAAGGCCTCAGAGCCACATAAATATTCAGCCTTGTACAAAAGATTCGTAATCCTTGGAGATCATTCGATGAAAAAGTCGCTTCTCGCTCTCGCAGCACTGGGTGCATTCGCGGGTGTCGCACATGCTCAGAGCAACGTGACCCTGTACGGTATCATTGACGAAGGTTTCAACATGACTACCAACGTCAAGACACCGACGGGTAGCGCCCATCTGTACAACCTGTCCAGCGGCGTTCTGCAAGGCTCGCGTTTCGGCCTGCGTGGCACGGAAGATCTGGGCGGCGGTCTGAAGGCAATCTTCGTGTTGGAAAACGGCTTTGACGTGAACAACGGCAAGCTGGGTCAAGGCGGCCTGATGTTCGGTCGTCAAGCTTATGTCGGTCTGTCGAGCCAATTCGGCACGGTCACGCTGGGTCGTCAGTACGACTCCGTCGTCGACTACGTCGGTCCGCTGGAAGTGGGTGACCAATGGGGCGGCTACATCGCTGCTCACCCGGGCGACATCGACAACTTCAACAACGCGTACCGCACGAACAACACGGTTAAGTACACGAGCGCAAACTACGGCGGCCTGACGTTCGGCGGCACGTATAGCTTCGGTGGCATTGCTGGCAACGTCACGTCGAACCAGATCTGGTCGTTGGGCGCTGGCTACAACAACGGTCCCCTCGTCTTGGGCGTTGGCTACTTGAACGCACGTACGCCGGCAGCTTCGGGCGGCCTGTTCAACAACGGCGGCACGGCTACGGCGGCAAACGCAGCTGTAGCATCGACGGTGTACAACGGCTTCACTTCGGCGAACACCTACCAGGTGATCGGTGCAGGCGGCGCATACACGTTCGGTGCAGCGACCATCGGTGCAACGTACTCGAATATCAAGTTCGGCAACCTGGGTGCATCGTACGCATCGCCGTTCCGTGGCCAATCGGCTACGTTCAACAACGCCGAACTCAACTTCAAGTATCAGTTGACCCCGGCATTGCTGGTTGGCGCAGCATACGACTACACGCGCGGCGCGGAAATCAACGGCAACTCGCGTGCTCAGTACCACCAAGGCGCAGTTGGCGTGGACTACTTCCTGTCCAAGCGTACCGACGTGTACGTCACGGGTGTGTATCAACACGCTCTGGGCGAAACGATCAATGCGGCAGGCCAAACGGTCGATGCAACGGCAAACATCAACAACCTGACGGCTTCGTCGAGTCCGAACCAGTTCACGGCTCGCGTTGGTATCCGTCACAAGTTCTAATAAGTCGTAAAAAAGCAGTCTGCCTCAAAGGCGCCTTCGGGCGCCTTTTTTTATGGCTGGTTTAAAGCCCATGTCTGTTCGCAGGGCGTTGGCGTTGCTGCGCGGCGCGGCACTCCAAAAAAAAGGCCCGACGGACTTTCGTCCGCTGGGCCTTTCCGTTTCTTCGTGACCGCTACCGCTGTCAGACCAGGTCGGTTGAACCGCTCAGTTTTCAGGCACGCCCGTCGCGCAGTTCTCGTCGCAGAATCTTGCCGACGTTGCTCTTCGGTAGTTCGGAGCGGAATTCCACGATCTTCGGACGCTTGTATCCGGTCAATTGCAGTTTGCAATACGCAAAAATGTCCGCATCGGTCAGGGCCTGGTCCTTCTTCACCACGAAGAGTTTGACCGCTTCCCCGGAATTCTGGTCCGGCACGCCGACCGCCGCGACTTCGAACACGCCCGGCAGCTTCGCGACCACGTCTTCGATTTCGTTTGGATAGACGTTGAAGCCCGAGACCAGAATCATGTCCTTCTTGCGATCGACGATCTTGACGAAGCCGCGCTCGTTCATCATGCCCGACGTCGCCTGATTTGAAGAAGCCATCCGGCGTCATGACCTTGGCCGTTTCGTCTGGCCGATTCCAGTAGCCCGCCATCACTTGCGGACCGCGAATGCAGATTTCGCCTGGCTGGCCGAGTGGCACTTCGTTGCCGTCGTCGTCGCGAATCGAGATTTCGGTCGAGGGCAGCGGCAAGCCAATCGTGCCGCTGTATTCCGTGACGGTGACGGGGTTGCACGTGACGCACGGCGACGTTTCGGACAAGCCGTAACCTTCGACGATCGGCGCGTGGGTTTTTTCGAACCACCGCTTCGCGACGGCTTCCTGGACCGCCATACCGCCGCCATTGGCCGTTATCAGCTTGGAAAAGTCGAGTTTGTCGAAATCCGGGCTATTCAATAGCGCGTTATACAGCGTGTTGACCGCGGGAATCGTCGTGATCTGGATAGCCTTCCAGCGCCTTGATCATGCCGGAAATATCGCGCGGATTCGGGATCAGCACGCCGAGGCCGCCGGTGCGGATCGTCAGCAGCCCGCACACCGTCAGCGCAAACACGTGATAAAGCGGCAACGCGACAACCGTGACGAACTGATCGATGTCCGGCCGGTCGCTTGCGAACCGGATCGAGCCAGACTTCCGACTGCAGCACGTTAGCGATCAGGTTGCGATGCAGAAGCGTCGCCCCTTTCGCCACGCCAGTTGTTCCGCCGGTGTATTGCAGAAACGCGACGTCGTCCGGACCCTGCTGAACCGGCTTGAAAGTCTGCCGGTTACCTTCGGCGATGGCGGTGTTAAATTTGACGTGACCCGGCAAATTCCACGCGGGCACCATCTTCTTCACGCTTCGCACGACGAAATTGACCAGCGCGCCCTTGACGCCCATCAGGTCGCCCATCGCCGCGACGACGATATGTTTGATCGCCGTATTGCCGACAATCGCCTGCAGCGTGACGGCGAAGTTTTCGAGCAGGATGATCGGCTTCCGCGCCGCTGTCCTTAAGTTGATGCTCGAGCTCGCGCGGCGTGTAGAGCGGATTGACGTTCACCACCACATACCCTGCGCGCAAGATCGCAGCGAGCGCGACCGGATATTGCAGCACGTTGGGCATCATGATCGCGATACGCGCGCCGCGAGCCAGACCCTTCGACTGAAACCACGCGGCCAGCTTGCGCGAGAGCGCATCGAGTTCGCCGTAGCTGAGTTCCTTGCCCATGCAGACGAACGCCGGCTTCGTCGCGATGCTCGCGGAAAGCTTCCTCGAGCAGTTCGGCAACGGACGAATAACGAGTCGGGTCGATCTCTGCGGGAACGCCAGCCGGATAAGATTTCAGCCAGATTTTGTCCATGCAGCGTCTCCTCCTTTATTTTCGAATGGTCGTGCTAAAAACGAATCGTAGCATGCGGACCTCGTCGGCTATTCTCGAAAAGCGGGGGTTAGACTGCAGCCTCCAACGTTTGAAGCGTAATGGCCGCCTTCGTACCGTAGATGTTTTTCTCGCCGTTTCAAGCGCGGTTCGACTTCGACGAGACAATCGTAGAACGTCGCCGAATCGCCAAGATCAGTTAGCGCCTGACTCGTGACCTGATTGGCGTTGCGGCCATCGGGCGCGAGCTTCTTCCACCAGATCGACAGACCGACCACGAGGCCTTCGCGCGCCCTGTCGGTCACGCGCGCTCGCGCCTGCATCGAGCCGCGATCGTTGAAGATGCGCACCTGATCGCCGTCGGCGATGCTTCGCTGCCGCGCGTCGGCGGGATGGATGTCGAGATGCGGCTCGCCTTCCGTCGAGCGCAGGCTTTCGACGTTCACGAATGTGCTGTTCAGGAAATTGCGGGCGGGCGGCGAAATCATCGCGAGCGGATAACGGGCGGCCAGTTCGGGCGCGCCATCGGCGGATTCGTAAGGCGGCAGATAGTCGGGCAAGCGGATCGAGCCCCTGCTGCGCCAAACGCTCGCTGAAGAACTCGCACTTGCCCGATGGCGTGCGAAAGCCGCCGTCGGCGAACGGTGCGTCGGGCAGTTTCAGCTTGGCCCAGCCGGGTTTCCTTCAGCGTGCTCCAGTTGACGCCTTCGAGCGCTGCGTCGTCCCAACGGAACGCCCCTTCGCTACGGCTTCGTCGCTGTCGTATAGCGCGGGTTCGTCCAGTCCCATGTGCGCGCGCGAGGCCGCGGAAAATTTCCGTGTTCGGCCGCGCTTCGCCGACCGGCGCAATCGCGGGCAAGTTCGCCATGACGTGGGTGTGACCGTACGACTTGTGCACATCGAGATGCTCGAGTTGCGTTGTCGCGGGTAGCATCAGATCGGCGTAGTCGGCGGTGTCCGTCTGGAAATGCTCGAGCACGATCGTGAACAGGTCTTCTCGCGCGAACCCTGCCGCGACTTTCTCCGAATCGGGCGCTACGGCAACCGGGTTCGAGTTGTACACGACAATCGCTTCGACCTTCGGGCCGAAGCTGCGTCGCCGGGATGCAGCAGTGCGTCGCCGATCGCGTTCATGTTGATGACGCGCGGCGTTTTCGACGGCCATCCCGGCATCAGATCGGGCGCTGCAGCGCGTGTCGAATCGACCGGCGCCCATCCTCCGCGACGACAACAGTGCTCCGCCCGCGCGCTCGCGCCACGCGCCGGTAAGTGAAGGCAGGCACGCGATTGCGCGCACGGCGTTGCCGCCGCCGCGCACTCGCTGCATGCCGTAGTTCAGGCGGATCGCAGCCTTCTTCGTGCTGCCGTAAAGCCGCGCGAGATCGACGACCACTTGCTCGTCGATCCCGCAGATCGCAGCGACTCGCGATGGCGGATAATTGTTCAGCGCGCGCCTTCAGCTCATCGAAGCCCAGCGTGTGCGCCGAAATGTAGTCGTGGTCGAGCAGGTTTTCGGTGATCAAGCACATTGATCATGCCGAGCGCCAATGCGCCGTCGGTGCCAGGCTTGAGCGCAATGTGCTGATGACATTTTTCCGCAGTCAGCGATCGATATGGATCGATCGCGATCAGTCTGCGCGCCACGGCGCTTCGCCTCCTGTGCGCGAGTCCAGAAATGCAGGTTCGATGCGATCGGATTCGCCCCCCAGATCAGAATCAGTTCGCTCTCGGCGAAGAACTCCGTGTGCATGCCGAGGCTCGCGCCGTAGGTATATTTCAGCCCCGCCGCGCCGGCAGCCGCGCAGATCGTGCGGTCCAGTTGCGACGCGCCGAGTTTGTGAAAGAACCGCTGCGCGATGCTGTCGCCCTGGACCAGACCCATCGTGCCGGCGTAGCTGTACGGCACGATGGCTTCCGGCGCTCGGCTGCGATCGCCGACAGACGCGATGCCGCCAGTTCGAGCGCCTCCGTCCCAGCTGATCGGCTCGAAGCGGCCTTCGCCTTTGCGGCCGACGCGCTTCATCGGCGTCGTCAATCGGTACGGATGATGCGACGCGCTCCGCATAGCGGCTGACTTTGGTACACAGCGCGCCTTGCGTCGGCGGATGATCTGGGTCGCCGGTGACCTTGATCGCCCGACCATTTTCGACGGTGACGCGCATCGCGCAGGTATCTGGGCAGTCGTGCGGACAGACGGCGCGGGCGAATTCGGTCGGAGCATTCATCGGCGATTTGTGAAATGGAGGAAGTGAGCGCGGGGTAATTCGGAATTTTATTACGTCCGTTCGCCTGGCCGAGTCCTGCGATGCCGTCAAAAATGCCTTCGGCGTAGAATTGCTTATCACCGTGCCGGGCGAAATCGCACCGAGCGGATCCCACGCATAGCCAGGCACAGGCGCATCATCACTCCATCATGAAACTGATCCCCGAAATCCAAGCCGCTCACGGCGAAATTCAGACCCTCCGACGAACGATCCACGCTCACCCCGAACTCCGTTACGAAGAAACGGCGACGGCTGATCTGGTCGCGAAAAGCCTGGAGTCGTGGGGTATCGAAACCCATCGCGGGCTGGGCAAAACGGGCGTGGTCGGCATACTGAAACGCGGCAACGGACATCGCTCGATCGGCCTGCGCGCCGACATGGATGCGCTGCCGATTCAGGAGCTCAACAGCTTCGAGCATCGCTCGCAGAACGACGGCAAGATGCACGCTTGCGGCCACGACGGACATACCGCGATGCTGCTCGGCGCGGCGCGACATCTCGCCAAGCATGGCGAGTTTGACGGCACGATCGTCTTCATCTTCCAACCGGCCGAAGAAGGCGGTGCGGGCGCACAGGCGATGATCGACGATGGCCTGTTCACGCAGTTTTCCAGTCGATGCCGTTTTCGGCATTCACAACTGGCCAGGCATGCCGGCGGGCCACTTCGGCGTGACCGAAGGGCCGATCATGGCGTCGAGCAACGAATTTCGCATCGAAATCAAAGGCGTGGGATCGCACGCGGCGCTACCGCACAACGGCCGCGACCCTGTGTTTACTGCGGTGCAGATCGCGAATGGCCTGCAGAGCATCATCACGCGAAACAAGAAGCCGCTCGATACCGCTGTACTGTCGATCACCCAGATTCATGCTGGCGACGCCGTCAATGTCGTCCCAAATGATGCATGGATTGCAGGCACCGTGCGAACGTTCACCACCGAAACGCTCGATCTGATCGAAGCGCGCATGCGCAAGATCGCACGAGAGTACGGCAGACGCCTACGACTGCACGGTGAATGTCCACTTCCATCGCAATTATCCGCCGACTATCAACAGTGGCGAAGAGGCGCGCTTCGCAGCGGCGGTGATGAAGGAGATTGTCGGAGCGGAGAATGTCGACGACGCGGTCGAACCGACGATGGGCGCCGAGGATTTTTCGTTCATGCTGCTCGCGAAGCCGGGATGTTATGCGTTTCTAGGCAACGGCGACGGCGGGCACCGAGACTCTGGGCATGGTGCCGGGCCATGCATGCTGCATAACGCGAGCTATGATTTCAACGACGATTTGTTGCCGTTCGGCTCAACGTATTGGGTTCGGCTGGCGCAGCGATTTCTGGCGCAGGGGAAATAGAGGCGCGTTAGCGTTTGCGTGGAGTCGCGCGAGGTAGGTTTCGACGCTCGGCCGGCTTGAATTGCGGAAAGGTTGCCGGCGAACTGCGATTGAGGAGGCGGAGGCTGACGCTGGGCTCAAGCGATCTCGGTGCAGATTTTCTGACGGCGCTTGTATTGCTGAAGAGAGCGTTGCGTATTTTGCCGGCCGAAACGCAAAAACCCCACCTTTATGGGGCGGGGTTTCTGTTTGACTGCTGGGGAGCCTGACGATTACCTACTTTCACACGGGAATCCGCACTATCATCGGCGTGGAGTCGTTTCACGGTCCTGTTCGGGATGGGAAGGGGTGGGACCGACTCGCTATGGTCATCAGGCATGACTTGTTGCTGTACTGCCTTCTGGGGCAATACAACCAATCTGGAAGAAGTAGTTTCTGGTGATGCTCACCAGAGAAGCTTATGGGGTTGTGTTGTTTCTGGCACAACACTGATCACTCAACCGGGTGTGGTGTCTACTCCGCTGGGGAGCAAAACACACCTGTTATAGGATCAAGCCTTACGGGCAATTAGTATCAGTTAGCTTAACGCATTACTGCGCTTCCACACCTGACCTATCAACGTCCTGGTCTTGAACGACCCTTCAAGGGGCTCGAAGCCCCGGGGATATCTCATCTTAAGGCGAGTTTCCCGCTTAGATGCTTTCAGCGGTTATCTCTTCCGAACATAGCTACCCGGCGATGCCACTGGCGTGACAACCGGTACACCAGAGGTTCGTCCACTCCGGTCCTCTCGTACTAGGAGCAGCCCCCTTCAAATATCCAGCGCCCACGGCAGATAGGGACCAAACTGTCTCACGACGTTTTAAACCCAGCTCACGTACCTCTTTAAATGGCGAACAGCCATACCCTTGGGACCGGCTACAGCCCCAGGATGAGATGAGCCGACATCGAGGTGCCAAACACCGCCGTCGATATGAACTCTTGGGCGGTATCAGCCTGTTATCCCCAGAGTACCTTTTATCCGTTGAGCGATGGCCCTTCCATACAGAACCACCGGATCACTATGACCTGCTTTCGCACCTGCTCGACTTGTCGGTCTCGCAGTTAAGCACGCTTATGCCATTGCACTATCAGCACGATTTCCGACCGTACCTAGCGTACCTTCGTACTCCTCCGTTACACTTTGGGAGGAGACCGCCCCAGTCAAACTGCCTACCATGCACTGTCCCCGGTCCGGATAACGGACCAAGGTTAGAACCTCAAACAAACCAGGGTGGTATTTCAAGGACGGCTCCACGCAAACTGGCGTTCACGCTTCATAGCCTCCCACCTATCCTACACAGATCGGTTCAAAGTCCAATGCAAAGCTACAGTAAAGGTTCATGGGGTCTTTCCGTCTAGCCGCGGGGAGATTGCATCATCACAAACACTTCAACTTCGCTGAGTCTCGGGAGGAGACAGTGTGGCCATCGTTACGCCATTCGTGCAGGTCGGAACTTACCCGACAAGGAATTTCGCTACCTTAGGACCGTTATAGTTACGGCCGCCGTTTACCGGGACTTCAATCAAGAGCTTGCACCCCATCATTTAATCTTCCGGCACCGGGCAGGCGTCACACCCTATACGTCCACTTTCGTGTTTGCAGAGTGCTGTGTTTTTATTAAACAGTCGCAGCCACCAGTTTATTGCAACCCCTTCACCCTCCTGGCGCAGGCCAGTCAAGCTACAGGGGCGTACCTTATCCCGAAGTTACGGTACCAATTTGCCGAGTTCCTTCTCCCGAGTTCTCTCAAGCGCCTTAGAATACTCATCTCGCCCACCTGTGTCGGTTTGCGGTACGGTCTTGTTAAACTGAAGCTTAGAGGCTTTTCTTGGAACCACTTCCGATTGCTTCTTCACCGAAGTGAATGGCCTCACACCCTTGAATTCCGCGCCCGGATTTGCCTAAGCGCCTTCTCCAATGCAAGGACCGGGACTTCCAACACCCGGACAACCTTCCGCGATCCGTCCCCCCATCGCATTTAACAATGGTGCAGGAATATTAACCTGCTTCCCATCAGCTACGCATTTCTGCCTCGCCTTAGGGGCCGACTCACCCTACGCCGATGAACGTTGCGTAGGAAACCTTGGGCTTACGGCGAGGGGGCTTTTCACCCCCTTTATCGCTACTCATGTCAGCATTCGCACTTCCGATACCTCCAGCGCACTTTTCAATGCACCTTCGCAGGCTTACGGAACGCTCTCCTACCATGCACATAAATGTGCATCCGCAGCTTCGGTATATTGCTTAGCCCCGTTACATCTTCCGCGCAGGACGACTCGATCAGTGAGCTATTACGCTTTCTTTAAAGGATGGCTGCTTCTAAGCCAACCTCCTGACTGTTTTAGCCTTCCCACTTCGTTTCCCACTTAGCAATATTTGGGGACCTTAGCTGGCGGTCTGGGTTGTTTCCCTCTTGACACCGGACGTTAGCACCCGATGTCTGTCTCCCGTGATTGCACTCTTCGGTATTCGGAGTTTGCTATGGCGTAGTAATCCGCAATGGACCCCACAACCATGACAGTGCTCTACCCCCGAAGGTGATACACGAGGCACTACCTAAATAGTTTTCGGAGAGAACCAGCTATTTCCAGGTTTGTTTAGCCTTTCACCCCTATCCACAGCTCATCCCCTAACTTTTCAACGTTAGTGGGTTCGGACCTCCAGTACGTGTTACCGCACCTTCATCCTGGCCATGGATAGATCACCTGGTTTCGGGTCTACACCCAGCGACTGAATCGCCCTGTTCGGACTCGCTTTCGCTACGCCTGCCCTAATCGGTTAAGCTTGCCACTGAATGTAAGTCGCTGACCCATTATACAAAAGGTACGCAGTCACCCCTCAAGGAGGCTCCTACTGTTTGTATGCATGCGGTTTCAGGATCTATTTCACTCCCCTCCCGGGGTTCTTTTCGCCTTTCCCTCACGGTACTGGTTCACTATCGGTCGATCACGAGTATTTAGCCTTGGAGGATGGTCCCCCCATCTTCAGACAGGATTTCACGTGTCCCGCCCTACTTGTCGTACACCTAGTTCTTCCTCGCTGTTTTCGTCTACAGGGCTATCACCTGCTATGGCGGCACTTTCCAGAGCCTTCGACTAACAATGAAGATAAAGAGTACAGGCTGATCCCATTTCGCTCGCCACTACTCTGGGAATCTCGGTTGATTTCTTTTCCTGCGGTTACTTAGATGTTTCAGTTCACCGCGTTCGCTTCGCATGACCTATGTATTCAGTCATGGATACTCCATTCGGAGTGGGTTTCCCCATTCGGACATCTACGGATCAAAGCTCGTTTGCCAGCTCCCCGTAGCTTTTCGCAGGCTACCGCGTCCTTCATCGCCTGTGATCGCCAAGGCATCCACCACATGCACTTGTTCGCTTGACCCTATAACGGGTGTGTCTTCCGACACACACGTTACAGGTTGAGTATTCGTGTTGCGCCGTATTCCAAAGCAATCTTTCGATCACCTTTTCATACATTGATACAATCACAACCCTGATCCACCTACTCACACACCCATCTCTAAGTATGCTTTCGTGAATCTCTTTACTACTTCTTCCTGATTGTTAAAGAACGACAGCCGATAAACGCAGTTGCTATAACCGCGTCTCGTTACTGACTGGCTCAATCGCCAATGCCAAACATTCAGTTCAACTGAACCCTTGGCATTGAAGATTGGTGGAGGATGACGGGATCGAACCGACGACCCCCTGCTTGCAAAGCAGGTGCTCTCCCAGCTGAGCTAATCCCCCAGTCATACACATACCCCAGAGGTTTTACCGGTCAGCGCAGCCACCCCAGAAACAGTGGTGGGTCTGGATGGATTCGAACCATCGACCCCCGCCTTATCAAGACGGTGCTCTAACCGACTGAGCTACAGACCCCTGAGTCTGTCTTTCAAATTTCACAGCCGATAAGCGTGAGCGCTCAACACATTGACGCGTTAGCTCGAGAAAGGAGGTGATCCAGCCGCACCTTCCGATACGGCTACCTTGTTACGACTTCACCCCAGTCATGAATCCCACCGTGGTAAGCGCCCTCCTTGCGGTTAGGCTACCTACTTCTGGTGAAACCCACTCCCATGGTGTGACGGGCGGTGTGTACAAGACCCGGGAACGTATTCACCGCGGCATGCTGATCCGCGATTACTAGCGATTCCAGCTTCACGCACTCGAGTTGCAGAGTGCGATCCGGACTACGATCGGTTTTCTGGGATTGGCTCCACCTCGCGGCTTGGCAACCCTCTGTTCCGACCATTGTATGACGTGTGAAGCCCTACCCATAAGGGCCATGAGGACTTGACGTCATCCCCACCTTCCTCCGGTTTGTCACCGGCAGTCTCCCTAGAGTGCTCTTGCGTAGCAACTAGGGACAAGGGTTGCGCTCGTTGCGGGACTTAACCCAACATCTCACGACACGAGCTGACGACAGCCATGCAGCACCTGTGTTATGGCTCCCTTTCGGGCACATCCACCTCTCGGCAGACTTCCATACATGTCAAGGGTAGGTAAGGTTTTTCGCGTTGCATCGAATTAATCCACATCATCCACCGCTTGTGCGGGTCCCCGTCAATTCCTTTGAGTTTTAATCTTGCGACCGTACTCCCCAGGCGGTCAACTTCACGCGTTAGCTACGTTACCAAGTCAATGAAGACCCGACAACTAGTTGACATCGTTTAGGGCGTGGACTACCAGGGTATCTAATCCTGTTTGCTCCCCACGCTTTCGTGCATGAGCGTCAGTATTGGCCCAGGGGGCTGCCTTCGCCATCGGTATTCCTCCACATCTCTACGCATTTCACTGCTACACGTGGAATTCTACCCCCCTCTGCCATACTCTAGCCCGCCAGTCACAAATGCAGTTCCCAGGTTAAGCCCGGGGATTTCACATCTGTCTTAGCGAACCGCCTGCGCACGCTTTACGCCCAGTAATTCCGATTAACGCTTGCACCCTACGTATTACCGCGGCTGCTGGCACGTAGTTAGCCGGTGCTTATTCTTCCGGTACCGTCATCCCACCCAGGTATTAACCAGGCGGTTTTCTTTCCGGACAAAAGTGCTTTACAACCCGAAGGCCTTCTTCACACACGCGGCATTGCTGGATCAGGGTTTCCCCCATTGTCCAAAATTCCCCACTGCTGCCTCCCGTAGGAGTCTGGGCCGTGTCTCAGTCCCAGTGTGGCTGGTCGTCCTCTCAGACCAGCTACAGATCGTCGCCTTGGTAGGCCTTTACCCCACCAACTAGCTAATCTGCCATCGGCCGCCCCTGTAGCGCGAGGTCCTGAAGGATCCCCCGCTTTCCTCCGCAGAGCGTATGCGGTATTAATCCGGCTTTCGCCGGGCTATCCCCCACTACAGGACACGTTCCGATGTATTACTCACCCGTTCGCCACTCGCCACCAGGGTTGCCCCCGTGCTGCCGTTCGACTTGCATGTGTAAGGCATGCCGCCAGCGTTCAATCTGAGCCAGGATCAAACTCTTCAGTTCAAACCTGTTACTGTTTTTCGGGCTCTTTACGAACCCGGTCGCTCACTCAACGTACTGACGAATGATCTCTCCATCTTTCGATGGAAAAACCTTCCTTTCATTACTGTGTGAGACTTGATACTTCTGCTTGTTCCAGCAGACCCCGAAGGACCCACCGGCGCATCGCGCATCAAGCGCCCACACTTATCGGCTGTTAATTTTTAAAGATCGATCCGCTCACTCCACCGCACCGGACACTTCAACCACCCGGCACCGCTTCGTTCTGCGTCGCTGCATCTGCAGCAGAGAAACGAGATTATGAAGAACTTCCGCTTCGCCGTCAACAGGTTTTTTCAACTTCCTGAACCTGCCCGACCCGCCGGAAGCCCCGCCACTGCTGGCTCTCCCGCCTCCCCGCGCCCCGGTATCCGAAGCACGAAAGAGCGAGATTCTAGCGAGCCAGACCGGCAGCTTGCAAGCGTTATTTTGACAAGCGTATTAACGATTCTTAAAAACCGGTTTGCGCTTCTCAACGAATGCGGCCATACCTTCTTTCTGATCTTCAGTAGCGAAGAGCGAATGGAACAGGCGGCGCTCGAAATGCACGCCCTCGGCCAGCGTCGTTTCATATGCGCGGTTGACCGACTCCTTCACCATCATCACAGCCGGCAAAGGGAACTCGGCAATGGTCGCGGCCGCATCGATCGCCTCGTCAATCAGCGAAGCCGCAGGAATAACTCGCGAAACCAACCCGGCCCGCTCGGCCTCCGCAGCATCCATGAAACGGGCGGTCAGGCAGAGGTCCATTGCCTTGGCCTTTGACACGGCACGCGGCAACCGCTGCGTGCCGCCAGCACCCGGCATCACCCCGAGCTTGATTTCCGGCTGCCCAAACTTCGCAGTGTCGGCGGCGAAGATGATGTCGCACATCATCGCCAGTTCGCAGCCGCCGCCCAGCGCGAAGCCGGCTACCGCAGCGATGATCGGCTTGCGGATGGAGCGGACCGTTTCCCAGTTGCGGGTGATGTAGTCGCCCTTGTAGACATCCATATAGGAGTAAGTCGCCATCATGCCGATGTCGGCACCGGCCGCGAACGCCTTTTCGCTGCCGGTCACCACGATCGCGCCGATCGCGTCGTCCGCATCGAACTCACGCAGCGCCGCACCCAGCTCGTCCATCAGCGCGTCGTTCAACGCGTTCAGCGCTTTCGGACGATTCAATGTGACCAATCCGACCCGCCCCCGCGTCTCAACCAGAATGTTCTCGTAAGCCATGCTGCCTCCTTCCTAATGGTTAATCACACGCGAAAACGCTTCGCGCGGCCGATTAATGATGCTAACATTCACCAACCAACCGGTCGGTCAATTATTCGACAGGCTTTTCCCCAACGTACAGCCAAGCCCCTTTGCCATGACACATCCGCTATTCACCAAGCACGAAGACACGCTGCAAAAGGCACTCACCGCCGTCGAAACGCGAGGCTACTGGAGTCCGTTCGCTCGAAATGCCCAGTCCAAAAGTGTACGGGGAAACAGCCAACGCGGACGGTGAAGCCACATTCAAGGCGCTTCTCAACACGACATTCGATCTGGACCAACCGTCGACGGGAGAAACCGTTGGGCCGAAGTTTCGCCGTTTGGCTTCCCTCTGGTATTCGCTACCCGAAAGCCGATCCCGACGCCCTAATTGCAGCAGCCGCTGCCGCCCAGCGCGACTGGCGCGCCGCCGGCCCGCAGGCGTGGATCGGCGTGAGCCTCGAGATTCTTACGCGGGTGAATCGGGCCAGCTTTGAAATTGGCTACAGCGTCATGCATACGACCGGCCAGGCATTCATGATGGCGTTCCAGGCCGGCGGTCCGCATGCTCAGGATCGCGCTCTCGAAGCCGTCGTCTATGCATGGGACCAGCTGCGCCGAATTCCCGCCGACGCTCACTGGGAAAAGCCCCAGGGCAAGAACCCGCCGCTCGCCATGCACAAGCGCTACACCGTGGTGCCCGCGAGGAACCGGTCTGGTACTCGGCTGCTGCACGTTCCCGACGTGGAATGGCTATCCCGGTCTCTTCGCCGACCTGGCCACGGGCAACACGGTCATCGTCAAGCCGCACCCGGGCGCGATTCTTCCGCTCGCGTTGACGGTGCGAATTGCGCGTGACGTATTGCGCGAAGCCGGCTTCGATCCGAACGTCGTCACGCTGCTCGCCACCGAACCGAACGACGGTGCACTCGTTCAGGATCTGGCTTTGCGCCCGGAGATCAAACTCATCGACTTCACGGGCAGCACGCAGAACGGTACCTGGCTCGAGCGCAATGCGCACCAGGCTCAGGTCTACACCGAAAAAGCCGGCGTCAACCAGATCGTGATCGATTCGGTCGACGATATCAAAGCTGCCGCCCGCAACATTGCCTTCTCGCTCGCGTTGTACTCGGGCCAGATGTGCACCGCGCCGCAAAACATTTACGTGCCTCGCGACGGCATCCGCACGGCTGATGGCACGCTAGGTTTCGACGAAGTCGCTCAAGCCATTGCCGGCGCCGTGCAAAAACTCGTGGCAGACCCGGCCCGCGCGGTGGAACTGCTGGGCGCGATCCAGAACGAAGGCGTCACGCAGCGCATTGACGAAGCCGCAAAGCTCGGCCGCGTTCTCGTCGAAAGTCAGACACTCGAACACCCTGCTTTTGCCGATGCTCGTGTGCGCACGCCGCTCGTTCTGCAACTCGACGCCGCTACCGACCACGCCCAGTTCACCCAGCGAATGGTTCGGCCCGATCTCATTCGTGATTGCGACTGATTCCACCGCGCAATCGCTCGAGCTCGCAGGCGCCATCGCTGCCGAGCACGGCGCGCTGACGTTGTCGGTCTACAGCACAGACGAAGCGGTACTCGAAGAAGCACACGAAGCGTCGATTCGCGGCGGTGTAGCGCTCTCGATCAACCTGACCGGCGGGGTGTTCGTCAACCAGTCCGCAGCGTTCTCCGATTTTCACGGCACGGGCGCTAACCCGGCGGCCAACGCAGCGCTGGCCGATGCGGCCTTCGTCGCAAACCGCTTCCGCGTAGTGCAAAGCCGCGTTCATGTTGAACCGAAAGCGGCCCCAGCGGTAGCTGGCTGAACGTCATAAGACAAAGCATCGGCTTCGTCCTATGCCGTTTGGCCGAATGGACCGGGTCGTGCGCCCCAACTAACATGAGACATCGGATCGGCCTCCGCTCGCTGATCCGCTTTTAGCGGGAATTCCAATGAACGACGCCTTCATTTGCGATGCGATTCGCACCCCAATCGGCCGCTATGGCGGCGCCCTGAAGGACGTTCGTGCAGACGATCTCGGCGCCGTTCCGATCCGGGCGCTGATAGAGCGCAATCCTGGCGTGGACTGGCGAGCAGTCGACGACGTGATCTACGGCTGTGCCAATCAGGCTGGCGAAGACAACCGCAACGTAGCGCGTATGTCTGCATTGCTGGCCGGCCTGCCTACCGACGCGCCGGGCGCAACTATTAACCGCCTGTGCGGCTCCGGCATGGACGCCGTAGGCACCGCCGCGCGCGCAATCAAATCGGGTGAGGCGCGCCTGATGATTGCCGGCGGCGTCGAGAGCATGACGCGCGCGCCGTTCGTCATGGGCAAAGCGGCCAGCGCGTTTTCGCGTCAGGCTGATATTTACGACACGACTATCGGTTGGCGCTTCATCAATCCGTTGATGACACGTCAGTACGGCGTCGACTCCATGCCGGAAACTGCGGAAAACGTCGCCGTGGAGTTCTGCATCAGCCGCGCGGACCAAGATGCGTTTGCGCTCGCCAGTCAGCAGAAGGCGGCCCGCGCACAGCGAGACGGCACGTTGGCCCATGAAATTGTCGGCGTCGAAATCGCGCAGAAGAAAGGCGACCCGGTGCGAGTCGCGCTCGACGAACACCCACGAGAAACGTCGCTCGAAAGTCTGGGCAAACTCAAGGGCGTCGTGCGTCCTGACGGCAGCGTAACGGCGGGTAACGCATCCGGTGTGAACGATGGTGCCTGCGCGCTGTTGCTCGCGAATCAACAGGCGGCCGATCAATATGGCCTGCGTCGCCGCGCACGTGTTGTCGGCATGGCTACAGCGGGCGTCGAGCCACGCATCATGGGAATTGGTCCCGCGCCGGCAACGCAAAAGCTTCTGAGGCAGCTCGGCATGAAGCTCGAACAATTCGACGTGATCGAACTGAACGAGGCATTCGCATCGCAAGGGTTGGCCGTGCTGCGCACACTCGGTCTGCGCGATGACGATCCACGTGTCAATCCGAATGGCGGTGCCATTGCGCTGGGGCATCCGCTGGGCGCATCGGGCGCGCGTCTGATTACGACGGCGCTATACCAGCTCGAACGGATCAATGGCCGCTTCGCGCTTTGCACGATGTGTATCGGCGTGGGTCAGGGTATTGCGCTGGTCATCGAACGGATCTGACAGCAACGGCGTCGAGCCTTTCGGCCAAACGAGACTTTGAGGAGACACCCAATGTCATATGAAGCGATTCGCCTGGACATCGACCCATCGAGCCATGTGGCGACTATCACGCTGAACCGTCCGGACAAGCTCAACAGCTTCACTCGCGCGATGCATCACGAACTGAGCACGGCGCTCGATCAAGTCGAAGCGGCCGGCGTCCGCGCGCTCGTGCTGACCGGCGCCGGTCGCGGATTTTGCGCAGGACAGGATCTCGCCGACCTCGATTTCACGCCTGGCGCGATGACCGATCTGGGCGATCTGATCGACGAGCACTTCAATCCGCTGATTCGTCGACTGCAAGCCCTGCCTCTGCCGGTGATTGCCGCAGTGAACGGCACGGCTGCGGGTGCCGGCGCCAATCTTGCGCTTGCTTGCGACCTCGTGCTCGCGGCTCGAACCGCCAGTTTCATCCAGGCGTTCGTGAAAATCGGCCTCGTGCCTGACTCCGGGGGCACGTGGTTCCTGCCGCAGCGTGTTGGAATGGCGCGCGCATTGGGACTCGCCATGACCGGCGACAAACTCAGTGCGGAAAAAGCCGAAAGCTGGGGCTTGATCTGGCAGGCGCTCGACGACGCAGAGCTCGCGCCCACCGCAGCCAAACTCGCGGCCCAACTCGCTCAGCAACCCACGCGCGCGATCGCCGCGATCAAGCAGGCAATGCGCGCCGGCGCAACGCAAACGCTCGATCAGCAACTCGATCTCGAACGCGATTTGCAGCGCGAACTCGGCGCCTCTCACGATTACGCTGAAGGTGTGAAGGCGTTTGTGGAAAAACGCGCGCCACGCTTCGAGGGCCGCTGATATGTCCACCCAAACAAACCCGGCCACCCAGATGACGCCCGACGAACTCGCCCGCGCAACCGCTGCGGCAATGTACGAGAACGATGCTTGCAGCCGGGCGCTCGGCCTTGAAATCCTGGAAGTACGTCCCGGCTACGCGCGCCTGCGCATGGCTGTACGCGACGACTTCCTGAACGGCCATCAGATCTGCCACGGCGGCCTTATTTTCACGCTCGCTGATTCAACGTTCGCGTTCGCCTGCAATACCTACAACATCAACACGGTCGCGGCAGGATGCTCGATTGAGTTCCTGAAACCAGTACCGCGCGGCGAAGTGCTGACAGCTGAAGCCATTGAGCAGACGCTGAGCGGGCGCACCGGCATTTACGATATTCGCGTCATGAACCGCGCGGGAGAAACCGTCGCGATGTTTCGTGGCAAATCGGCGCAAATCAAAGGGAACCTGATTCCCACTGGCGACTGACAGGCAGCAAAAAGCAGTCGAGCAGCACGCGCGGCATACATGGATGACAAACCCACGGCGACACAGCGACAAATCGCGCAATTACGCCGTGGCGAAAAGCATGATGGCGCCTGAACCGCGTCAGTAAAAAAATTTCAGACAGTCCCCGGTTTTGCGCCCAGGCGCACCGTATATCAGACACAAGCATTGAGCCAGTAAGGAGACATTCGATGACCACCGACCTTCCGCTCGACCCGATCGAGACCGCCAGCCGCGACGAACTTGCCGCGCTTCAACTTGAACGGCTCAAATGGTCGCTGACGCACGCTTATGAAAATTCGCCGGTCTACCGGCGCAAGTTCGATGAAGCTGGAGTTCATCCGAGCGAGGTGAAAAGCCTTGCAGATCTGGCGCGCTTTCCGTTCACCACTAAAAAAGATCTGCGCGACAGCTACCCGTTCGGTATGTTCGCCGTCCCGCAGGAACAGATTTCGCGGATTCACGCGTCGTCCGGTACGACGGGTAAGCCAACCGTCGTGGGTTACACCGCGCGCGACATCGACACCTGGGCAAATCTCGTGGCGCGCTCGATCCGCGCTGCAGGTGCGAAGCGCGGCGACAAGGTTCACGTGAGCTATGGCTATGGCCTTTTCACTGGCGGCCTCGGTGCGCACTACGGTGCCGAGCGCGCGGGCTTGACTGTAATTCCGTTCGGCGGCGGACAGACCGAAAAGCAGGTGCAACTGATCCAGGATTTCAAGCCAGACATCATCATGGTCACGCCGAGCTACATGCTCTCGATTGCGGACGAACTCGAACGACAAGGCATCGACCCAGTCAGTTGCTCGCTGCGTCTCGGCATTTTCGGCGCGGAACCGTGGACCAACGACATGCGCCAGGCAATCGAAAAGCGCATGGGCATCAACGCGGTCGACATTTATGGACTCTCCGAAGTGATGGGTCCCGGCGTAGCGTCCGAATGTGTGGAGACGAAAGACGGCCCGACCATCTGGGAAGACCACTTCTATCCCGAAATCATCGACCCCGACACAGGCGAAGTATTGCCGGACGGCGAACTCGGCGAACTGGTGTTCACGTCGCTGACCAAGGAGGCGCTGCCCATTGTCCGTTACCGCACGCGCGACCTCACGCGTCTGTTGCCGGGCAGCGCGCGCACCATGCGCCGGATGGAAAAGATCACCGGCCGTTCGGACGACATGATGATCGTGCGCGGCGTGAACGTGTTCCCGACGCAGATTGAAGAACTGTTGCTCAAGCAGCACGCGTTCGCGCCTCACTATCAGATCGTGCTGACCAAGGAAGGCCCGCTCGACGTATTGACGTTGAACGTCGAACCGTGCCCGGAAACTGCGCCGGATACGGGCGCACTGAACAAAGCAAAGCAGGCGCTGACCTATGACATCAAGGCGCTGATCGGCGTGAGCGCGGTGGTGAACGTGTTGGGCGTGAACGGGATCGAGCGTTCGGTGGGTAAGGCGCGACGTGTGGTGGACAAGCGTACGTCGGGGCTGTAACTACGTGCAAAAGGAAAACGGCCGCACACATGGAATTAAATCCATACGTGTCGCCGTTTTCATCCAGCTATTGCGAAGGCCGCGGGATGCAAGCGATCAAGTTCGGCGTTCGCGCGGACTTCGCTCTGAAAACTTTAAATCTGTACATCGCGTGGCTGCCACTTCGATTCCGACCGTACCGAAAGCGCTGACAGCAGCCGCCTCACCGAGCCCTCACGAATTCGGCAGCAACAACCACATCCGGCCACCCTGCTTCATCTTGCCGGCCAGATCACCCGCATCGTCGCCGAGGCCCCAGAAGTAATCGGCACGCACTCCGCCCTTGATGGCCGAACCCGTGTCCTGCGCGAACACAAGGCGATTCATCGGCGAGTTCGTCAGCGGACGCGTGGTCTGCAGAAAAACCGGCGTGCCAAGCGGAATCGAAGCCGGATCGACCGCGATCGACCGCTCCGGCGTCAACGGCACGCCAAGTGCGCCGATCGGACCATCCGCGCCGCCGCTCGGGGCGCTTTCACCTGACGGCATCTCGCGGAAAAACACAAAGCGCGGATTCGTATCGAGCAGCGTATCGACACGCGTCGGGTTTGCGCGAGCCCACGCCTTGATGCCCTGCATGGTTGCCTGCGAGGGTGTCAGCTCACCGCGATCAAGTAGCCAGCGGCCGATCGACTTGTACGGCTGATTATTCGTGCCGCCAAAACCGAGGCGCATCACGCTGCCGTCTTCCATCACGATCCGGCCAGAGCCTTGCACCTGCAGGAAAAATGCTTCAATCGGATCGTCGACCCAGACCAGTTCGTTGCCATTGAGCACACCTGCACGCTCGAGTTGTGCCCGCGCCGGCATCGCCGCGCCCGCGCGATAACCGGACGGCCAGCGATACAACGCAGTCTGATACACGCCATGCCGCGTACGCGATCCGCGCAACAACGGCTCGTAGTAGCCTGTGACGAGGCCGTCGAGTGTGCCGTCGTTATTGGCCAGTTGGAAAGGAGTGAAATAAGCTTCGAAGAAAGCCCGCGCACTGGTGACGTCGAGGTCGTCGATCTGTGCGGCTGCGGCACACGCGCGAGACCAGTTAGGCTGACGCGCCAGCCTCACGCAGTTTTGCCGCAATGCAGCCGTCGCACCGATTAACGAGTCGTCCTGCCAGCCCGGCACCTGCTGCCAGGCAACCGCCGTGAGTCGCGTGGCAGCAATCTGCCCGGGAATGATCGCGGCGCCCGTGGGTGGCGAAACCGTCGACCGGACCGCGCCGCCTCCGCCGCACGACGCCAGCATTACCGCAACCGAAACCGCGCCGAGCCATGCTCCGGCCGTGCGGACAAACCGCATACAATGTTCGTTCTTGATGGAAACCGCCATGTCTGATCTGTTCGACGAATACCCGATGCTCATCTTCGCGCTGGAGTCGCTCATCGCACTCTTCCTGCTCGTCTTCATCGTCGTATGGACGTCGTCCGGCAAGAAGAAAACGGCGCGCGCCAAAGCGAATGAACAGCAGAAGCAGCAAAAACCACAGTGACGCGAGGCGCTCGACTAAGCGCCTAACAGTTACTCAAACGCTCGCTCCACCATTACTCAACCGCTTTAAAGACCGCGGACTGGCGTCCCGGT
The DNA here is from genome assembly GCA_963800185.1 of uncultured beta proteobacterium. Lineage (GTDB taxonomy): Bacteria > Pseudomonadota > Gammaproteobacteria > Burkholderiales > Burkholderiaceae > Paraburkholderia. The sequence continues at coordinate 364,440 of CAWCZW010000009.1, read as the reverse complement.
TCAATGCAACGTACGCGGCATGCGCAGGATGAACTCCGGCACCGGCGCCTCAAAGCGTTCGCCGTCCTCGGCCACGCAAAAATAATCGCCACGCATGGTGCCGACCGGCGTGGCAATCACGGCCCAACTCGTGTACTCGAAGTGCTCGCCTGGTTTAAGCAACGGCTGGTGCCCGACCACGCCCAGCCCTTTCACTTCCTGAACATTGTTGTCGCTGTCGGTAATCACCCAATGACGTGCGATTAACTGCGCGGGCACCTGACCGGTATTTCGAATGGTCAGCGTGTATGCAAACGCATACTGGCGGCGCTCCGGGTCCGACTCTTCGGGCAGAAACTGCACCTGCGCCGAGACGCTGAATTCGTACTGGCTCATCCTGATTCCGGTCTGATCAAACGGCTGTGAAAAATCGCGGGAAAGCCCGAACGCCAATGGTTTGCGGCGTACCGGCGATGCGGCGCGTATGGATTGGCATTCTGCTTGATGCGCGGGATGCCCGCAACCGGACAAATCCTTGGGCCACAGGCGACTAAGGCGATTTGGCACTTCGTCGCAAGAATTTGAGGGTGGACTTATAACCTTTGGCCAGGCGGTCCTGCGGCGCACAAAACGGTAAAATGACGCTTTCCCGCTTGCATCCGCCCCCACCATGACGCAATTCCGCATTTCCCCCAGCATTCTGTCCGCCGATTTCTCCCGCTTGGGCGAAGAAGTCCGCAACGTCGTCGCCGCCGGCGCCGACTGGATTCACTTCGACGTAATGGACAACCATTACGTACCGAACCTCACCATCGGCCCGCTCGTCTGCGAAGCGATCCGCCCGCACGTCGACGTGCCGATCGACGTGCATCTGATGGTGCGTCCGGTCGACCGCATCGTGCCGGACTTCGCCAAGGCCGGCGCCAACATCATCAGCTTTCACCCGGAAGGCTCCGACCACATCGACCGCACGCTGTCGCTGATCCGCGATCACGGCTGCAAGGCCGGCCTCGTGTTCAACCCGGCCACCTCGCTGAGCCATCTGGATTACGTGATGGACAAGGTCGACCTCGTGCTGATCATGTCGGTGAATCCGGGCTTCGGCGGCCAGTCGTTCATTCCTGAGGCACTCGTCAAGCTGCGCGAAGCCCGCAAGCGGATCGACGCTTACAAGGAACGCACGGGCCGCGAGATCCATCTGGAAGTGGACGGCGGCGTGAAAGTCGACAACATCGCGGAAATCGCTGCGGCTGGGGCGGACACGTTCGTGGCCGGTTCAGCAATCTTCGGCCAGCCCGATCACAAGGTCGTGATCGACAAGATGCGCGCCGCGCTCGCCAACGTTCAGCACTGATTACCCGCACGCAATATGACCGCTCCGTTCCCTGCCCCGACCTTCACCGGCCCGCGCCTGCAAGCCGCGATCATCGACCTCGACGGCACGATGATCGACACCGCCGACGACTTCACCGCCGGCCTGAACGGCATGCTTGCGCAACTCGACGCGACGGAAACCTCGCGCGAAGAAGTAGTCGGTTATGTCGGCAAAGGCTCGGAGCACCTGATCCGCAGCGTGCTCGCGCCGCGCTTCGAGACCGAGCACGCGCAAGACCGCTTTGACGAAGCGCTCGCGATCTATCAGGCGGAATACGCGAAGATCAACGGTCTGCACACGCGGCTTTATCCCGATGTCGAGGCTGGTCTGCGCGCCATGCGCGACGCCGGCCTCAAGCTCGCCTGTGTGACCAACAAGCCGCACCGGTTCGCGGTCGAATTGCTTGAGCAGTACGGGCTTGCCCAATATTTCAGCGTCGTGCTCGGCGGCGACAGTCTGCCGAAAAAGAAGCCTGACCCGCTACCGATGCTCACCGCAGCGGCGCAACTGGGCGTCGAGCCGCAGGCTACCGTGGCCATCGGCGATTCGGAAAACGACGCGCTGGCGGGCCGCGCGGCTGGCATGGCGACGCTCACCGTGCCGTACGGCTACAACCACGGCCAAGCTATACAAACAATAAAATCCGATGGTATAGTTGCCTCGCTGCTCGACGCCGCCAAGGCGATCGCAGCGCACCATTCCACGACTTGAAAAGTCCATCAATCTCATGTTTCTGAATAAAAAACGGAGTCTGATTAGCATCGACCGGGGAGCCTGGCCCTGGCGTCGCTGGTCGCGCTAACCTCGCCTGAGGTACGCTGAAGCTCGTCTTCGGCAACCGTTTTTTACTTCGCTGCGCTCACGCGTTTTTTCCATCATCTTGTTTCGCTGCATCGGTTGATTCGGCCTGCGTGTACCCGCAAAGTACATCTGTGCGCTGAAATCCCTTTGCATGCGTCGATGGGAGACTCGCGCCGGTCGGTATCATCGTGTCGAAACGTCGAACGAACGCCCTGACCGGTTGCGCTACGCCCCGCTTTGCCCGACGCACCCTGCCGCCGGACCACCGTACAGGATCGGAACATGACCGAACTCGAATTCCAGTCCCTCGCCAATGAGGGCTTCAACCGCATTCCGCTGATCGCCGAAGCGCTCGCCGACCTCGAAACGCCACTTTCGCTGTATCTGAAGCTGGCGCAAACCGAGCGCAATGGCGCGAACTCGTTCCTGCTGGAATCGGTGGTGGGTGGTGAGCGCTTCGGCCGCTACTCGTTTATCGGACTGCCGGCGCGCACGCTGCTGCGTACCCGCAACGGCGTGTCGGAAGTGGTGCGCGACGGCAAGGTCGTCGAGACGCATGAAGGCGATCCGCTCGAATTCATCCAGCAATTCCAGGGACGCTTCAAAGTGGCGCAGCGCCCCGGTCTGCCGCGATTCGCGGGCGGTCTCGCCGGATATTTCGGCTACGACGCGGTGCGCTACATCGAGAAAAAGCTCGCGAACAGCGCGCCGAAAGACGATCTGAATCTGCCGGACATCCAGTTGCTGCTCACCGAAGAAGTCGCGGTGATCGACAACCTCGCGGGCAAGCTCTACCTGGTGGTCTACGCGGATCCGACGCAACCCGAGGCGTACGCGAAGGGCAAACAGCGGCTGCGTGAATTGCGCCAGCGCTTGCGCACGACCGTGCAGCCGCCAGTGACGTCGGCCAGCGTGCGCACCGAGACGTACCGCGAATTCGCGAAAGACGACTATCTGGCGGCCGTGCGCAAGGCGAAGGAATACATCGCCGCCGGCGAACTGATGCAGGTGCAGGTCGGCCAGCGTCTGACCAAGCCGTATCGCGACAATCCGCTGTCGCTGTATCGCGCGCTGCGTTCGCTGAATCCGTCGCCGTATATGTATTTCTACAATTTCGGCGACTTCCACGTGGTCGGGGCATCGCCGGAAATTCTGGTGCGCCAGGAAAAGCGCGGCGAAGACCGCATCGTTACGATCCGGCCGCTGGCCGGCACGCGTCCGCGCGGCAACACGCCGGAGCGCGACGCCGAACTCGCGACCGAACTGCTGAACGATCCGAAGGAAGTTGCCGAGCACGTGATGCTGATCGACCTCGCGCGCAACGACGTGGGCCGTATCGCGCAGATCGGCTCGGTGGTCGTGACCGACAAGATGGTGATCGAGAAGTACTCGCACGTGCAGCACATCGTGAGTTCGGTCGAAGGCAAGCTGAAGCCCGGCACCACCAATTTCGACGTGCTGCGCGCCACTTTCCCGGCCGGCACGCTGTCCGGCGCGCCGAAAGTCCGCGCGATGGAATTGATCGACGAACTGGAACCCGTGAAGCGCGGCCTGTACGGCGGCGCAGTCGGCTACCTGTCGTTCACCGGCGAAATGGATCTCGCCATCACGATCCGCACCGGCGTGATCGCGAACGGGAATCTGTACGTGCAGGCGGCTGCTGGCGTAGTCGCGGATTCGGTGCCCGAATCCGAATGGCAAGAGACCGAGAACAAGGCGCGCGCCGTGCTGCGCGCCGCCGAACAGGTTCAAGACGGCCTCGATAGCGACTTCTGACCGGAGATACACCATGCTGCTCATGATCGACAACTACGACTCGTTCACCTACAACCTGGTGCAATACTTCGGCGAACTCGGCGAAGACGTGCGCACCTACCGGAACGACGAAATCACGCTGGACGAAATCGCGAAGCTCAACCCCGAGCGCATCTGCCTGTCGCCGGCCCCACAACCCCACACCGGCATCACGCTCACTGCTGCCTTCTGTCGCCCGGTCCTAGCAACCCGCAACACGCCGGCATCACGCTCGACGTACTACGCGAATTCGCCGGCAAGACGCCGATTCTCGGCGTCTGCCTCGGCCATCAGGCCATCGGCGAAGCATTCGGCGGACGTGTGGTGCGCGCGCAGACCATCATGCACGGCAAGGTCAGCACGATCGAAACCGACTGCAAAGGCGTATTCGCCGATCTGCCGAAGCACTTCGTCGTGACCCGCTACCACTCGCTCGCGATCGAACGCGAATCGCTGCCGGACTGCCTCGAAGTGTCGGCCTGGACCGAAGACGGCGAAATCATGGGCGTGCGTCACAAGGAACTGGCCGTTGAAGGCGTGCAGTTCCACCCGGAGTCGATCCTGTCCGAACACGGCCACGCGCTGCTCGAAAACTTCGTCAAACAGTCGAAGCTCGCGAGCAGCACAACGTCGGCGCAATCGAATCGCAACGCTTGATGAAGAGAGACGAAATCATGTCGATTACGCCCCAGGAAGCGCTGCAACGGACCATCGAGCACCGCGAGATTTTCCACGACGAAATGCTGCATCTGATGCGGCTCATCATGCGCGGCGAACTGTCACCGGTGATGTCGGCGGCGATCATCACCGGTTTGCGCGTGAAGAAAGAGACGATTGGCGAGATCACGGCTGCCGCCACGGTCATGCGCGAATTTGCGCGCCACGTCGAGGTACCGGACAACTCGAATTTCGTCGATATCGTCGGCACCGGTGGTGACGGTGCGCATACCTTCAACATTTCGACGGCGACGATGTTCGTCACGGCTGCGGCCGGCGCGAAGGTCGCGAAACACGGCGGCCGCAGCGTGTCGAGCAAGTCGGGCAGCGCCGACGTGCTCGAAGAACTCGGCGTGAACATCGATCTGCAACCGGACCAGGTGGCGGCGTCGATTGCGGAAACCGGCATGGGCTTCATGTTCGCGCCGAACCATCACCCCGCCATGAAGAACATCGCGCCGGTGCGCCGCGAACTCGGCGTGCGGACCATCTTCAACATTCTCGGCCCGCTGACCAACCCGGCCGGCGCACCGAACCAGTTGATGGGCGTGTTTCACGGCGACCTCGTCGGCATTCAGGTTCGCGTGATGCAGCGGCTCGGCGCGAAGCACGTGCTGGTGGTGTACGGCATGGACGGCATGGACGAGGTGTCGCTCGGCGCGGCCACGCAGGTCGGCGAGTTGCGCGACGGCCAGATTTTCGAGTACGAGATTCATCCTGAAGACTTCGGCATGCAGATGGTGTCGAACCGTTCGCTGAAAGTGGCCGACGCGAGCGAATCGAAAGCGATGCTGCTCGACGCGCTCGACAACCAGCCGGGCGTGGCGCGTGAAATCGTCACGCTGAACGCGGGCACGGCGCTGTATTCGGCAAACGTGGCGTCGTCGATCGCCGACGGCATCCAGCTGGCACGCGAAGCCATCGCGAGCGGCAAAGCTCGCGCGAAAGTCGACGAGCTGATCCGCTTCACCCAGCAATTCAAGAAGTGATCAACCCAGTCATCAACGTAGCGAGACACTTATGAGCGACATCCTCGACCGCATCATCGCGGTCAAACGCGAAGAAGTTCGCGCGGCCGAACAGAGCGCGCCGCTCGAAGAACTGCGCCTCGAAGCGTCGTCGCGCGATATCCGCGACTTCGTCGGCGCGTTGCGCGCCAAACACGCTGCAGGTCTGGCCGCGGTGATCTCCGAAGTGAAGAAAGCGAGCCCGTCCAAAGGCGTGCTGCGCGAAAACTTCGTGCCGGCCGACATCGCACGTTCGTACGAGAAGCATGGCGCGGCCTGTTTGTCCGTGCTGACCGATGTGCAGTTCTTCCAGGGCAGCGTCGCGTATCTTCAGGAAGCGCGCGCGGCTTGCCAACTGCCGGTGCTGCGCAAGGACTTTATCGTCGATCCGTATCAGATCGTCGAAGCCCGCGCGATGGGCGCCGACGCGATCCTGCTGATCGCCGCCGCGCTCGAAACTTCGCAGATGCAGGAGCTCGAAGCGCTCGCGCATTCGCTGGGTCTGGCGGTGCTGGTCGAAGTGCACGACAGCCGCGAATTGCAGGAAGCGCTTACGCTGAAGACGCCGCTGATCGGCATCAACAACCGCAATCTGCGCACGTTCGAAACGTCGATCGAAACGACCATCGGCATGCTCGACGCGATTCCCGACGACCGTATCGTCGTCACGGAATCGGGCATTCTGGCGCGGGCCGATGTCGAGCGTCTGCGGGCAATGGACGTGCACACGTTCCTCGTCGGCGAGGCGTTCATGCGCGCGGACGAGCCGGGCGTGGAACTCGCGCGGATGTTTTTCTGAACACGGTTTAGCGACAGGCAAACGCAGCGGAGCAGTTCATGGGCATGGAACGCGAAATCAAGCTGGCATTGCCGGTTGAGCAGGTGCAGGCGGCGACGCAGTGGTTCGTCGCGCGCACGAAGGTCGATGGGCAACCGGTCAAGCTGGTGAACATTTACTTCGATACGCCGCAACTCGCGCTGGCAGGCTCGAAAAGCGCGCTGCGTCTGCGCCAAACGCCTGACGGCTGGTTGCAAACCTTCAAGACGGTGGGTCAGGCGAAGGACGGCTTGCATAGCCGGCACGAGTGGGAAATGCCGGTGGCGGGCGAGCAACTTGAGATCGACGCATTGCTGCGCGAATGCGACGAGCCCACTGCGGCGGATGCGGTGCGTCAGGCGGCACCCGCGTTGATCGAACTGTTCCGTACGAATTTCACGCGCACGCTGTGGCATGTCCAGTTCGACGGCTCGGAAATCGAGGCCGCGATCGATCAGGGCGACGTGCTCGCCGAAGTGAATGGCGAGAACCGTCGCGCGCCGATTTCGGAAGTCGAGCTTGAATTGAAGTCCGGTGACGAAGCCGCGCTCCATTCGCTCGCGGCCGAACTCGGCAAACAGGTCGAAGGCCTCGCACCGGATAACGTCAGCAAGGCGCAGCGCGGGTATCAGTTGCGGGCCGGTTGAGCCGAACCGCGTTTGCTGCGACACTCCCCTGCCATGACCTCCGCATCCCGTACCCGCTCCAGTTCGTCGCAAGCCTCCTTGTTCGACGACGCCTCCGCCGCGCCGGCCGCCCACGCAGCCGCGCAATCGCAGACACCTGCCGCAGCCGATTCGCCGCCGCCCACGCTCGAAGCGCAATTCGCCGCGCTGCCGCCCGCCTGGCGCGCGCACCTGAAGCCGTTCACCGACAGCGCTGCCTACGCGCCACTGTGCCGTTTCGTCGACGGTGAGCGCGCGGCCGGCAAAACCGTTTATCCCGCCGACGTGTTCCGCGCGCTGCGCCTGACGAGTCCCGACGAAGTGAAAGTGGTGATCCTCGGCCAGGACCCGTATCACGGCGAGGATCGCGGCACGCCGCAAGCGCACGGACTCGCGTTTTCAGTCGCGCCGAACGTGCGCACGCCGCCGTCGCTGCGCAACATCTTCAAGGAAATCGCCGCGAGTCTCGGCCACGAAACGCCGCGCCATGGCTGTCTCGACACGTGGGCCAAACAAGGCGTGCTGTTGCTGAACACGGTGCTGACCGTCGAGCGCGACAGCGCGGCGAGTCACGCGAAACGCGGCTGGGAAAAATGCACGGACACGCTGATCCACGAACTGGCGATGCGCCACGACGGCCTCGTGTTCATGCTGTGGGGCGCGCATGCGCAGGCCAAGCGCGCGCTGCTCGGCGGCAAGTCGCATTACGTGCTGGAGGCGCCGCATCCGTCGCCGCTGTCGGCGCACCGGGGCTTTCTCGGCTGCGGGCATTTTGTGAAAGCGAACGACTATCTCGTCGAGCATGGCCGCGAACCAATCGACTGGCGTCTGCCCGACGAAGCGCAAATGCTCGCTTAACGTCACCCGCGCGAAGCACCTCCAGCACGCCCCAAAAACAAAAACGCCACGAATTCACATTCGTGGCGTTTTTCATTTCACCGCAATTCGCCGCATCCAAGGCTCCGGGCGGCGAATCAGAACTTACGCAGCGGCAATCGCCTCACGCGCAGCAGCCAAAGCGGCGCCAGCAGCGTCCGGGCCCATGTTCAGGCCTTCAGCGTAGATGAAGTTCACGTCGGTCATGCCGAGGAAACCCAGGAAGCTCGTCAGATACGGCGTCTGGCTGTCGTTCGGCGTGCCGAGATACTTGCCGCCACGTGCCGACACGACATACACCTTCTTACCCTTCACGAGACCTTCCGGGCCGTTCGCCGTGTACTGGAACGTGATGCCGGCGCGCGCGATGAAGTCGAAGTACGTCTTCAGTTGCGACGAGATGCCGAAGTTGTACATCGGTGCGCCGATCACGACGATGTCGGCGGCTTGCAGTTCGGCGATCAGCGCTTCGCTGCGTGCAGCGATGGCAGCCTGTTCTGCCGTGCGTTGGTCGGCCGGCGTGAAGAACGCGCCGAGGACGGCGTCGTCCAGATGCGGCAGCGGCTCAGCTTGCAGATTGCGGACGACGACTTGCGCGCCCGGATTCGACTGTTGCAGCTTTGCGGTCAGCTCGTTGACGAGCAGCGTCGAGTTCGCGCCTTGCGAGCGGGCTGCCGAGTTGATTTGCAGGATCGTGGTCATGGTTGACTCCAGTAGTGGGGCGCGCAGTGTTGCGCGAGTGGAGCCATTGTGTTTTTTTACCGATCCGGGAAAAAGCCATCCGGCGGCGACGGATTGTTGCACTGGTAGGACAATCCGCCGCCCGCGCCGCCTATTAATAGCGACCGGGATTACGATCAGCTTGCCAGCCAGGCATCGCGAGCCTTGCGGGGGGCCGCCCGTTTGTCGCTGACGGCCAGCTTGTAGCGCTGCACCTCAGGCCCGTCCAGCTTGACTTGCGTGGTGCGTAGCTCGTCGCGGCGGAACGCGTGGACTTCGACTTTCGCACCCGGCTGATAGCGCGACAGCAAGCCGTCAAGATTCGAGCCGGTCACGCGCAAGCCGTCGAGCGCGATCAGCACGTCGCCCGCCGAAAGTCCTGCTTTTTGCGCAGCGCTGCCTTCGTGCACAGCCGCCAACGTGCAATCGGCGCCGCCGCGCACGCGCGCGCCGAGCGTCGGCTTGCCGCTCTTATCCAATTCGGGCGCAAGCGACACCCCGAACGGAGCGAGCAGCGCATCGAGCGGCAGATCGCGCGTACCGTGCACGCCTTCGGCAAACAGTTCGCCGAGTTCCGCGCCGGTTGCCTCGGCGAACAGCGCCTCGATCTCGCTTTCTTCGACGCCAACCGGCTTGCCGCGATAGAAGTCGCGGCCGAAGCGCTGCCACAGCAGACGCATCACGTCGTCGAGCGATTTGCGATTGTTGGTCTGCGCGCGAATCGTCAGATCAAATGCGAGCGCGACTAGCGAACCCTTCGTGTAATAGCTGACGATCGCGTTCGGCGCGTTTTCGTCCTGCCGATAATATTTGACCCACGCGTCGAACGAGCTTTCGGCGACGGTCTGCTTCAGTCGGCCGCTGCCGCGCTGCACGCCGCCCACCACCTTGCCGAGCAGGCCGAAATAGTCGTCCTGCGAGATCAGGCCGCTGCGCACGAGGATCAGGTCGTCGTAATAGGACGTGAAGCCCTCGAACAGCCACAGCAGCGACGTGTAGTTCTCGACGCTCAGGTCGTACGGCGCGAACGCGGCGGGTTTGATGCGCTTCACGTTCCACGTGTGGAAGTATTCGTGGCTGCACAGGCCAAGGTAGGTCCGGTAGCCTTCGCTGGCCGCGTCGCGGCCTTGCACCGGCAGGTCGCCGCGATTGCAGATCAGCGCGGTGGATGCGCGATGCTCCAGCCCGCCGTAACCGTCGGTGACGGCCTGCGTCATGAACACGTAGCGGTCGACCGGCGCCTTCTTCGTCTTCGGTTCGAACAACGCAATCTGCGCTTCGCAGATACGTTTCAGGTCGGCGGACAAGCGCGCCATATCCAGCCCGACCACTCGCCCGGCGATCACGATATCGTGCGGCACGCCATGCGCGCTGAAGGTCGCCAGAGCGAATTCACCCAGTGTCACCGGATGATCGATCAGTTCGTCGTAGTTCTGCGCACGATATTCGCCAAAGCCGTAGCGTTTCGTGCCGCGCGCTTCCGGCAACGCGGTCGCGACGCGCCAGCCGCGATACGCCGCGCCTTCCGGCTTTTGAATATCCACCACGCACTGCGCTTCTTCATGCCCGAGCGGCGCCAGAAACACGCTCGTGCCGTTGAAAAAACCCGTCGTATCGTCGAGATGCGCGGCACGCACCGACATATCCCACGCGTACACCTCGTAGCGCAACGTCAACGCGCCTTTGACCGGCGCGGCCTGCCACGTGTGCTTATCGGTCTTCTCGACGCGCACCTTGCGGCCCGCGTCGTTGGTAGCGCGCAGCGTGACGATGTTGCGCGCGAACTCGCGCACCATGTAGCTGCCCGGAATCCACACCGGCAGCATGAAACGCTGCCCGGCCGGATCGGGATCGGCGACGGTGACGGTGACTTCGAACAGATGGGCGGCGGGTTGCTTCGGAACGATGGTGTAGCGGATCGGCTTCATCGGCGGCGGACCAGGATATTGATAGATTTGATTGAGGCGGGGGAGATTCGGAGGCTTGATGCGAAAGGAGGCGCCCTGCGCGCCTCCTTGTCCTTCTACGTGTGCGGGGTGCTCAATGTACCGCGGACATTTCCTTGTCCAGACGGTCGGCCGGCACGGCGCCAGGCAGGCGGCGGCCGTCGGCGAGGAACACGGTCGGCGTGCCGTCGACGTTCATCGCGTGGCCAAGCGCCAGGTTTTTCTCGATCGCGGCGGTGTCGCAGGTGCCGGCGGCGGTCGGCGCCTGATGGTCCTGCATCCACGATTCCCAGGCCTTCGCGCGGTCCGTCGAGCACCAGATCGACTTCGACTTGGCGGTCGAATCCGGCGACAGAACCGGATACAGGAAGGTGTAGACCGTCACGTTATCGAGCGATTTGAGCGACGTTTCGAGTTGCTTGCAATACGGGCAGTTCGGATCGGAGAACACGGCGATCTTGCGCGCGCCGGTGCCCTTCACGACCTTCACCGCGTTCGCGAACGGCAGACTCGCGAAGTCGATGCGGTTGGTTTCCGACAGACGCGCTTCGGTCAGATTCTTGCGGGTCTTCGCGTCGACCATGTCGCCGAGCAGCAGGTAGTCGCCGTTCGCATCGCTATAGACGATTTGCGTGCCGAGGTTCACTTCGTACAAACCGGCGATCGGCGACTTCGTGATGCTCTTGATCGTCACGTCGGACAAACGCGTTTGCAGCGTGGCTTTGAGCTTGTCGGTGGCCTGGTCGGCCTGCGCGGAACAGCCCAGCGTGACGGCAGCGATCGCCAGCGCGGCGGCTACCATGCGGAAGGTCTTTTTCATGCTGAATTCCTGGGTTCAATCGCGCGAAGAATCACGCGTTTTGTGACGTTTCCGGTCTGACCGGAACGGCGTCGATCCGTTCATGATACCTGTGTCGCCAGCCGGGGCTGGCGCGACCTCTGGTTTATCCCAACGCGGCCGACACCAGCCAGCGCTTGATGAACGGCTGCGCGCCGACGAACGCCATGCCGGTATTGCGCAGAACCTTCGCAAACGGTCCGGGGACGGCGAAAAGTTTTTGCAGACCGTCGGTGGCGATCATCAGCGCGCGGATGTCTTCGCGGCGGGCGCGCTCGTAGCGGCGCAGCAGCACCATGTCGCCGAGATCGCGGAACGACTCCTTGCCCGCGACCGTTTCGGCGAGCGCGGCGACGTCGCGCAAACCGAGGTTCATGCCCTGCCCCGCCAACGGATGAATCAGATGCGCGGCATCGCCGACCAGCGCGACGCGCGGCGCGACCAGCCGGTCCACGGTTTGCAGCGCGAGCGGAAAGCCTTGCGCGGGCGTCACGCATTCGAGCGCGCCGAACTGTTCGCCGGTCACGCGCTCCACTTCGGCGGCGAGCTGCGCCGGATCGAGCGCGAGAAGTTGCTCGGCGTGCTCGGTGCGCGCCGACCATACCAGCGACACATGGCCGTCCGGCATAGGCAGCAGCGCGATGATCTCGCCATCCTTGAACCATTGATACGCGGTTTCGCCGTGCGGCCTGCTCGCCTTGAAATTGGCGACCACGCCAATTTGCTTGTAGTCGCGCCGATCCATCTTCGAGCCGATTTGCGCGCGCACCCACGAATGCGCGCCGTCCGCGCCGACCAGCAGATCGGCGTCGATCACGTTGCCGTTCGCGAGACCGACGCTCGCGCTGTCCGGCGTGAAATCGAGCGCCTGGGCGCGGCGTGTCGATCCAGGTGAGATTCGGCTGAAAGCGCAGCGCGGCGTCGAGCGCGCGTTCGATCACCGACGACTCGACGATCCACGCCAGTTGCGGCACCGAAGCCTGAAAGGCGGAAAAATGCAGTTCGGCGTGAGCATCGCCATAGACACGCATGTCGTAGACGGGGCCGAGCCGCGGCAGATCGAGCGCCTGCCAGACCCGCAAGCGCTCGAGCAAGGCCTGCGAACTCGACGACAACGCGTAGACCCGCGAATCGAAGGACGCGCCGGCAGGCAACGGTGCGCAAGGCTTGCGCGAGCAGCGCCACGCGCAGTCCGCCTTGCGTGAGCGCCAGCGCCGCGGTCTTGCCGACGAGCCCGCCGCCGATCACGGCGGCATCAAAGGTCTGGTGATGTGCGTTCATCCGCGCATTATAGCTGCGGGGGGTGCGGGGGACGGATCGACCCGCTGCGGCATTTGCGCGTTCGCAAACAGCAAATGCTTGTGCGGCGAAGCCTTTAAATGCGCGGCCTCGCGGCGGTCCCTGATTAATGTGAGCCGGCGGCCAGCGCCGCATTCGATTCGCGCAAGCGCGCGAAATCGGGGTCGGCTTGGAGGGTGTGCCAAGCGCTCGCTTCGAGTTCGGCCTTGTGCTCGCGCTGGTCGCCTCGCACGGCGCAGTCCGGGAAGTAGCGGTCGTACACATGCCACAGCGTGTCGAGATCGTTCCTGTCGGCGGATTGGGCGATGGTTGCCCGATCTTCTTTCGTCAGGCGACCTGTCAGGCAGTCGACCGTTTGCCGGTCCGAATTCGCCTGGGCCTCGTCGAATCCCGTTGACAGCCACGTCGCGGCCGCGCTGGCTACTATGACGACCGCGAGGCCGACCCCCACCCATCCGATGATTCGCACGCTGTTCCCCCATAAAGAGCTCTAGCGGCCCCGATCCGGCGATTCTACAGTGGACGGACGAAATCTTCAGAAGGATGAAATACAGCTTCCGGCGGCGGTCGAAGCGGGCCTGCCGGCATTGTGTCCAGACGCCCGTTCGCGCGCGTTCGGGCGCGCCGCGCGCGAGTTCCGGTCCGAGCACCGGTGAGCCGATCCGAACGGGTTACAATTGCGCTTTCCGTGACAAAACTCGCACTCAATCGTCGAGCCAACGCCCCGATTCGGTGACTTGTCCCGCTCCGCTGCGATTGCCGCCACGCCACCCGCGAAGGCTTTCGAATCCCGCACACAGCGTCGAGCACATCACGCAACTTACTGATTCATCGAAGGATTTCCATGAGCCTCAAATGCGGCATCGTCGGCCTGCCTAACGTCGGCAAGTCCACCCTGTTCAATGCGCTGACCAAGGCGGGCATCGCAGCCGAAAACTATCCGTTCTGCACGATCGAACCGAACGTCGGCATTGTCGAAGTGCCGGACGCGCGTCTGAAGGCGCTCGCCGACATCGTCAAGCCGGAGCGCATCCTGCCGGCCGTGGTGGAATTCGTCGACATCGCCGGTCTGGTGGCGGGCGCGAGCAAGGGCGAAGGCCTCGGCAACCAGTTCCTCGCGAACATCCGCGAAACCGATGCGATCACGCACGTGGTGCGCTGCTTCGAAGACGACAACGTGATTCACGTCGCGAACAAGGTCGATCCGCTGTCGGACATCGAAGTGATCAACACGGAACTGGCGCTCGCCGACCTCGCCACCGTCGAAAAGGCGCTCACGCGCTACTCGAAGGCCGCCAAGTCGGGCAACGACAAGGAAGCCGCGAAGAACGCCGCCGTGCTGGAAAAGGTCCGGGTGCAACTCGACCAGGCCAAGCCGGTACGCGCGCTGGACCTGTCGGATGAAGAAAAGGCGACGCTCAAGCCGTTCTGCCTGATCACCGCGAAGCCGACCATGTACGTGGCGAACGTGAAGGACGACGGTTTCGAAAACAACCCGCACCTCGACGCCGTGACGAAATTCGCGGCCGCTGAAGGCGCGCCGGTCGTGGCCGTGTGCGCGGCGATCGAAGCGGAAATCGCCGACCTCGACGAAGCCGACATGGAAGTGTTCCTCGCCGACATGGGCATGGAAGAGCCGGGCCTGAACCGCGTGATCCGCGCGGGCTTCAAGCTGCTGGGCCTGCAAACCTACTTCACCGCTGGCGTGAAGGAAGTGCGCGCCTGGACGATTCATATCGGCGACACGGCACCGCAAGCGGCGGGCGCGATTCACACCGACTTCGAGCGCGGCTTCATTCGCGCGCAGACCATCGCGTTCAACGACTACATCACCTACAAGGGTGAGCAAGGCGCGAAGGAAGCCGGCAAGATGCGCGCCGAAGGCAAGGAATACGTCGTGCACGACGGCGACGTGATGAACTTCCTGTTCAACGTCTAAGCTTCGCTCTCATCGCGCAACGGTTCGCGCGCGGCTCTTGCCGAGCCCGCACAGAATCAGCCGTTTGCTGCATGTGCTTTTGAAAAGCCCGCTTTTACAGCGGGCTTTTTTCATTTCCGGCGCAGCGCCGCCTGTTCCCGAACATTTCCGTTTCCTGACAGCCGATGCTACATTGCGGCTTCCGATGATCGCCGCCGTACTGTCATCGAGCAAAAATAGAATCGCGCGATCCGCATTCGCGCCCGTTCCGATCAGGAGACACAACGATGAGTTGCAAGCCGCTGTTCCGTTCGCTTTCCGTCGCTGCCGTGTTGAGCTTCGGCATCAGCCAGGCGGCGCATGCCGCGACTGAAATCCAGTTCTGGCATGGCATGGAAGCCGCGTTGGGCGAACGTCTGAACGACATTGCCAACGCGTTCAACGCATCGCAAAGCGACTACAAGATCGTCCCGGTCTTCAAGGGCACGTACGACCAGACTCTCGCCGCAGGCATCGCCGCGTATCGCAGCGGCAATGCGCCGGCCATTCTGCAGGTCTACGAAGTCGGCACCGCCACGATGATGCAGGCGAAAAAGGCCGTCATCCCGGTCACCGACGTGTTCCAACAGGCCGGCGTGCCGCTCGATCAGAAGGCCTTCGTGCCGACCATCGCGAGCTATTACAGCGACTCGAAAACCGGCGAGCTGATCTCGATGCCGTTCAATAGCTCGACGCCGGTGCTTTACTACAACAAGGACGCGTTCAAAAAAGCCGGACTCGATCCGAACCAGCCGCCCAAAACCTGGGCCGAGTTACAGGTCGACGCGCAGAAGCTGAAGGCGTCGGGCATGTCGTGCGGTTACTCGTCGGGCTGGCAAAGCTGGATTCAGCTGGAGAACTACAGCGCATGGCACGCCGCACCGTTTGCGTCGAAGAACAATGGCTTTGACGGCCTCGACGCGCAACTCGAATTCAACAAGCCGCTGCAGGTCGCGCACATCCAGTTCCTGCAGAACATGCAGAAGGAAGGCACGTTCACCTATGTCGGCCGCAAGGACGAACCGGTCTCGAAGTTCTACAGCGGCGATTGCGGAATCATCACGAACTCGTCGGGGTCGCTGGCCACGATCAGGAAATTTGCGAAGTTCAGTTTCGGCACCGGCATGATGCCGTACGACGCGAGCGTCAAAGGTGCGCCGCAGAACGCGATTATCGGCGGAGCGAGTTTGTGGGTGCTGTCGGGCAAGGACCCCGCGGTCTATAAGGGCGTAGCGAAATTCCTCGCGTATCTGTCGTCGGCGCCGGTGGCCGCGAAGTGGCATCAGGACACGGGCTATCTGCCGGTCACGACCGCCGCGTACGATCTGACCCGGCAACAGGGCTTCTACGACAAGAACCCCGGCAGCGACACCGCCATCCGGCAGATGCTCAACAAGCCGCCGCTGCCGTACACGAAGGGCCTGCGTCTGGGCAACATGCCGCAGATTCGCACGGTAATCGACGAAGAACTCGAACAGGTCTGGTCGCAGAAGAAGACGCCGCAACAGGCGCTCGACTCGGCCGTCTCGCGCGGCGACGACTTGCTGCGCCGCTTCGAAAAAGCGGGCAACTGACCGTTTTTCTGCGAAAGTCCCGGCGCATGCGGTTGCGCCGGGACTCTCGGTCGCTGCATACCTGGGAGTTCCTGACAACGATGGAAAAGCGCTCCAGCTTCGGCACCAGCCTGTTGCCCTACCTGCTCGTCGCGCCGCAACTCGCGATTACCTTGCTGTTCTTCTTGTGGCCCGCAGGCGAGGCGCTCTGGCAATCCACGCAAACGCAGGACGCGTTCGGCACCTCGAGCGAGTTCGTCGGACTGGCCAACTTCAGGCAGCTTTTCGCCGATCCGCTTTATCTGTCGTCGTTCTACACGACGCTGATCTTCTGCACGCTCGTGACGGTGTCCGGACTCGCCATCTCGCTGCTGCTCGCGGTCTGCGCCGATCGCGTGACGCGCGGCGCTCGCCTTTATCAGACGCTGCTGATCTGGCCATATGCGGTCGCGCCCGCGATTGCCGCCGTATTGTGGTCGTTCCTGTTCAATCCGAGCATCGGACTCGTCACTTATACGCTGGCGAAATACGGCATCGTTTGGAATCACGCGTTGAATGCGGGGCAAGCGATGTTCCTCGTGGTGCTCGCATCGGTCTGGAAACAGGTGAGCTATAACTTCCTGTTCTTCTACGCCGGTTTGCAGGCCATTCCGCGCTCGCTGATCGAAGCGGCGGCGATCGACGGCGCGGGGCCGGTGCGCAGATTTTTCGGCATTGCGTTGCCGCTGCTTTCGCCGACCAGCTTCTTCCTGCTGGTGATCAACATCACGTATGCATTTTTCGACACCTTCCCGGTCATCGACGCCGCAACCAGCGGCGGCCCCGCTCAGGCGACCCGCACGCTGATCTACAAGATCTTCGCCGAAGGCTTCCAGGGACTCGACATCGGCAGTTCGGGCGCGCAGTCGGTGGTGCTGATGGTGATCGTCGTCGCGTTGACGGTGGTGCAATTCCGCTTTATCGAACGCAGGGTTCAATACTCATGATCGAGAACCGGCGCGGCTTCGACCTCTTCTGCCACGCGGTGCTGATTGTCGGCGTCGTGCTGGTGGTGTTTCCCGTGTACGTGGCGTTCTGCGCGGCCACGATGAGCGAGCACGAGGTGTTCAGCGTGCCGCTGTCGCTGGTGCCGAGCACGCATCTGTTCGAGAACATCGCGACCGTGTGGACGCACGGCAGCGGCAACGCGGCAGCGCCGTTCGGCCGCATGCTGTTGAACAGCCTCGTGATGGCGCTGGTGATCTCGATCGGCAAGATCGCGGTCTCGATGATCTCTGCGTACGCGATCGTCTACTTCCGTTTTCCGTTTCGCAATCTCGCGTTCTGGCTGATCTTCATCACGCTGATGCTGCCGGTCGAAGTGCGGATTTTCCCGACCGTGCAAGTCGTGTCGTCGATGCATCTGAGCAATACGTATAGCGGTTTGACGTTGCCGCTGATCGCGTCGGCCACCGCGACCTTTCTGTTCCGCCAGTTCTTCATGACGCTGCCGGACGAATTGATGGAAGCGGCTCGCATCGACGGCGCGGGCGCGATGCGTTTCTTCTGGGACGTGGTGCTGCCGCTGTCCAAAACGAACATGGCCGCGCTGTTCGTGATCACGTTTATCTACGGCTGGAATCAATATTTGTGGCCGATCCTTATCACGAGCCAGCAGTCGCTGATGACGGCGGTGATCGGCATCCGCAGCATGATCGCGTCCGGCGACACCGCGACCGAATGGCATCTGGTGATGACCGCGACCTTGCTCGCGATGCTGCCGCCGCTCGCGGTCGTCCTGACGATGCAGCGCTGGTTCGTCCGCGGACTGGTGGATTCGGAAAAATGACCGATGCCGATGTGCTCACCACATCGCGCAAGGAAGCAAGCAAACAAAGGCTGAAACCGCATGGCTGCATTGACTCTGCAACGCGTTAAGAAAACCTACGACGGCAAACAGTTCGTGCTGCACGGCATCGACGTGGACGTCGCCGACGGCGAATTTGTCGTGATGGTCGGACCGTCCGGATGCGGCAAATCCACGTTGCTGCGGATGGTCGCGGGACTCGAGCGCATCTCCGAAGGCAGTATTTCGATCGCCGGAAAAGTGGTCAACGAACTGGAGCCGAAGGATCGCAACATTGCGATGGTGTTCCAGAACTACGCGCTGTATCCGCATATGAGCGTGGCTGAGAACATGGGCTATGCGCTGAAAATCGCGGGCGTCGATAAGGCGCAGATCGCGAGGCGCGTGCAGAACGCCGCGCAGATTCTCGAACTCGAAGCGCTGTTGCAGCGCAAGCCGCGTGAGCTGTCCGGCGGACAGCGGCAACGCGTCGCGATGGGCCGCGCGATCGTGCGCGAACCGGCGGTGTTTCTGTTCGACGAGCCGCTGTCGAATCTCGACGCGCGTTTGCGCGTGCAGATGCGCCTCGAAATCCAGCGCCTGCATGCGCGGCTGGCGACGACGAGTCTGTATGTCACGCACGATCAGATCGAAGCGATGACGCTGGCGCAACGCGTGATTGTGATGAACAAGGGTCACGCCGAGCAGATCGGCGCACCGACCGAAGTCTACGAGCGGCCCGCTACGGTGTTCGTCGCGAGCTTTATCGGCTCGCCGGGGATGAATCTGCTGGAAGGCCGCGTATCGGACGACGGCGCGACGTTCGAGGTCGCCGGCAACGGTCCGAAGCTTCCGTTGACGGGCGTGGCCGCGATTGGCAGCGAAGTCGCCAGAGGACGCGAATGGACGCTCGGCATTCGCCCCGAGCACATGAGCCCGGGTCAGCCGGACGTGGCGCACGCGACCCTCACCGTCGATTCCTGCGAACTGCTCGGCGCGGACAACCTCGCGCATGGCCGCTGGGGCAAGCACGATGTGACAGTGAGATTGCCGCACGCCCATCGGCCCAAACCGGGCGACGCGCTGCAGGTGGCGCTGCCCGCCACGCAACTACATTTCTTCGATCAGGCGACGGGACGGCGGGCGAACTGAGCCAGGAGTCCACGCAACGACGTGTATTAGCCGAGCGAAAAACCAGAACAACAAACCGATCCACAAGAATGAAAGGCATCGCCGTCAAGACCGTGCGCTTCCTCTCAGCCGCTGCCGTGGCGCTGCTGCTCAGCCTGTCGTCAGGGTCCGCATTTGCGTACGTCGCGCCAGCCCCCGACGAAGCCAATCTCAGCAATCACAACACCTACACCAATCGCGACGGCAACACCGTCCATGCGCCAGCCCGCTCGCTGTCGGGCAAGGCGCCGGAAGGCGCGACCGCACGCTGCCGCGACGGCACCTACAGTTTCAGCCGGCACCGCAGCGGCACGTGCTCGCGGCACGGCGGCGTCGCCGACTGGCTCTGAGGCTCTGAGGCTCTGACGGCTCTGCGCCTGCCCAGGCGCGCACGAAACCGAAGCCCCTGCCGCCCCACCCCCACCCCGAAGTACAATGCCAGCTGAACCACCCGCCCGCGCGCGGGGCGTCGCTGAGTCAGACGCCGCGCTCGATGCCGCGCCGGCCGGCGCCAGGCACGCCACCTGGCCTGAACACCGCTAATACCGATTACCCATCCACCCCACGACTGCCCGCCCCCGTGCGGCCGGCGTCGTCAACGTCTATTGCAAGCAAATGGCCCAATACGTCTTTACCATGAACCGGGTCGGCAAGATCGTGCCGCCCAAGCGTCAAATCCTGAAAGACATCTCGCTGTCGTTTTTCCCCGGCGCGAAGATCGGCCTGCTCGGTCTGAACGGCTCGGGCAAGTCGACGCTGATCCGCATCATGGCCGGTGTGGACAAGGACATCGAAGGCGAAGCCACGCCGATGCCGAACCTGAACATCGGCTATCTGCCGCAGGAACCGCAACTCGATCCGAACCAGACCGTACGTGAAGCGGTCGAGGAAGGTCTCGGCGACGTGTTCAACGCGCAGAAGAAGCTCGACGAAATCTACGCGGCCTACGCCGAGGAAGATGCGGACTTCGACGCGCTCGCCGCCGAACAGGCGAAGTACGAAGCGATTCTGGCTACGTCGGACGGCAACGCCGAGCAGCAGATCGAAATCGCCGCCGACGCGCTGCGCCTGCCGGCCTGGGACGCGAAGATCGAGCATCTGTCGGGCGGCGAAAAGCGCCGCGTCGCACTGTGCAAGCTGCTGCTCGAAAAGCCGGACATGCTGTTGCTCGACGAGCCGACCAACCACCTGGACGCCGAATCGGTCGACTGGCTCGAACAGTTCCTGACGCGTTTCCCGGGCACGGTCGTCGCCGTGACCCACGATCGCTACTTCCTCGATAACGCCGCCGAGTGGATTCTCGAACTCGACCGCGGCCACGGCATTCCGTGGAAGGGCAACTACAGCAGCTGGCTCGATCAGAAGGAAGAGCGCCTGAAGCAGGAAGAATCGTCGGAATCGGCGCGTCAGAAAGCGATCAAGAAGGAACTGGAGTGGGTGCGCCAGAACCCGAAGGGCCGTCAGGCGAAGTCGAAGGCGCGTATCGCCCGCTTCGAGGAACTGAACAGCCAGGACTACCAGAAGCGCAACGAAACTCAGGAAATCTTCATTCCGGTCGGCGACCGCCTCGGCAATGAAGTGATCGAGTTCAAGAACGTCAGCAAGTCGTACGGCGACCGTTTGCTGCTCGACGACGTGAGCTTCAAGATTCCGGCGGGCGCGATCGTCGGCATTATCGGTCCGAACGGCGCGGGTAAATCGACGCTGTTCCGCATGCTCACCGGCCGTGAACAGCCGGATTCGGGCGAAATCGTGCAAGGTCCGACCGTCAAGCTCGCTTACGTGGATCAAAGCCGCGACGCGCTGGACGGCTCGAAGACCGTGTTCGAGGAAATCTCCGGCGGTGCGGACGTGCTGACGGTCGGCCGGTACGAAACGCCGTCGCGCGCGTACATCGGGCGCTTCAACTTCAAGGGCGGCGATCAGCAGAAGGTCGTCGGCAACCTGTCGGGCGGTGAACGCGGCCGTTTGCATCTGGCCAAGACGCTGATCGCGGGCGGCAACGTGCTGCTGCTGGACGAACCGTCGAATGACCTCGACGTCGAAACGCTGCGCGCGCTCGAAGATGCGTTGCTCGAATTCGCTGGCTCGGTGCTGGTGATCTCGCACGATCGCTGGTTCCTCGACCGGATCGCGACGCACATTCTCGCGTTCGAAGGCGATTCGCAAGTGACGTTCTTCGACGGCAACTATCAGGAATATGAAGCCGACAAGCGCGCCCGTCTCGGTGAAGAGGCTGCGCGTCCGAAGCGTCTGCGTTACAAGCCGATCGCGCGATAACTGTTGTTGCGAGGCGGCCTGCCTGGACGGTCGGGTAGGCCGCCCGGCTCAGGCGCCCAGATGGGCTTGCTGTGCCGGTGGCCGGCCAGCCCATCTGGAGCGCCATGCTGCGCCCGGCGTCCGTATCCGTTTCATCGTTGCCCTGCCGGGCAGACTCGCAAACATGACATCGCCACGGCGACAGCGAGCGATCGCGTGGCGCACGTCGGGCACGCCTCGACTCGGCGCAATGGGCGCCAGGGCACATGCATTGCGTGCCGCAGCGTGATACATGTCATCGTGACGGCGAAGCCCAGCGCTCTGCCGGATATACAGCGCGCAAGGCCTGCGCGCCCAAAGCCGGCCACGGCCACACCGAGCACGACGTGATGACGAGGAGACAAGCATGGCGATGTCGAAGGGCAAGCGCTGGTTGATCGCCGTGGGCGGCATCCTGCTGGTGCTGGTTGTCGTAGTGGTCGGTGCGCTCCAGTTCGCGCAGCGGGAAGTCAAGAACCGCGTGATCGCGGCGCTCGGCCCGCTCGGCAGCGCTGAAAGCATCGACGTCGGCCTTACCTCGGTCCATCTCACCAACGTGCTTCTCAAAGCGCCGCCCGATTGGCCGGCCGGCGACCCGCTTCGAGCCGACGAAATCACCCTCACCCCCGACATCCACGATCTGCTCGCGCGGCGCATCCATCTGCGCAGCGTCGTGGTGCGGGGCTTCGACATGGCCGTGCTGCGCACGAAAGACGGCGCGCTGAATCTGCTGCCGAATCTGCGCGAATCGGTGAATAAGTCGGATCAGGAAACAAGCGGCGCCAGTGGCGTGGAGCCTGCCACCCCGCGCGCAAAGCAGATCGACCAGATCCGCTTCGAGCAGGGCAACTTCCATTTCTACGACATGACGGTCGGGCCGCCCGCGTTCAAGGTGACGGTCAGCAACGCGAACGCGACCGTCGGCAATATCCATTTGCCCGAACTTACCGAGCAGACCACCGTCGACGTCAGCGGCTCGATCAAAGGGCCGGCGCATACCGGCACGGTGTCGTTCGGCGGCTGGATCAGGATCGCCAGCAAGGATTCGCAGACCACCAGCAAACTGCGCGGCATCGATATCGTGATGCTCGATCCGTATCTGCTGAAAAAGGCTGGCGCGAGGGCGCAGATTACCGGCGGCACCGTCGATCTGACGGTCGAGTCGACGGTGCGCAACTATCAGCTGCACGCGCCCGGCAGCGTGACAGTCCACAACCTGCAACTCGCCGACAGCGACAATCCGCTCGACACGTTCCTGTCGATCCCGACCAAGGCGGTCGTTGCCGCCCTGAAGTCGCACAACGGCGACATCACGCTGCATTTCGTGCTGGACGGGAATTTGCGCGATCCGAAATTTTCGGTGCGCGAAGGCATGATGAAAAGACTCGGCGCCGGGTTCGCGAAGGAGTTGGGCGTGAGCGTGGAGGGAGTGGCGAAAGGCGCCGGAGAAACGGTGAAGGGCTTGGGGAACGCGTTGAAAAATCTGCTGGGGCAGTGACGCGGCGGTGTCTGTTGGCGGGGCGGGCGATTGCGTCGCGCAGCCCGCCACTTACGCCAATCGCACGCTCAAACCGGCAGCCCTAATTCCCGCAGCTTCGCTTCGGTTTGCGCGGCACTCGTGTGATGCACGCCATGCCAGCCAAGCGCAGTTGCGGCTTGCGCGTTCTTCAGGTTGTCGTCGATGAAAACCAGTTCGCCGGCCTCGATGCCCGGCATCTGCAACTCGATCCGCTGACGCATCTCCGCGAAAATCGCCGGATCCGGCTTCACCAGCTTCACCCGCCCCGACACGACGATGTCGCGAAACCGCCGCAGCGCCGGGTAATGCTCCCACGCATACGGAAAAGTCTCGGCCGACCAGTTGGTGAGCCCGAACAGCGGCACATTGGCGGCTTCGAGCTTCTCCATGATCGCGACACCCTCTTCCAGCACCCCGCCCACCATCTCGTGCCAGCGCTCATAGAACGCGCGGATCAGCGCTTCGTGATCGGGAAACTTCGCAACCAGCTCGTCGGTAGCCTCGACGATCGGCTGGCCGCCGTCCTGCCGGATCACCCAGTCCATCGAGCAGACGTGAGTGAGAAACCAGCGGCGCTGCGTTTCGTCGGGAATCAGCTCGCGGTACAGATACTCGGGACTCCAGTCGATCAGCACGCCGCCGAAATCGAACACGACTGCCTTGATGGCCATGCGCTCTCCGTAAAGTCAGTTGCCTGCCGCTCGCCTTCCGCGGCGAGCGGATCAGGATCAGATCGGTTGCGTGCGCAGCTCAAGCCACGCCAGCGCGTCGCCCGATACATGCGGCGACAGGCGCGTGCGCACCGTCTCGTGATACGCATTGAGCCACGCGCGTTCGTCTTCGCGCAGCAGCGACAGTTCGAGGCAGCGCGTGTCGATCGGGCAAAGCGTCAACGTCTCGAACTTGAGGAAATCGCCGAACTCGGTTTTCCCGGCGGCCACGTTCAACACGAGGTTTTCGATCCGCACGCCCCACTTGCCCGGCCGATAGACGCCCGGCTCGACCGACGTGATCATGCCTTCTTCCATCGCGGTCCACGGCTCGGCGGGCGCGTAGTGTGAAATGACCTGCGGACCTTCGTGCACGTTCAGGAAGTAGCCGACGCCGTGACCGGTGCCGTGGCCGTAGTCGGCGCCCGCTTCCCAGATCGGCGCGCGGGCGATCGCGTCGAGCATCGGCGAGCGGATGCCGCGTGGGAATTGCGCGCGCGACAACGCCATCGTGCCCTTCAGCACGATCGTGAAATCGCGCCGCTGCGCTTCGCTCGGGGTGCCGATCGGCACGACGCGCGTGATGTCGGTCGTGCCGCTCACGTACTGCGCGCCCGAGTCGATCAGCAGCAGGCCGTCGCCTTCGACCACCGAATGCGCTTCCTCGGTGGCGCGGTAGTGCGGCATCGCACCGTTCGCGTTGAAACCGGCGATCGTCGCAAAACTCAGCGACACAAAGCCCGGACGACGCGCGCGCGCCGCCGTCAGCTTTTCGTCGATGGTCAATTCGGTGATGGTCTCGCGGCCCAGCGCGCTTTCGAACCACGCGAAGAATTCGGCCAGCGCGGCGCCGTCCTGCTCCATGGTTGCGCGCACGTGGGCGGCTTCGGCCTCGGTCTTGCACGCCTTGAAGAACGTGGACGGATTGACGGCCTCGACCACCTTCACCGTCGACGGCACCGATTGCAGCGAGCCATAAGTGATGCGGCGCGGGTCGATCAGCAGCGTGCTGCCGGCGGGCAGCGCGGCGAGCGCGTCGGCCGCCTGCGCATACGGCTCGACGCGGATGCCGTCGCGTGCGAGCGCTGCGGCCAGTTCCGGCGAGACTTTGCCATCCGCGACGAACAGCGCTGCGCCGTCGACGCCGATCAGCGCATGCGCGACGAACACCGGGTTATAGCTGACGTCGGCGCCTCGCAGATTCAGCAGCCACGCGAGGTCGTCGAGCGTAGAAATGAAATGCCACTGCGCGCCTTTGTCGGCCATCGCGCGACGCAGCTGCGCGAGTTTCTCCGCACGCGCGACGCTTGCATGCGGCGCGGCGTGCTCGAACACAGCGGCCGCGGGCAACGACGGACGCTGCGGCCAGATCGCGTCGAACAGATCGACGTCGGTACGAAGCTTCACGCCGCGCGCGTTCAGCGCCTGACTCAACGCCCGCGCCGCCGCAACCCCGAGCACCGCGCCATCGACCCCAACGCTGCCGCCTTCCGGCACGTTGTGCGCGAGCCACTCGAAGTGCGGCGCAGTTTGCTGGCCGCCGGTCATTTTCATCAGCTGGACGCCCGTGCCGCCGAGTTGTGCGTTGGCCTGCTCCCAGTAACGGCTGTCGGTCCAGACGCCCGCGAAATCGGCGGTGACGACCAGCGTGCCCGCCGAACCGGTGAAGCCGGACAGCCACTGTCGACCTTGCCAGCGCCCCGGCAGATATTCGGACAGATGCGGGTCGGCGGACGGCACCAGATAAGCGGCCACGCCTTCGCGCGCCATGGCTTCGCGCAAAGTCGCCAGACGTTCGGGGATGGGGGAAGTTTCGGGAAGTCGGGCATTCATCGGAGTCACCTGCAAATATTCATCGACGGGAAAGCAAGCCGACCGTCACGGCAACGGCGATCAACGCGACGGCGGCGCAAACCGGCCATTCGAGCGTATCACCATCATGGAAAAGTCCGGTCACATTGCCGGCCATGCGCGCGACGCCCGCGCCCAGAACGCCGGCCAGCAGCGAAATCCACCAACGGGCGCGGCTCGACCGGCGCAGCGGATGCAACCACCAGCCAGCGAGGCCAATTGCCACGCCGAGCACCACCATGCCTGGCCAACCCATTAGCGGTCAGCCTCGCGTATTTTCAGATTTGTCTCATGGGCGCAGGGGGCCAAGACATCTAGCATTTTTGTCTCATTAACTATAGAAGTTCGGCACGGCGCTTTCCGCATAGCGGTTGAGTTTAGGGGTCGGGGTGATGTTAGGCAAGCTGTAAGCCTTTCGGACAAGCCCTCCCCGGTCATTGCCAGGCTGAAACCGCCCCATGAGAATCGCTCTGATCGAACCCGACGTGCAGCATGCCCGAGCGATCGACCGGCTGGTCTTTGCCGCCGGCCACGCGTGCCAGCACTTCACCGCAAGTGCAGCGTTCCTGCAATGCGCGCAGGTCGACTTCTTCGATCTTCTCATCACCGAAAACTGGGCCGGCGACCATTGCGCCGAAGACGTGATTCCGCTCGCCCGCGCGATCCTGCCGGATTTGCCGGTCATGGTGCTGCTCGCAGCGCCGCGCGAAAGCCAGATCGTCGCCGCCTTGCACGCCGGCGCCGACGACTGCCTGAACAAGCCGGTTCGCGGCCCGGAAATGCTCGCGCGCATCTACGCGCTGATGCGTCGCGCGGGGCTACGACGCTCGCCCAACCGGCGGCGAGATGTGATCGGCGGCTACTCGTTCGACGCAGCGCATCTGTCGGTCGCCTTCCGTGACCGGACGGTTATTCTGACGCCTAAGGAGTTCCGGCTGGCGCTGCTGCTGTTCAACAATCTCGCGCGGCCGGTTTCGCGCGTGCATATCCTCGAAACTGTCTGGGCACGTGGCCGCGACTTACCGTCGCGTACTGTCGACACTCATATTTCGCGCGTGCGGAGCAAACTGGAACTGCGCGTCGAGCTTGGCTACTGTCTGACGCCGCTTTACGGCTACGGCTATCAACTCGACGCGATTCCGCCGGAAGCGCCAGATCAGAGCGCGTGACGGCTGGAAGATGTGGAAATCGCGGAAACGCTATAATATTGGGCTAAACCATAGCTGCCCCCAAATGCAGCTTCTAACGATCGGAATCAATCACCACACTGCGCCTGTCGCCCTGCGCGAACGCGTGGCGTTTCCGCTCGAACAGATCAAGCCTGCATTAGACACGTTCAAGGGCGTCTGGCTTGGCCGCACGGCCCGCACGGCGCCGGAAGCGGCAATTCTTTCCACCTGCAACCGCACCGAGCTGTATTGCGTCACCGACGACCAGGCCGCGCGCGAAGCCGCGATCCAGTGGTTTTCGAAGTACCACAATCTCCCTATCGACGAACTCGCGCCGCACGTCTACGCGCTGCCGCAATCGGAAGCGGTGCGCCACGCGTTCCGCGTCGCGTCGGGGCTCGATTCGATGGTGCTGGGCGAGACGCAAATCGTCGGACAAATGAAGGATGCGGTGCGCACCGCGTCGGAAGCCGGCGCGCTCGGCACGTATCTGAACCAGTTGTTCCAGCGCACTTTCGCGGTCGCGAAGGAAGTACGCAGCACCACCGAAATCGGCGCGCAGTCGGTTTCGATGGCGGCCGCCGCGGTCCGGCTCGCGCAGCGAATTTTCGACAAGATTTCGAACCAGCGCGTGCTGTTCATCGGCGCGGGCGAGATGATCGAGTTGTGCGCCACGCACTTTGCCGCGCAGCATCCGCGTGAACTGGTGGTCGCCAACCGTACCGCCGAGCGCGGTTCGCGGCTTGCCGAACGCTTCAACGGCCGGGCGATTCCGCTGTCGGAACTGCCGTCGCGCATGCATGAATTCGACATCATCGTGTCGTGCACGGCGTCCACGCTGCCGATCATCGGGCTGGGCGCGGTCGAGCGCGCGGTGAAAGCGCGGCGTCACCGGCCCATTTTCATGGTCGATCTGGCCGTTCCGCGCGACATCGAACCCGAAGCCGGCCAGCTCGAAGACGTGTTCCTCTATACCGTCGACGACCTCGGCGCGATCGTCCGCGAAGGCAATGCTTCGCGGCAAGCCGCGGTCGCGCAGGCCGAAGCGATCATCGAAACGCGCGTGCAGAATTTCATGCAGTGGCTCGACGCGCGCAGCATCGTGCCGGTGATCCGCCACATGCATACGCAAGCCGACGTGCTGCGGCGCGCGGAAGTTGAGCGCGCGCAGAAAATGCTCGCGCGCGGCGAAGATCCGGCTGCGGTGCTCGAAGCGCTGTCGCAGGCGCTCACCAACAAGCTGATCCACGGTCCCACGCACGCGCTCAATCGCGCGAGCAGCGAGAACCGTGACACGCTCATCGAACTGATGAGCGGTTTCTACAAACACTCCGGCTCCACCGAGCGTTAGCGGCGCAGCCTGCGCCGCGCTGTCCGCGCCGCCCGCAGGTGGCGCGCGACGTGCTTCTGACTCGGGCATCCGCCCACTTCCCTAGTCGCCGTCCTGCCGGAGTTCGCTCCGATACCGATACCCGTCCGATGAAAACGAGCATGCAACGCAAGCTCGACCAGCTCACCATAAGGCTGGCCGAACTGAACGACCTGTTGAGCCGCGAGGACGTCACCTCGAATCTCGATCAATACCGCAAGCTGACGCGCGAACACGCCGAGCTTGGGCCGGTGGTCGAGCATTACGCGCTGTGGCGCAACGCGATGAACGACGCGGAAACCGCGCAGGAATTGCTGACGGACGCGTCGATGCGCGATTTCGCGGAAGATGAAATTCGCGCGGCACGTGACCGGATGGAGCAACTCGGCAGCGAATTGCAAAAGATGCTGCTGCCGAAAGACCCGAACGACGATCGCAATATCTTCGTCGAAATCCGCGCGGGTACGGGCGGCGACGAGTCCGCGCTGTTCGCGGGCGATCTGCTGCGCATGTATTTGCGCTATGCCGAGCGTAATCGCTGGCAGGTCGAGATGATGTCGGCGAGCGAATCGGACCTGGGCGGCTACAAGGAAGTGATCGTGCGGATCGCGGGCGAAGCCGCGTATTCGAAGCTCAAGTTCGAGTCGGGCGGCCATCGCGTGCAGCGCGTGCCGGCCACCGAAACGCAGGGCCGCATTCACACGTCGGCGTGTACGGTCGCGGTGATGCCGGAAGCCGATGAAATCGGCGAAGTCGAGATCAATCCGGCCGATCTGCGCATCGACACGTTCCGCGCGTCGGGCGCGGGCGGTCAGCACATCAACAAGACCGACTCGGCGGTACGCGTCACGCACTTGCCGACGGGGATCGTCGTCGAATGTCAGGACGACCGCTCGCAGCACAAGAACAAGGATCGCGCGCTGAAGGTGCTCGCCGCGCGCATCAAGGACAAGCAGTCGCACGAACAGCAGGCGAAGGAAGCCGCCACGCGCAAGAGCCTGATCGGCTCGGGCGACCGTTCGGAGCGGATTCGCACGTACAACTTCCCGCAGGGGCGTCTGACCGATCACCGGATCAACCTGACGCTGTATCGCCTCGACGCGATCATGGACGGCGATCTGGACGAACTGATCGCGGCGCTGGTCAGCGAGCATCAGGCCGAGTTGCTGGCCTCGCTGGGCGATGCGGACTGACGCGGCGATAGACCGATGACATCCGCCACCCCGGTCACGCCCGCCGCGCTGCTGCGCGGCTCGCCATTGCCGCCGCTCGAAGCGCGGATTCTGCTCACGCACGTGCTTGGCTGGCGGCCTACGCAGCTGATTACGCGCAGCGATGAAGCGCTCGATGCTGCGTATGTCGAGCAATTCCGGGCGCTCGAAGCGCGGCGCGTGGCCGGTGAGCCGGTCGCGCAACTGGTCGGCGCGCGTGAGTTTTTCGGGCTGGATTTCGAAGTGACGCCAGACGTGCTGATTCCGCGTCCTGAAACCGAATTGCTGGTCGACACCGCGCTGGCCGCGATGGACGGCATGTCGCGTCCGCGCGTGCTCGATCTCGGCACCGGCACGGGCGCGATTGCCGTGGCGATTGCA
This sequence comes from uncultured beta proteobacterium, assembly GCA_963800185.1. Lineage (GTDB taxonomy): Bacteria > Pseudomonadota > Gammaproteobacteria > Burkholderiales > Burkholderiaceae > Paraburkholderia. Next base: position 334,593 of record CAWCZW010000009.1, on the reverse strand, counting down.
TCGACGCGGCCCGACGCGCAAGTCTGGGCGCTCGACCGTTCGGCGGAAGCGCTGGCGGTCGCCACACGCAATGCCGCCAGTCTGCTGGATGCTAAACGGCCAGGCGGCGCTCTCGCGCTGAGCCAAAGCGACTGGTACGACTCGCTCGACACCGCGTTGCGCTTCGACGTCGATCGTCAGCAATCCGCCGTATATCGCGAACGGCGACCCGCATCTGTCGGAAGGCGATCTGCGCTTCGAACCGCGCGGCGCCCTCACCGACGAAGCCGACGGCCTCAGCGCGATCCGCAAGATCGTCGCCGGCGCGCCGGCGCGTCTCGCGCCAGCGGCGTGTTGTGGATCGAGCACGGCTACGACCAGGCCGAAGCCGTCCGCGAACTGCTGACGGCGCAAGGCTTCGCGCAAGTTCGCTCGGAGCGCGATCTCGCCGGTATCGAACGGATCAGCGGCGGCGTTTCGAGCGGCCGCAGCCTGAAAGCCGCGCCGTCTGCAGCAACCGGATAAAGCGGCTCCTCGGCCGGCCGAACCGAAATCCGCTATCATTTCAGCCTATTCCCTACACATCACGGAACCGCAAGGTCAGTCATGGATACGCAACAACGCATCAAGCAAATCGTCGACGACAACAACGTCGTCCTCTTCATGAAGGGCACGGCCCAGTTTCCGATGTGCGGCTTTTCCGGCCGTGCCATCCAGATCCTGAAGGCATGCGGCGTCGGTGAAATCAAAACCGTCAACGTCCTCGAAGACGACGAAGTCCGCCAGGGCATCAAGACGTTCTCGAACTGGCCGACCATTCCGCAGCTTTACGTGAAGGGCGAGTTCATCGGCGGCTCGGACATCATGATGGAAATGTACGAATCGGGCGAACTGCAGCAACTGTTCGCCGCGGCCTGATCGGCGCCGTCCGGACGTTTGCTCCCAAGCTTCCCCGATAAGGCGCCGCGAGCCATGGAAACACGCGCTGCGGCGCCCCGCCGGCTGATCGTCGCGATCACCGGCGCAACCGGCGCCATCTACGGCATCCGGCTGCTTGAAACGCTGCGCAGGCTCGGCGGCGTCGAAAGCCATCTGCTGATATCGAGCGCGGGCTGGCTCAATATCCAGCACGAACTCCAGTTGAGCAAAGAAGACGTGCATCCGCTCGCGGATGTCGTTCATTCGGTGCGCGACGTCGGCGCGAGTATCGCGTCCGGCTCGTTTGCCACCGACGGCATGGTCGTCGCCCCCTGTTCGATGAGAACGCTCGCGAGCGTCGCGCATGGCTTTTCGGACAACCTGATCACCCGCGCCGCCGATGTCACGCTTAAAGAGCGCCGCCGGCTCGTGCTGCTCGTGCGCGAAACGCCGTTCAACCTCGCGCATCTGCGAAATATGACGGCCGTGACCGAAATGGGTGGCGTGATCTTCCCGCCGCTGCCTGCTTTCTACAACCAGCCCACCTCGATCGACGAAATGGTCGATCACACCGTGGCGCGCGTGCTGGATCTGTTTGCGCTCGGGCCTGCGTTGTCGCCTGCATGGGCCGGGTTGCGCGGTCCTCAGGAATAGCTCCCGGTCGCAACTCTTGCTGCGCGCCTTCTTCTGGCCAGTAAAATCGTCGAAGCGCGAACTCGATTGATAACAATGGCGACACAATCAATTCTGATTTAGCCCGTTTATCAAACCTAGAGTGCGGGCCTATATTGTTAGCAACCCCACTTCTGCGCCGCGTCCACGCGGCAGCGTTGCTGCCATGAACCGCCTTCCCTCGCTTTTCCTTTCCCACGGCGCGCCCACGCTGCCGATCGACCCGTCGATGCCGTCCGCCGAATTCGGCTCGCTGAGCGCTCAGTTACCGCGTCCGGAATCCGTCCTGATGCTGTCGGCCCACTGGGGCACCGCGCAGCCCGTGGCGAGCACGTCGACGGCTCCGGAGACCATCCACGACTTCTATGGTTTTCCGCGCCAGTTGTACGAGATCCAGTATCCGGCTCCCGGCGCGCCCGACGTCGCACGCCGCGCTGCCGCGCTGCTAGGCGAGAGCGGCATTCTCGCGGACGCCCAGCCTCACGGGCTCGACCACGGCGCCTGGGTGCCGATGCTGCTGATGTTCCCGCACGCCGAGATGCCCATCGCGCAGTTGTCGATCCAGCCGCATAGGGACGCCGCGCACCACTTCCGCGTGGGCCGCGCGCTGCGTGCGCTGAAGGACGACGGCGTGATGGTGATCGGCTCCGGCCAGATCACGCACAATCTGCGCGCCGCCGATTTCTCGGCGCGTCCAGAAGACGCCGATCCGCGCGTCACGGAATTCACCGACTGGTTTGAAGACAGGCTCGCCGCGCACGACATCGACGCGCTGCTCGATTACCGTCGCCAGGCGCCGCACGCAGTGCTGATGCATCCGACGGACGAACATCTGCTGCCCGTCTTCGCCGCGCTGGGCGCCGCCGACGACGATTATTCGCTGGGCATCCAGTCGCTCGGCACGTTCCAGCGTTCGCTGGCCATGACGAACTACGTGTTCGGCACCGCCTGATGCTGGCGCCGCCGCGCCGTCACAAATAAAAAGCCCGCCTGAGCTCAAACTCAGGCGGGCTTTTTTCAATCCGCCGGACCCAAGTCAGGAGCCGGCAACCAGCATTCAGCGCAGCAAAAAATTAATGCGCGCCCATGCCTTCGAGCACTTCGTCGTGCGTCTGACGCTCTTCGAGGTATTCCGAGCGATAACCGCTGCTGACGCCCCAGTAGTAGAACACCAGCGAGAACGCGATCACCACCAGCATGTCCCAACCGTACGGCAGAACGCCGTAACCGCCGAACTCCTTGCTGCCGATCAGCGACAGCACCGCCATCACCGGCAGATAGGCGACCAGCCACCACGCCGCCTTCAGATCGCGGCCCCAGCCTGCAAAACCCGACTTCGCCTGGAAGTAGAAGTACACCGGCAACGCGACGACCATCAGCAGAATGATTTCGCCGGTGAGCGGCCACTTCGCCCAGTACAGGATCAGCGACGCGCAGGTGAACGCGAACGGCGCAATCACCTTCATGCCGGCGATGTGCAGCGGACGATCGAGGTCCGTCGCCGCGCGGCGCAGCGCCATCAGGCTGATCGGGCCCGTCAGATAAGAGATCACGGTCGCGACCGAAATCACCGCCGCCAGCGAGCTCCAGCCCCGGAAGAAGAACAGGAAAATGAACGACACCAGCAGGTTGAACCACATCGCCTGACGCGGCACGCCGTAGAACGGGTGCACGTTGCCGAACATCTTCGGCATCGTGTTGTTGCGCTCCATCGCGTAGATCATGCGGGTCGTGGTCGCCATGTAGGTCGTACCGGTTCCGCTCGGGCTGACGAATGCGTCGACGTACAGCAGGATCGCGAGCCAGTTCAGGTTCAGCGCAATCGCGAGTTCCGCGAACGGCGAAGCGAAGTTGAAGTGGCTCCAGCCCTTCATCACGTCGCTCGGGTTCACCGCGCCGATATACGCGATCTGCAACAGCACGTAGATCACGAGCGCCAGCAGAATCGAGCCGATCACCGCGAACGGCACGCTCTTGGCCGGATTGCGCGCTTCACCCGCCAGGTTGATCGGGCTCTGGAAACCGTTGAACGCGAACACGATGCCGCTCGTCGCGACCGCCGTAAATACCGACGACCAGCCGTACGGCGCGAAACTACCTCGCATCGCCGAAGTTTTCCTTATGAAAACCCGTCAGCATCAAGCCAAGGATCGTCGCGCCAGGAATCAGGAACTTGAAGATCGTGATCGCCGAATTGGCGCGCGCAAACAGTTTCACGCCCCAGTAGTTCAGCAGGAAGTAAATGATCACGAGACCCGCGGACAGTAATAGCCCGTTAGTCGTTAATGACCCGTTCACGAATAGCGCATGCGCCCATGGATAGGGCCACGTACTCATATATTGAATGGATGCTTCAGCCTCGATTGGAATCACCGAGACAATCGCAATCCAGTTGGCCCACGCGCTGATAAACCCACCAGCGCGCCATGCGAATAGCGCGCGTAACGCACCATCCCGCCCGACTCCGGGAACATCGCGCCGAGTTCGGCATAGGTCAAAGCAATCGCGAGAATCACGACTGCACCGATCACCCATGCACAAATGGCAGCGGGACCGGCAATTTTTGCGGCCTTCCACGCGCCGAACAGCCAGCCCGATCCGATGATCGAACCGAGGCCCGTCAGCATCAGCGCGAACGGCCCGATGTTCCGTTGTATAGAACTTTTCACGTCTTCTCCTGTATCAGAACCATGTCGGCACCGCGTGACATCGCTTGTGGCGCTGGAGACGGGGTGACGCGCATGCATGCGCGACGGGTTCCATTCCAGACAGGTGCAACCGACGCGCGGCGCGTAGTTTAACGGTTGCACCGTCGTCGATGCAGCGAAACCAAGGGTTCTCCCTGGCAAATTTCTGAAACAGGCAGCAAGCTTTGTAAGCAAATTCCGCGCCTGCTAGTCGAATATTCGTAAAGTTTTGGGGAGACTGTTGACCTTCTCTCGAAATCGCCGTATAACGTCCGGGCAGGATTTCAAGCGGCGAGTGAATTGGTCTTTCGTAGGTCGCCCATCAACGGTACTCCGGTTGTCCCATTACCCCCTTCCTTGATTTTCATGCACTTTCTGGGCTTCGGCCTTATTTACCATCTTTAGGAACAAGTAATATGGAAACCGGTACCGTCAAGTGGTTCAATGACGCAAAGGGCTTTGGCTTCATCACGCCGGACGGCGGTGGCGAAGATCTGTTCGCGCATTTCTCGGAAATCCGCACGGAAGGCTTCAAGACGCTGCAAGAAAACCAAAAGGTTACGTTTGAAGTCAAGACGGGCCCGAAGGGCAAGCAAGCTGCTAACATCAAGCCGGCGTAAGCAGGCTCGCTTCCTTCTGGACGCAAAAAAACCCCGCCTCGGCGGGGTTTTTTTATATCCAGCGCAATTGAATCGATAATTGAATAGACTGATTATCTTCGCGATACGCGATTGATTAAGTTCGGGTTTATCCGAAGATACGGCGTGCGTGAATACCGAGTCCGGTTGCGACACTGGCGAGTCGATCTCCGAATACCGCTTTAGCGTCAGGAAATGCCGCCGCTAATGCGCCCGATAGAAACGCGAGACCTGTCGAACCGCCGGTGAAGTAGATCGCGTCTGACGTCGCGGGTCGCGACGCCCGCGGCCTGCACCGTGTCACGCGCCGCCTGCACGATGCGCAACGTTTCGTCCTGACCGGCTTTGATCAGTTGCGCTTCGTCGAAGGCAAGGCGCAGGTCGTCTTCCACTTCGTCGAGATCGATCAGGGTCTCACCGCCCGCCGCCACGCCGATCTTCGCTTCCTCCGCGTGCGCGGCCAGCGCGTGCCCAAGGCGGCGCTCCACGACGCGCATCAGCCGGTCGTGATGTTTGGTCTCGATGAACAGGTGGCGCATCAGCGCGAGTTCGCTGACGCGTTTCGGCGCGTAGACCGTGTTGATCAGGTGCCAGGTCGCCAGATCGAAATAGATCCGGTTCGGGATTTCGCGCCCTTCCGGATCCAGCGACTGATAGCCAAGTTCGCGCAGAATTGTCGTGAGCTCGACGCGGCGGTCGAAATCAGTACCGGCGACGTGCACACCGTGATGCGCCAGCACGTCGTCCTTGCGCTCGACCCGCTTCATCCGCTCCGGCCCCACTCGCACGAGCGAAAAGTCCGACGTACCGCCGCCGATGTCGGCGACCAGCACGAGCCCTTCTTCTGTCAGATGCGACTCGTAGTCGAACGCGGCGGCGATCGGCTCATACTGGAAGTGGATTTCCCGCAAACCGACCGAACGCGCCGCCGCTTCGAGCTGCTGCTGCGCCATCAGATCGGCGCGCGGGTCGTCGTCGACGAAAAACACCGGGCGGCCCAGCACCGCGCGATTGATCGCGCGCGCCAGCGCTCTTTTCGGCCGAACGCTTCAGATGGTCGACGAAGATCGCGATGACATCGGTGTACTTGATGGCGGTGCCGTCGCCGAGATCGGTGGAATTCTCAGCAAGCGGCGAGCCGAGGATGCTTTTCATCGAGCGCATCAGACGGCCGTCGAAGCCGTCGATATAAGCGGCAAGTGCCGCTCGCCCGAACTCGCGGGTGTCTTCGTCGGTGTTGAAAAAGACGGAGGTGGGAAGCGTCGTGTAGGCGCCTTCGACCGGCGCAAGCTTGAGCTGCGCGCCGTCAGGCACGGCTACGGCCGAATTGGAAGTACCGAAGTCAATCGCGCAATAGTTCATGGCAGGAATCGCCGCTCACGGCTGGCGCGGACAGAAAGGGGAGCGGCTTTGTAACACGAAAGCTCGATCAGCATCAACTAACGTCCTCGGATAGCCACGAAAAACGCAAAAGCTGCGTTCAACGGAACGAATTTTGCTCTTTCGGACAGGATACGCCGCCAAATTTCTTTATTCAGGAGACCTCCAGCAATGAGCGCGCCGCCCACCGCCGTTGTCGACGAAAAAAACGCTGGCCTGATTGAAACGGATTTGCCGTCGCGGCTCGACCGCTTGCCGTGGGGCCGCTTTCACTCGCTGATCGTGGTGGCGCTAGGCGTGACGTGGCTGCTCGACGGCCTGGAGGTGACGCTGGCGGGCGCGGTGGCGAGCGCGTTGAAATCCAGCCCGGCGTTGCGCTTTACCAACGCCGACGTGGGTCTCGCCGGGAGTGCCTACATCGCGGGCGCGGTGCTTGGGGCGCTCGGTTTTGGCTGGCTGACCGACCGGCTCGGCCGGCGCAAGCTGTTTTTCATCACGCTCGCGCTGTACCTGGCGGCTACTGCGGCAACGGCGCTGTCGTGGAATCTGGCGAGTTTCCTGCTGTTCCGGTTCCTGACCGGCGCGGGATCGGCGGCGAATATACGGCGATCAATTCGACGATTCAGGAGTTCACGCCGGCGCGGGTGCGCGGCTGGACCGATCTCGGCATCAACGGCACGTTCTGGATTGGCGCGGGATTGGGGGCTGCAGGCTCGCTGGTGTTGCTCGATCCTCACCTGCTGCCCACCGACTGGGGCTGGCGCGCGTGCTTCTTCATCGGCGCGGTGCTGGCTCTGGCGATCCTGCCGATGCGCATCTGGGTGCCCGAAAGTCCGCGCTGGCTTCTGACGCACGGCGACGAGCGCGATGCGCGTTCGATTGTCGAAGGCATCGAAGCGCGTTTTCGCGCCGAAGGCCACACGCTGTCCGACGAGCACCTGAGCCGCCTGCGTTTGCGCGCACGCGGTCACACGCCGTTGAAAGAGGTTTTCCACACGCTCTTCAACGTCCACCGCCGACGCGCTCTGGTCGGCCTGAGCCTGATGACCGCACAGGCCTTCTTCTACAACGCGATCTTTTTCACTTACGCGCTGGTGCTCACCGATTTCTATCACGTGCCGGGCGACCACATCGGCTGGTACCTGCTGCCGTTCGCGCTCGGCAATTTCCTCGGGCCCTTGCTGCTCGGGCGCCTTTTCGACGTGATCGGACGACGCAAGATGATCGCGACGACTTACGGCCTGTCCGCGATTCTGCTGACCCTCAGCGGCTACCTGTTCGAGCAGCAGATGCTCACTGTGGTCACGCAGACCATCGCGTGGATGGTGATTTTCTTTTTCGCGTCGGCGGCGGCGAGTTCGGCGTATCTGACGGTCAGCGAATCTTTTCCGCTCGAAATCCGTGCGCTGGCGATTGCGGTTTTCTACGCGTTCGGGACAGCGCTCGGCGGCATCGCCGGACCGGCATTTTTTGGCCGGCTGATCGACACGCATCAACGCAGCGCGGTGTTTTCGGGCTATCTGGTCGGCTCGGGGCTGATGCTTGCGGCGGCTGTCATCGCGGCGATCTGGGGCGTGGATGCGGAGCGCAAGTCGCTGGAAAACGTCGCGGCACCGCTGTCGAGCGTTGCGGACGGCGACGGCGATCGCGAGGACACCGCGTAATAAAAAACGCGCGGCCTGAACTGCACCGCGCGTTTTGCCTGTTTCGCTGCTTCAAATAGAAAGCCGAAGCGAGCCGCTTAGAGCGCCTTCTTCCAGCCGCCGCCAAAAGCGATATCGGCCAGCGGCAAACGCTGACGCACCGACTTCTCCCGCTCGCGCAGCACCGGGTCGAGCTTGTCGACGTCGCCGTAATGACCGAGCGAAATCATCGCGATTACTTCGACGTCGTTCGGCACATTGAAGGCCGTGCGCAACGCGTTCGGATCGAAACCGCTCATCTGATGCGCAGCGAGACCGAGCGCATGCGCCTGCAATACCAAAGCCATTGCGGCGGCGCCCGCGTCGTACGGCGCGCAGCGATTCACTTCGCCCTTGTTGGTGAGCGTGTGCGTGGTCACGGCAATCAGCACCGGCGCGGATGCATTCCAGCCCTGGTTGAACGGCACCAGCGTGGCAAAAGCCTGCTTGAACGAAACTTCATCGACACTGCGGTCGAATACGAGAAACCGCCACGGTTGCGCGTTATACGAAGACGGTGCCCAGCGAGCCGCTTCGAGCACGGCACGCAGGTTCTCGCGGCTCACCGGCTCGCTCGAATACGCGCGCGGGCTCCAGCGGCCTGCAATCAGCTCGTGGATGGCAACTGCGGTAGGGGCGGGTTTGTTGGTCATGCGCTTCTCTCGGTCGAAATTCATGATCGCCGGGCGGGCGCCCGGGGCCACATAGCATACCCGGGCTTCGGCGCTCGTGCTCCAACTGGCGGGCAGTTTGTCTGCGTGCGGCGTGGAAAAGGAAACGGCCCCACATAGGGGCCGTCGACCGTTCGATCCATCAGACTTTTCAGAACCCTTGCGGCGCGCCGTGTTACACCGCCTGCGTCTGCGGAACTTTGGCCGGCCGGTTGATTTGCAGGACGATCACCGCCGCGACCAGGCACAAGCCGCCCGAAATCATCGACGCCACCGTGTAAGTGCCCAGGCTCGCGCGCAACATGCCCGCGCCGAGCGCCGCGAAAGCCGCTCCCAGTTGATGGCCCGCCACCACCCAGCCGAACACCACGGGCGCCGATTCCTTGCCGTAGACGTCCGTTGCCAGGCGCACGGTGGGCGGCACAGTCGCGATCCAGTCGAGGCCGTAGAACACGGCGAACAGCGGCAAACCGAAGAAGTCGATCCCAAAAGCGTGCGGCAGATACATCAGCGACAAGCCGCGCAGCCCGTAGTACCAGAACAGCAGCACGCGGCTATTGAAGCGGTCCGACAGCCAGCCCGACAATGTCGTGCCGAACAGATCGAAGATGCCCATCGCGGCGAGCAGCGACGCGCCCTGCACTTGCGTCATCCCGTAATCGCCGCACATCGCAATCAGATGCGTGCCGACGTAACCGTTGGTGCTCGCGCCGCAGATAAAAAAGCTGAAGAACAGCAGCCAGAAGTCGCGCGTCCTGCTCGCCATCGCAAGCGTGCCGAAGGCGATGGCCAGCGGATTCTGCTTATTGACGGTGCTCGTGTCCGGCGCGTCGTGCGGCTCGCCGTAAGGACGCAGCTGCATGTCGGCCGGACGTTCGGGCAGCAGAAATGCGACGAGCGGAATCACCACCGCCGCCGCCAGCGCAACGACCCACACGACCTGACGCCAGCCGTCATGCTCGGCAATCGCGGCGAGCATCGGCAGGAAGACGAGTTGGCCAGTGGCCGAGCTGGCGGTGAGAATGCCCATGACCAGGCCGCGCCGCGTGGTGAACCAGCGCGTCACCACGGTCGCCGACAAAGACAGCGCCGCCACACCCGTCGAGCCGCCGACCATCACGCCCCAGATCAGCACCATCTGCCACGGATGCGTCATCAGCGACGACAGCGCAACGCCGGCCGCCATCGTCCCGAGCGCGGCCAGCAGTGTCGGACGGATGCCGAAGCGTTGCATCGCCGCCGCCGCGAACGGCCCCATCAGCCCATAAAGCGCGATGTTCACCGAGATGGCGAGCGAGATCGTCGCGCGGCTCCAGCCGAATTGATGCTCGAGCGGCACCATCATTACGCTCGGCGTGGCGCGCGTGCCGGCTGCCGCCAGCAGCACCAGAAACACCACCGCGACAGTCAACCAGCCGTAGTGGAAACGCCCGCCAATCAATCTCGCTGCCCAGTTCATTGGTTCTCCCATCGACGCCTGACCGACCAGCCGCCGCACTTCCATTGTTACCGCTTTGGTAAGAGACTTGTGACAGATCGGTCACAATTGTGGTTGCGATGTTAGTTACTGCTCGGTAACATGTCAAGGCGTCAATTCAATTCAGGTGGTCCCATGTCCGATAGTGAAACCGACAAGCCAGTCCGCGCAAGGCGCGCGCGCGGCGCACAAACTGCTGGGCCACAGGCGCAGCAGCATCTGCTGAGGGCCGCGGGCGAACTGTTTTATCGCGAAGGGGTGCGCACGGTCGGTGTCGACGCGGTGGTCGAGCGGGCCGGCGTGAACAAGATGAGTTTGTATCGCCAGTTTTCATCGAAAGACGAACTGGTGATGGCGTATCTGGAGCAGAAAGACGAGCAGTTCTTCGGGTATGTCGAGAAGAGTTTCGCCAAACATCCCGGCGAGCCGGCGAAGCAGCTTCAGCAGTATTTCGACGACCTCGCGAAGCGGGCGTCGATTGACGACTATCGCGGGTGTCCGTTTGTGAACGTGTCGGTGGAGTTTCCGGATCCCGAGCATCCGGCGCGGCAGTTCGTGTTCCGCAACAAGCAACGTCTGATGGCGCGGCTGCTCGAATTGACGACCGCCGCCTGCGCAGAGGATCCGCAAGCGCTGGCGGATTCGCTGGGGTTGATGATTGAAGGAGTGTATGCGGCGAGTCAGACTTATGGGCCGGGATGCGGCCCGATTCGGATCGCGCCGAAGGTGGCTGCACAGTTGATCGCGGCGGCTTGTGGTGAAATGAGCGGTGGAACAAGCGGTGAAAGGCGGCCCGTCTGAGCTACGCCAGTAAAATAACGCTTTTCCTCCAGCGTTGTCCCGCCATGCCATTGCCTGCCGAATCCCACGATGCCGTTATCGCCGCCACTCGTCACTGGCTGACCGAAGCCGTGATCGGACTGAATCTGTGTCCGTTTGCGAAGGCCGTGCACGTGAAGGGACAGATTCGCTACGCCGTCAGCGATGCCGTGGACATGGAAGGCGTATTGACCGATCTCGAAGCCGAGCTTCAGACTCTGGTCGCCGCCGATCCCAACGCCGTCGACACCACGCTGTTAATCCTGCCGCGCGCGCTCGGCGACTTCCTCGACTACAACGACTGCCTGTTCTTCGCCGAGCGAATGATCAAGCAGCTGCGGCTGGAAGGGATCGTTCAGATCGCCAGCTTTCATCCCGCTTATCAGTTTGAAGACAGCGAGGCGGACGACATCGAAAACTACACGAACCGCGCGCCCTACCCGATTCTGCATTTGCTGCGCGAGGACAGCATCGAGCGCGCGGTGGAGGCGTTCCCCGATGCGGAAGCTATCTACGAACGCAATCAGGAAACGCTAAGGCGCATCGGCCTCGCCGGCTGGAACGAGTTGATGAAACGCTGACCGGAACACCTGACTCAGGCCGCACTGGCCTCGACGAAAAAGCGCTCCTTCAATTCGCCGATTCCTAGCGTTTCCATCACTTCATTGAGCCGCTCGGCCGGCCGCCGCCGCGGCAAATCCTTGTACTGCGCGATGATGAGTTCGTTCTTCATCGAATGTTCCCAGCCCACGAGTTCCGTCACGCTGACCTGATATCCGTGTGCCTCGAGCTGCAAACAGCGCAGCACATTGGTGATCTGGCTGCCGAATTCCCGCGTATGCAGCGGATGCCGCCAGATCTCGGTCAACGCGTTCGCGAGCGACTTCTGCTTGTTCTGCCGCAACACCCCCGCCACCTCAGCCTGACAACAGGGCACGACCACGATGTACTTCGCTTTCTTTTCGAGCGCGAAGCGGATCGCGTCGTCGGTGGCGGTATTGCATGCGTGCAGCGCGGTCACGATGTCGATTTCGGCGGGCAGACGCGTCGACGTGATCGACTCCGCCACCGACAGATTCAGGAACGACATCCCGTTGAACCCGAGCCGCGCGGCCAGTTCTTCGGACTTCGTCACGAGGTCCTCGCGCGTTTCAATGCCGTAAATGTGCGAAGCCCCACCCGCGGCGTCCTGAAACTCCTTGAAGAAAAGATCGTAGAGGATAAAACCTAGATATGACTTGCCCGCGCCGTGGTCGACGAGGGTCAGGTTGCCCTGGTTGTCCTTGAGGTCTTTGAGCAGCGGCTCGATGAACTGGAACAGGTGGTAGACCTGTTTCAGCTTGCGGCGGCTGTCCTGATTCATCTTGCCGTCACGCGTGAGGATGTGGAGTTCCTTCAGGAGTTCGACGGACTGGTTCGGACGGATTTCGTGGGTTTTGCTGGACATCGTGGGGGGAGCGCCATCAATTGCAGGACGAACGTGCGACAGATGACGGAAAAAGGGAAAAGTTGCTGCCAGTTTACCCAAAGTGCGGCCCGCTTACCGAAGGAGCCGCGCTGACCATGCAAGAAATGCCCTCAACCTGGAACACTTCCTGCTCGAATGGCACTACGCGGGCGTTCCGGGCAGTAGCTGGCGATAGCGTGCGCACCGGCAAAGCCACTTCGCGCAAGGCAGATCGCTGATAACAAAAGGCTGGCGGCCGTGACACGTTCACGCGAACCGGATGCATGTGGGGAGGGCGGTCCCGGAACACGGACCGAACGTTACGTAACCAGCAGCGCGCCGAGACACTAACCGGACGCGCGCTCGGATAGATGAGGCGGCAATGGATACGGTACCCAACGGAAACGTCGAACAGAAGTTTCAGGAAATGCTGGCGAAGCTCGTCGCAACGCCAGCCTGGTCAGAGAAGCAACAGCTCGAACTGGAGATGGCGCGCGATATTTCCACCGAAATGCTGCGTCTCGCGGAAGTCATGCGCGACGGCAGCGTCGACATGGAAACGTGTCTGACCATGCTCAAGTACGCCAAGGTGCTCGACTTCGTGATGACGACGCTTGCGTCGCGGCGCGATATCAAGCCACAAACGCTGCGAGTGATTTTCAAGCTGGCCGGGTTGAAGGTGGATGAGGCCTATCCCGGTTAGTGCGTGTAGGGTCGTCGCAGCAGATAAAGATAAAACGGCGACAACGCCGCGATTTGCAAAGGCGGCTTCGTGCTGCTCTAGCAGGTCGCGGCGTTCTCTTTGGTGACGGCGCGGCTAGGCGCGCTGTGCTTCGACCGGGGGCGTGCCGTCGTGAAAGAGCGTCTTGAGTTGCGCGCGCAGTTCCGGTGAATCCGTGTGTTTGTGCACGGTGACCGCGTGCTGGACGGCGGCGTCGAGAAGTTCGCTCTCCGTGTCGGCGGATAAGGCGACCGTACAGTTCGTTTCGCTCGGAAACTCGCGGCAGTCGATGTATTTGCGGGTCATGGCAGTCTCCTTGATCGATCCATGCTGGCCATCGAACATCCATGCAGGCAGCGCACGCGCGAATCTGCGTGGTCCTTTCCGTCGCGCCGTTGCGGCGTTCGTGAACGCAGCCGGCGGTGGCTACGCGACTGCGAGTGCAAGCGCGAGCGCGGAGGTCACTCAGGCTTTGTCGAACGAAGAAAACGGCTGACGGTCTCAACTTAACGCGTGAGGAAATGCGCGAGTCGCGTCGGATGGAAGGTGTTTGAAAAGTATAGTTCGCTTCGGGTATTAGCCAAGTCCGGCAAAGGCTCGGCAAAATCCATCGCGACGGCCCTCACAGCGGCCTGATCGCGTAACGCACCGGCCAGAGCGCGCGCTCCGGATCGGCGTTGTTGTGACGCGCCTTGGTGGCCGCCGGTTTGCCCTGCGCTGCCCGCGATGTGAAAATAGCGCCCTTCGCGCGGCCCGATCATCCGATCCCGCCGACGCGCCGCCTCTTCCGCTTACCTCGCAGGTCCGCATGTCATCCTCGTTCGATTCCGTCCGTGTCGCCATCATTGGCGGCGGCCCCGCTGGCTTGATGGCCGCCGAGGCACTCGCCCGTCCGGGCGTGCAGGTCGACGTCTATGACGCGATGCCGTCCGTCGGCCGCAAATTCCTGATGGCGGGCAAAGGCGGGATGAACATCACGCATTCGGAACCGCTGGAGCCGTTTCTTGGCCGCTACGGCGCGCGCCGCGAGCAGATTGCTCCGCTGCTCGACGCCTTCGGGCCGGACGAGTTGCGGGCCTGGTTGCAAGGATTGGGCGTCGAGACTTTTGTCGGCAGTTCGGGACGGGTTTTCCCCGCCGATATGAAGGCGGCGCCGATGCTGCGAGCCTGGCTGCATCGATTGCGAGAAAGGGGCGTGCGCTTTCACATGCGGCATAAGTGGAGCGGTTGGGCCGCGCCTTCCGCTGGTGACACCGCCACCACACACGCGCTGACCTTCGCGACGCCCGACGGCGAGCAAACCGTGACTTGCGACGCCGTGGTGTTCGCGCTTGGCGGCGCAAGCTGGCCACGCCTCGGATCTGACGCCGCCTGGGTTGCGCTGATGACCTCGCGCGACGTGCCGGTCACGCCGTTGCGCCCGGCGAACTGCGGCTTCGATGCGGACTGGAGCCCTTACCTGCGCGAGCGCTTCGCGGGTCAACCGGTCAAGCCGGTGGCGATCACCCTCACCGATGTAGACAATAAAGTCCACAATCGACAAGGTGAAATACTTTTGACCGAAACGGGCCTGGAAGGGAGCCTGATTTATGCGATGTCGGCGTTCATCCGCGAGCGGATTCTGGCCGACGGGGACGTGACGATTTCGCTGGATCTGGCGCCAGGCCTGGCGCTCGAGCGAGTGGTCGCAGAAGTCACACGCCCACGCGGTTCACGTTCGATGTCGAGTCACCTGAACGGCCGGATCGGGATTGGCGGGGTCAAACTGGCGTTGCTGCATGAGATTTTGTCGAAGGAAGCCTTCTCGGACGCTGAAGTCCTCGCGCAAGCGATCAAGGCGCTGCCGGTGAGACTCGTACGCGCACGGCCGATTGCTGAGGCAATCAGCACGGCGGGCGGTATTCCGTTCGAAGCGCTCGACGCGCGTATGATGATCGAAGGTCTGCCCGGCGCATTCTGCGCGGGCGAGATGCTCGATTGGGAGGCGCCGACTGGCGGCTATCTGCTGACGGCCTGTTTCGCTAGCGGATTGGCGGCTGGTAGGGGCGCGCTAGATTACCTGAAGGCGCGCGGCGCGTCGTTGTGATGCATTCTTAGGCCGGGTTGCAACGTGCTGGCCGCCTGCCCACCTACTCAACGCACGACCGTGAAGTGCAAAGCGACGATTGTCGCGTCACGGTTTCGTTGCGTTGTCAGCGACCTCCCCTTCACTGGCCGCGCCACTTTGCGCTGATCCGAAAGGTTGCCGACAAGCATTGACGCGCAGACGCCATGCTCACCGGTCAACGCTCTCCACTCGATCCCTTACCGCGGCTTCAACCGCCACAACGACGTCACCTCGGCCATCCGCGCTTTATGCAGCGCATCCGTTTCATCGGTCGACTTCGGATGCCGCGGACGAATGTCCTCACGCCCGACCACCGTCAGCCCCGCTTTCTCGATAGCAGCCAGCAACCACTCCCGCGTGCGCAAGCCCAGATGCTCGGCGAAATCCGACAGGATCAGCCAGCCCTCGCCGCCCGGCGACAGATGCTCCGCGAGACCATTGAGGAAACCGAGCAACATCCGGCTCTCCGGGTCGTAGATCGCATATTCGACCGGCGACGCGGGCCGCGCCGGCACCCATGGCGGATTGCATACCACGAGCGGCGCGCGGCCGTCCGGGAACAGATCCGCCTGCACGATCTCGACCTGCTGGTCATAGCCGAGACGCGTGAGGTTCTCGCGCGCGCAAGCGAGCGCTCGCGGGTCCTGATCGGTCGCAACGATTTTCTTCACGCCGCGCTGGGCCAGCAACGCAGCAAGCACGCCGGTGCCTGTGCCGATATCGAACGCCTTGTTCAGCGAAGGCAGCGGCGTCCGCGCGACCAGATCCACATACTCGCCACGCACCGGCGAAAACACGCCGTAATGCGGATGGATTCGCTCGCCAAGCACAGGAATTTCGACGCCCTTCTTGCGCCACTCGTGCGCGCCGATCAGTCCGAGCAGTTCGCGCAGCGACACGACCGACGCTTCGTCGGCGGACGGCCCATAGGTTTCGAGGCATGCCTGCGCCACATCCGGCGCGCGGCGAAGCGGAATGCCGTAAGCGGCGTCGAGCGGAATGAGGATCATGCCGAGCGTGCGCGCGCGTTGCGACTGCGCCTGCCGGTGCAGGTTGAACGCGTCGATCGGCGTCTCGCCCTGCTTGCGCGGTTTGCGCTCCAATCGGCGAGTGACAGCCTGCAACAGTTGGCGAGCGTTCTGGAAGTCGCCGTTCCACAGCAGCGCCGTGCCTTCGCAGGCGAGGCGGTAGGCCGAGTCGGCGGTCGTCCGGTCATCGGCGACGATAACGCGCCTGGGCGGCGGCACGGCCGCTTCGGAGCGCCAACGCGCGGAACGGGGGCCGTCGGCTTCGGGCCAGGTAATGAATGCAGGGCTGGTCATGATGAGGTGGGATCGGTGTTGCAGGAGTGACGCGATGAGACGTTGCGTCGTCGGGGGCGTTGCCCGCCGGACGGAATACTGGATAGCAATGCCGACTGACGCCCGAATAGTACCTCTGCGGCGCGGATTCGCGGTGCGCTATTCGTCGACCCAGACGGCTAGAGGTGAGATCGAAATGCAGCAAATGTAGACAAAAAAATCCACAATCGACAAGGTGAAAGAGATATGGTGATTTTCGGCCGCTCCTTGCCTCACCGGTGAGTGCAAGATTGCCAACTTTTCACCTGTTGCGAAGCTCGCCTCGGAAAGCCTGGAAGTGAAGCCCGGCAAGCCATCCGTGAGTTTCAGACCGCCTCGCCGACACGTTGAATGCCGCGTGCGACGCGTTCATGCTGGCCAGCGCATCCGGCCCAATTCCGCCCTCTTGGCAGCACAATCTCCAACCCGCGCGGACAATAAAAAACGGGGTTTCTGACTGAACAGAAACCCCGTTTCGTACAACTGGTGCCGGCTGCAGGACTCGAACCCGCCACCTCATGATTACAAGTCAAGCGCTCTACCTGATGAGCTAAGCCGGCATGAGGCCGTGATTCTACTTCATTTCACGATCTTAAGGCGAGCCCTTCCGCCACCTTTTGTTCCATCGTCGTCGGGTTGCGGATTGTCGGTTGCGCTATCGGCTTTCGCCGCCGCCAGATCGGCCGCCGACGAAGTCTCGACCGCGCGCGGCGCAGCCGGTGCTTCTACCTCGTCAACCGCTTCTGCGTCGGCGCCGGAATCCTGCGCCTCGCCGCCCGCCGACTCGACCGGGAATGCCATGCCCTGACCGTTTTCGCGTGCGTAGATCGCAAGAATATTCGCGATCGGCACTTCGATCTTGTGCGACTTGCCGGAGAAACGCGCGCTGAACTCGATCCACTCGTTGCCCATCTGCAACTGACTGGTCGCCTCGAAGCTGATGTTCAACACGATTTCGTTGTCGCGCACGAACTGACGCGGCACGCGCGTCTGGTTGTCGACCCGAACGGCGATGTGCGGCGTGTAGCCGTTATCCGTGCACCACTCATAAAGCGCGCGCAGCAGGTAAGGCTTGGTGGAAATCTCTTGCATCTACAGTCCTCTTACCGGGCGCGGACCCGCGCAGTCTATGCGTGAAGTCCTCGCCCCAAAGCCAAACTCAACGACGCATCACCTTTTCCGAAGGCGTCAGCGCTTCGATATAAGCCGGGCGGCTGAAAATGCGCTCGGCGTACTTCATCAGCGGTGCGGCGTTCTTCGACAGTTCGATGCCGTAGTGATCCAGACGCCACAGCAGCGGAGCGATCGCGACGTCGAGCATCGAGAACTCTTCGCCCAGCATGTACTTGTTCTTCAGGAAGATCGGCGCGAGCTGCGTCAGGCGATCGCGGATCGCAAGACGTGCCTTTTCGTGATTCTTCTCGGCAGCCTTGCCCTTTTCGTTTTCGAGCGTGCCGACGTGAACGAACAGTTCCTTTTCGAAGTTCAGCAGGAACAGGCGGGCGCGGGCGCGCTGAACCGGGTCGGCCGGCATCAGTTGCGGGTGCGGGAAGCGCTCGTCGATGTATTCGTTGATGATGTTCGATTCGTACAGAATCAGGTCCCGTTCGACGAGAATCGGTACCTGACCGTACGGATTCATCACAGCGATGTCTTCCGGCTTGTTAAACAGGTCGACGTCGCGGATCTCGAAGTCCATGCCCTTTTCGAACAACACCAGCCGGCAACGCTGGGAGAACGGGCAAGTAGTGCCGGAATACAGAACCATCATATTTACGTTTCCTCAAAAAGCTGAAGGGCCAGCGCGCGGAAAAACCATTCAGCAGGTTTTTCCTGGCGCCAGCCCCACGCCGGGTGACGGCGTGATTATTTGATATGTTTCCAGTACGCGGCGTTCAATCGCCAGGCAAAAAAGCTCAGGATACCGAGGAACAACAGCACCCACACGCCGAGCTGCTTGCGGGTTTTCTGGGTCGGTTCGGACATCCATGACAGGTACGACACGAGGTCGGCCACAGCAGAATCATAATCTACCGGCGACATGGTCCCCGGAGTGAGCTGCTGGAAGCCGACAAATTTGTGTACCGTTTCGCCGGTTTTCTCATCGGTTTCATCACCGAATTTCGCCGCACGCTGCCCCTGAAGCTGCCACAGCACGTGAGGCATGCTCACGTTCTCATACACCAGATTGTTCCAGCCGGTTGGCCGTGTATTGTCGCGGTAAAAGCTGCGCAGATACGTGTATAGCCAGTCCTTGCCGCGCGCCCGCGCTTCCACCGACAGATCCGGCGGCGCTGCGCCGAACCACGCTTTCGCGTCTTCCGGGCGCATCGCGATGGTCATCGTGTTGCCGATCTTGTCCGTGCTGAAGAGCAGGTTCGACTGAATCTCGGCCGGCGTGATGCCGAGATCGGTCAGCCGGCTGTAGCGCATCAGGTTCGCGCTGTGGCAATTCAGGCAGTAGTTTACAAACAATTGTGCGCCGTGCTGCAAAGAAGCGAAATTGTCCGCGTTATCCGGCGCGCGGTCGAGAGGGAAATTCTCGTCCGCGTAAGCCGGAGCGGCCAGCAACGCGAGCAGTGTCGCGCCGATCAGCACGCACGTCGAAAGCAGTTTCTTCATTTCGTGTTCTCCTGGCTTGCGATTAGTGAGGCTTGAACCGCACCCGTTCGGGTGGCTGCTTGAACGTGCCAAGCCGCGTCCAGAACGGCATACCGAGGAAAAACGCGAAGTAGATCAACGCACAGATCTGCGCGATCAGCGTGGACGCGGGCGACGGCGGTTTAGTGCCGAGAAAGCCCAGCGTCAGGAACGCGATCACGAAGATTCCGTAGAAGACCTTGTGAAAAAACGGCCGGTAACGGATCGACTTCACCGGCGAGCGGTCGAGCCACGGCAGGAAGAACAGCGAAATCACCGCGCTGCCCATCACCACCACGCCCCAGAACTTCGACTCGGTGAACGCCATCGCCAGAATCACCAGCACGGCGAGCACCGGCAGACCGAGCTTCCACCTGCCGCGCGCGCGCACCAGCGCGAGCAGGCCGAGCAACGCGATCACGACCATCAACACAATCTTGAATGGATCCGTAGTCGCGCGAAGCATCGCATAAAACGCGGTGAAGTACCAAACCGGCGCAATTTCTGGCGGCGTTTGCAGCGGATTCGCAGGAACGAAGTTGTTCGATTCCAGGAAGTACCCGCCCATTTCCGGAGCGAAAAAGATGATCGCCGCGAAGATGAAGAGGAACACCGTCACGCCCATGAAGTCGTGCACCGAGTAGTACGGGTGGAACGGAATGCCGTCGAGCGGAATGCCGTCCGGGTCCTTCTTCGCCTTGATCTCGACGCCGTCCGGGTTATTCGACCCCACTTCGTGCAGCGCGACCAGGTGGGCGACCACCAGGCCGACCAGCACCAGCGGAATCGCGATCACGTGAAACGCGAAGAAGCGGTTCAGCGTGACGTCCGAAACCACATAGTCGCCGCGAATCCACAGCGACAGATCCGGGCCGATAAACGGAATCGCCGAGAACAGGTTGACGATCACCTGCGCGCCCCAGAACGACATCTGCCCCCACGGCAGCAGGTAGCCGAAGAACGCCTCGGCCATCAGGCACAGAAAGATCAGGCAGCCGAAAATCCACACCAGCTCGCGCGGCTTGCGATACGAGCCGTACATCAGCCCGCGGAACATGTGCAGATACACGACGACGAAAAACATCGACGCGCCCGTGGAGTGCATATAGCGGATTAGCCAGCCCCACGGCACCTCGCGCATGATGTACTCGACCGACGAGAACGCGAGCGTCGCGTCGGGCTTGTAGTTCATCGTGAGGAAGATGCCGGTGACGATCTGGTTGACCAGCACCAGCAACGCCAGCGAACCGAAGAAGTACCAGAAGTTGAAGTTCTTCGGCGCGTAGTACTCGGAAACGTGTTTTTTCCAGGTGGAGGTCAGCGGAAAGCGCCGGTCGATCCAGCCGACCAGCCCGGTCGTCTCTACATCGTGCTCGATCGCCATTACGCTTCTCCTTTCTCGTCCTTGCCGATCACGAGGCTGGTGGCCGACGTGAACATGAAACGCGGAATGTCGAGGTTCTGGGGCGCGGGTTTGTTCTTGAAGACGCGGCCGGCCATATCGTAGGTCGAGCCGTGGCAAGGGCACAGAAAGCCGCCTGGCCAGTTATCTGGAAGATTGGGTTGCGCACCCTCCTGGAAGCGTGGTGTCGGCGTGCAGCCCAGATGGGTGCACACGGCGACGGCGACTAGAAGATGTTTGTTCTCAGCACGTGAGCGGAACTCGTTGTTGCAGTACTCCGGCAACGGCATCGAAAAAGGATTTTTTGTGCGGGGATCGGCTACTTCGTTATCGGCTTTCTGTACATCGGCGAGCATCTGGTCGGTGCGGTTGATGACCCACACCGGTTTGCCGCGCCAGGCGACGGTGACCATGTCGCCGGGCTTGAGATTACTAATATCAACTTCGACCGGGGCGCCTGCGGCCATGGCCTTTTCAGATGGTGCAAACGAACTAACAAAGGGTACGACAATGGCAACGCCTCCTATGCCACTTGCTACGGTCGTCGCTACCAGCCAGTTCCGGCGGCTGCCGTCGACGCGTTCATCTTCTTTGTCTCGCATCACACGCCCCACTTCTGAGTTGGATTTTTCCTTCACGTCGCTTCTACCGCCGCTAGTTTGCGCGAATGGAGTCGCCATTTACAAGGGCCGATTGCCAAAAACCGTGCGAAGCCCTTGATAACTCAGGGTTTCTCCGTACGGAACGCAAACTTTTTTGCACCTCCTTTTAAGCGCCCTCTGCGTTATTCAGAGGCTTTTTCTTGTCTTAATGCAATTCGCAAGACTTTCAATTCAAACGGGATTCGGAGATATCGATAAACACGATGCTCAATATCGAATTGCTCGGACAGATGTTTGCCCACCGCCTGCACGCCGAAACGTTCGGTTGCGTGGTGCCCGGCGGCCAGAAACGCCACCCCACTTTCCGCCGACGTATGCATCACCGACTCCGACACTTCGCCGGTCAGATAGACATCGGCGCCCGCATTGATCGCGGCGTCGAACATGTTTTGCGCGGCGCCCGTGCACCAGCCGACGCGCCGCAGTTCGCGATCGGGGTCGCCGAACACGAGCGGCGTGCGGCCGAGCGTCTGTTCGATTTCCGCGGTGAAGTGCGCGAGCGTGATCGGCATCGGAAACGTGGCGAGCCAGCCGAGGTCGTTCTCGCCGAATCGCGCGTCGCTGATCCAGCCCATCTTCTGGCCGATCTGCGCGTTGTTGCCGAACTCGGGATGGTCGTCGAGCGGCAGGTGATAGGCGAACAGGTTGAGATCGTTGGCGATCAGCAGCTTCAGACGCGCGTGTTTGCGGCCGGTTATCTGCGGCGCTTCGTTGCGCCAGAAGTAGCCGTGATGGACCAGCACGGCGTCGGCGCCCCAATCGAGCGCGGCTTCCAGGAAGGCCACCGACGCGGTCACGCCGGTCGCGAGCTTATTGATCCGGCGACGCCCTTCGACCTGCAATCCATTGGGGCAATAGTCCTTGAAGCGCGCGGTTTCAAGAAGATTGTTCAAGTACAATTCAAGTTCGATCCGATCCATATAAACCTCTAGTCTTCAGATGCTTAGACGCTTTTGGCTGTTCTTTGCCCAAGCGGTGACTGTGCTGTTGGCGCTGATGTTCATCATTGCGACCCTCAAACCGCAGTGGCTCCAGCGTCAAGGGCAATTCGGCAAGCAACTCGCCGAACCCATCGTCGCCCTACGGGAAGTGGCGCCAGGCATCGGCAGCGGGCCAGCCCAGGCGTCCTATGCGGATGCCGCGCAAAAGGCGATGCCCGCGGTCGTCAATGTGTTCTCCAGCAAGGATGGCTCACTGCCGCCCGACCCTCGCGCGAAAGATCCTCTGTTCCGCTATTTCTTCGGCGACAAGAACAAGCGCAAGCAGGAGGAGCAACCCGCATCCAACCTCGGCTCCGGCGTAATAGTGAGTTCGGAAGGTTACATTCTAACGAACCAGCACGTCGTGGACGGCGCCGACCAGATCGAAATCGCGCTGGCCGATGGTCGCACCACGAATGCGAAGGTGATCGGCATCGACCCGGAAACGGATCTCGCCGTGCTCAAGGTCAACATGACCAATCTGCCTACCATCACACTCGGGCGCATGGACCAGACGCGGGTCGGCGACGTGGTGCTGGCGATCGGCAATCCGTTCGGCGTCGGGCAGACGGTGACGATGGGCATCGTCAGCGCGCTCGGGCGCAATCACCTCGGCATCAATACGTTCGAAAACTTCATTCAGACCGACGCGGCGATTAACCCCGGCAACTCGGGAGGCGCGCTCGTCGATGTGAACGGCAACCTGCTCGGCATCAATACCGCCATTTATTCGCGCTCGGGCGGCTCGCTTGGGATTGGCTTTGCGATTCCCGTGTCGACGGCGCGTAGCGTGCTCGAAAGCATCATCACGACCGGCTCGGTCACGCGCGGCTGGATCGGCGTCGAGCCGCAGGACGTGACGCCGGAGATCGCCGAGTCGTTCGGGCTGGAGCAGAAATCGGGCGCGATTGTCGCGGGTGTGTTGAAGAGCGGTCCCGCCGATCGCGCAGGCATCAAGCCGGGCGACATTCTGATCAGCGTGAACGGCGAGGAAATCACCGACACGACGCGTCTTCTGAACGTGATCGCGCAGATCAAGCCGGGGACGGCCGCGAAGGTGCACCTGGTGCGTAAAGGGCGCGAGATCGATCTGGATGTCACCATCGGCAAGCGCCCGCCTCCGCCCAAACAGCCTACCGACGATAACGGCGGCGGCGGCGGCGATCAGCAGGATGACGACGGCGGTTGATGCGTCGGTTTGCGAGGGAGTCGGCGTTGCGCTCGCGGCTTAACGAGCGACTGCCTCCCTTCGCGGCACCGGCTCACTACTAAAGGGTAATCGCCGCGAAACACAGACCATCGACTGACCATCGGCCGGCAAAAGCAAAAGGGGCAGTCCATGACGGACTGCCCCTTTTGCTTTTGCCTGTGTGTATCCAGCACGTGAACCTCGCGCCAGACACCGCACTCAATTCGGCGGACTCGCTTCTTCGATCACCGCCGGCTGCTTGCCGACAATCAGACGCGCCGCGATGATCCCCGCTTCGTACAGCACGATCAACGGAATCGCGAGGATCAGCTGCGAAAACACATCAGGCGGCGTCACCACAGCCGAAATCACAAACGCGCCGACGATCACATACGGACGAATTTCCTTCAGCTTCTTGATGGTCAGCAGATTCATGCGAACCAGCAAGACCACGACGATCGGTACCTCGAACGTCACGCCGAATGCAATGAACATGGTGAGCACGAAGCTCAGGTAATTGTCGATATCCGTCGTCATTTCCGCGCCGAGCGGCGCGTTGTAGTGCGCCATTACACGGAAGATGGTCGGGAACACCACGAAGTACGCGAACGCCATGCCGCACAGAAAAAGCACGTAGCTGCTGCCCACCAGCGGCACGACCAGCTTCTTCTCATGCTGATAAAGCCCGGGCGCAACGAAGGCCCAGATCTGGTACAGCACGATGGGCAGCGCAATCACGAACGCGACCATCATCGTCACTTTCATCGGTACGAAGAACGAGCCGGTGACGTCGGTGACGATCATCTTGCCGTCCTTCGGCAAGTTCTGCATCAGCGGACGCGCCAACAGCCGGAAGATGTCCGGCGCCCAGTACACGAGCCCGATGAACACCACGATGACGGCAATGCCCGCGCGGATGATGCGATCGCGCAATTCAACGAGGTGGGAAATGAAGGTCTCTTCAGTGCCTTCGGTCTGGGTTTGCTGGGGGTCGCTCACGCCGGCCCTCGGTTAGAGATTGTCGTTCTGATCATCAGAAGAACCGCGTCGGACGACGCATGGTGGCCGGCGTATGCCGCGCAACGCGCGCAGCACCCGATTGCACGCGCGTGCGGCGGGTGGTGGCACGTTTGTACCACGTGGGCATGGCTGTCTGCTTGACGCGCCAGTTCTTGCGTTTGGGCGCTGCAGCCGGCGTACTGATCGGCCAGGACGAATTGCTCGTCGAATTACCGACGTCTTCCAGCGCGCCGCCGGCAATGCTAGGCGACACCGACGTGCCGCTGTTCCACGCGTCGTTCAGTTCGGATTCGTGCTTGCGCAGGTTGTCCTGAACGGAAGTATGCACATTGGTCGCGGCCGTTTCGAACTCGGTTTTCATCCGACGCAATTCGTCGAGTTCGATTTCACGCGTGACTTCAGACTTCACGTCGTTGATATACCGCTGCGCGCGGCCGAACAGCGCGCCCGCCGTACGGGCCACGCGTGGCAGGCGCTCCGGCCCGAGAACGACCAGCGCGACGACGCCGATCAGCGCCATCTTGGTTAGACCGAGGTCCAGCATGAAGTGGAATGTCCGTCAGTGACGCGGGTAAGCCGCGTTTTAGCGGTAATCGCCGGAATTCGGCGTCTTTTCCTTCGCTTCCACATCGACCGCGCCGTTGCGCGGCAGTTCGCGCTGTTGCGCTTCAGTCCCCGGCGTTTCGGCTTCCTTCATGCCTTCCTTGAAGCCCTTGACCGCGCCACCCAGGTCGGTACCGATGTTGCGCAGCTTCTTCGTGCCGAACACGAGCGCTACGATCAACAACACGATCAGCCAATGCCAAATACTCAACGAACCCATGACTACTCTCCTTAACCCCGACACCGCATCGCGATGCGGCAAAAAATTCGTGCGCCTTGCGGCGTGACCCGAAGCGCTGACGCTTCATCTATACGTTACAGCCGGCCTTTCCGATTCACTCGCCGACAACTCGCGTGATTGTGGCCGGGGGACCGCGTCGCCGTTATTACATTGCTGTAAAAACAACGGCGGCGTTGCTTGTCCACGACCAGGATGCGCGATGGACGCCATCACACGCGGTATCTCAGCCCATTCGCTGCCAGGGGCGCGGTCCGGCGAGAATGTGCGCGTGCAGGTGATACACCTCCTGACCGCCTCCCGGCCCGGTATTGATTACCGTGCGAAAGCCCGTTTCACCGCCGGTGTACGCCACGCCAAACTGGTCGGCCAGACGCGCCACCAGAACTAACATTCTACCAAGCAGCGGAGCATCGCTTTCGGTGCAGTGGGACAGCGTGGCGATGTGCTTGCGCGGAATCACCAGCACATGCGTGTCGGCGGCGGGACGGATGTCGCGAAACGCAACGAATTCGTCGTCTTCGTGGACCTTGGTGGAAGGAATCTCGCCGGCGGCGATCTTGCAGAAAAGGCAATTCGGGTCGTGACTCATCGTATTCCTGACGCAGTATGACTGGAGCGAGAAACGCAGCGCCGCGGGCTAGAGTGACGGGATCGAAGGTCGGACCCGATTAATCGCGGTCAAGCGGCCAACGTTCAGACCCAGCCCCGCGGATTCGCAAGCGGCTTGTTATCGTACAGATACAGCCAGCCTTTGATAATACGGTACAACATCCAGATGCTGACGGCCCATAGAACCGGTATGCCGATCACGACGAACAGCAGCACCCCGCCAATCGCATAACCGAGCAGGCACAGCCAGAAAGAACGGATCTGCCACTGAAAGTGGGCTTCATACGGCGTGCCCACCACATCGGGCCGCTTCACATAGTTGATGATGATCGCGATAAGGATCGTCAGACCGCCCGTCAGCCAGTGGACCGCATACAACGCGTACAGCACGTGCGTGAGCGTACGCAGGCTGCGTTCGCGCTCCGGTTCCATCGCGTTGCGGTAGACCGGCGGCGGATAGCTCTCGTGCGACTGTTCCATGCTTGCGTCCTCCCGAAGATGCGATCAGATACGTTCAGAGCAATGTGGGCGCCGCAGCGGCCAACTTCAAGCGGGGTGCGATCAATTGAGCTGCAATCGACCGCCACGCCATCTGATCGGCATTTAATCGCCGTTCTGTTCGCGCTCGAGGCTCTTGCGCAGCGCCTTCTCTTCGAGACCCGACAGACCTTCGCGGCGCTCGAGCTCGGCGAGCACGTCCGCCGGGCTGAGGTCGAAGTGCGACAGCATCACGAGGCAGTGGAACCACAAGTCCGCGACCTCGCCGACCAGCGCCTTCGGCGCGCCGCCGTGGCGCGTGTCTTTCGCGGCCAGCACGACTTCGGTGGCTTCTTCGCCGATCTTTTTCAGAATCGCGTCATCGCCCTTGTGGAACAGACGGGACACGTAGGAAACGTCCGGATCGCCGCCCTTGCGGCTGTCGATGATCGCCGCGAGGCGCAGCAGCGTGTCGGTCGTGGAAGTTTGCGTGGATTGCGTCATTTGTAGATGTGTTCGGGGTCTTTCAGCACGGGATCGACGGCGACCCAGTCGCCATCGTCCACCGAGCCTTCGAATTTCTGGAAAAAACACGAGTGACGGCCGGTGTGGCACGCGATGCCCGACACCTGCTCGACCTTCAGCAGCACGACGTCTTCGTCGCAATCGAGCCGCACTTCATGCACGTGCTGCACGTGGCCGGACTCTTCGCCCTTGAACCACAGACGCTGGCGCGAGCGCGAGAAATACACCGCGCGGCTCGTTTCGATGGTTTTGACCAACGCTTCGCGGTTCATCCACGCGAACATCAGCACGTCGTTCGTCGAGGCTTCCTGCGCGATCACCGGCACAAGGCCGTTCGCGTCCCACCTGACCTTGTCGAGCCAATTCACTGCCGAGGGATTCACCACGTCACAACCTCACCGAAATGCCCTGATCGGCCATGAAGCGCTTGGCCTCGCCCACGGTGTGCTCGCCGTAGTGGAAGATGCTCGCGGCCAGTACGGCGTCCGCGTGACCGTTCTTGATGCCGTCGGCCAGATGCTGCAGGTTGCCCACGCCGCCCGAGGCGATCACCGGAATCGGCACCGCGTCCGACACTGCACGCGTGAGCGCGAGGTCGAAGCCGCTCTTGGTGCCGTCGCGGTCCATGCTGGTCAGCAGGATTTCGCCCGCGCCGAGTTCGGCCATCTTGCGCGCCCATTCGACCGCTTCGAGGCCGGTGGCTTTGCGCCCGCCGTGCGTGAACACTTCCCAGCGCGGCGGTTCGCCGTCGGCGGAAACGCGTTTTGCATCGATCGCGACGACGATGCATTGCGAGCCGTATTTGTCGGTTGCGTCCTTGACGAGCTGCGGATTCGCCACCGCCGACGAGTTCATGCTGATCTTGTCCGCGCCCGCGTTCAGCAGACGCCGCACGTCTTCGACGGCGCGCACGCCGCCGCCGACCGTCAACGGAATGAACACTTGCGAGGCGACCGCTTCGATGATCGGCAGGATCAGATCGCGTTGATCCGACGTGGCGGTGATGTCGAGGAAGGTGAGTTCGT
Organism: uncultured beta proteobacterium; assembly: GCA_963800185.1. Classification (GTDB taxonomy): domain Bacteria; phylum Pseudomonadota; class Gammaproteobacteria; order Burkholderiales; family Burkholderiaceae; genus Paraburkholderia. The sequence goes on along the minus strand of CAWCZW010000009.1, from coordinate 306,682 downwards.
CGGCGCCCTGGTCGTCGTAACGGCGGGCGATTTCGACCGGATCGCCGGCATCGCGCAGTTCGACGAAGTTGACGCCCTTGACCACGCGGCCAGCCGTGACGTCGAGACAGGGGATGATGCGTTTAGCTAGAGCCATGATCTTGCAATTCTGCCAATACCGCTGATGAGGCCGCTTGCCTGGAAGCAGGAAAGTGGCACGGTGCCGGCGCGATGAGCCGCGTCGCGCCGCGCGTGATGAAGTCTCTACCGTACGGCTCGACGCGCTGCACTGGCGCGCCGCGATGCGCGCTGGAGCATCGGGCGTCCTGGCGCGTGCCGCATGACGGGCCCCGCCGCACAGCGCCTTCGCCCTGCAAACCGGCGCCCGCGCGTAGCCGCCTTAAGCGTCGTCCGATTCGCGCAGACGGTCGGCCAGCGTTTGCGCCGCCGCGAAGTCCAGGTCGCCCGAATAAATCGCGCGGCCGCAGATCACGCCTTCAATGCCTTCGTCCTCGACTTCGCACAGCGATTCGATGTCGGCCAGATTCGACAGACCGCCGCTCGCGATCACCGGAATCTTCACCGCGCGCGCGAGGCGCACCGTCGCTTCGATGTTGATGCCTTGCAGCATGCCGTCGCGGCCGATGTCGGTGTAGATGATCGACTCGCAGCCGTAGTCCTCGAACTTGCGCGCGAGATCGGCGACTTCGTGGCCGGTCAGCTTGCTCCAGCCGTCGGTCGCGACCTTACCGTCTTTCGCGTCCAGCCCGACGATGATATGGCCGCCGAACGCCGTGCAGGCGTCCTGCAGAAAGCCCGGATTCTTCACCGCCGCCGTGCCGATGATCACGTACGACAGCCCGTCGTCCAGATAGCGCTCGATCGTGTTCAGGTCGCGGATACCGCCGCCCAGTTGCACGGGAATCTCACCGCCCACTTCCTCGATGATCGCGCGGATCGCGTCTTCGTTCTTCGGCTTGCCGGCGAACGCGCCATTCAGGTCGACGAGGTGCAAACGACGGGCGCCACGGTCGACCCAATGTCGGGCCATTGCCGCCGGTTCCTCGGAAAATATCGTCGCCTGGTCCATATCGCCTTGTTTGAGGCGGACACAGTGACCGTCTTTCAGGTCGATGGCGGGAATCAGCAGCATAGCAATCGGGTGTTGTCTGGGAATGGGTTGAGGGTTGGCGGCAGCGGCTGGTCGACCAGTCCGCCGGAACGCCGTTTCGCTAGTTTAGTACAACTCTTTCGACGCCCTTCCGGTGCGTCATTCGCGAGCAGGTCGAGCGAAATCGTGGTGCTACGGTTGTGGCGCATGGCAGACACCCCGCTTATGGCGGGAGGTCGCATGGCTACGGGATGAAGAAAGGCGCTCACGGGTTCCAGTGCACGAAGTTGCGATACACGCGCAGCCCCGCATCGGCGCTCTTTTCCGGGTGGAATTGGGTGGCGAAGATGTTATCCCGCGCTACCGCCGAGGTAAAGGGCACACCGTACACCGTTTCGCCCGACGTATGGGCCGCATTGTCCGGCTGCACGTAATAACTGTGTACGAAATAGAAGAAAGCGTTGTCGGCAACACCGTCCCACAGCGGATGCGGCTGCGCCTGGCGCACGCGGTTCCAGCCCATTTGCGGGACCTTGAAGCGCGAGCCGTCGTCCTGCACCTGGCCTTCCAGATCGAAGCGCAGCACCTTGCCGGGCAACAGACCGAGACCCGGCGTATTGCCTTCGGCGCTCCAGTCGAACAGCATCTGCTCGCCGACGCACACGCCCATCAACGGCTTGCTGCGCGACGCTTCAATCACTGCTTCCTGCAAACCGGACTCGGCGAGACTGCGCATGCAGTCGGGCATCGCGCCCTGGCCCGGCAGCACCACGCGGTCGGCCGCGCGAATCGCTTCGGGCCGGTCGACGATCGCCACATCCGCTTCCGGCGCGGCTTTGCGCAATGCCTGGGCAACCGAACGCAGGTTGCCCATTCCGTAATCCACAATCGCTATCGAAGTTTTCATTTCAAGTTTGGCTGCAATGCCTTCTGTCCATCGACGCCGATTTTCGCCGCCAGTCACGCTCATGCCAGCCTTCGTTCAGGTCCGGCATCGCGGCGCGAGTTTCATGTCGAACGCCCCCTGCTGCATGGGTCAATGCGTCGCTTAGAGGCTGCCCTTGGTCGACGGAATCTGTCCTGCTGCGCGCTCGTCCAATTCCGTGGCCATGCGCAACGCACGCCCGAACGCCTTGAACACCGTTTCCAGCTGATGGTGGGCATTCAGGCCGCGCAGGTTGTCGATATGCAGCGTCACGCCGGCGTGATTCACGAAGCCGCGGAAAAACTCGATCGACAGATCGACGTCGAACGTGCCGATGCGCGCACGCGTGAACGGCACATGAAACTCGAGGCCCGGACGGCCTGAAAAGTCGATCACGACACGCGACAGCGCTTCGTCGAGCGGCACGTACGAATGGCCGTAGCGGCGAATGCCCTTGCGATCGCCGATCGCCTTCGCGACGGCCATGCCCAGCGTGATGCCGGTATCTTCGACCGTATGGTGGTCGTCGATATGCAGGTCGCCATGCGCTTCGATGTCGAGGTCGAACAATCCATGCCGTGCAATCTGGTCGAGCATGTGATCCAGAAACGGCACGCCGGTGGCCAGCTTCTGCTGACCGGTGCCGTCCAGATTGATCTTCACACGGATCTGCGTTTCGCTGGTGTTGCGAACGACTTCCGCAAGGCGCATGGTAATTCCTCGAATCTAGCTAGAAAGCGATAGTAGTGTGGGGTGGAAAAACGGCTGGCCGCGCGCGCTGTCCAGATTGGCGGAGAGCGCTCACGCGGCCGTTCGGCAAGCCGTTCAATGCAGCACGAGTTTCAGTCCGGCGAGCAATTGCGCGTTTTCTTCCGGAGAACCGACGGTCAAACGCACGCAATTGGCCAGCAATGGATGCATTTTACTCACGTTTTTGATCAGAACCCGCGCGGTCAGCAGGGTTTCGAACAGAACGGACGCGTCGGGCACCCGCACCAGCAGGAAGTTGCCGGCGCTCGGGAACACTTCGGCGCCCGGCAATTCGGGCCACCGCATCGGCGAGTTTCGTGCGTTCTTCGCGCAATTGCGCGGCTTGTGCGTCGAGTACGTCGACGTGGTCGAGCAGGAAATCGGTGGCGGCCTGCGTCAGCACGTTGGTGTTGTACGGCGGCCTCACTTTGTCGAGTTCGGTGAGCCACACGCGTTTGCCGACCAGATAGCCAAGGCGGATACCGGCCAGACCGAGCTTGGATACCGTGCGCATCACGACGACGTTGTCGAATTCGTCGGCGCGCGGCAGCCAGCTTCGCTGCGCGAACGGTTGATACGCCTCGTCGATCACCACCAGGCTCCTGCTCGCCGCGGCGATGATCCGCTCCATGCCGGCCTCGTCGAACAACGTGCCGGTCGGGTTGTTCGGATACGCGAGGTAGACGATCGCCGGCTGGTGTTCGGCGATTGCCGCGAGCATCGCGTCGGTGTCGAGCGAGAAATCGGCTTTCAGCGGCACGCCGACGAACTCCAGGTTGGCCAGCCTGGCCGACATCTGGTACATCACGAACCCCGGCACCGGCGCGAGCACCTTGGCGCCCGGCTTCGCGCACGCGATCGACAGCATGCTGATGATTTCATCCGAGCCGTTGCCGAGCAGCACATCGCAGCCTGCCGGTACGCCCATCACGCGTTTGATCTTTTCGATCAGCGCTTCAGGACGCGGCGCCGGGTAGCGATTCAGCGCAACCCCGGCGAGATGCTCGCCGAGATGCGCGGCCAGCACCGGCGGCAGCGAAAACGGATTTTCCATCGCGTCGAGCTTGATGAAGCCCGTCGCGTCCGGAACCGGATAGCTGGTCATGGCGAGCACGTCGCCGCGGATGATGTCGTGTGGTGTCGTCATAGGTCTCAGGAACGGGACGCGAAGAACGTGCCGCTCTGTTCGATCAGGGCGGCATCCGGGTCGTTCCGGCTCGTCTGTATTGTCGTTATTGAACGGGCGGGCGCCTGCAATCTGTCGCTGAAGTTCGCGGCGGGCATCGGCTCGATGCCCTACCGCCTGCTTCCTGCATCAGATTCGCGGCGCGAAGCCCGCTACTGGCATTAGCTGCGTTCGTTGTTGTTATGCCGCATCCGGTATTCGGCGCTGCGCGCGTGCGCCTGCAAGCCTTCGCCGTAGGCCAGTTCGGCGGCGATCTCGCCGAGCGTCTGCGCGCCTTCCGCGCTGACTTCGATCACGCTGGAGCGCTTGAAGAAATCATAGACACCCAGCGGCGACGAGAACCGTGCGGTACGCGACGTAGGCAGCACGTGATTCGGGCCTGCGCAGTAATCGCCGAGGCTCTCGCTGGTGTAGCGGCCGAGGAAGATCGCGCCGGCATGGCGGATCAACTGCCCCCACTGATGCGGCTCCAGCGCGGAGATTTCGAGGTGTTCCGGTGCAATCTCGTTGGCGATCGCGCAGGCTTCGGCCATGTCGCGCACCTTGATCAGCGCGCCCCGGTCTTCGAGCGACTGGCGGATCACGTCGCGGCGCGGCATGGTCGGCAGCAACTCCTTGATCGCGTCATGCACGCGGGCAATGAACGCGTCGTCCGGACACAGCAGGATGGATTGCGCGAGTTCGTCGTGCTCGGCTTGCGAGAACAGGTCCATCGCGACCCAGCGCGGGTCGGTCGTGCCGTCGCACAGCACCAGAATTTCCGACGGTCCGGCGATCATGTCGATACCGACCGTGCCGAACACGCGACGCTTCGCCGATGCGACATACGCGTTGCCGGGACCGCAGATCTTGTCGACAGCGGGCACGGATTCCGTACCGTACGCCAGCGCCGCCACCGCTTGCGCGCCGCCGATCGTGAACACGCGATCCACGCCGCCCAGCAGCGCCGCAGCCAGCACCAGCGGATTCTTCACGCCGTCCGGCGTAGGCACGACCATGACGATTTCGCGCACGCCCGCTACCCGCGCCGGAATCGCGTTCATCAGCACCGACGACGGATACGCCGCCTTGCCGCCCGGCACGTAAATGCCCGCGCGATCGAGCGGCGTGACCTTCTGGCCGAGCACCGTGCCGTCGGCTTCGGTGTACTGCCAGCTATGGCTGCCGCACTCGATCTTCTGCTTCTCGTGATAGCCGCGCACCCGCGCCGCCGCCGCTTCGAGCGCCGCGCGGCGCTTCGGCTCCAGGCTTTCGAGTGCTGCTTCCAGCTCCGACATCGGCAATTCGAGCGCGCCGACGCTCTTCGCGTCGAGCCGGTCGAAGCGGTTCGTGTACTCCAGCACCGCTGCGTCGCCGCGCGCCTTCACGTCGTTCAGGATCTGCGCGACCGAGCGCTCGATTGCTTCGTCTTCGCTCGCCTCGAACGCGAGCACCGCGTGCAGCGACTTGTGGAAGTCGGGAGCGGTGGAATCGAGTTTGCGAATCTTGATAGACATACGTTATCCGTTTCGGTAAGGCGCGCCTGATAGCGAGTAAGGAGACAGCGTAAGCACGACCACGTCACGCTCACGCCATCGGGCCGCCGCTCAGCCGGCTTTCGACGCGCGTTCGAACGCGTCGAGAATCGGCCGCAATGCAGCGCGCTTGAGCTTGAGCGCCGCCTGGTTCACAACGAGGCGCGACGAAATCTGCATGATCTCCTCCACCTCGACAAGATTGTTGGCGCGCAAGGTATTGCCCGAACTGACCAGGTCGACGATCGCGTCGGCGAGGCCGACCAGCGGCGCCAGTTCCATCGAACCGTACAGCTTGATCAGGTCGACGTGGACACCCTTGGCGGCGAAATGCTCACGTGCGGTTTCAACATACTTGGTTGCCACGCGCAGGCGCGCGCCCTGGCGCACCGCGTTCGCATAATCGAAACCTGCCGCGACCGCGACCGACATCCGGCAGCGCGCGATATCCAGGTCGACCGGCTGATACAGCCCGCTGCCGCCATGTTCGAGCAGCACGTCTTTGCCTGCCACGCCGAAGTCGGCGGCACCGTATTCGACGTAGGTCGGCACGTCCGTGGCGCGCACGATGATCACGCGCAGGTTCGCGTCCGTCGTGGGCAGAATCAGCTTGCGCGAGGTTTCCGGATCTTCGGCCACTTCGATACCGGCTGCGGCGAGCAGCGGCAACGTTTCTTCGAAGATACGCCCTTTCGACAAAGCCAGCGTGAGCGGCGCGCTCACCGCCGGCGACGACGACGTTTGCGGCATCGAACTCATGCCTGGCTCCCGGACACGCGGCGCACCTTCGCGCCGATTGCGTTGAGCTTGGTTTCCATCCGGTCGTAGCCGCGATCCAGGTGATAGATACGGTCGATCAGCGTCTCGCCTTCGGCGCGCAACGCGGCGATCACGAGGCTCGCGGACGCGCGCAGATCGGTCGCCATCACCTTCGCGCCCGACAGCTTCTCGACGCCGTTCACAAGCGCGGTATTGCCGTCGACCGTGATGCTGGCGCCCAGGCGGTTCAGTTCCTGCACGTGCATAAAACGGTTTTCGAAGATCGTTTCGACCACTTGCGAGGTGCCGTCCGCGATCGTGTTCAGCGCCATGAACTGCGCCTGCATGTCGGTCGGGAACGCCGGGTATTCGGACGTGCGGAACGTGACGGCGGCAGGACGTTTGTCCATGCGCACACGCATCCAGTCGTCGCCTTCGTCGATCGTGACGCCGGCTTCGCGCAGCTTTTCGGTCACGGCTTCGAGGATCAGCGGACGCACCTTACGCAGCGTGACGTCGCCACCGGCTGCGGCCACCGCGCACAGGAACGTGCCGGCTTCGATACGATCCGGAATGACTGTGTGCTTCGCGCCGTGCAGCTTGTCGACGCCCTGAATCACCAGCCGGTCCGTGCCGATGCCTTCGATCTTCGCGCCCATCGACACCAGCAGATGCGCGAGGTCACCGACTTCCGGCTCACGCGCCGCGTTCTCGATGACGGTTTCGCCGTCGGCCAGCACTGCTGCCATCAGCAGGTTCTCGGTACCCGTCACGGTGATCATGTCGGTGACGATGCGCGCGCCCTTCAGACGCTTCGCCCGCGCTTCGATGAAGCCGTGCTCGATCGTGATCTCGGCGCCCATCGCCTGCAGGCCCTTGATGTGCTGATCCACCGGACGCGCGCCGATGGCGCAGCCGCCCGGCAGCGAGACTCGCGCGTGACCGAAGCGCGCGACCAGCGGGCCGAGCACGAGGATCGACGCGCGCATGGTCTTGACCATTTCGTACGGCGCGACGACGTTATCGACCTTCGACGCATCCAGCGCCACCCGCCCTTCGCCGCTCTCGATACGCACACCCATCTGGCGCAGCAGCTCGAGCATCGTGCGAACGTCCTGCAGGTCGGGCACGTTCTCCAGATGCACCGGCTCCGCGCTCAGCAGCGCCGCGCACAGGATCGGCAACGCCGCGTTCTTCGCACCCGAAACGACCACTTCACCCGACAGCGGGTAGCCACCTTCAATGACGAGTTTATCCATGCCTGTCAGTTCCTGATCTGCCCGGCCATCAGCCTGGGCTGCATTGACTGTTGTGTTCGACGCGCCGCTACCGGCGTCGCGTCCATCTTGAGTAATTCGCACTAAATTTCCAGATTACGCGTTCTGCCATTCGGCGGGCGTCAGCGTCTTCATGCTGAGCGCGTGGATTTCTTCACGCATGCGATCGCCGAGCGCCGCATACACGAGTTGATGACGCTGGATCGGACGCTTGCCTTCGAAGCTCGGCGACACGATGGTCGCAAAGAAATGCTGGCCATCGCCTTCGACCTGAAGATGCTCACAAGCGAGCCCAGCGGCGATGTATTGCTTGACCTGTTCGGGAGTCGGCAACATGAGAGAAGCTCCTGATCAGTGGCGCAGTTTGTAGCCGGTCGCGAGCATGCGCATCGCGATGGCGGCCAGCACCACAAAGAAACCGGCGACGATCGCAAGGCTCGCGAGCGGATTGATATCCGACATCCCGAAGAAACCGTAGCGAAAGCCGTCGATCATGTAGAAAAAAGGATTCAGCCGCGACACTTCGCGCCAGACCGGCGGCAGCGTGTGCGTCGAATAGAACACGCCCGACAGGAACGTGAGCGGCATGATCAGAAAGTTCTGGAACGCGGCAAGCTGATCGAATTTCTCGGCCCAGATGCCTGCAATGAGGCCTAGCGTGCCGAGAATCGCCGCGCCGAAAATCGCGAACGCAATGATGTAGAGCGGCGCGGTGAAGCTCACCGGAATGAACCAGATCGTCACGATGAACACGCCAAAGCCCACCGCGAGCCCACGCGCGACAGCCGCGAGCACATACGCGGCAAACATCTCGTAGTGCGACAGCGGCGGCAGCAGCACGAATACCAGGTTGCCGGTGATCTTCGACTGGATCAGCGACGACGAGCTATTGGCGAATGCGTTCTGCAACACGCTCATCATCACGAGACCGGGGATCAGGAAGCTCGTGTATTCGACGCCCGGATAGACCTGCACATGGCCGCGCAACGCATGGCCGAAGATGGTCAGATACAGCAGCGCGGTGATGACCGGTGCAAGCACGGTCTGGAATGCCACTTTCCAGAAACGCAGGAGTTCCTTGTAAAACAGCGTACTGAATCCACTGTAGCCGCTCATGCAAGCCCCTCGATCACTTCCGGACCGTTCATCACCTGAACGAACACATCTTCGAGGTCGGCCTTGCGGACCTCGATTTCTTCGAATGTACAACCCGCTGCGCGGCACTGCGCGAGAATCGTCTCGACTTCGTCATAGCTCGACAGACGCAGCAGATGTTGACGACCATTGCCGTTACCCGCGCCGCTTTCCACTTCGAGCGGACGCAGTTCGGCGGGCAGCACGCCCTGTGCGAAACGCACGAACAGTTGCATGCCGGCAAAGCGCTGCAACAGCGCGCTGGTGCGTTCGAGCGCGACCACCTCACCGCGCCGGAGCATGGCAATCCGATCGCACAGCGATTCGGCTTCTTCCAGATAGTGCGTGGTCAGCACGATGGTGTGACCTTCGCGATTCAGGCGCGAGATGAATTTCCACAGCGTTTGACGCAGCTCGACGTCGACACCCGCGGTCGGTTCGTCGAGCACGATCACCGGCGGCCGGTGCACCAGCGCCTGCGCGACCAGCACGCGGCGCTTCATGCCGCCCGACAGCGCGCGCATGTTGGCGTCGGCTTTGTCGGTGAGATCGAGGTTGGCCATGATTTCGTCGATCCACGCGTCGTTGTTGCGCAGCCCGTAGTAGCCGGACTGAATGCGCAACGTCTCGCGGACGGTGAAGAACGGATCGAACACGAGCTCCTGCGGCACCACACCGAGCGAGCGGCGCGCGTCGCGGAAATCGGTTACCACATCGTGGCCACGTACCGCGATGCTGCCTTCATCGGCGCGCGCGAGACCGGCGAGGATGCTGATGAGCGTCGTCTTGCCCGCGCCGTTCGGACCGAGCAGTCCGAAGAACTCGCCTTCTTCGACCGTGAGGCTGACGCCCTTGAGCGCCTGCAAGTCCTTGTAGCGCTTCTTGACGTTACGAATTTCTATGGCTGACATGACTATGGGCCGCGTGGGGCGCGGCGCCTAAAGGAGCCCTGAGGGGGCGCAAAAATGCTGGGAGAGACGAAATTGGGGCCGGTTAGATGCCCCAAAAAACGTTTGATTATAGGGCAAAAATCAGTGGCCCCGCCCCGCCTGGGGGATTGGGCGTGACGCTAAGAGAGCGTCAATGTCGCGTCGATAAGAGGGTATCGACGCCGTAGGCTTGCGCGAGACTGGCGAGACCAGCCGGCAGATTTACAATCTCAAACTTGATGCCGCGTGCCTGGGCAGCACGCTCCCACGCGAGCAACACGGCCAGCGCGGACGAATCGAATTGCGCGAGCGGCGCACAATCCACCCCGTTCGCGCCTGCCGCGATACGTTGCAAACCCGCCGCGAGCGCGGCCTTCGCGCTCTCGTGGGTCAGCGTCGCGCCGCTTTCGAAGCGGTTCGCGACCGGGTTCAGCACTTCGCTCACGACTGCTTGCCTGCGGCGAGTTGCTGGTTACGCTGCGTGAGGAACGCGATCAGTCCGTCCACGCCCTTCTGCTGGATCTGCTCGTTGAACTGCTGCTGATAAGCCTGAATCAGCCACGCGCCGAGCACGTTGATGTCATACACGCGCCAGCCTTGCGGCGTCTTGTACAGGCGGTAGTCGAGTTCGATCGGCGAGCCGTTGTTCATCACGACCGAGCGCACCACCGTGTCGGTGTCGTCCGGATTCATGCGGAACGGCTTGTACTGGATCTGCTGGTCGCGCACCTGAGCAAGCGCGCCCGAGTACGTGCGGATCAGCAGCATCTTGAACTGTTCGACGACCTGGTCCTGCTGCGCCGGCGTGGCGGTGCGCCAGTTACGGCCCATCGCCAATTGGGTGGTGCGGCGGAAATCGGTGTACGGCAGGATCTTTTCGTTGACGAGCTTCGTGATGTGCGAGATGTCGCCCTGCTGGATCGATTTGTCGCTGCGCACCGCGTCGATCACCTGCTGGGTGACGGTCTTGATCATGCCGTCGGGCGAATTGCTGTCGACAGTTTGTGCCGATGCACCAGCACTGGCGAACGAGAACAACGCAGCAAACAGTGGAATCAGGAAGAATTTTTTCATATTGAGCCTTGCCTTAAAAATAGTGCAACCGTTTGAGCCGACCTTACCACGCGAGTTCGACAGCAATCCATGCGCAAACTGCGAGAGTCGTATCGATCTGTTACGGCTGCACGTTCAGCGCAATTTGAATGACGGAAAGTTGAAACGCTGCGGCGGAACCAGCTGTCCAGCCGGAATCTGCGTCGTTTCAGGACCGCCGTTCAGGTCGAGCGGCGGCGTTTCGGCGCTGCCGGATGCGGCTTCCGGAGCCTGCGCGTTGCTGCCGCTCCCAAGGTTGGTGGCCGCAGCGCCCGACGCCGGAGCCGGCTTTGCTGCAGCACCCGCCGTGCCAGCCGCCGCTGCGGCGGGCGCGCCTGCCGCGCCGCTGTCCACATCGTCGTACTTCGGCAGAGGCGCTTCCTCGTCGTAGTTCGGCAGCGCCTGCGATTGCGGGTTCCGGCTGCCGTTGGACAGCAGATACTGGCGGCGTTGCAGGTACGCATTACGCACGAACGAATATTTGTCCAGCGCCGCGCCTTCCAGCACGTCGCTCGCGTTCAGCAGATTCGCGCGCGTATTGACGATGTTCACGCCGTACAGCGCCCAGCTCAGTCCATCCGGATGGATGTAGCTCAGCGGGTTCACATAGTAATTGCCGATCGATCCCACCGCATCGCGCACGGTGCTCGGCCCGAACAGCGGCAGCACCAGGTACGGACCCGCCGGCACGCCATAGTGACCGAGCGTCAGACCGAGGTCGTTGTCGTGCTTGGGCAGCTTGGCAAGCGTCGCCACGTCGAACAGGCCACCAACCCCGAACACCGTGTTGATCACGATCCGCATGATGTCTTCCACGCCGTCGGTGATCTTCAACTGCAGCAGGTTGTTCGCCGCAATGTAGACGTCGCCGATGTTCGAGAAGAAGTTCGTCACGCTGTCGCGCACCGGCTGCGGCGTGAGCCACACGTAGCCTTTGGCGACCGGCTTCAACGCGTACTGGTCGACCTTGTCGTTGACGGTGAAGACGGTGCGGTTAAAACCTTCGAACGGATCGCCCTTGGTCGGCGTCTGCACGGTGGAGCAGCCGGCGAGGAGCGCCGACGCCACCGCCACTTTGCCTAGCCGGAAGGCGCGTGCGCCCCCAAAACGTGTGGTCAGCATTTTTATTCTCCTTATTGGCCGGCAGCGCCGGAAGCAGGCAGACCCGGCGCCGGAGCCGGAGCAGCTGGCGCGGGCGCCGACGCGCCAGGCTTCGACGCACCCGAATCCGCGGCCTTGCTGTACAGAAACTGTCCAATCAGATTTTCCAGCACGATGGCCGATTGCGTCATTGCGATGGTATCGCCAGCCTTGAGCATTTCGGTGTCGCCACCGGGCTCGAGGCCGATGTATTGCTCGCCGAGCAGACCCGAAGTCAGGATCTTCGCCGACGTGTCCTTCGGAAACTGATATTGCTTGTCGAGATCGATCGTGACAACTGCCTGATAAGCATTGCTGTCGAAGCCGATCGACGCGACCCGGCCAACCGTCACGCCCGCGCTCTTCACGGGCGCGCGCGCCTTGAGTCCGCCGATATTGTCGAACTTGAGTTTGACCGGATAGGTTGCCTGGAAAGACAACGAGCTCATGTTGCCGGCCTTCAGCGCGAGAAACAGCAACGCCACGAAACCCAGCACCACGAACAGGCCGACCCAGAAGTCGAGAGCAGTCTTTTTCATCGTCATCCCAAAGTGAATCCGCCACGCCGTCGACGCTCCCCGCCGCGGCCCGCTATCGGGCCGCCGGACGAAAGCGTGCAGCGCAGTCTTAGCTGAACATCAATGCGGTCAGCAGAAAATCGAGCCCGAGCACCGCGAGCGACGCGTACACGACCGTTTTCGTCGTGGCACGCGACACGCCTTCCGGTGTCGGCTTGGCTTCGTAGCCTTGATACAGCGCGACGAACGTCACCGCGAGGCCGAACACCACACTCTTGATAACCCCCGCGCCGACATCGCGCCAGACGTCGACGCCGCCTTGCATTTGCGACCAGAATGCGCCGGAATCCACGCCGATCAGCAGCACGCCGACCACATAACCGCCGAACACGCCGACCGCGCTGAAGATCGCGGCGAGGATCGGCATCGAAATAATGCCCGCCCACAGGCGCGGCGCGACCACGACCTTGACGGGGTCGACGGCCATCATCTCCATCGCGGTGAGTTGCTCGCCCGCCTTCATCAAGCCGATTTCCGCCGTCAGCGACGTGCCGGCGCGGCCGGCGAACAGCAAGGCGGTCACCACCGGCCCGAGTTCGCGCACCAGCGACAGCGCGACCAGCAGCCCCAGCGCCTGCTCGGAGCCGTAGCGGTTCAGCGTGTAATAGCCCTGCAAGCCAAGCACGAAGCCGACGAACAGCCCCGACACGGCGATGATCACCAGCGAATAATTACCGACGAAGTGGATCTGCTTCGTGACAAGACGCGGACGGCGCAGCAACGGAAAAAACTCGAGCACCAGGCGCAGGAAAAAACGCGTGGCGTAGCCGGCCGTGCCCAGCCCGCCGATCACCGAGCGACCGATCGCACTGATCATGACTGACCTCCGCCGATGCCGAAGTCCGCCGCCAGCGGCATCTTGCTCGGATAGTGGAATTTGAACGGCCCGTCAGGCGCACCGTCGATGAACTGCCGCACTGTCGGATCAGTCGACGCGCGCAGTTCGGCGGGCGTGCCTTCGGCGTGAACACCGCCGTTGGCCAAAAAATAGACGTAATCGGCGATCGCGAACGATTCCGGCACGTCGTGGGTAACGAGAATGGACGTTGCGCCAAGTGCCTGATTCAGCGCGCGAATCAGGTTCGCGGTGATGCCGAGCGAGATGGGATCGAGACCGGCGAACGGCTCGTCGTACATCATCAGTTCGGGATCGAGCGCGATGGCGCGCGCCAGTGCGACACGCCGCGCCATACCGCCCGAAATCTCCGACGGCAGCAGATCGCGCGCGCCGCGCAAGCCGACCGCGTTGAGCTTCATCAATACGAGATCGCGCAGCAGGTCTTCGGGAAGATCAGTGTGTTCGCGCAAGGCGAAGGCGACGTTTTCGAACACCGACATGTCGGTGAACAGCGCGCCAAACTGGAACAGCATGCCCATCTTGCGGCGCAGCGCATACAGCCCGTCACGCGTTTGCCGGCCGATGTCCTGGCCTTGAAACAGGATCTGGCCGCGCTGCGCGCGCACCAGACCGCCGATCAGGCGCAGCACCGTGGTTTTGCCGCACCCCGAGCCGCCCATGACCGCGACGACCTGGCCGCGCCTGAAGCGCAGATTCAGGTTCGACAGGACGAGCCGGTCGGCGTAACCGAAGTCGACGTCGCGCAGCTCGAGTAGGGTCTCGGGGGAGGAAGACACGAAACTGACAGTCCTTTTACACGGAAGGCCGAATTATAGGGCCATCATGCAAAAGCTGCCGTGAAGGGCCCCGTCCCTTTACGAAGTGTGACGATTATTGCGTAAACCCTTGTTGCAACGCAGAAACGGCCGCAGCCGGATCGGCGGCTTCGGTCACGGCGCGCACCACGGCCGCACAGCCCACGCCCGTAGCCAGCACTTCCGGCAACACCTGCAGATCGATCCCGCCGATCGCCACCAGTGGCACAACGCCGTCCAGCAGACGCACGTAACGGGCGAGGCGCCTGAGGCCTTGTGGCGCTGTCGGCATCACCTTGGTGGTCGTCGGGAAGACTGCGCCCAACGCGATGTAGCTTGGCCGGAAGTGCAGCGCCTTCAGGATTTCGTAGAAACCGTGCGTCGACAGACCCAGCCGGATGCCGGCGTCGGCCAGCGCGGACAGATCGGCGGTATGCACGTCTTCCTGCCCCAGATGGACGCCGTAAGCGCGCGCCTCCAGCGCCGCCTGCCAGTGATCGTTGATGAAAACCTGCGCATCGTGCGCACGGCCCGCGGCCACGCTGCGGGCGATTTCGCGTTTCAGCTCGTCGGCGGGTTCGGCGGATTTATGGCGCAACTGCACGGTCTTCACGCCGAAGCCGACCACGCGCTCCACCCATTCCGCGCTCGGCAGCACCGGATACAGGCCGAGCCGGTCCGGGCAGCGCGGGAACGCTTGCGCCGGCGCCGCCGGCAAACCGGCAAGACGCGGGAAGCGCGCGAGATCGGTCGGGAACGCGTCGTCCGCCCGGGTTTCGTCGCCGTCACGCCAGGCCAGCGCCAGCACCAGCGCGTCGTGCGGATCAAAACCGCAATCCAGAAACGCAGCCAGCGCGGCGATCCAGTCTTCCGCCAGATGGCCCTCCAGACGATACGTCTCGCCACCCAGATGCAGCGCGGCCTTGCCTTGGGCTGCTTCGATCACGCCGGCGCCCTGCACCTGCCAGCGCGCCACCTGCTCGCCGTGCTGCTGTGCGTCGGCGATCACGATCAGGTCGCCGCCGTTCGGCGCTTCAGGCGCGCTCAGGCAGATGCGCCACGGCGCGTGCGTCGGCGGCCAGTCGCCCAGGCGGGCGCGGATGCGCTCGGTGGCTTCGGTGAGTTCGTCGGCGGGCGGCCAGAACAGGTCGCGATCTTTCAATGCCAGTGTTTGCGTCATGCGGCGCTCCCGTCTTGGTGCCAGAACGGCATGCCGACTACCGGCGTGCTCGCGTGTGCGCTTTCGCGCTCGGCCATCGGCCCCGCCAGATAAGCCTGGCGCCCCGCTTCGACACCCAGAGCGAAGGCGCGCGCCATCGCGTCGGGGTGCGTGGCTTGCGACACGGCCGTATTCAGCAACACGCCGTCGAAGCCCCACTCCATCACCTGCGCCGCGTGCGACGGCACGCCGAGCCCGGCGTCGACGATCAGCGGCACGTCGGGCAAACGCTCGCGCAACACGCGCAAGCCGTACGGATTGATCACGCCCTTGCCGGTGCCGATCGGCGCCCCCCACGGCATCAGCGCTTCACAGCCCGCATCCAGCAGACGGCGGCCGATCACCAGGTCTTCGGTGCAATACGGCAGCACCTTGAAGCCGTCCTTGACCAGCTGCGCCGCCGCTTCGATCAGACCGACCGGATCGGGCTGCAACGTGTAGTCGTCGCCGATCAGTTCGAGCTTGATCCAGTCGGTTTCGAAGATTTCGCGCGCCATGTGCGCGGTATTTACCGCCTCGCCGACCGTCAGGCAGCCTGCCGTGTTCGGCAGCAGCGGCACGCCGTGGCGCTTGAGCAGGTCGAAGAAACCGGCTTCGGCGCCGCCTTCGTTCATCTGCCGGCGCAGCGCGACGGTCACCATGCCGGGGCGCGCGGCGTCGATCGAATCGGACAGCGATTGCAGCGACGGATAGCGCGACGTACCAAGCAGCACGCGGCTTTCAAAGGTCTGGCCGTAGAGCGTGAGCGCGTCGGCGGTGTAAGCGGTTTGGGGGGAAGTCATTTGCATAGTCTTTGTCTCCGGCAAGGCGTGGCGAGCTTAGCCACCGGCCACGGGTTGCACGACATCGAGCCGGTCACCCGGCTGCAGCGCACGCGCGGCATGCTGCGTGCGCGCGACGAAATCGCCGTTCAGCGCGACCGCGAACGGCGGACGCGCGCCGTACGCGACGAGCGCATCGGCGACAGTCGCGCCCTCGGGCAGCGACAACGGCTTCTGATTGATATGAATGTCCATGGTGTTCGAATACGGTTCAATCGATGACGGAAGCGACACGGCGCATCGCGCTAAACCGCGCAACGCTCATGCCGGCTCCCGTGCGGAATCCAGTTGGAAAAGTTCGCTCCAGCGAGCGGCGTGGCGCCAGTCGGCGAAAGCGTCGGCATCGCTGACACGGCCTTCGAGCAATGCCGACGCGAAACGGACGGCTTCGTCGGCGACTTCGGGCACGATCATGTAACCGTGCCGGTACAGGCCGTTCACGCGCAGCGTCTGCGCGCCGTCCCACAGCAACGCCGGACGGTGGTCCGGCAAAGTCGGGCGGCACTGCGAATTCAGTTCGAGAATGCGAGCCTCACCGAAGCCGGGATGCACCGAAAACGCCGCGCTCAGCAATTCGAGCGCCGAGCGCACGCTGACCGGCGACATATCCTCGCCTTCGACTTCGGTTGCGCCAATTACGTAGAGATCGTTCTCTTTCGGCGCGATATACAGCGGATAACGCGGATGCAGCAGCCGCACGGGCCGCGTCAGCTTGATCCCGGGTGCGTGCACGCGTGCGACTTCGCCGCGAATGCCGCGCAGTGTGGGTAGCGCGGGCTTCGCGCCGAGACCGCGGCAGTCGATCGTGATGCGGGCGGGCGGCAGCGATTTGTCGTCGACGGGCGTGTTCCAGTGGGTTTCGACGCCGCGCTGCGCGAGTCCCGCGGCCAGCGCGGCGAGCACCTGACGGTTGTCCAGTTGACCTTCGCGCGGCAGCAGCCAGCCCTGATTGAAGCGCCCGGCCAGAGCCGGCTCCGCAGCGCCGACCTGCGCGCCCGCCAAGCGTCACGAAACCGCCGTCGAGCAATTCGGCCGGCGCATTCGAGCGCACCCGGCGTTCGAACAGACGGCGCTTCGGTGCGATCGGCGTGATGCCAGACCACCAGCGTGCCGTTGCGCTGAAAGAACACCGGTTCGGGCAATTCGGCGAGCACTTGCGGCCAGGTATCGAGCGAACTCGCGCCCAACCGGGTGATCAGCAACTCGGCGCTGGCGGCTTCGGCGAGCGGCGCCAGCATCGCGGCGGCGACCCACGCGGCGGCCTGAGTGCCGGCGGCATCGCCACGCTCATACAGCGCCACGCGATGCCCCTGCCCTGCCAGACGCCACGCGACCAGCCGACCGCAAAGGCCGCCGCCGAGCACGGCGAAATCGGGTTGTGTGGATGCGGGACGGTTCATCGTGCGCGCTCCGTCCGGTTGCTGGAGGCAACGCTGAAGCACGGCGCGTCGAACGGCGACGCGGCGAAGAGCAAAACACATGTCTGAAGAATAGGCGGTCATCGAGTCCTTTCCGTACGGCAAAAAACGCACGTACCCAGGACGAAACCGGCGGGTGAAGCCGGCCGGACAACACGCGCGCACTGTATGTACGGACGCCGCCCGGCGGGGAATGGAAGATTGGCTGCTTCCGGAAACTTCCCGCGCCGGTATTACCCGGATCGGGTGCAAAGGGTCTCTCTCAGCCTCGCCGCTACGGCATGAAAACCACGCCGCCTGGGGGCGAAGCACCCCTGTTTCGTCGAAGGTCATTAGACCATAAAACGCGCGCGGCCCGCAAACCAGCGGGCTCGCCGCGTCGACCGAGATTTGATCCGGCACGCTATTTCTTTGCCGTCTGAATGTGGCCAGGCGGCGGCGCTCTGGCACAATGCATGAACGCATGCCGTCGACACGCGGCGCGAACGGCCTGTCGAGCCGGTCACGCCACGGCGGCATGAGGCGAAGCCCTTAAGCGAAAATTAATTTTCGCTTAAGGGCTTCACGCCAGAATCGGACGCTCACCCGGACGCGCGTTCGTCGAGCACGACGCCCGGGCATGCCGGAACACCCGGCAGCCAGAACCGGTGTCGCAGGGAACCCGGCGCGAGCAACCATTCAGGTGAGCCCAACCGGGCCTGCCTAATGGGCCAACCCAATGGGCCAGCACTTCATCAGGACGCTCATGACATCGACCACCTCTGCCAGCCCCGCGCTGCCGCCCGACGAAAAAGTCTCCGCCTGGAGCCTGATCAAACCTTACTGGGTCTCCGAAGAACGAAAAACAGCGTGGGGTTTGCTCGTCGCGATCATCGTGATGAACCTGCTGGTCGTGTGGATCAACGTGCGGCTGAATCGCTGGAGCGCGGACTTCTACAACGCGCTGCAATCCAAGAACGTGCATGACTTCCCGCACCTGCTGCTGGTGTTCTCGGGGCTCGCGTTCGGCTTCATCATTCTGGCGGTGTATGGACGCTATCTGCGTCAGATGCTCGGCTTCCGCTGGCGCCAGTGGCTCACCACGCGTTACCTGAACGACTGGCTGAAAGACAGCGCGTTCTACCGGATCGAGCGCGACCGGCTCGCCGACAACCCCGACCAGCGGATCAGCGACGACCTCCAGTCGTTCGCGACCAGCACGCTGTCGCTGACGCTCGATCTGCTGTCCACGGTCGTCACGCTGGTGTCGTTCATCACGATCCTGTGGTCGCTGGCGGGCGCGCTGACCATCTCGCTCGGCGGCATGCCGCTGCAGATTCCCGGTTACATGGTCTGGGCCGCCGCGCTCTATGCGGTGATCGGCTCGCTGATTATCCAGAAGGTCGGCCATCCGCTCGTGCCGATCAATTACCAGGCGCAGAAAGTCGAGGCGGATTTCCGTTTCGGCCTGATCCGTCTGCGCGAGAATGCCGAGCAGATCGCGTTCTACAACGGCATGGAAACCGAGAAGACGAACGCGCACTCGCTGTTCGGCCGGATCCGCGATAACTGGTGGCAGGTGATGAAGTACACCAAGCGGCTCACCTTCGTGCTGAGCTTCTATGGCCAGATCGCGATCATCTTCCCGCTGGTGGTCGCCGCGCCCCGCTACTTCGCCGGCGCCTTCACGTTCGGCGTGCTGATGCAGATTTCGAGCGCGTTCGGCACCGTCAGCGATTCGTTCTCGTGGTTCATCAACAGTTACGGCAGCCTCGTCGAATGGCGCGCTACCGTGAACCGGCTGCGCGAATTCAAGCGCGTCGTGCATGCGCCGCGTCTGAAGGAATCGGTGTCGCCGGCTACCGAACATGGCGGCATCAACCTGCATTTCGTCGATGAAGACCGCCTCTCCACCGAAGGCCTCAAGCTCGCGCTGCCGAACGGCAGCCCGCTGTCGCGTATCCGCGATATCGCGATCAAGCCGGGGTCGCGCTGGCTGGTGCGGGGTCCGTCGGGTGCGGGCAAGAGCACGCTGATGCGCGCGCTTGCCGGATTGTGGCCGTTCGGCGACGGCGCGATCGACGCGCCGGTCAACGCGCGCATGATGTTTATTCCGCAGGTCAGCTACATGCCGATCGGCACGCTGAAGGCGGCGCTCGCCTATCCGTCGGCCGCCGACACCTACACCGACGACGAATGCCGCGAAGCGCTCGTCACCTGCCATCTGTCGGAGTACGCGGACCGTCTGCAGGAATCGGGGCACTGGACGCGCATCCTGTCACCGGGCGAACAACAGCGGCTGGCCGGCGCACGCGTGCTGCTGCACAAGCCCGATTACCTGTTCCTCGACGAAGCGACCAGCGCGCTCGACGCGGAAAACGAAGCGCGTCTTTACCGCCTGTTCACCGAGCGCCTGCCGAAGGCGGCGATTGTCAGCGTTGCGCATCGCGAGTCGCTGGCTGCGTTCCACGAAGAAACGCTCGACGTCGAGCGTGCCGGCGAAGCCGTCGCGGCATGAGCGACGCGGGCCGCGAAGCAGGCCAACACGCGACCGAAGTGAGCGGCGCGAAGGCCGATCGTGTCGTGCTGATCACCGGCGCGGGTTCCGGGATCGGCGCGGCGCTGGCGCGTCGCATCGCGGCGCCGCGTCAGTCCTTGATGCTGCATTCGCGCGGCGCCGACACTGCCGCCCGCGAACGTCTCGCGCAGGTTGCCGCCGAATGCAGCGCGAGCGGCGCCATCTGCGCGACAGTGTTCGGCGATCTCGCCGAGCGGGGCGCTGCGGAACATGTGGTCCACCAGACTTTGGCGACGTTCGGCGCACTCGATCAACTGGTCGCCAACGCGGGACATGCGCAGCGTCAGACACTCCATGCGCTCGATCCGGATTCATTCAGTAGCGCTTTCGCTGCGATGCCGGCCGCGTTCGCGGCGCTCGTCAAACGTGCAACGCCCGCGCTGGAAACGTCGAAGCGTGGCCGCGTGATTGCGCTGAGTTCTTTCGTCGCGCATCGCTATCGTGCGGACGCGCCTTTCGCTGCGACAGCGGCGGCAAAAGCCGCGCTCGAATCGCTGGCTAAAACGGCAGCCGCGGAACTGGCGCCGCACGGCGTGACCGTCAATTGCGTAGCGCCCGGCTATACCCGTAAAGATCGCGGCCCGAGTGCCGATAATGCATCCGTATGGAATCGCGCCGCCGAGGCCACTCCGCTTGGCCACGTCGCCGAGCCTGCCGATGTCGCCGCTCTGATCGCGTTTCTTCTGTCCGACGAAGCGCGCCACATCACCGGCCAGGTGATTCATATCGACGGTGGTCTTACGCTCGGCTGAATGAGCGCTGAAGCCCGGCTTCGGCTCCGGTAATCGGCGCCGCAAAGCGGCAAGACTTCATCAGCAGCCTCCCCCTCGCCCGCCGCTGCTCGCCATCCCCGGCAACATCCCGAAAGATCCCGAAATACCCAACAACAATTCGAAAGCATTTGCGAAGCGGGCAGGCTGTTCCGCCCTTTGAAAATGCCGTCCGGCGGCGACGATAGTCGTGCGGGCCGTACCACGTGCGGTCCGCATGTCATTCACTGCTACAGGACTCTTCGCACATGTCATCCGATCGCCGCTCCTCTGCTTTGACCCAGCGCCTTGCGCTGGCTTTCGGCTCAGCCCTGCTGCTCACCTGTGCCGCGCACGCAGCGCAACCCGTTCAATCGACCGAGCCAGCGGACGTTTGCCCCGCGCTCAAACACATCGTCGACGCCACCGATTTCAAGCAATTGCAAACGCAGCCCGACGCACGCCTGCCCGGCGTCGCGGACGGCGACGACTGCAACTCCAGCAAGCACGCCTACGATTGCCACTGGCGCGCGCACTGGCAGGCCGACGGCGTGATCAACGATCCGCTCGAGGAAATCGGCGCGGACATCGCCGCGTGTTTCCCGAATGTCGTGCACGACGTCAACACGCCGACGCGTCAGCATTTCATCGTGAAGACGGACGAGCGCCGCGTCAGCGTCACCGCAAGCGTTCAGGGACAAAACGAATTGCGCCTGCGCGTGGTTCGCTAATCTCGTGCCGAGCTCGCGCCAACCCGCCGCTGAAACCAGCGCTCACCCCGCGCCAATCCGGCGCTGAAACGCAGTCCTGAACGCTGCAACCCGTCGTTGTCCGCTGCGAACCCGCTTCCTCTGACCGCCACCAGGCACCGCCTCATGACCTTCATGCCGAGCATGCACGCTTACGCTTTCACGCGAGTCCCCCGGACTGCATGGGTCATGTTGCGACGGCCCTGCGCATGGCTGGCCGTCGCCAGCACGTTGGCGCTCGGGCTGAACGGTTGCGCATGGACGCTGATCTCGGCCGCCGACGCAACAGGCTCGGTGATCCAGGCGGGTTACGCGATTGCGGCAAACTACTCGTCGCCGACTTTCATCAACGGCCAGCCGGCCGATCTGCACCACGTATGCATCGAGGTGAACCCGGCCGTGTCGGTCGGCGATTTCGTGCCGTCGCTGCAAATGGCGCTCGAGCGTCGCGGGATTCATTCGGACGTCTACAATCCGGGCACCTCGCCCGCCGGCTGCGAGGCGCGTCTCGTCTACAACGCCGCGATCGACTACGGCCGGCGCTCGTTCAGCGACGAATCGATCCAGTATCTGTCGATCATCGACCTGACGCTGATCCAGAACGGCCGCATTCTCGTCACTGCGCGCTATCAGACCGGCGGCCTCAACACCGACCGCTTCTCGTCGGCATCGACCAAACTCACCGGCCTGATCGACCGGATGGTGATCGACAAAAACCCGTTCAAGCAGGCGCCGATGCAGACCATTCAGACGTCGCAGGCCAATTGAGTTCGCAATCTGCTTGCTTTGTCTTACGCGAGAAAGGATTCGAAAGCGTCGTGCGCTTTGCGCCGCGCGTGAGGATCACTAAGATGGCCTGAATGAACCAATCCATCCTGGTCGTCGACGACGACCCCGTCGTACGACAGCTCGTCAGCGAATATTTGCAGGGACGCGGCTTCAAGGTCACCACGCTGGAACACGGCGTGGCGCTGCAACGCGCGTTGCAGGAAGAGCGTCCCGCGCTGATCGTGCTCGATATCATGATGCCGGAACTCGACGGCATCAGTGCGCTGCGCGCGTTGCGCGTCGCGGGCGACGATATTCCCGTGATTCTGTTGACCGCGCGTGCCGACCCGATCGACCGCGTGATCGGCCTCGAACTCGGTGCCGACGATTATCTCGGCAAGCCCTTCGAACCGAGCGAACTGGTCGCGCGAATCCGCACCGTGCTGCGCCGTCGCGGCACGATTGCGCCCAGCGCGCCGGAGCAGCGTGCGCCCTATCGTTTCGGTCATTTCGAAGTGAATTTCCCAGCGCGCGAACTGCGCCGCGACGGCGAACGCATTTCGCTGCGTTCCAGCGAATTCGCGATGCTCAAGGTGTTCGTCACTCACGCGATGACCGTGCTCACGCGTGCGCAATTGCTGGAAAAATTGCACGGCAATAGCGAGGCGCATCGCAATCGCAGCCTCGATGTGTCGATCTGGCGTTTGCGCCGGCTGATCGAAGTGGACCCTTCCGAGCCGCGTTACGTGCAGACGGTATGGGGACGCGGTTATGTGTTCGTGCCGGACGGCGAGATCGGTGCGGCCGAACGCAGCGGGACGCTGGGCTGAGGCACGTTCTTTCCAGGCCGACGTAGCCCTTGAGGCTGCGAGAGCCGCAGCCTCACCGCACAGCGCAACCTCAACACTCCATTCGACGTGGGCGTTGCTTCATATCCCGAAGCAACGCCCGTTTTTTCATGAGCATCAGAATGTCAGCACGCTCATGAACATTCTTTGCAGCCAGCCGAGCGTGGTGGAATCGGACACCATGCCCACGCCAGCCTGCTCGATGCGCGCATTCGCGACCTTGCTCGACTCGACGTAATTGCCCGATTCGATGTCCTTCGGATTGACGATGCCCGAGAGCCGCAAGCGATCGCGGTTGCCGCTCTGCGAAATCACCTTCTCTCCCGACACCACCAGGTTGCCGGTCGGCATCGTACCGATCACGGTGACGGCGAGCGTGCCGGTCATCGCGTTGGTATCGGTAATGCTGCCCTGCCCGGCATAAGTGGTCGCTGCCGAGCCAACGTTGAACAGCTTCGCAAGGCGCGCGGCGGCGTTGCTCGAATGATCGGCGGCGTCAGCGGTAATGCTGCTCGAACGGCTCGCCGCCGCTGTCGCACTGTTGTTGCCGTTATACGATTCCGACAGCACGATGGTCAGCACGTCGCCGATATGTTGCGCGCGCGGCGTTTCATAGAGCAGCAAGGTCTGGCCGGCCTGATAGATCGCGCCCTGCGTGTTGACATTCAATGGCGTGGACGCGAGCGGCGGAGACATCGGCGTATTGACGATGGAATCCGAATGGCTCGCACAGGCCGCAAGCCAAAGCGTGGCGCCGAGCGCGACAGTAAGACGTAGCGCAGTCATGCATGCTCCTTGGCCCGATGGGCCGGGTTCGTACGGACACGGTTCATCAACCGGCCTCGGCGCCGCTTGCCTGCCATTGCCGCACGACCGACTTCACCCAGGTATCCGAGCCTTTCAGCAGGTAGGTGAGCGTGCCGTTGCGGCTGCCCGGCAGGAAGCACAACGTGATCGAACTCACCGCGTTTTCCCAGATATAAGTCGGCAGCATGCCGGTGGACGCATTCTGCGTCGCCAGCCGTGGCGGCCCATATCGATCCGCGAGGGCATTGCGCAGATCTTCAGCGGTGATCTCGTCGATTAAAAAAGAAATCTCGTACAGACGCAGCGCGCTTTGCCCGTCGATTCGCGCAAAGCGCAGCACGTGCTCCAGCGCAGGCGCGCCGTCGACCACGGCCTGCGAGGCGGTCCAGCGATCTTCCGCGCGATGCGCCCAGCGGCACGCCACGGTCAGGCTGTCATGCGATTTCAGCCGCATGCCGAGCGCGCCCGCCTGCACGTCCGTCTCGCAGACAGGCACGCTGCCCGGCGGCGTCGCCCGCACCGTCGAGCCGGCGCGGAATTCGTCCAGCGTGATGCCGAGCGAGATGCCCCGGAAATCGAACGGCGCATCTTTCGACACCACACTCGCCGCCTTCGCCTGACGCGCGACGGGTTGCGCCTGCACGGCCATCGGAAAGAGGCCGCCAAGCAGCGCCAGCGCGCAGGCAGTCTGTTTGAGAGTCATGATCAGTCAATCGCTGATGCGCATGCGTTGAACGGCGTCGCCGCCGCATGGCCCACGACCGGGATGATGTCCGCCGCAGCCGCAGTCAGCCGGCACGGCAGCGCAACGACGCCGCAGCCGCCAAGCGGCAGCAGCGTCGCGCCGAGCGTCAACCACGCAACGACACGTAACAGGCGTTCAGGTGTTCTCGGGGTCGACACAGGGGCCTCGCGGGATCAGGCAGTCGTATTGACGTTGTGACCGACGAGCCCGCTGGGCAGCGACGGCTGCGCCGGAGTCACGGTTTCCTTCGGCAGCGCCGTGCCGGACGGATTGCCCGGTGCGGCCGGCCGGGTCGTCGGCTTCGACGTCATCGCCGGAAGAGCGGTTGAAGTGAGAGTGTTGCTAATAGTCATGAGGAACCTCGCATGGCGCTGGATTTTGATTTCACGCCGCATGCTGTCGGCCCGCGCATCAGGCTGAGCTTCGGCGTGCGACGCAATGCACTGCACGACGAATCATCTCTCCGCGTCTGCGCGAGTAATGCACGAAGAAAAGCGCGCTTTCCGCCAGTTATTACGACCCATTGCCAGGCATTGCTTCGGGTTCCCAATTCACCCTAAATATTTCATCGGACAAATTCCGGCGCTGCGAGACGGATTCCCGCGCGCCTCCGCGGGGCTCCATCCGGCTCCGTTGAAATATGCTGTGAGCCTTGAACGGCGGGCCTTACGCGCAGATCGGCGGAGACGGCGCGGGGCATCGTAAGCATTGGTAAGAAAACTGGGAGGCGCGTGTCATGCGGGCCAGTCTAAAATTTCGGCATGAATCCACAGGTCCTTATCGTCGACGACGATCCGGTCGTACGCGATCTGCTATGCAAGTTTCTGCAATCGAACGGCTTCGACGCGTCCGTGCTGCACGACGGCACTCATCTCCAACGCAGGCTCGAGCGTGAACGGCCCTCGGTCGTCGTGCTCGACATCATGATGCCGAACACCGACGGCCTGCGCGCGCTCACCGCGCTGCGCGCCGCCGGCGACGACATCCCGGTGATCTTCGTGACCGCGCGCGGCACGGTGGCCGATCGCATCGTCGGGCTGTCGCTCGGTGCGGACGACTATCTGACCAAGCCGTTCGATCCGCGCGAACTGCTCGCGCGCATCCATACGGTGTTGCGCCGCCGGGGGCCGTCCACGACCAGCGCGCCGGAAGCCCGCAAGCGCTACAAGTTCGGCCCGTTCGAACTCGACTTCGCGACCCGCTCGCTCACCCGCGACGACACCAAACTGCCGTTGCGCGACAGTGAGTTCGCGCTCCTGAAGATCTTCGTCAACAATCCGTACAAGGTGTTGTCGCGCGTGCTGATCCACGATCTCGTGCATCGCGACAACCTCGCGTTCCGCGACCGCAGCCTCGACGTGCCGATCTGGCGCCTGCGCCGCGTGATCGAAGACGATCCGTCCAACCCCTGCTACGTGCAGACGGTACGCGGCAAAGGCTACGTATTCGTACCCGACGCCGACGGCACGCCATTCGCCGACGAGGCCCCGGCCCCGTCCAGCGCATGAAAAACCCGCTGAACACGCTGTTCGGGAGAATGGCGTTGCTGTCGGCGGCGGTGTTGTTTGCGATTCAGGCCGGCTGGTTTGTGCTGGTGATCATGCAGCCGCCGCGCCATGAAATCGACGGCTTTGCGCGCGGCATTCTGCTGGTGCTGCAGGCCATCAACGGCGAGCCGATCAAAGGCGCCGCCCTCGCGCCCGCCATGCGCGTGCATCTCGTGCCGACCTGGAACATGCCCGCGAGCGTGCATCTGCGCACGCCGACGGAGCGTCCGCTCGTCGAGTTGAGCCGGCAATTGCGTGAGAACCTGCCGGTCGGCACGCAGATCGCCGTCGACGACGTGCGGCCGCCCCACATCTGGGTCCTGTTCCCCGGCAAGTCGAACTGGGTGGTCGTGCCGGTCGACGTGCCGCCGCGCCCGCGTTTTCTCATCGAAGGCGTGTCGATGCTGTTCGCCGCGCTGATTCTCTCGCTGTTCGCGGTCTGGCAAATGCAGCGGCCGCTATCGCGGGTCGCCGATGCTGCCCGTGCGTTCGGCTCCGGTGGCCGTCCCGAACCGGTGACCGTGCAAGGTCCGCGCGAATTGCGCGATCTGATCGGTTCGTTCAACGACATGATGCGGCGTCTGAACGAAGCCGGCGACGACCAGGCGGTGATGCTCGCAGGCGTCGCGCACGATCTGAAAGCGCCGCTCACGCGGCTCAAACTGCGCGCGAGCGTGCTGGTGGCGGAGAGCGAGCGCGCGGGCCTGATTCGCGATGTCGACTCGCTGACCAACATCGTCCAGCAGTTTCTCGAATTCGCCGGCCAATCCGCCGATGCCGGGCCGCCCGTCGAAGTCGACGAATTCCTGCAGGAACAGTTTTCGTCCGGCGATTCGTCCAGTGAGTCATCCAGCGATTCATCCGGTGACAGCGGCGACGCCCCGCTATTCACGCTCGACCTGCGCGCCGGCTCCTCGTTCAAGCTGCCGCGCACGCTGCTCGACCGCCTCGTGACGAATCTCGTCGACAACGCGCTCGAACATGGCGCGCCGCCGGTGGATATCAGCACGTCGCGAACGGACCGGCATTGGGTGATCAGCGTGCGCGACCGCGGTCCGGGCATTCCCGACGACCGTATTGCCGCGGCAATGAAGCCGTTCGTCCGGCTCGACGCCGCGCGCGGCGGTGAAGGCCATTGCGGCCTCGGTCTCGCGATCGTCGCGCGGCTGGCGCACGATCGCGGCGGACGTTGTCACGTGCTCAATCACGCGCAAGGCGGGCTGGATGTGCGGATCGAATTGCCGGTGGCGCCGGCCCAGGCATGAAGAGGAAAACGAAGAAAAGGAAGGAAACGCAGAGGAAAAGGGCCGGCTTACACACCCTTACAGTCTGGTCCATGTCCAGGGCCCCAGCCTTATAGTCATTACCGGCAACCTCGATGCCGCCCTTCTCAGTCCGCCCGGTTTTTTTAGGGCGGACATTTTTTTGTCCGGGCTTTAAGCGCTGCACACCTTTCCGGGCGTAACGCGCCGCGCACCTTCAAGGCGGCCGACGTCGTGCGCGCTTCACCGCGCCGCATCGCGGCCAGTCATCCCACTCAGCGTACGAGCCGGCTGCGCAACGTATCGACCGTCGTTTGAGACATGCCGAGACCTTGCGTCAGATAGTTCGCCATCGTGCCGTAGCTCGCCTGCACCTGATCGAAGCCGGCTTGCAGATAACTTTCCTGGACGTTAAGCAACGGCGCCTCGGCCGCCGCAACTGCATCGCCATCCTGCGCGCGCAGCGTGGCGGTCTGCGCCTGGATCGATTGCGCCAGATAAACGTTGCTCAGCAGATAGTCCTGCATGATCACGTCGAGCGGCACGTTGGCAATGCTCAGCAGCACCGCCGCGACCCAGCCGGTGCGATCTTTGCCCGCGCTGGAATGGAACAGTTGCGCGCCCGCGCCATCGGCCAGACGCGTCAGCAGCGCGCCGTATGCGGCACGCTGTGCGCCACCGAACACGTATGAGCGCGCCTGCATTTGCATGAAGGAGCTCGCGGCGTCGGCCGTCGCGAAGGTCGGCTCGACGAAGTCGCTGGTGCCCAGCACGTTGTACGCCTGTGAGGTTGCGCCGTCTGGCAGGACATCGGCGGTTCGCGAGATTTCACCCGGCGTGCGCAGATCGTAGACCGACGCGATGCCGAGTTTGTCGACCGTCGCCTGGTCGGCGGTGCTGAAGGTCAGTGCGTTCGCGCGATAGAAAGCGCCACGGCGCATCTGTTTGCCGTCGACAGTCAGATAGCCCACCGAGGCACCTGCCAGATCGCGGAAATTACTCACCGACGCGAGGCGCGGCGTTTCCGGCTGATCGGTCTCGAGATTACCGCCGCCGCACGCGGACAGCATCGAGCTGCCCAGTCCTGAGAAGAGCAGGGCACTGGCGGAACCTTTGAGGAAGCTCCGGCGCGCTGGAGAAATCTGGCTCAGCGCGCCCGGACCTGTCCGCAGGCTCGTGCTCGCGGCACGGTGGGACAGCGAGCAGTTTTTCGCGGTTGCGGGCATGAGGCGTGGCTGACGCGGACGTGAGGGATCGGATTTCAGCTTAGGGGCTGAGCGCGCAGTTTAACGGCGCTTACCCCGTTTTGCGTTACATGGTAGTAGTTGGTAAGAAAACGTATGGGAGGCTCTCGCGCGCCTGCGGCGGGTTTGCCGCTGCGCATGTCCGGCGGGCCGGTCGGCGAAGCGGTTTCCACTGTGTTTCCTTTCCCTTAGCGGCTATTACCTCGTCGTTACCTCGTCGTTACCGCGTGAATCACACGATGGCGACATCTGCCATTTTTGACCTGGGGCGCCTTACAACGCTGCATCCCCGTAAAATACAAACGCCCTTCAATCACGCCCCCGGCACACAAAAAGACCTGGAGACCACAACAAAACATGCCCTCTCTCCAATGGTTCACCGAGCTGAGCCCGCGCGAGCGCCGCACGCTGTATGCGGGCTTCGGCGGCTATGCGGTCGACGCGTTCGACTTCATGATCTACTCGTTCCTCATTCCGACGCTGATCGCGACGTGGGGCATGACCAAAAGCGAAGCCGGCATGATCGCCACCAGCTCGCTGATCTCGTCGGCAATCGGCGGCTGGCTCGCGGGCATTCTCGCCGATCGCTACGGCCGCATCCGCGTGCTTCAATGGACGATCGCCACCTTCGCGATCTTCACTTTCCTGTCAGGCTTTACTCACTCGTTCTGGCAGTTGCTGGCGACTCGCACGCTGCAAGGCATCGGCTTTGGCGGCGAGTGGTCGGTCGTGACGATCATGATGGCCGAGACGATCCGCTCGCCGCAGCATCGCGCGAAGGCGGTGGGCACCGTGCAGAGCAGCTGGTCGTTTGGCTGGGCGGCGGCGGCGATCGTCTACTGGGCGTCTTTCGCGTTGCTGCCGGAACAGTACGCGTGGCGCGCGTGCTTCTGGATCGGCCTGCTGCCTGCCGCGTGGATCATCTACATTCGCCGCAATGTGAGCGATCCGGAAATCTTTCTCGAAACGCGCCGCGCGCGTGAGAGCGGTTTCGACACCTCGCACTTCCTGCAGATTTTCTCCGGTGCTCACCTGAAAACCACGCTGCTCGGCAGCGCGTTGTGCACCGGCATGCTCGGCGGCTATTACGCGATCACCACCTGGCTGCCCACCTACCTGAAAACGGTGCGCCATCTGTCGGTGTTCAATACCAGCGGCTATCTGATCGTGCTGATCGTCGGCTCGTTCACCGGTTATATCGTCGGCGCGATTCTGTGCGACACGATCGGCCGGCGCGCGTCATTCGTGCTGTTCGCGATCGGCTCGTTCGTGCTCGGCATGGTCTACACGATGCTGCCCATCACCGACGGCATGATGCTCGCGCTCGGTTTCCCGCTCGGCATCGTCGTGCAAGGGATTTTCGCGGGCGTGGGCGCGTATCTGTCGGAGTTGTATCCGAACGCGATACGCGGCTCCGGACAAGGTTTCTGCTACAACCTCGGGCGCGGGCTCGGCTCGTTCTTTCCGATTCTGGTCGGTACACTGTCGCAAACCATGACGCTCGTTAAGGCAATGGGCATTGTGGCCGGCGCGGGTTATCTGCTCGTGATCGTTGCCGCACTGTGTCTGCCGGAAACGAAGGGCAAAGTCCTCGGTGCGACTGGTTCGGTCGCCTGAATTCGCAGTACTCATCCATGAAAACGATTGTTCTCGGCGGCGGCGTCATCGGCGTCGCCACGGCTTTTTACCTGTGCCAGCAAGGCTGCGAAGTCACGGTGATCGAGCGCGAACCCGACGTCGCGCTGTCCACCAGTTTCGGCAACGCGGGCGTGATCGCTCCGGGCTACGTGACGCCGTGGGCCGCGCCCGGCATGCCGGCCAAGATCCTCAAGTATCTGTTCAGGCCCGCGTCGCCGCTGATTTTCCGCCCCACGTTCAATGCGGCGCAGTGGCGCTGGATCGCGCGCTGGCTGCGTGAATGCGACCTCGAACATTTCCGCGTCAACAAGCAGCGGATGCAGCGCATTGCCTATTACAGCCGCGATTGTCTGCACGAATTTCGCGGGCGCCATCCGTTCGATTACGGCCGCAGCCAGGGCTATCTGCAACTGTTTCGCAGCGAGTACGACGTCGAGTTGGCGCAGCCTGCGCTGAGCGTGCTGCGCGACGCGGGTATCGCGCATCGGGAAGTCACGCCGGCGCAGTGTGTCGAGATCGAACCGGGCTTGCGCTGGGCACGTGAGAGGCCGGTCGCCGGCCTCTATCTCCCCGATGACGAAGCCGGCGATTGCGCCCGCTTCACCCGTGAGCTGCGCGCCGTCTGCGAGCGCAACGGCGTGCGTTTTCGCTTCGATACCCAAGTCACTGGACTCGATGTGCGAAGCGGCGCGGTACATGGCGTGCATGTCGATAGCGAGCGTGGCGCGGAGACCTTGCTGGCCGATGCGGTTGTGGTCGCGCTCGGTGTCGATAGCGCGGCGCTGCTCGCACAACTCGGCGTGAAGGTGCCGCTTTATCCGGTGAAAGGCTATTCGGCGACACTGCCCGTCACCGACGAAGAAAAAGCGCCGCGTGCGGCACTGATGGACGAGTCGCTGAAAACAGCGATCACGCGTTTCGGCAACAACCTGCGCATTGCCGGCACGGCGGAGTTGGGCAACGGCCAGACCACATTGCGCGAGCAGGCCTTGCAGACGTTGATGAAAGTGCTGCGCGACTGGTTTCCGCACGCGGCCAATCCGACGTCCGCGCATTTCTGGGTCGGGCGCAGACCGATGACGCCTGACGGTGCGCCGCTGCTCGGACCGTCGGGAGTGGGCAACTTATGGCTGAACCTTGGGCACGGCTCGACCGGATGGGCGATGTCGATGGGCTCGGGCCGGGTGGTCGCGGATCTGATCACTCAGCGCAAGCCCGAGATCGATCTCGATGGGCTGACACTGGCGCGATATCGGAAGTAACGGCGGAAGTGCACGGCGGAAGTAACGGTCCGGCGGAAGTAACGCAGCGCTCACGACGCACGTTAAAAAGCCGGGTCCACCCTCTCAGGTGGCCCGGCTTTGTTTTTCACCGCTTTGATGTACCGCTTGATGTGCCGCTTTTCAAGCTGCCGCACATTGTCGTCTCCACCTCTTCCTGCAAACCTTGACCGGTTTTCGCCTTTGTTTGCATGGTTAAAAGCAGCCGGCAATCAAGTTGCATGAGACTGCTTTTGCATGGGACCAGAGACTTCTTAACGCGGCAGTTCCGAATGCCCCATCAGGAACGCATCGACGGAGCGCGCGCACTGACGGCCTTCGCGAATCGCCCACACCACCAGCGACTGACCGCGACGCATGTCGCCCGCCGTGAATACCTTGTCCACCGACGTGTAATACGCCTTGTCGCCTTCGGTCGCGGCACGCACGTTGCCGCGCGCATCCTTGTCGACGCCGAACGCTTCGAGCACCGGCGACACCGGCTGCGTGAAGCCCATCGCGAGCAGCACCAGATCGGCCTTCATTTCGAATTCCGAGTTCGGCACTTCCTGCATCTTGCCGTCCTTCCATTCGACGCGCGCGGCGATCAGCTTCTCGATCTTGCCGTTCTTGCCTTCGAGACGCTTGGTCGCGACCGCCCAATCGCGCTCGCAGCCTTCGTCATGCGACGACGACGTGCGCAGCTTGATCGGCCAGTACGGCCACACGAGCGGCTTGTTCTCTTCTTCCGGCGGCTGCGGCAGCAGTTCGAATTGCGTGACGCTCTTCGCGCCATGACGATTCGACGTACCCACGCAGTCCGAACCCGTATCGCCGCCGCCGATCACGACAACGTGCTTGCCCTTCGCGAGCAGCTGGTTCGTGACCTTGTCGCCTGCGTTGACCTTGTTCTGCTGCGGCAGGAATTCCATCGCGTAATGGATGCCTTCCAGCTCACGGCCCGGCACCGGCAGATCGCGCGGCGTTTCCGAACCGCCGGCCACCACGACCGCGTCGAACTGTTCTTTCAGCTCAGCCGGCGTGACGGTTTCCTTCGCCGTATTGCCGATGTATTCCGGGAGCGTTCCTTCGCGGCCGACGAACACGTTCGCGCGGAACGTCACGCCTTCGGCTTCCATCTGACGCATGCGGCGGTCGATCAGCCACTTTTCCAGCTTGAAATCAGGAATGCCATAACGCAGCAGGCCGCCGATGCGGTCGTTCTTTTCGAACACCGTCACATCGTGCCCCGCGCGCGCGAGTTGCTGCGCGACTGCCAAACCGGCGGGGCCGGAACCGACCACGGCGACCTTCTTGCCGGTCTTGTGCTTCGGCGGCTGCGGTGCCACCCAGCCTTCGGCCCAGGCTTTGTCGATGATCGCGTGTTCGATCGACTTGATGCCGACCGGATCGTCGTTGATGCCGAGCGTGCAAGCCGCTTCGCACGGCGCCGGGCAGATGCGGCCCGTGAACTCCGGGAAGTTGTTCGTGGAGTGCAGCACTTCGATCGCGTTCTTCCAGTCCTGATGGAACACCAGGTCGTTGAAGTCCGGGATGATGTTGTTCACCGGGCAGCCGTTGTTGCAGAACGGAATGCCGCAGTCCATGCAACGTGCGCCTTGAATCTTCGCTTCGTCGTCGCTCAATGCCGCGACGAATTCCTTGTAGTGCTTCACACGCGTGAGCGGAGCTTCGTACGTCTCGTGGCGACGTTCGAACTCGAGAAAACCGGTTGCCTTGCCCATGTGGTTCTCTTCTCTATCTGTATCAGGTGGGGTGATCTACACCCGCCGCGCGTCGGTTTGTCGAGCGGCGGCGGGTACGGCTAAATGTGACGTCTGCGTTTTGAGCAGCAGTCTGGCTGCGTCTGCTGATCAGGCGGCGAGTACTTCCTTGTTCGCCTTCTTCGCTGCCAGCTCGCCCAGTGCGCGCTTGTATTCGGTCGGGAACACCTTCACGAATTGACGGCGCGACGCATCCCAGTTTTCGAGCAGTGCTTTCGCACGCGGCGAACCGGTGAACTGGAAGTGACGCTCGATGAGGCCCTTCAGCAGCGCTTCGTCGGTCGTATTGCAGTGCCACAGGCCCTTGTCGACCGTGCGTTCCTGTTCGGCCTGTTGCAAGACCGGATCGAGCGCGACCATCGACTTGTTGCACTTGCCGGCGAAGGTGCTGTCCGGATCGAACACATACGCGACGCCGCCCGACATACCGGCCGCGAAGTTACGGCCCGTTTCGCCGAGCACGACCACCGTGCCGCCCGTCATGTATTCGCAACCGTGGTCGCCCGTGCCTTCGACAACCGCCGTCGCACCCGAGTTACGCACGCAGAAACGCTCGCCTGCAACGCCGCGGAAGAACGCTTCACCTTCGATCGCGCCGTACATCACCGTGTTGCCGCAGATGATGTTCTCTTCCGACTTGCCGCGGAAATCGTTGGTCGGACGGATGATGATGCGGCCACCCGACAGACCCTTGCCCACGTAGTCGTTGCCGTCGCCGACCAGGTCCAGCGTGACGCCCTTCGCGAGGAACGCGCCGAAGCTCTGACCCGCGGTGCCCTTCAACTGGATGTGAATCGCGTCGTCGGGCAGGCCGTCGTGGCCGTACTTCTTCGCGATCGCGCCGGACAGCATCGCGCCGACCGTGCGGTTCACGTTGCGCACCGGCTGGATGAACGAAACGTGCTCGCCCTTTTCCAGCGCGGCCTTCGCCTTCTCGATCAGCGTGTGGTCGAGCGCCTTGTCCAGACCGTGGTCCTGCACGTCGACGTGCTTGCGTGCGACTTCAGCCGGAACTTGCGGCAGATAGAACACGCGCGAGAAGTCCAGACCCTTCGCCTTCCAGTGCTCGATGCCCTTCTTCATGTCGAGCAGTTCGGCGTGACCGATCAGGTCGTCGAACTTGCGGATACCCAGTTGCGCCATGATTTCGCGCGCTTCTTCCGCAACGAAGAAGAAGAAGTTGACGACGTGTTCCGGCTGGCCCTGGAACTTCGCACGCAGCACCGGATCTTGCGTCGCAACGCCGACCGGGCAGGTGTTCAGATGGCACTTGCGCATCATGATGCAGCCTTCGACCACCAGCGGCGCCGTCGCGAAACCGAATTCGTCCGCGCCGAGCAGCGCGCCGATCACGACGTCGCGGCCGGTCTTCATCTGACCGTCGGCCTGCACGCGGATACGGCCGCGCAACTGGTTCAGCACCAGGGTTTGCTGCGTTTCGGCAAGACCCAGTTCCCACGGCGTGCCGGCATGCTTGACCGACGACAGCGGCGATGCACCCGTACCGCCGTCATGACCGGCGATCACGACGTGATCGGCCTTCGCCTTCGCCACACCCGCGGCCACCGTACCGACGCCCGATTCCGACACCAGCTTCACCGAAATGCTAGCCGCCGAGTTGGCGTTCTTCAGGTCGTGAATCAGCTGCGCCAGATCTTCGATCGAGTAGATGTCGTGGTGCGGCGGCGGCGAAATCAGGCCGACACCCGGCACCGAGTAACGCAGCTTGCCGATGTATTCCGACACCTTGTGGCCCGGCAGCTGACCGCCTTCGCCCGGCTTCGCGCCCTGCGCCATCTTGATCTGGATCTGATCGGCCGACGCCAGGTATTCCGCCGTCACGCCGAAACGGCCCGACGCCACCTGCTTGATGCGCGAACGCAGCGAGTCGCCTGCCTTCAGCGGAATGTCGGCAATCACTTCGTCGCCGATGATGGACTTCATCGTGTCGCCGTTCTTGATCGGAATGCCGCGCAGTTCGTTGCGATAACGGTTCGCGTCCTCGCCGCCTTCGCCGGTGTTCGACTTGCCGCCGATGCGGTTCATCGCGACCGCCAGCGTAGCGTGCGCTTCGGTGCTGATCGAGCCCATCGACATCGCGCCGGTCGCGAAACGCTTGACGATGTCCTTCGCCGACTCGACTTCGTCGAGCGGAATCGCCTTGGTCGGGTCGAACTTGAATTCGAACAGCCCGCGGAACGTCATGTGGCGCTTGGTCTGATCGTTGATCAGATGCGCGTATTCCTTGTACGTCTGGTACGAGTTGCTGCGTGCCGAGTGTTGCAGCTTGGCGATCGCATCCGGCGTCCACATGTGTTCTTCGCCGCGCACGCGGTACGCGTACTCGCCGCCCGCGTCGAGCATGTTCGCGAGGACCGGGTTGTCGCCGAACGCGTCGCGGTGCAGACGGATCGCTTCTTCCGCGACGTCGAACAGACCAATGCCGCCGACCTTCGACGACGTGCCCTTGAAGTACTTCACCACCAGGTCTTCAGCCAGGCCGACCGCTTCGAAAATCTGCGCGCCGGTGTACGACATGTAGGTCGAAATGCCCATCTTCGACATGACCTTCATCAGGCCCTTGCCGACTGCCTTGGTGAAGTTGTAGACCGCCTTTTCCGCCGACAGGTCGCCCTTCAGGCCGCTGGCCATCTGCGCGAGCGTTTCCATCGCGAGGTACGGGTGAACGGCTTCCGCGCCGTAGCCCGCGAGCAACGCGAAGTGGTGCGTTTCACGCGCCGAGCCGGTTTCGACGACCAGGCCCGTGCTCGTGCGCAGACCTTGCTGCACGAGGTGCGTGTGAATCGCGGCCGTCGCCAGCAGCGCCGGGATCGCGACGTTGTCGCGGTCGGTCTTGCGGTCCGACACGATCAGCATGTTGTAGCCGGACTTGACGGCGTCGACCGCTTCCGCGCACAGCGACGCGAGACGCGCTTCGATGCCTTCCTTGCCCCAGGCCACCGGATAGCAGATGTTCAGTTCGTACGAGCTGAACTTGCCGCCCGTGTACTGATCGATCGCGCGGATCTTCGCGATGTCCTTGAAGTCGAGCACAGGCTGCGACACTTCGAGACGCATCGGCGGGTTGATGTTGTTCGTATCCAGCAGGTTCGGCTTCGGACCGACGAACGACACCAGCGACATCACCATGTTTTCACGGATCGGGTCGATCGGCGGGTTCGTGACTTGCGCGAACAGCTGCTTGAAGTAGTGATACAGCGTCTTGTTCTTGTTGGACATGACCGCCAGCGGCGAGTCGTTGCCCATCGAGCCGACCGCTTCTTCGCCCGCTTGCGCCATCGGCGCCATCAGGAACTTGAGGTCTTCCTGCGTATAGCCGAACGCCTGCTGACGATCCAGCAAGGCAGCGGCTTCGCGGCGTTCCGTCGCGACGTCTTCGGCCTTCGCCTCGATCTCGTCGAGCTTGATGCGCACAGCGTCGATCCAGCTCTTGTACGGCTTCGCGTTCGCGAGGTTGTCCTTCAGTTCCTTGTCGTCGACGATGCGGCCGTGTTCCATGTCGATCAGGAACATCTTGCCCGGCTGCAGACGCCACTTCTTGACGATCTTCGACTCGGGGATCAGCAACGTGCCCGCTTCCGACGCCATGATGACGAGGTCGTCGTCCGTGACGATGTAGCGCGCCGGACGCAGACCGTTACGGTCGAGCGTCGCGCCGATCTGACGGCCGTCGGTGAACGCGATCGCAGCGGGGCCGTCCCACGGCTCCATCATCGCGGCGTGGTATTCGTAGAACGCGCGGCGGTTGTCGTCCATCAGCGTGTGCTGTTCCCAGGCTTCCGGGATCATCATCATCATTGCGTGGACGAGCGGGTAGCCGGCCATCACCAGCAGTTCGAGACAGTTGTCGAACGACGCGGTGTCGGACTGGCCCGGGTAGATCAGCGGCCACAGCTTCGGCAGGTCGTCGCCGAGCACGTGCGACGCGATTGCGCCGGTACGGGCGTTCAGCCAGTTGACGTTGCCCTTCACCGTGTTGATTTCGCCGTTGTGGGCGATCATGCGGTACGGGTGAGCCAGTTCCCACGCCGGGAACGTGTTGGTCGAGAAGCGTTGGTGCACCAGCGCCAGCGCCGAGACAGTGCGCTCGTCCTGCAGGTCGCGGTAGTACACGCCGACCTGACCGGCCAGCAGCAGGCCCTTGTAGACCACCGTGCGCGCCGACATGGACGGCACGAAGTATTCCTTGCCGTGCTTGAGCTTGAGCGCCTGGATGCGGTGGCTCGCGGTCTTGCGGATCACGTACAGCTTCCGCTCGAGCGCGTCCGTCACGATGATGTCCTTGCCACGGCCGATGAAGATCTGGCGGATCAGCGGCTCGCTCGCCTTCACGGTCGGCGAAATCGGCATGGTGTGGTCGACCGGCACATCGCGCCAGCCCAGCACGACCTGGCCTTCGGCCTTCACCGTGCGTTCCAGTTCCTGTTCGCAGGCGAGGCGCGATGCGTGTTCCTTCGGCAGGAACACCATACCGACGCCGTACTCGCCGTACGGCGGCAGCGTCACGCCCTGCTTCGCCATTTCCTCACGATAGAAACCGTCCGGGATCTGGATCAGGATGCCCGCGCCGTCGCCCATCAGCGGATCGGCGCCGACAGCGCCCCGGTGGTCGAGGTTCTCGAGAATCTTCAGGCCCTGCTCGATGATCTCGTGGCTTTTCTGGCCCTTGATGTGGGCAACGAAGCCGACGCCGCAGGCGTCATGCTCGTTTTGCGGGTCGTACAGACCTTGCGCGGCGGGAACCGGGTGAGTCGGTTGCAGGTGGTCGTTCATGGGGACACCGTCTGTAGGGGGCCTGACAGGCCGTTAAACCATTTTTCTATTGCCGCAGTTTGCGTGGCAACCGCGACGGCGCTGCCTACGCTGAGATGCTACGCGTATCTAAAAAGCGCCGGAATTCGGAATATACGCGACGAATCAATGGAATAGCAAATAAAACGTGATGATTGAACCCCAATTATCAAATTGGTGCATTGCACTTCATTTTAATTGGTGCCACATCAAATTGGGGCAAAAGAAAACGGCATTCGCGATGCCGTTTTCGTACAGTCCTTTGATGCAGAACGCTTTATTGGGTATGAGGCGTCTCGCGCACCTTGCGCGGCCGGCCGCGCGGCAGCGGCGAGACACGCCTGTTCGCGGCCCGCGCGGCCCATTCGCGATAGGTATCGCTGCCCAGAACCCAGCCTTTCAGCGTGGCCTGCTGAAGCTGACTGGCTTCGCGTTCGTCGAGTGGCTGCTCGCACAATTCGCGGTACGCGCGCTGGCGCTCGAACGGCGTATTGCCGAGCGACCAGTACAACGGATGGTCGGTGATCAGGCTGTCGAGCGTGAGGCCGATATGATGCCGGTAGCTCGACCAGCGGTAATCTTCCGGCGCGCTCACCAGTTGCGCGCGCACCGGACACATCTCGACCACGCGGCTCGCCAGCAAAAAGTATCGCTCGCCCTCGATCACCGTGGCACGATAGCGACCCTCCCACAAGGTTCCGCGACGCGCGTAACGCCGGTTGAAGTGCGCCACATAGCGACGCCCTACCGCCTGCATCGCCTTCGGCAGACTCGACTCCTCGGTGGGAGTGACGAGCAGTTGCACGGCACCCGGCATCAACGCGTACGCGTGGAT
Organism: uncultured beta proteobacterium; assembly: GCA_963800185.1. Lineage (GTDB taxonomy): Bacteria > Pseudomonadota > Gammaproteobacteria > Burkholderiales > Burkholderiaceae > Paraburkholderia. The sequence continues at coordinate 267,593 of CAWCZW010000009.1, read as the reverse complement.
AGACAGGTGATGGTCGCGCGAAGCCGCCTTCAGGCAGTCGATGAAGAGTTCGTAGTCCTGGTCGTCGACGAATGCGGGCTGCTGATCGAGCCCGCGAAGGATGACGTGCTGCGGCTGGTCAGGGACATAAAGACGTGCAAGCCGTGCCATGCTGGAGTATCCGATAGTCGCGTTGGTACATACCCGAAGGTCCGAAGAGCCGCATGCGCCCGAGGTTCGGCGCGGCGCGGCTAAGCCAGAAAGCGCGCGGCGCTTAGGGAGAAAGCTCTAACCGCCGCGTATGGTTAGTTTCAAACGTTCTCGTCATAATGAGCGGGCCTTTTTTGGAGGAGCACATATGAAATTAAAACAGGCCGTAACGGGGATCGCAGCGCTAGCTTGCATGACAACAGCAGCGCATGCGCAATCGGCCGGTACCTTTTACGCTACGACAGGCTGGTTCCACCTTGCGCCTCAATCGAGTAGCAAGCCGCTCACGATAACCAGCCTTGGCGGCAGCCCGACCAACATCACAGAACCCAACACCGGTGCATCGCTCGATTCCGCCGATACCCTCGGCTTCACCGCCGGCTACTTCGTCACCGACCACATCGCAACCGAATTCGTCATTGGCATCCCGCCCAAGTTCGCTCTGAACGGCACGGGAAGCTTCGAGCAATTCGGCAAGCTAGGCTCGGCAAAACAGTGGAGCCCGACTCTGCTGTTCAAGTACTACTTCAACGCACCGACCGCCTCGTTCCGGCCGTATCTTGGTGTCGGCGTGAGCCGCATCTGGTTCACGGACGAAAAGATCACCAACGGCGTTTTCCTGGCCAACGTTCTGCATGGTCCGACCAGCGTCTCCACGGATAGTTCGTGGGAGCCGGTGTTTAATGCCGGTTTCACCTACGCGTTCAACCAACACTGGTTCGCAGGCCTGTCGCTGTCGTACCTGCCGCTCAGCACAACCGCCAAGCTGACTACCGCAGCAGCGACACCGGTCGGCACGTTGACCGCGACCTCGCAAACCAAGATCAAGCTGAACCCGATCGTCACGTACGTCAACATCGGTTACCGTTTCTAACGCTCTCGAAGAAAATTGGGGCCGTTGAGCTAGGGTAGTCGAATTTTCGCGGGTTGGACAACGCCGTCATTTAGCCAATGGCGGCGTTTTTTATTTTGGCGGGCATCGCGTCCGTTAATTTGATGAGCCTGCGCCGCGCACGCGCGAGCGTTTGTAAATTTGACCCGCAGGCACGCCTGCCTGTGCAATATCTGCTGACCAATCTGAACCGCTTTCGCGGTCCAGAAGGGGTTGTGGCTTTGGCATCGAAGTTGCGTTCGCAGGGTGTTTCCCGCGTCGCGGCGCGATACTGCGTCATGATGAAACGCGTGGGACCTTTTTCACCCTCATCGACGGAGCGACCATGACAGCACTTCCGAATACGAGAGACGCCCTCGGCGAATCCTGGACGAGCACGAGCCGCCGCGCGCGACGTATTGCCCGCCATAGCCGCCATGCGGCCGAAGATATTGCAGGCGAACTGCGCACGCTGATGTCCGAACTCGAGTCCACCCTGGCGGACGGCACCCAGGCCGACGCCGTGGCATTGCGCGGCAAGTTACGCAAACAACTGGAGACCGCACGCGCGCGCCTGAACGACACCCGCGAAGCCGTGCGTGAGCGCGCCGAAGTAGCAATCTCGGATGCCGACGATTACGTGCATGAAAATCCGTGGCAGACGATTGCGATCGTCGGCGGGGTGGCATTGATCGCGGGGGCGCTGTTTGCGTCGCGGTTGCGCTGACGGTCAGGAATCGGTGGCGGGGCTGACTTGCCCATCGGCGACCATGCCTGTTGCGCAGGCGTCGAGCGAGCGGGTCGACTGAAATTCAGGAGCCGCGCCGCCCGCTGATCGCGGAGGACGGCGGCGCTATCGAACGACTCGACAGGGTTGCCCGATTCGCGGATGCGGGCTGGCATCTTTCAGGCGCTGGCGGTGCCAGCCGCGCATCGGTGTCCTGCCGCCGATGCCGACGGCTCCTCAGTTCAGCGCCACCTAGTTGTCGTCGATCACAAAGAGCCGCTGATACTCCTTCACCGCGTAACGATCGGTCATGCCCGCAATGTAATGGGCGATCAGTCGCGGTTGCAGCGCTGCGTCCATTGATTGATAGCTCGGCGGCAACAGCCGCGAATCTTCCGTGAACGCGTCGAACAGCCCGACCACCACGCGACGAGCCTTGTTGGCCATGCGCATCACGCGGTAATGGCGATACAGGTTCTTGAACAGGAAGCGCTTGAGCGTGGCTGCCTGCGCGGCCATCGCTTCGCTGTGCGCGACGAGCGCAGGCGCGGCGCGCACAGCGTCGAGCGACCGCGGCGCGAGTCGCACCAGATTCGACTGCGTCGTCTCGATCAGGTCGACGATCAGCGCGTTGATGATGCGGCGCACCGTCTCGTGGATCAACCTGCGCCCTTCGATCTGCGGATAGTCGCCGCGCGCCGTCTCGTAGTGCGTCTGCCACAACTCCACTTGCGCCAGTTGCTCGACGGTGAGCAAACCGGAGCGCAAACCGTCATCGACATCGTGATTGTTGTAGGCGATCTCGTCGGCGACATTCGCGATCTGCGCTTCGATGGACGGCTGCCGTCCTTCGAGAAAACGTTCACCTAACGCGCCGAGCCGCCGCGCGTTTTCGCGCGAACAGTGCTTGAGGATGCCCTCACGGGTCTCAAAGCACAGATTCAGGCCGTTGAACGCGCCGTAGTGCTCTTCCAGATCGTCGACCACCGCAAGGCTTTGCAGGTTGTGCTCAAAGCCACCATGCTCGCGCATGCAGTCGTTCAGCGCGTCCTGGCCGGCATGGCCGAACGGTGTATGGCCGAGATCGTGAGCAAGAGAAATGGCCTCCACGAGGTCCTCGTTGACACGCAGATTGCGTGCAACCGAGCGCGCGATCTGCGCGACTTCGAGACTGTGCGTGAGGCGCGTACGAAACAGATCGCCCTCGTGATTCACGAAGACCTGCGTCTTGTATTCGAGCCGACGAAACGCCGTGGAGTGGACGATGCGGTCGCGATCGCGCTGGAACTCGGTGCGCGCGCCTGGCGCGGACTCCGGGTAGCGGCGGCCACGCGACTGCGCGGAATGCGCGGCGTAGGGCGCAAGATGCGCTTCGAGTGCCTCCTGCGTCGGCACGGCGATCGCCGCCATGCCTGCCGCCGGGTCATGCTGTACTTCGTCGCTGCGCCTGTCAGTCACCGGGTTCTCCGAAACATGGGCGGCGCCTCGTGACGCTAGTGCGTGATGCTCTCGCTGAAATGCGCCGTCGTCTCCCGCTAGATAGCGGCGGCCAGCGTGGCGTGCACTTCGGCGTCGGGCGCCTGGGTGATCAGCGTCTCACCGAAACGCTTCAGCAGAATGAATTTGATCGCGCCGGCTTCCGCCTTTTTGTCGACCTGCATGAGTTCGACATAACGCGCTTCGCCGAGCGCAGGCGCTTTGGTCGGCAAATGTGCGGCGACGATAACGTCGACCAGACGCTTGCGTTGCGCGGCGTCGAAATAGCCCAGCCGCACGGACAGGTCCGCCGCCATCACCATCCCGCAACCGACTGCCTCGCCGTGCAGCCATTCGCCGTAACCGAGGCCGGCCTCGATTGCATGGCCGAAGGTGTGGCCGAAATTGAGAATGGCGCGCAGGCCGCCTTCGCGCTCGTCCTGCGCCACTACCGACGCCTTGATCTCGCACGAGCGCTTGACCGCCTCGGTCAGCGCTTGCGGCTCGCAGCGGTTCAACGCCTCGATATTGGCTTCGATCCAGTTGAAGAAACCGGCGTCGGCAATCGCACCGGTCTTGATGACTTCGGCGACGCCCGCCGCCAGTTCGCGCCCGGGTAGCGTGCGCAATGCACCGATGTCGGCGATCACTGCTTGCGGCTGGTAGAACGCGCCGATCATGTTCTTGCCAAGCGGGTGGTTGATACCCGTCTTGCCGCCCACCGACGAATCCACCTGCGACAGCAGCGTAGTCGGCACCTGAATGAACGGCACGCCGCGCATGTAGCAGGCGGCCGCAAAACCCGTCATATCGCCGATCACGCCGCCGCCCAGCGCGATCAGCGTGGTCTTGCGGTCGGCGCGCGAGCCGAGCAGCGCGTCGAAAATCAGATTCAGCGTTTCGAGGTTTTTGTGCGCCTCGCCGTCCGGCAAGACGACCGTCGACACCTGTTTGCCCAGCGGCGCCAGCGCGGCGCGCAGCTTGTCGCCGTAAAGCGGGTCGACGGTGGTGTTGGTGACGATGGTGACCGAGCTACCGGCAATATGCGGCGCGAACAACGCCGTCTGACCGATCAGATCGGCACCGATATGGATGGGGTAGGCGCGCTCGCCCAGTTCGACGTTGACGGTAATCATACGGTCCATTATGAAGCAGGATGTTTGGCAACGCCGGCCATCTCGAGCTGCATCAGCACCATATTGACGAGTCCGTTGACCGAAGGCCGGCCGGTTTCAATCACGAAGTGCGCGCATTCCCGGTAGAGCGGGTCGCGCACTTCATAGAGCGCTTCGAGGCGTGCCTTGGGATCTTCGGTCTGCAGAAGCGGCCGGTTCTTGTCGCGCCGGGTGCGCAGCCACAGATCGTGAGGATTGGCGCGCAGATAGATCACCACCCCGCTGGTCTGCAGCGCGGCGCGGTTTTCCGGCCGCAAAACTGCGCCGCCGCCGGTCGCCAGCACGATATTCTCGCGCCCTGCGAGATCGGAAATTACGCTCGCCTCGCGATCGCGAAAACCCGCCTCGCCTTCCAGCTCGAAGATCACAGGGATGCGCGCGCCCGTACGCACTTCGATTTCATGGTCGGAATCGAAGAACGGGCGATCGAGACGGCGCGCAATGGCCCGGCCCACGGTGGTTTTCCCTGCCCCCATGAGCCCTACGAAAATTACATTGGCGTGTGCGTCCCGCGCTTGCAACGGTGTCCTCTGGCTATTCCGGTATGGGTTCGTGCCGCAGCTTACTGGCAAAGCTGCCGCCTTGTCGAGCCTGAGCGCCGCCGCTGGCGAGCGGCGGCACCCTGCCCCTAATTTGTCTGAACGACGCGCGGCGTAATGAAAACTGCCAGTTCACTGCGCTGGTCACGATGTGCCCGATTGCGAAAAAGCGCGCCCAAAACCGGTATTTTGCCCAGGAGCGGCACCCGCGTCACATCATCCCGGTTGTCGGTCGCGTAAATTCCGCCGATCGACACCGTACCACCATCCTCGACTTCGACGCGTGTTTGTACGTGTTTGGTGTTGATTGCGGGCCCGGCGTCGGTCTGCTCGCCGACGCTGTCTTTGGCGATGTCGAGGTCCAGCACGACCCGGCCATCGGGCATGATCTGCGGCTCGACCTCCAGTTTGAGCGTAGCCCGGCGAAACTGCACGCCCGAAACACCCTGCCCTACTTTCGCCTGATACGGCAGTTCAGTGCCCTGCTCGACCACCGCCTTCATCCGGTCCGCCGTGACGACACGCGGGCTCGAGACGATTTCTCCGCGCCCCTCGGCTTCCAGCGCACTCAGCTCCACGTTCAGCAGACGGGTGGCCGCGGCGGCGAATAGCGTCAGGCCGGCGGTTGCTGCATCGAAGCCGGAAACCGGCCGGGCCGACAGATCGTAGACGCTGCCGTCCGCATTGCCGTTCAGGCCTTTCGCCGTGCCCTCGGCGTTGGTGGCCGCCATCGACAGCTTCACGCCGAGATTGCGCGAAAAACCATGCTCGCCTTCGACGATATGCGCTTCGATCAGCACCTGGCGGGTCGGCCGGTCGACCGCGGCGACCAGCGCCGCAATCTGCACGAGCCGCCCTTCGATGTCGGTAATGAACAGCAGATTGGTGCGCGGATCCGCCGTCGCGGCGCCGCGCCTGGACAGCACGCGCTGGGCGCCGGAGCCGGTCAGCAGACGCCGGACATCCTCGGCTTGCGCGTAATGCAGCTGCAAAGCGCGGCTCGCAAGCGGCTCGAGATCGGCGGCACGCGCGTGGGCTTCGAAACGCTGCCGCTCGCGCGCCGCCAGATCCGCCTGCGGCGTGACCCAGATCACATTGCCATGACGCTCCATGGCGAGATTGTTGACGTCGAGCAAGGTGTCGAACGCCGCGCGCCATGGCACCTTGTCGAGCCGCAACGAGACCGCGCCGCGCACTTTCTCGCTCGCCACGATGTTCAGCCCCGTGAACTCGGCGAACGCCTTGAGCACGGCGCCTAGTTCGGCTCGCTGGAAGTTCAGGGAGATCGGTTTGTTGTCGGCGGCAACATGGGCGTCGGCGAGGGTTTCGGGCGGCCCGCTCAGGCGTTCGAGCGGCGGCAATGGCACCGGCGGGCCTTCGAGGGCGGAGGCGTCGTCGCGAGGCTGGGCGGACGATTGCCTTCGCAATGGGGCAGAGCCCTCGCCAGCGGCGAATGAACCGTCTTCCGCGGCGGCCGGCATGCCGTCAGATGACGTAGCGCTTCGCGCAGTGCGTGGATCGTCCGTTGAATCGTCGCGGAACGGGTTGGGGACTTCGGCGGATACGGCGCGTGGCAGCGGCACGGTGTCGTACGAGGCATCGGATGGCGGCGCAACGGAATCGTCAACCGGCACATAGGCCGGCAATGGCGGCTGCGGTGCAGTCGACGCGTGCGCAAAGCCGCCGCCTAACGCCACGCTGAGGCAAACGCCAACATATAGACGTGTGCTACGCGGCGCACCTGCGCTACGAAGAACTCGGTGAACACAAGGCACACGAGCGCCGACACGCGGGAGCACCGCGAGGCATGGCTTAACCAGATGCATCAGGACGCCTCCGCCAGCGCCAGCATGCGCGTCTTTTCACCGTTGGCGAGCGTGACGCCATGCGCGTCGATTTTCGTGACGCGCTCAGCCCCGATCTGTTCTCCGGCGGTCAAGGTCGTCGAGCCATCCGGCGTATCGAGCAAAGCCAAACCGCGCGTGAGGTCGCGCAGCAATCCGACCAGGCGCAGCGACGAACTATCCGCAAGACCGTCACCGGCGAGCATCTGCGGACGCGAAAACGGGTCGAAGAACACGATGTCCTCATCGTCGTCCGAATCGAGACTTGCGTCGTCGAACGTGTCAGTCGACGTGCTCGACGGGACCGGCCGCAGCGCACTGAACACGCGCAATGTCGCGCTCATCGACAGCGAAACGGCGTCCTGTTTGACGGTTACGTCGACGGGTACGATCAGCACCGGCAAGTCGGTGAGCCCGCGCATGAAAGCCATCAGATGCACGAAATCGGTGTGGGCGGTGATCTGCAAAGGACGCCCGCCATCGGCGGTCGCGCTGGCGGGCGCTCCCGGCGCCACGGCCTGCAACGCCACGCCATTTTGCGCGGCCAGTTCGGAGACGATGCGCACGTCGTCCGCGGAACTCCAGGTTGCTTGCGAGGGCTGGACCGGCATCGCGGCTGAGGCGCGACGCAACGTAGGCAACTGCGCGAGCGAACGCGAGGCATCCGCGTGACGCTTCGTGCTGGTCGCCAACGCGACCCTGCTCGCCTCGACACCGCTCAAGTCGGCGACGACCCAGCCATACGCGCCAGCGCCGAACACCAAAACGGCAATCAGCAAAACCGCGAGCCAGTGCCGCCGCCGGCTCCATGCTGCGAGCGGCACACGCGCCCGCGTCATTAACTGCGCCAGAGAGAATGCGCCGCTTGCCGCGCCGCCGGATTGGACAGGGATCGTGCTCATTCTGTACCTCCAGATAGTTCCGACTTCACAGGACGCGATGCCGCGGCCCCTGCCGCACGAACCGTATTCGACGCCGGCTCGCCCCAACGCAGCCGCGCGCCAAACTCAATCGGGCCGGTCACGCTCTCATCCGCGAACGTGTGAGCGGGCAACACCGGTCGATGCAGGTCGCTCATCTCCGCTCCCGTCACGCCGCGAATTGCGCTCAGACGTTTGAGCCACTCGGCCGAAGCGAGATGTCCCTGCGACGTGGCCAGCAATTCGGTGTCGTGTTCACGCTGACGCAACTGCCGTAACACGACACCTTCGCCGGGCTCGAAACTCAGCGCATCGAGCAGAGCGCGCAAACGGGTAAGCGGCGCCGACAAGCTCGCGGCGAGCGCCGTGGCTTTGCGCTGCTCGTCTTGCGCGCGCGTCAACCTGGCGTATTCGGCGAGCGGCGCGGCCATTTGTGTGAAAGACCGTTCAATCGACGCGCGTTGCACGTCGATTCGCGTTCTCTCGAATGCCTGCCACGCGGCCAGAACAAGAACAGCAACCACCCCGGCCAATGCGGCAGCGAGCCATTCGCGCAGACAGCGCTGGCGTGCAAGACGCGCATTGCGCTGTCGATAGGGCAGCAGATTGAATCCGCCGAGCCATGGTTTTGCGACGCGCACATTGCGCATTGAAGGCGATGCTTGCGAACTCGCGAAACGCGAAACACCGGGCGGACGTGAAAGGAGAGGTGAACTCAAGAGCTCGCGCATCATTCGAACACTCCGCGCAATGCGAGTCCGACCGCAACCGCTGCGGCCGGCTCGTACAACAACGGATCGCCGGATTGCCGGGTCCGGCTTCCGAGCGCGGCGCATTCGAACGGCAGCGTCGTACAGCCCAATATGTCGGCAATATCGGCGAGAGAAAAACCCACGCCGTCGAGCAGATCGACCTCACCGCTTACCAGCGCGCAGTCCAGCACGGGACCGTGGACCAGGTCGCGCAACGCATCGGCAAGATCGGTATGCTCGGGGGCCGGATAGCGCATTTCACCGGCGATGCCGTCGTCGACAATGCGCCATCCGTACACGCCGTCCGTGCCGATCCATAACGCGACATAAGGCTCGTGCGGATCGAGTTCGTGACTCGCGGCGTAACGCATTGCACGCAGCGCCGCGTGCGGTTCACCATCGACGGCCGTCAGCGAAATGCCGGCCATGGCGGCGCATTCCATTCGTGCTTCGAGATGTTGTCGCGCGGTGGCCGCGATCGTCACGGCACGGATCGGCGAGGGGCTTTCATCGACAAACCAGTCGACCGCGAGCGCGTGCCGCTCTAGCCCCGCCATGCGCTCCGCTTCGCTCATCACGGCGGGTTCGAGTTCGGCGAGCTCGTGTCCGCCGTCCCCTGCGCAATGGCTTTGCGCTGCAAGCCGCGCGAGCGGCACGATGGTGGTCAACGTGGCCGATGCGGGCATCGCCATGGCACACCGCAATGCATGGGTTGCACAAATGCGCGGCAAGCCGGCGAATGCGTCGCGCAGTGCACGCGCCACGGCGTGGCGGTCGACGATCTCGCTGCCGGCCATTGCACCGGCGCCAAGCGGCACGGTGCACAGGTACTCGAGGTGTAGTGCGCCACGAGCGCGAGAACGCTGGCTCACCACCGCCAGCCGCACGTCCTGCGAACCGATATCGATCCCGGCGCCAAAGCGCTGCCCACCCGATTTCACAGCTTGAAGCCACGAACTGCTGAAGCTCATCACGCCCTCCCTCTGATCCACGCGACGAACCATTCGAACGCGAGTAACGAAGAAGAATTGTCCGTAGACGGCCGCCCGAGCGACACTCGGCCGAACGGCCAACGTTGCGCAACGCACGCCCCGCATGCCATCAAAGCGTCTACAGTGAAGTCATTGCTGCGCGCCCCGCAGACCTGCAGGCAACCGTCCGTAAGCAGCCCGAAAGCTAACAGTCCAGGCGGCTATAATCGCGGGACTGTTTTTTGGTGCACATATGCAATCAACGTCTCCTACGTCCCCGCCGCCCGCGCCACAGAAGCGCAAACGCCCCTGGTGGCTCAAGCTCATCATTGGCTTTTTCGGTCTGATTTTCGCGGGCGTTCTGTGCGTGTTGCTGGTCGTCGGTTACGCACTGGTCGTCGCAACGCCTAACCTGCCTTCGCTCGACGCGCTGACCGATTACCGCCCCAAGGTGCCGCTGCGTATCTATACCGCCGACCACGTTCTGATCGGCGAATTCGGCGAAGAGCGGCGTGACATCGTCCATATTCAGGACGTGCCCGATAGTCTGAAGAAGGCGATTCTCGCGATCGAAGACGCGCGCTTTTACGATCACGGCGGCGTCGACCTGACCGGTATCGCGCGCGCCGGTATCGTTGCGCTGACCAATGGCCACGCCACACAAGGCGCAAGCACGATCACCATGCAGGTGGCGCGCAACTTCTTCCTGTCGAGCGAGAAGACCTACACGCGCAAGATTTACGAGATGCTGCTCGCGTACAAGATCGAGTCGAAGCTGACGAAAGATCAGATTCTCGAGGTGTACATGAATCAGATCTATCTCGGTCAGCGCGCGTATGGCTTCGCGAGCGCGGCGCGGGTGTACTTCGGCAAGGACCTGAAGGACCTGACGCTGGCTGAATCGGCCATGCTCGCGGGCCTGCCGAAAGCGCCGTCCGCATATAACCCGGTGGTCAACCCGAAGCGCGCGAAGGTTCGTCAGGAGTACATCCTGGAGCGGATGGTCGAGCTGCACTACATCACCCAGGAACAATACGACGAGGCAAGCAGGCAGGCGCTCGTCGTGAAGGGCGCGGGCAAGGAGTTCAGCGTGCACGCGGAATACGTCGCGGAAATGGTGCGGCAGATGATGTACGCGCAGTATCGCGAAGAAGCGTACACGCGTGGCCTGAATGTCGTGACCACGATTGATTCGGCCGATCAGGACGTTGCTTACCGCGCGCTGCGCAAAGGTCTGATGGACTACGAACGTCGCCACGGCTATCGCGGACCGGAGGCGTTCATCGACCTGCCGTCCGATGCCGAAGATCGCGAACAGGCGATCGACGACGCGTTGCTCGAACATCCCGATAACGGCGAAATCATCGCGGCGGTCGTTACGGCGGCCAGTCCGAAGCAGGTTCAGGCCACGTTCATCGACGGGAATGTCGCGACGATTCAGGGCGATGGATTGCGCTATGCGCAATCCGCGCTCAGCACGCGCGCGCAGCCGAATCAGCGCGTGCGGCCCGGCGCGATCGTACGGCTCGTGAAGAACGACGACGGCGACTGGTCGATCACGCAATTGCCGCAAGTGGAAGGCGCATTTATCTCAGTGATCCCGCAGGACGGCGCGATTCGCGCGCTGGTCGGCGGCTTCGACTTCAACAAGAACAAGTTCAATCACGTGACCCAGGCGTGGCGTCAGCCCGGTTCGAGCTTCAAGCCGTTCATCTATTCGGCGTCGCTCGAAAAGGGGCTTGGGCCGGCCACGATCATCAACGACGCGCCGCTCTTTTTTAGCGCCGCGGAAACCGGTGGCCAGGCGTGGGAACCGAAGAACTACGGCGGCGGTTTCGACGGTCCGATGACCATGCGTACCGCGCTGATGAAGTCGAAGAACCTGGTGTCGATCCGCATCCTGAACCAGATCGGCACGAAGTACGCGCAGCAGTACATCACGCGCTTTGGCTTCGACGCGGACCGTCACCCGGCTTATCTGCCGATGGCGCTCGGCGCAGGTCTCGTCACGCCGTTGCAGATGGCGGGCGCGTTTTCGGTGTTCGCCAACGGCGGCTATCGGGTCAATCCGTATCTGATCGCCGAAGTCACCGATCAGCGTGGCGTCGTGGTCACGCGCGCGCAGCCGCTGGTGGCTGCGCAAAACGCGCCGCACGCGATCGAACCGCGCAACGCGTATGTGATGAACAGTCTGCTGCAAAGCGTCGCGCAACACGGCACGGGCGCCAAGACCAACGTGCTCAAGCGCACCGATCTCGGCGGCAAGACAGGCACGACCAACGATTCGCGAGACGCGTGGTTCGCCGGTTATCAGCACACGCTCACGGCCATCGCGTGGATCGGCTACGACAGCCCGCGCAGTCTCGGCGACAAGGAAACGGGCGGCGGCCTCGCGCTGCCGGTCTGGGTCGAGTACATGGCGCGCGCGCTCAAAGGCGTGCCGGAGTACAAGATGCCCCGACCCGACGACGTCACCGAAATCGGCTCGGAACTGTATTTCGACGACTTCACGCCGGGCAACGGCTTCGTCTCGACGGTCGGCGTGAGTCAGGCGACGCTGGACGCCCAGGCGAGTGCCGCCGCAGCCGCGCCGGAACAGGTCGGCGAGCAGGAAAAGCAGGACATCATGAATCTGTTCCGCGGACACTGACCACGTCGTCAGCTTTTGTTCGGCCCAGTAAAAAACCGCCACGCTCAATGCGCGGCGGTTCTGTTTTCAGCGTGGCTTCGAGACCCGCGCTTAAGGGGCTTTGAACACCACCGGCTCACCGGCCTGCTGCGTCGCATACTCCGACAACGCGGAGAAAAACTCCGTGCCGCTACGGGTATCGCGCCATTCGCCGTCGATAAAACGGTAGTGAAAACCGCCCGCTTTCGCGGCGATCCAGATCTCGCGCATTGGCGGCTGAAGGTTGACGATAATCTTCGTACGGTTCTCGAATTCGAGGGTCAGCACGTTGCCGCTGCGCTCGAGTTCGATGTCGGCTTCGGTGTCGTCGAGCGCGCTTTCGATAGCGGCTAGCGCGGCTTCCGCACGGGTCAGGTAATCACTATCGGACATGCTAAACTCCATCGATTATTTATTCAGGGACAGTCATGCGAGTCGTATCTCGGATGCGCGCGGCGGCGCCCGGCCGCGCGATTGTAGCGGGTTTGGCCATTCTCGCAGGTTGCGCACTTGCCGGCTGCGGGCAACGTGGAGCGCTCTATCTGCCTAACGTGCCACCGCTACCTGCCCCGCCAGCTGCCCGCACGCAGGCACCTTCGCCAGATGAAGTGAAACCGGACACCAGCAACGCCTCCGAAGCCGGCACTGTGCCGGATACGTCGGGCACGGCCCTGTCGCTCTCGCCGGAAACCGAACTTGCCGCGCCGCCCGCTTCCGCTGCATCCGGCACCTCGGCTCCGCTGCCCGCCTCCGCTGTCACCCCCGTTCAATAAGACTTTCGCATGACTCGATCCGCATTTGACTACGTCGACGGCGTATTGCACGCCGAAGGCGTGTCCGCCGTCTCCCTCGCCGAACAATTCGGCACGCCGCTGTACGTCTACTCGCGCGCCGCGCTCACCGCCGCGTGGAACGCGTACGCGGGCGCTTGCGCCGGCCGTCGCGCAACCGTTCACGTCGCCGTCAAGGCCAATAGCAATCTCGCGGTGCTGAACGTGTTCGCGCGACTCGGCGCGGGCTTCGACATCGTGTCGGGCGGCGAGCTGGCGCGCGTGCTGGCAGCCGGCGGCAAAGCGGAAAACACCGTGTTTTCCGGCGTCGGCAAGCATGCGAACGAGATGCGCGACGCGCTTGCGGCGGGCGTCAAATGCTTTAACGTAGAGTCGATTCCCGAGTTGGACCGGCTGAATGCCGTTGCTGCGGAAATGGGCAAGAAGGCACCCGTCTCGCTGCGCGTGAATCCGGACGTCGATGCAAAAACCCATCCGTATATTTCCACCGGCCTGAAGTCGAACAAGTTCGGCGTTGCTTTCGAAGACGCGCGCGCCACGTATCGCGCGGCTGCGGCAATGGCGAATCTGGAGGTGGTCGGTATCGACTGCCATATCGGCTCGCAGATCACCGAAGTCGCGCCTTACCTCGATGCGGTCGACAAAGTGCTGGAACTGGTCGAACAGATCGAGCAGGACGGCGTGAAGATTCGCCATATCGACGTCGGCGGCGGTCTGGGCATTACGTACGACGACGAAACGCCGCCCGAGATCGGTGAGTTCGTGCGCACCGTGCTGGATCGTATCGAAGCGCGTGGCCACGGCCATCGCGAAGTGTATTTCGAGCCGGGCCGCTCGCTGGTCGGCAACGCGGGCATTCTGCTCACGCGCGTCGAATTTCTAAAGCCGGGCGCTGAAAAGAACTTCGCCATCGTCGATGCAGCGATGACCGATCTCGCGCGTCCCGCCATGTACGAGGCGTATCACGCAATCGACGCCGTCGTTAAGCGCGACACGCCGGCTCATGTGTACGACGTGGTCGGCCCGGTTTGCGAAAGCGGCGACTGGCTTGGCCGCGAACGTCTGCTTGCCGTCGAACCAGGCGAGCTGCTGGCGATCCGCTCGGCCGGTGCATACGGCTTCGTGATGAGCTCCAACTACAACACCCGTCCGCGTGCGGCCGAGGTGATGGTCGATGGTACACAGGTGCATGTGGTTCGTGCTCGCGAAGAGGTTCAGCAGTTGTTTGCAGGCGAAACGATCTTGCCAGCGTAAACGCAACGTACGTACGCGAACAACCTGAAAAAAGGCGATGCCACATGCGGCATCGCTTTTTTTCGCGTTGGGGTCAAGCGAATCTGCTAGCGCTCAACGCGTTCTCAACCGACCGCCACGCAGCCACGCGATCAACCGCCAACCCAGCAACACGATCATGATCGCGCCATAAATCTTCGGCAAAAACAGATCATGCTTGCCGGCCTTCATCCACCAGAAGTGCAGGATCGCGAGCGCGCCAATCAGATAGATTGCGCGATGCAACGTCTGCCAGCGTCGGCCGAGTTTGCGCACCATCGCGCGCGGCGATGTTGCCGCGAGAGCGATCAACAACACAAAGGCCGCGAAACCCACGGTGATGAAGGGCCGCTTGCCGATGTCCTTCAGAATTGCCGCCACGTCGAACCACTTGTCGAACCAGAGATACGTGGTGAAATGCAGCGTCGCGTAGAAGAAAGCGTAAAGGCCGAGCATCCGGCGAAAACGTACGAACGCGGCGACGCCGGTGAGCCTGCGCAACGGCGTCACGGCCAGCGTGATGCAGAGAAAAACGAGCGTCCACAGACCGGTCGAGCGTGTGATGAACTCGATCGGATTCGCACCGAGCCGGTCGGTCATCCCGAACAACACGAGGCGCGCGAGTGGGTACCACGCGGCGATAAACACAGCGACCTTGGCAGGCACGATCCAGCGCGCGCCGCCTGAGGGACGCTTTGGCTTTGGTTTCGGCGCCTGAGTCCGCGACGAAACCGAAGACTCAGCCGCTTGCGCCCGCTGCGTCTGGCGTTCTGTTTCTGCGGCAGGTTGCGTATCGGAAGCCATCATCGCGCCTCAGAAATTCTTCTTCAGGTCCATGCCCTGATAGAGCGACGCAACCTGATCCCCATAACCGTTGAACATCAGCGTTTTGCGCTTCGGCGTGAAGAAGCCGTCGCCGATGCGCCGCTCGGTTGCCTGGCTCCAGCGCGGATGATCCACATTCGGATTCACGTTCGAGTAAAACCCATATTCATTCGACGCATACGTGTTCCAGCTGGTGGGCGGCTGCTTGTCGAGAAAGCGGATCTTCACCAGCGACTTCGCGCTCTTGAAGCCGTATTTCCACGGCACCACGACGCGCACCGGCGCACCGTTCTGATTCGGCAGCACCTGGCCGTAGAGGCCCATTGTCAGCAACGTCAGCGGATTCATCGCTTCGTCCATTCGCAGACCTTCGGAATACGGCCAGTCGAGCACCGGCGTCGAAAGCCCAGGCATCTGCGACGGATCGGCCAGCGTGATGAACTGCACGTACTTCGCATTGCCGTTAGGCTGCACGCGCTTGATCAATTCCGACAGCGGCACGCCGATCCACGGAATCACCATCGACCAGCCTTCGACGCAGCGCAGCCTGTACACCCGCTCCTCGAGCGGCGCGAGCTTGAGCAATTCGTCGATGTCATACACCTTCGGATTCTTGATCTCGCCCTCGACACTCACCTTCCACGGATGCGGCCGCAACGTCCCCGCGTTCTGCGCGGGATCGGCTTTATCGGTGCCGAACTCGTAGAAGTTGTTATACGTGGTGATGTCCTTGAACGGCGTGGCCTGATCGAGCGCGACGAAGCGTGCGTTGGTCTTCGCGGCCAGCTTCTGCGCTTTCGCGTTTGGCGACGTGTATGCCGCCCGCGCCGCCTCGCCATACGTGCCGATCAAGCCGCCGAGCGCCGCCGCTCCCGCCGCCTGCAACACGCGGCGCCGGTTCTCGAAAACGCGCTGCGGCGTGATCTCACTACGCGCGATGTCATCGCCGGCCAGTTGTATTCTGTCGCTGCGTTTGATCCACATCCTGTTGCTCCTTGGCGGCCCATCGGTACGCACGTCTTACGGGGCCATATTGATGATTGCTGGCGCGGTCGTCGGGCCGCTCATCCATAAGTACTCCAACAACGAACACACTGGATGCAGTGAATATTCCGCGCGCCATAAAAAAACCGCCGGGTGCAAAGCACGCGGCGGTTCTTAACTTGCTCAGAACAGCGGTTCTTACAGCTTGCCGTAGCTATGCAAGCCCGACAGGAACATGTTCACGCCGAGGAACGCGAAGGTCGTGACCAGCAGGCCGGTCAGCGCCCACCAGGCTGCGACCGCGCCACGCAAGCCTTTCATCAGACGCATATGCAGCCACGCCGCGTAGTTCAGCCAGACGATCAGCGCCCATGTTTCCTTCGGGTCCCAGCTCCAGTAGCCGCCCCAAGCTTCGGCGGCCCACAGCGCGCCGAGAATCGTCGCGATCGTGAAGAATGCGAAACCGACGGCGATCGACTTGTACATCAGGTCGTCGAGCACGTCGAGCGGCGGCAGGCGGTCAGCCAGCACGCCACGCTCTTTCGCCAGATACGCGACGCCGACCATCGCCGACAGCGCAAAGCTGCCGTACCCGATGAAGTTCGCCGGCACGTGAATCTTCATCCACCAGCTTTGCAGCGCCGGAACCAGCGGCTGGATCTGCTGCGCGTCGCGAGCGACCGAGTACCACATCAGGAAGCCGACGGCCGCGCTGATCACCAGCAGCACGAACGCGCCGAGCGCGCGGGTGTTGTAGTGCTGCTCGTAGTACAGATAGAAGAGCGCGGTGATCAGGCTGAACAGCACGAACACTTCGTAAAGGTTCGAAATTGGAATATGGCCGACATCGGCGCCGATCAGGTACGACTCGTACCAACGCACCATCAGGCCGACAAAGCCCATCAGCACCGCGGCCCACGTCATCTTCGAGCCGATCGCGGCGCCGGTTGGCGAGCGCGACAGCAGGCCGATCCAGTAGAACACGGTAGCGAACACGAAGAGCGCGCTCATCCACAGAATCGCGGACTGGCTCGACAGGAAATACTTGAGGAAGAACGCGTTATCGGCGCGGCTGAGGTCGCCGTGATAGATCTGGATGGCCAGCAACGACAGCGCCGCAATTCCCACCATCAGCGGACGCACCGGCTTCCAGCGCCAGCCTAGCGTGATGAACACCGGCACCGCGCACACCAGCACCAGCTTGTCGTAGTAATTCATGAACGGGTGATAGCGCGACAGCGCGAAACCCGCGCCCGCGACCATCAGCGCGGCAAACAGCCAGTCGACCACACCGAGCCGTTTCAGGAACGGCCGGTCGTCGTACTGCGCAACGTTGAGCGTCTCGCTCGCGAACGCCTTGTCGGGCCGCGATGCGGAAGAGGAGGATGAAGAAACCTGAGTCAAGTCCATGATCTTACCGGGTCGAATCTTGTGAGCTGGCGGACGGCGCGCCGGCCGAGCCGGGCTTGCTGGAGGCGCCGTCGGCGTCGGATGCTGCGGTGAGTTTCGCGCCGAGCGCTGCGCCTACGGCGTCGCGCGTCTGGACGAACTCTTTTTCGAAGTCGAGTGTTTTGCGTGCACTCGACATCGCCATCACGACATGGCTGCCTTGATCGGTGTCTTTGAGCCAGAACCACAGGCGCCGTTCGCGGACGTAGAACATCGAAAAGATGCCTAACACGAGGAGCAGGCTGCCAAGATACACGACTTTTTTGCCCGGTGCGCGCGTCAACTGAAATACCGAAGCTTGCACCTGCTTGAATGAGTCAAGTTGTAAATAGACCGGCGATCCATACAAAAAGCTGTCGGATATCGCGTTGATCGAGCTTTGAATGAAGCGGCTGGCGTCCGCGTTGGCCTGCGCTTCGGGCTCGCCGAGTTGCTGGCGGGACAGTTGCCACAGGTCCCATGTCGCGCCTTCGAGCATGCGCAGCAGCAGACCGGCGGCCTTTTCCTGCTCGCCCTTCGGCACCGAATGGTCGATAAAACCAGCAATTGCCTGGAAGCCGCCGACCGGCTGGCCGTCCGGCATCTTGATGCTGCTGTCGGCTCCTGCAAAAAGGGTCAGCACGCGCAGCGCGCTTTCTTCCAGATGCTGTTGCAACTCGGGGTTCGAACCGGGCACCGAGCGCTGCGCGAAGCGATGAGCGGCCGTCGCGCGCATGGCCGGATCTTCGAGCGTCGCGCGCAGGTTCATCCACTCCTTGACCGTGCCGCCGGTGTCGGCGGGAATGCGCAGGTAGCGGAACGGGTCGTCCGGATTCACGCGCATGCCGGCGAGAAACATCTTTTCGCCCGCTACGTCGACCGGCAGCATGTAGTTGTTGTATTCGCGTGCCTGGCCGTCCTTGCCGCGCACCTTGTATTGCACCGACGGGCCGACGTTATGCAGATCGAGTGGCTTCGAGGTCTTGGCGCCCGAGCCCAGCCGTTCGTCGAACGCTTCTTTCAGCGATTGATGTGCAGCGACGCCGCGCGCGTCGTTCTGGCCGCTGCCGTTCGAGACGTTTTCGACATTGATCGCGCGGAAGTCGGTGAACTCGACCGTTTGGCCGTCGGCAAGCGGTGTCGCGTTGCTCAGCGGCGCATTGCCGCCGATCGTGCCGCCAAACGGCGCGGTCTTCGCGCTCGCGCCGGTCATCGGGAAGGCGGTCATCTGCATCTGCGAGCCGCCGTCCTGGAAGCTCGACTGATAGATCGACACGCCGTCGTACGTGAACGGCTTGTTCACCTCGACCCGCGCCGGAACGCGGGCGCCCGTCTGGTGATCGACAACGACGATGTCGCTCGCGAACAGCTTTGGCATGCCAGTCGAGTAGTAATCGACGATGAACTTGTTCAACTCGATCGAGAACGGCAGGTCCTGAATGAGCGAGCCGTCGGGCTGGTTCAGGATCGCCGTCGACACGTGTTGCCCTTCCGGCACCCAGGCATAGCCGCGGAACGTCGGGTTCGATTGCGACAGACGGTGGTCGGGCGTGATGTCGTTGATCACCGTGTTCGAGCGGATCGGCGACTTGTCGAACATCCACATTTGCAGCTTGATCGGCAGATTGCTGTCGAGCAGGCCGCCCACGCAGATCACGACGATAGCGACGTGAGCGGAGATGTAGCCGAATTTGGTCAACGCGCCGCGTTTGGCGGCGATCAGCGTCGCGCCTTCCGACTCACGCGTGACGAACTTGTAGCCGAGCTTCGACGAGAGTCTGGCGAGCACCGCCGAGGTCTGCGCACGCGTGCCGTTCACCGCGAATTCGCCCTTGTGATGGAACGCGCGCAGGCTGTTTTCGCGGACCTTGTCCTTCCAGCTCTTCGCGTCCGCGACCATCTTCGGCGCATTGCGGATCACGCACAGCGACACCGACACCATCAGAAAGCCGAGGATCGTCATGAACCACCACGAGCTGTACACCGTGTACAGACTCAGCGAGCGGAAAATGTCCGCCCAGAACGGGCCGAACTGATTGACGTAGTTGGGATACGGATCGTCCTGCGTAAGAACGGTGCCGATGATGCTGGCAATCGACAGGATCACGAGCAGCGCAATCGCAAAGCGCATCGAACTCAATACTTCGACGACGCTGCGCGTGATGCGATTGCCCGACTTCGACTGCAAACCCGACGTGGTAACGCTCATTCATACTCCGGCTGAACAGCAAAAAAGGGTGAAAGGCTGTCGTTGATACGAAGCCTCCACCCTTTTCTTGTTTTGTACCGACCTTGCCAGGCCGGTTGCACTTGCGTGCGTTGCGTGCGGACTTTTAATGCAAGCCCGCGATGTAATCGGCTACAGCCTTGATGTCGCTGTCCGACAGACGCGATGCTATCGCATGCATCGCGTCGTTGTTATTACGGGCGCCAGGGCCTTGCGTGAACGCGAGCAACTGCGCCACCGAGTATTCCGCCCACTGCCCCGACAGACGCGGGAACTGCGACGGAATTCCCTGACCGGTCGGCCCGTGGCAACTCGCGCACGCCGGCACGCCCTTATCGGCAACCCCGCCGCGATAAATCTTTTCACCTAGTGCAACAGTATCTTTGTTGTGCGCGTATCCGGGCTTCGGGGTTTGCGTCGAGAAATAGGCGGCTACGTTGACCATGTCCTGGTCGGACAGCGCCGCGGCCATGCCCGCCATGATCGCATTGTTGCGCGCGGGCTGTTTGGCGCCCGGCTGAATCTTGAAGTCCTTGAGCTGCTTGACGAGGTACTCAGGATGCTGGCCCGCCAGCTTCGGATATGCGCCGCCGGCACTATTGCCGTCTGCACCATGACATGACGCGCAAACCTGCACCGCGATTGCCTGCCCCCGATTGACGTCCGGCTTGACCGGATCTGCTGCTCGTGCCTGAATTGCCAAACCTGAAAGACCTGCCGCTACATGAAGCACCATCAGAGTCTTGCTCAGTCGATTCATTCGCACACCCTGTCTCGTCTTGTGGGATTTTAGAGGTTTTGCAAAATACGACGGCGACCGAGTGACCACCAGTAACGCGCCAAGGCACGCGGGCTGGCCTCCTCAGGTTTTCAGTAAACCATCGTATTGTACAATAACTCGCTAATCGCTAAGACGCCAGTCGGGCTTGACCCGTCCCCACTCCGGGTTCCCCGGCGTCTCGAATCCTGGCCTGATCATGTCCTTCCTGCTCCACCAATCCCGCTTTTTCACGACCGTCAATCACCTGCGTGATCTGCCGGCCACGTCGCAACCCGAGATCTGCTTTGCGGGACGCTCGAACGCGGGCAAGTCGACGGCTATCAACATTCTGTGCAATCAGAAGCGGCTGGCCTTCGCCAGCAAGACGCCGGGACGCACGCAACACATCAACTATTTTTCGGTGGGCAAGGAAGACGAGCCGACCGCTTATCTGGTCGACCTGCCCGGCTACGGTTATGCGGAAGTGCCGGGGGCGGCAAAGGCTCACTGGGAAGCGCTGCTGTCCACGTACCTGCAATCGCGCTCGCAATTGCGCGGCATGATTCTGATGATGGACTCGCGCCGTCCGCTGACCGATCTGGACCGGCGCATGATCGAATGGTTTGCGCCGACCGGCAAGCCGATCCACACGCTGCTGACCAAGTGCGACAAATTGACCCGCCAGGAAAGCGTCAACGCGTTGCGCGCGACGCAGAAAGGTCTGGCCGAATATCGCACCGCGGGCTACCGCGGCGAACTGACCGCGCAACTGTTCTCGGCGCTCAAACGCGTCGGAATCGACGAAGCGCACGAGCTGATTGAAAGCTGGCTGATCCCTTCTGCGAAGGGCGAAGCGGACGCTGCGGAGTAAGCGCGGCCGGCGCGGCTCCGATGGCGTGAAACCGCCATTTCCGGCCGCCCATAAAAAAACCCGCCGCTTAAACGGCGGGTCAAACAGCCTAATCGAAAAACGACAGGCACCCGCTCAGGGAGGAGAAGCGGGGAGGTCAGCGCCAGGCGCCTTGCTCGATCGGTATGATATACCATTGTCTCGAAAAGTTTCCGGGAGCGGAGGCAGGCGTGACTTGTCCACTCCATTCATCCACGATCTTCGATTCGATATGAGCTTCTACCCGCACTACCGTCCGCGCCGCATGCGCCGTGACGACTTCTCGCGTCGCATGATGCGGGAAAACATCCTCACCACCAACGATCTGATTTACCCCGTGTTCATCGTCGAAGGCACCAACGTGCGGCAAGCCGTACCGTCGATGCCGGGCGTCGAGCGCGTGTCGGTCGATCTGCTGATGGGCGTCGCCGAGCAATGCGTCGAACTGGGCGTGCCGGTGCTGTCGCTGTTCCCCGCGATCGAGCCGTCGCTGAAAACGCCCGATGGCCGCGAAGCGACCAATCCGGCCGGCCTGATCCCGCGCGCGGTTCGCGAACTGAAGAAGAACTTCCCCGAACTGGGCGTGCTCACCGACGTCGCGCTCGATCCGTACACGAGCCACGGCCAGGACGGCGTGCTCGACGAAGCCGGTTATGTGATCAACGACGAAACCGTCGAGATCCTCGTCGAACAGGCACGCGCGCAGGCTGAAGCAGGTGTCGACATCGTGGCGCCGTCGGACATGATGGACGGCCGGATCGGCGCGATCCGCGAGATGCTCGAGAGCGAGGACCACATCCACACGCGCATCATGGCCTACGCGGCCAAGTTCGCGTCGGCGTTTTACGGTCCGTTCCGCGATGCCGTGGGTTCCGCGACGAACCTCGGCAAGAGCAACAAGATGACGTACCAGATGGACCCGGCCAATTCGAATGAAGCGCTGCGCGAAGTGCAAGCGGACATCAACGAAGGCGCGGACATGGTGATGGTCAAGCCCGGCATGCCGTATCTGGACATCGTGCGTCGCGTGAAGGACGAGTTCCAGTTCCCGACTTACGTGTACCAGGTGAGCGGCGAGTACGCGATGCTCAAGGCGGCGGCGCAGAACGGCTGGCTCGATCACGACAAGGCGATGATGGAATCGCTGCTCGCGTTCAAGCGCGCGGGTGCAGATGGCGTGCTGACGTACTTCGCGCTGGATGCTGCGCGAATTTTGCGGGCGCAAAAGTAGTTCGGAGCGCTGCCGTTTTTTAGCCGGCGTTGCGATTCACGCTGGTTTTAGCTTTAGCAGCGAGCGCCAAAAAAACGGAGGTGGACCTCAGGGTCTCGCCTCCGTTTTTTATTGGAGCCACCGGCTTCGCCGTCGCGGCCTAAACCCCGGTTCCGCCCGCTTTATCCAGCGAACGCAAGAATTTGTCCGCCGATTCGTAACCCACGACGCGCAACACTTCCTTGCCCGCCGGATCGAAGAAAATAATGCCCGGCGGCCCGAACAGGCCAAAACGCTTGAGCAATGTCTGATCGTCAGCGTTATTTGCGGTGACGTCGGCACGCAGCAGATTCATCTGCTTCAATTTAGCCTGAACGCGCGCGTCGCTGAAGGTGAACTTCTCCATTTCCTTGCAGCTGACGCACCAGTCCGCATAAAAATCGAGCATGGCGGGCTGAGCAGCCGTTTTAACGGCCTGGTCCAGCTCATTCGATGAGCGAACCGGGGCAAACGTCAGACTCGCTCTGAGGCGCTGTAGGCGCGTTATTCGACGCGTTGCCGACGCCCGCCTCCGCGCCACCTCTTGCGGCCAACACGGCGAGCGGCCGCAGAGGATCGGACGATCCGGCGGCAAGTCCCACCAGCAGCACGGCCGCCCAGATCGCGAGCGCCGCGCCGATGCCGCGACCGAGGCGCCGCCAGACCGATCCGTCCACGGACGGCGCCGAGAACAACCCCAGCGCCGCCGCGGCAACCAGCAACCAGAGCGCGCTCAGCAGCATCTGTGCTGCGGCACCGAGCACCGGCCACACGATCCACAACGCCGCGGCCAGCAGCACGACGCCGAAGAACACCTTGACGCCATCCATCCATGCGCCCGCGCGCGGCAGGAGGGTTCCGGCGCCAAGGCCGATGATCAGCAGCGGTACGCCGAGCCCAAGGCCCATCGCAAACAAGCGCTGCCCCGCCGAGAAACGCGTTGCCGGTATGCGCGATGAACGCCAGCACGGCAAACAGCGGCGCGGTCATGCAGGCGCCGACCACCAGCGCGGACAGCGCGCCCATCACCGCGACGGCGGCGAATTTCCCGCCCGAGCGTCCCGTCGACGCACGCGAAACACCGTCCTGCCAGCGCTGAGGCAAGCGCGATGTCGAATCCTGCAATCAGGGTCAGTGCGAAAACGGTCAGCAGGACGCCGAACGCGCCCAACACCCATGGATTTTGCAGCCACGCGCCAAGGCTCTGCCCGACCAGCGCCGCCGCGACGCCGAGCGCCGTATAAACGAGCGCCATGCCGATCACATACGCCAGCGACAACGCGAAACCGCGCGCACGCGTAACCCGCGCGCCCTCGCCGATGATGATCGCCGAGAGGATCGGAATCATCGGATACGAGCACGGCAGCAGGCTAAGCACCGCACCCGCGACGAAATAGAGCCCGATGATCGCGAAGAAACCACCGCCTTGCAGCAGCGACTGCGCGTAGTCGGCGCTCGTGGCGCGCTCGTACCAGGGTTCGTCTGCCGCGGCGGACTGCTGGTTGGCGGCAAGCGTGGCCGTACCGCGGGGCCGGGCCGCCGTGCTGCCGGCCGGCTGCAACGCCACGCCGCTCACGTGGTACACGCGCTCCATTGGCGGATAGCAGATGCCGGCATCGGCGCACCCTTGCGAGGTCACCGCCAGATCGAACGGACCGGCCGCCTGCTTGACCGGAATGCGGATCGTCAGCTCGTTGCGATACGTCTCGACGTTCTTGTTGAACGTCTCGTCGAACTTGACGTGACCAGCGGGCAATTGCGGTTCGCCGATCGTGGCGGTGCCGTTGCGGGTCGCGAACGCAAAGCGCTCGCGATACATGTAGTAGCCGTCCGCAATCTTGTAGGTGACCAGCACTTCGCCAGGCTTTTCGGTCGCGCTGAATTTGAACGCGACGGCGGGATCGAGGAACTTATCGTCAGCGCGGGCAAGCGTGCCGAACTGCGCGAGAATCACGCAGCCGAGCAGGAAAAATACAGTGCGCAGCGCTTGGCGCGCACGTCGGTCGAGACCGTTAAACATGGAAGAGGACGTTGGGTTTCGGCGGTGATCCACTGGCCGTAGGCGGCTGATGCCGACGCTTGCCACATGAGGATTTCCGGCGTGTCGTAGGGATGGTGCGCCTGAATGAACTGCTCCAGTTCCAGCGCGCGGGCGGCGCTTGTCTTGAACAACAACTGGATTTCCTGCGCGCTTTCGATCGCGCCCTGCCAGTGATAGCTGGACTGGACGCTGCCTAGCTGCGTGACGCAGGCGCAAAGCCGCGCGGCCAGCGCATCCGCAGCGAGTTTCTGCGCAACGTCCGCGTCCGGCACCGTCGTCAGAAGCAAGGTCACATTTACGCTCACACACACTCCAGCGACGCACGATTCAGGTGCCGGTATCGTATCACCGGGCTCGGAGTACCGCAGGCGGTCCGGCCCGCCGCCTGCACACTGCCACATAGGCGGGCGTGCCATGAAGTATCAACCGCGACAAAGCCGTCGCCCTGCGGCCGGAAAATCACAAAAAAAAAGCCAGGCTGATTGCCTGGCTTTTATTCGATGCTTAAAGCTTACTCAGCTTCTTGCACTTCAACTTCTTCAACTTCCGGACGGTCGAGCAGTTCGACCAGTGCCATCGGTGCGTTGTCGCCGACGCGGAAACCGAACTTCAGGACGCGCAGGTAGCCGCCCGGACGGGTAGCGTAACGCGGGCCGAGAACTTCGAACAGCTTCGTGACCGAGTCACGATCGCGCAGGCGGTTGAACGCCAGACGACGATTTGCCAGCGACGGCTTCTTGCCGAGCGTGATCAGCGGCTCGACAACTTTACGGAGTTCTTTTGCTTTCGGCAGCGTGGTCTTGATGACTTCGTGCGCGATCAGCGAGTTGGACATATTACGGAGCATTGCCAGACGGTGGCTGCTCGTGCGGTTCAGTTTCCGCAGACCATGACGGTGACGCATGTTAATTCCTTCGATTCAAAGTTTTGGTCCAGCTCTTCTATCGCGCTCAACTACCCAAGGGTGATGAGTGCACGGGCCGGTAGTGAAAAAAGACAAGACGCGGATTTTAAAGGAAAATCCGCGTCTTTGCCAGTACAGCGGCGGGTTCTGTCCCGGGATTACATCTCGACTTACTTGTCCAGACCTGCCGGCGGCCAGTTTTCGAGCTTCATACCGAGCGTCAAACCACGCGACGCCAGGACTTCCTTGATTTCGTTCAACGACTTGCGGCCCAGATTCGGCGTCTTGAGCAACTCGTTTTCCGTACGCTGGATCAGGTCGCCGATGTAGTAAATGTTCTCGGCCTTCAGGCAGTTCGCGGAACGAACCGTCAGTTCGAGATCATCGACCGGACGCAGCAGGATCGGATCGATCTGCGGCGCACGCGACGGCGCTTCAGCCGTTGCTTCGGTGCCTTCCAGTGCAGCGAACACCGACAGTTGATCAACCAGAATACGAGCCGATTGACGGATCGCTTCTTCCGGCGAAATCACACCGTTGGTTTCGATGTTCATCACGAGCTTGTCGAGGTCGGTACGCTGTTCGACACGAGCGCTTTCAACGGCGTAGCTCACGCGGCGAACCGGCGAGAACGACGCGTCCAGCACGATACGGCCGATGATCTTGGCCGACTCTTCGCCGTAACGACGCACGTTGCCCGGCACATAGCCGCGGCCCTTTTCGATCTTGATCTGCACGTCGAGCTTGCCGCCCTTCGACAGATGCGCAATCACGTGATCCGGGTTGATCACTTCGCAGTCGTGCGCGAGTTCGATGTCGCCAGCGGTGACAACGCCTTCGCCTTCCTTGCGCAGCGTAACCGTCACTTCGTCACGGTTATGCAGCTTGAACACGACACCCTTCAGGTTCAACAACAGGTTGACCACATCCTCTTGCACACCGTCGAGCGTCGAATATTCATGTACGACGCCTGCGATCGTCACTTCGGTCGGCGCGTAGCCGATCATCGACGACAGCAGCACGCGCCGAAGCGCGTTACCCAAGGTGTGGCCGTAACCGCGTTCAAACGGTTCCATGACCACTTTCGCGTGGCTCTCGCCAAGCGATTCAACAGCGATGATCTTGGGCTTCAACAAACTGGTTTGCATAGGTTTTCCTTTTCAATACCCTCGGCTCGTTACACCGATAA
Source organism: uncultured beta proteobacterium (assembly GCA_963800185.1). Lineage (GTDB taxonomy): Bacteria > Pseudomonadota > Gammaproteobacteria > Burkholderiales > Burkholderiaceae > Paraburkholderia. The sequence goes on along the minus strand of CAWCZW010000009.1, from coordinate 240,902 downwards.
GGCTGACCGGTAACAACCTGAAAATAAACAGCCGAGACGCCCCCTTGCGCAACGCAATCAGGGTGCCCCGGCCGTTAATCCGATTACCGCGAATACAATTCGACGATCAGGCTTTCGTTGATATCGCCAGCGATGTCGCTGCGTTCCGGCTTCGACTTGAACGTGCCTTCGAACTTCTTCGAATCGACAGCAACCCAGCTCGGCAGACCGCCTTGCTCAGCCAGCGACAGCGCTTCGAGAATACGCGCCTGCTTCTTCTTCTGTTCGCGCACTGCGACGACGTCGCCTGCCTTCACTTGCATCGACGGGATGTTCGACACAACGCCGTTCACCGTGATCGCCTTGTGGCTGACGAGTTGACGTGCTTCAGCGCGCGTCGAACCGAAACCCATGCGATACACGACGTTGTCCAGACGCGATTCGAGCAATTGCAGCAGGTTTTCACCCGTGTTGCCCTTCAGGCGGTCGGCTTCAGCGAAGTAACGACGGAATTGACGCTCGAGAACACCGTAGATGCGCTTAACTTTTTGCTTTTCGCGCAGCTGCGTGCCGTAGTCGGACGTACGTGCACCCGAGGTGCGGCCATGTTGGCCGGGCTTGCTGTCAAGCTTGCACTTGTCAGCCAGCGAACGACGGGCGCTCTTCAGGAAGAGGTCAGTGCCTTCACGGCGGGACAGCTTGGCCTTAGGGCCGATATAACGTGCCACGTTGATTCCTTCATTGATTAATCACGCGAGTGCATGCATTCGCGCTAGTCCGAACCCTTTGGGTCGAACGGTGGGCTTAGTCAATTCAATAGCGCAAGCAGCCTGCCGCCGCGCAGGGCGGCAACAGGCGCAAGCGAATACTAGCGTCTTAGATACGACGACGCTTCGGCGGACGGCAGCCGTTGTGCGGGACCGGAGTCACGTCGGAGATCGCGGTGATCTTGATGCCAAGACCATGCAACGCGCGCACCGCCGATTCACGGCCAGGACCGGGGCCCTTGATCCGCACTTCGAGGTTCTTCACGCCGTATTCCATCGCCACGCGGCCAGCCGATTCGGCTGCCACCTGAGCTGCAAACGGGGTCGATTTACGCGAACCCTTGAAGCCCTGACCACCCGACGTTGCCCAAGCAAGTGCATTGCCTTGACGATCGGTGATCGTGATGATGGTGTTGTTGAACGACGCGTGAACGTGAACCACGCCCTCGGCGACGTTCTTCTTGACCTTCTTGCGAACGCGTTGCGCCGCGGAGTTGTTCGAAGCCTTAGCCATTACGTTTTCCTGTAACTGTCAGTTCCGCTTACTTCTTCAGCGATTGCGCTGCACGACGCGGACCCTTGCGCGTACGGGCATTCGTACGCGTGCGTTGGCCACGCAGGGGCAAGCCCTTACGATGACGCACGCCACGGTAGCAGCCGAGATCCATCAGGCGCTTGATGTTCATCGTCGTTTCACGGCGCAGATCGCCTTCAACGATGAACTTGCCGACTTCTTCACGCAGCTTTTCGAGGTCTGCGTCGTTCAGGTCCTTGACCTTCTTCGAAAATGCCACACCAGCAGCGACGCAAATGTCGCGCGAGCGCGTGCGGCCGACACCGTAAATAGCCGTCAGGCCGATTTCGGTATGCTGGTGATTCGGGATGTTAACCCCTGCGATACGAGCCATTGTTTTTCCTCAAACAAAAAGCGCAGCAAAAAGCGCGGCGTTCAGCCTTGACGCTGTTTGTGGCGCGGATCAGAGCTGCAAATCACGCGCACAACGCCTTTGCGCTTGATGATCTTGCAATTGCGGCAAATGCGCTTAACCGATGCCATCACTTTCATGATATTACCCTTTTTTCAAATCACTTCGCCCGGAACACGATCCGCGCACGCGACAGATCGTAAGGCGTCAATTCAACCGTTACCTTGTCGCCCGGCAAGATTCGGATGTAGTGCATCCGCATCTTGCCGGATATGTGTCCCAATACGACATGGCCGTTTTCCAGCTTCACCCTAAAGGTAGCGTTAGGCAGGTTTTCGATGACTTCACCCTGCATCTGGATAACATCGTCTTTGGCCATAAGTCCTTTCAACGCATCGGGACGCCGCCGCCTTTGAAATTAGCTTTCTTCAGCAGCGATTCATACTGTTGCGACATAACGTACGACTGCACCTGCGCCATGAAATCCATTGTGACGACGACAATGATCAGCAGCGACGTTCCACCAAAATAAAACGGCACGTTCCAGCGCAGCACCAGAAACTCGGGCAGCAGACAAACAAACACGATGTAGATCGCACCGGCCAGCGTCAGACGCGTGAGGATGCGGTCGATATATCGCGCCGTTTGATCGCCCGGGCGGATGCCTGGGACGAAAGCGCCACTCTTTTTCAGGTTGTCGGCCGTCTCTCTGCTGTTAAACACCAGTGCGGTGTAGAAGAAACAGAAGAAAACGATCGCCAACGCGTACAGCAACACGTACACGGGTTGACCGGGCTTGAGGGCTTCGGCCACGTTGTGCAACGTGTCTGCGAACCAGCTGGTACGCGACCCCGAACTAAACCAGTTCAGGATAGTTGCCGGGAAGAGAATGATCGACGATGCAAAGATCGGCGGAATCACGCCCGACATGTTCAGCTTCAGCGGCAGATGCGAAGACTGTCCGCCGTAAATCTTGTTACCGACTTGCCGCTTGGCGTAATTCACAAGAATCTTGCGCTGGCCGCGTTCAATGAACACCACCAGATACGTCACAGCAGCAATCAGCGCGACCACGATAATCGCCGAGATGATGCTCATCGAGCCGGTTCGCACCAGTTCAAAGAGACCACCGATTGCGTTCGGGAAGCCCGCCGCAATACCGCCGAAAATGATGATCGAGATACCGTTGCCAAGACCGCGTTCCGTGATCTGCTCACCCAGCCACATCAGGAACATCGTGCCGGTCACCAGCGTCACGACCGTCGTCAACCGAAACACCATCCCCGGATCGATCACCAGGCCCGGCTGATTTTCCAGAGCGACGGCAATGCCGAATGCCTGGAACGTCGCCAGCAGGACCGTAAAGATACGCGTGTACTGCGTAATCTTCCGTTGACCCGCCTGCCCTTCCTTTTTCAGCGCTTCCAGCTGCGGCGAGACAATCGCCAGCAACTGCATGATGATCGACGCCGAAATGTACGGCATGATCCCCAGCGCAAAAATCGTGAACCGCGAAAGTGCGCCACCCGAAAACATGTTGAACATGCCAAGGATGCCGCCCGACTGGCTTTGGAACAACTTTGCCAGTTGGTCCGGGTCAATACCCGGCACCGGAATGTGCGCGCCGATACGGTAGACGATCAACGCCAGCAGCAGGAACACTGCACGCCGACGCAGATCGCCAAACTTCGCCGCGCTGCGACCGGGTTTTGCGAGACTCGGGCTGTTAGCCAAGTACCTTCTCCGATGCAAATGCTAGTGACGGCAAATAACTTGCGCGTTACTCGGCAAAAGAGCCGCCGGCTGCTTCAATAGCAGCGCGCGCACCCTTCGTCGCACCCAGACCCTTCACAACGACCTTGCGCTTGAGCTCGCCCGTCGCGATGATCTTGGCGCTCTTGATCAGCTCGCCGACCAGGCCGGCTTGCTTCAGAGCCAGCAAATCGATTTCGTCGACCGGCAGCTTTTCCAGATCAGAGAGACGCACTTCACCGACGAATTCCTTCGTCAGCGAGGTGAAGCCACGCTTCGGCAGGCGACGTTGCAGCGGCATTTGACCGCCTTCGAAGCCGACCTTGTGAAAGCCGCCCGAACGCGACTTCTGACCCTTGTGACCACGGCCAGCAGTCTTGCCGAGGCCGGAGCCGATGCCGCGACCAACGCGACGCTTTGCGTGCTTCGCGCCTTCAGCCGGCTTCAGGTTATTCAATTCCATTATCAACTCCTTGAGTCCTGGTCAGCCGCTTAGCTGATGACCTTAACGAGGTACGAAACCTTGTTGATCATGCCGCGCACAGCCGGCGTGTCCTGCAACTCGCTAACCGAGTTGAGTCGGCGCAGGCCCAAGCCACGCACCGTTGCACGGTGCGTTTCACGGGTGCCGATCAGGCTCTTGACGAGCTGGACCTTGACAGTTTTATCAGACATGGTGTCCACCTTAGCCCAGAATATCTTCGACGGACTTGCCGCGCTTCGCCGCGATGTCGCCCGGCGTCGACTGCTTGCGCAGACCGTCGAGCGTTGCACGAACGAGGTTGTACGGGTTCGTCGAACCGTGGCTCTTGGCCACAACGTTCTGCACGCCCATCACGTCGAACACTGCGCGCATCGGACCGCCGGCGATCACACCGGTACCGTCCTTCGCCGGAGCCAGGAGGACCATCGATGCGCCGTGCTTACCGTGCACTTCGTGTTGCAGGGTACCGTTCTTCAAGCGGCACCTTGAACATGTTGCGGCGAGCCTGTTCCATCGCCTTCTGAACAGCGACCGGCACTTCCTTCGCCTTGCCCTTGCCCATACCGACGCGGCCATCACCGTCGCCAACCACGGTCAGTGCGGCAAAACCGAGAATCCGGCCGCCCTTCACAACCTTGGTCACGCGGTTGACCGAGATCATCTTTTCGCGCAGGCCGTCGTCGCGTTCGTCAGCCTGAACTTTCGCTTGCATCTTTGCCATGACGAATTCTTCCCTTAGAACTTGAGTCCGGCTTCGCGCGCCGCATCAGCCAGCGCTTTCACGCGGCCGTGGTAACGGAAACCCGAACGGTCGAAGGCGACGGATTCGATGCCGGCAGCCTTAGCCTTTTCTGCAATGCGCTTACCGATCAGGGTCGCAGCATTGACGTTGCCGCCCTTGCCCGTCTGATCAGCCAGTTGCGCACGCACTTCGGCTTCGAGCGTCGACGCGCTGGCGAGCACCTTGGTGCCGCACGGCGAGAACACTTGCGCATAGATGTGCGTGTTCGTGCGATGCACGGCGAGACGCGCGACCTGCAGCTCAGCGATCTTGATACGCGTCTGACGAGCGCGGCGCAGGCGAGATTGAGTCTTATCCATGATTGCGCACCCTTACTTCTTCTTCGTTTCTTTGAGGATCACAACCTCATTGGCGTAACGCACACCCTTGCCCTTGTAGGGCTCCGGCGGGCGATAGCCGCGCACTTCTGCAGCGACCTGGCCAACTTGTTGCTTATTGATCCCCTTGATCACGATTTCGGTTTGCGTCGGGGTTTCAGCCTTGACGCCTTCCGGCATCTGGTGCACCACGGGGTGCGAGAAACCCAGCGACAGATTCAGCTTGTCGCCTTGCGCTTGTGCGCGGTAACCGACGCCAACCAGCGTCAGCTTGCGCTCGAAACCCTTCGTCACGCCGTTCACCATGTTCGCAACCAGTGCGCGCATCGTGCCCGACATCGCATTCGCTTCGCGGCTTTCGTCAACCGGCTCGAAATTCAGCGTGCCGTTGTCGTTCACCACTTTAACGAGGCGGTTTGCCGCCTGCGTAATCGTACCCAGCGGGCCCTTGACGGTGATGCGATCGTCGCTCAGGGCCACTTCTGCGCCTTGCAGCGCGACCGGGCTTTTACCTACTCGAGACATGTTTCTCTCCTTTCGGCCTTAAGCGACGTAGCAGATGACTTCGCCGCCAACGCCCGTTGCACGCGCCTTGCGGTCCGTCATCACGCCCTTCGGCGTCGACACGATTGCCACGCCGAGGCCATTCATGACCACGGGGATGTCGTTACGGCCGCGGTACACACGCAGACCAGGCTTCGAAACGCGTTCAATGCGCTCGATGACCGGACGGCCAGCGTAGTACTTCAACACGATGTTCAATTCAGACTTCGCACCTTCGGACTTCACTGCGAAATCATCGATATAGCCTTCGTCCTTCAGGACCTGCGCAATCGCAACCTTGACTTTCGACGAGGGCATAGTCACCGAGACTTTCTCAACCATCTGCGCATTGCGGATGCGAGTCAGCATATCGGCGATAGGATCACTCATGCTCATTTACGTTTCTCCTATTACCAGCTCGCCTTGGTCAGGCCAGGGATCTCGCCGCGGAACGCGATTTCGCGAATCTTGTTACGCGCCAGCCCGAATTTACGGAACGTGCCACGCGGGCGACCGGTAATTGCGCAGCGGTTGCGCTTACGGGTCGGGTTAGAGTTGCGCGGCAGTTGTTGCAGTTCCAGACGTGCTGCGTAATGCTCTTCGTCCGACTTGCTCATATCGCCGATGATCGCTTTCAGCTCAGCACGCTTGGGAGCGTACTTAGCGGCCAGGCGAGCACGCTTCTTTTCACGTTCGATCAGTGCCAGTTTAGCCACGGTAACCTCAGTTTCTGAACGGGAACTTGAAGCTGGCGAGCAGAGCCTTTGCTTCGTCGTCGGTCTTCGCAGTTGTCGTGATGCTGATGTTCAGCCCACGCAGTGCGTCGATCTTGTCGTAGTCGATTTCGGGGAAAATGATCTGCTCTTTCACACCGATGTTGTAGTTGCCGCGACCATCGAACGCACGACCCGACACGCCACGGAAGTCACGCACACGGGGGAGCGCAACCGTCACGAAACGGTCCAGAAATTCGTACATTGCCTGACCACGCAACGTGACCATTGCACCGATCGGATAGCCCTGACGGATCTTGAAGCCAGCGATTGCCTTGCGTGCCTTCGTGATCACCGGCTTCTGGCCTGCGATCTTCGTCAGGTCGCCAACGGCGTTTTCGATGATCTTCTTGTCAGCAACCGCTTCGCCAAGGCCCATGTTCAGGGTGATCTTGGTGATGCGCGGCACTTCCATCACGGACTTGTAACCGAACTTCTCGATGAGGCCGGGTACAACCTTCTCTTTGTAAAACTCTTGCAAACGAGCCATTTTTTTACTCCGCAGCGTCAAGCGCTCAGCTCGGCACCGGTCGTTTTAAGGAAACGGACTTTCTTGTCTCCTTCGACCTTGATGCCTACACGCGACGCCTTGCCATTCGCGTCGACCAATGCGACGTTCGAAATTTGCAGCGGCATCGTCTTGGCTTCCACACCGCCCGTCGTACCCTTCATCGGGTTCGGCTTGACGTGCTTCTTGACGAGGTTGATACCCTCGACAATAACTTTGTCTTCGCCAACGGACAGCACGACGCCGCGCTTGCCTTTATCTTTGCCGGTGATGACGATAACTTCGTCACCTTTGCGAATCTTGTTCATCGCGACTCCTTACAGCACTTCAGGTGCCAACGAAACGATCTTCATGAATCGTTCGCTGCGCAGCTCGCGCGTAACAGGCCCGAAAATACGGGTGCCAATAGGTTCGAGCTTGGCATTCAACAACACTGCGGCGTTGCCATCGAACTTGATCAGCGAGCCGTCTTGACGACGAACGCCCTTGGCGGTGCGAACCACCACGGCGTTATAAATTTCGCCTTTCTTTACGCGCCCGCGCGGCGTTGCTTCTTTGACGGTCACCTTGATGATGTCGCCAATGCTGGCATAACGACGCTTCGAGCCGCCGAGCACCTTGATGCACATGACTTCACGCGCACCCGTGTTGTCGGCCACTTCAAGCCGAGTTTCGGTCTGGATCATGGTTTATCTTTCCCAACTTAATCCGGTCACACCACCATGGCGTACCCGGTCAGTCTTGGTCCCGTCAGCCAATCGGCTGCTTGGGTATGAACAGCAGCGACGGCAAACGAAACCCGCCATCGCAATCCGGTGAATCCTACGGAACAGGCTGGCGCCCGAACCGCTTCCCCCACCAACTTCGCCCGCGACGGGGCTCCCATAAAAGAGGGAAGACCGAGATCATATCACATAATCCCGGTCTTGCAAGCGAAACTTACTGCGATTTCAATTACTTCTACAACTTTGCGGCGTCAGATGACGCGAGCAGCCTCGACCAGGCGAGCCACAACCCAAGCCTTCGTCTTCGAAATCGGACGAGTTTCCTGGATTTCAACGAGGTCACCCTCGTTGTACGTGTTCGCATCGTCGTGCGCGTGGTACTTCTTCGAGCGCACAACGTACTTACCGTAGATCGGGTGCTTCACGCGGTGCTCGACCAGCACGGTGACCGTCTTGTCCATCTTGTTGCTGACGACCTTGCCGACCAGCGTCCGCTTGAGCGAGGTTTTTACGCTATCGTTCATTTCTGGTTCGCCTTCTCAGTCAGGACGGTCCGCACACGTGCGATGTCGCGACGGACCTTCTTCAGCTGGCTCGTGTTCGTGAGCTGCTGGGTCGCGAGTTGCATGCGCAGGCCGAATTGCGCCTTCAACAGGTCCGACAGCTCCTTGTTGAGCGCGGCCTGATCTTTCTGGTGAAGTTCGGAAGCCTTCATCATTTGCTCCTTAGGCGCCGAGCTGACGCACGATAAACGTCGTCTTGAGCGGCAGCTTAGCTGCAGCCAGACGGAACGCTTCGCGTGCCAGCTCTTCGGTTACGCCGTCCATTTCGTACAGCATCTTGCCCGGTTGAATCTCTGCGACGTAGTACTCAGGGTTACCTTTACCGTTACCCATACGTACTTCAGCCGGCTTGTGCGAGATTGGCTTGTCCGGGAAGATCCGGATCCAGATGCGGCCGCCACGCTTGATGTGACGCGTCATTGCACGACGTGCCGCTTCAATCTGGCGCGCGGTCAAGCGACCACGACCGACAGCCTTCAGGCCGAACTCACCGAACGACACCGCGTTGCCGCGGGTAGCGATACCGGTGTTACGACCCTTCTGCTCTTTGCGATACTTTCTGCGTTTCGGTTGCAGCATCGTTATTCTCCAGTCTTCCCGTCGCCGCCGGCACCGCCAGCACGACGAGGAGCGCCACGGCGTGCACCTGCCGGGCCACCACCTTCACCATCGCGACGCGGACGGCGATCGCCACCCGGACGTGCGTTGCGGCGCGGACGCTTTTCTTCGGCAACTTCTTCAACCACCGGAGCGTCGTTGCGGCCGAGCGTGTCGCCCTTGTAGACCCACACCTTCACGCCGATGATGCCGTACGTCGTCTTCGCTTCCGAAGTTGCGTAGTCGATATCAGCACGCAGCGTATGAAGCGGCACGCGACCTTCGCGATACCATTCCGTACGAGCGATTTCGATACCGTTCAGACGGCCAGCGCTCATGATCTTGATGCCTTGAGCACCCAGACGCATCGCGTTTTGCATCGCACGCTTCATCGCGCGGCGGAACATGATCCGGCGCTCGAGCTGTTGCGTGATCGAATCGGCGATCAGTTGCGCATCGGTTTCCGGCTTGCGGATTTCTTCGATGTTGACGTGAACCGGAACGCCCATGCGCTTTTGCAGCTCGGACTTCAGCAGTTCGATGTCTTCACCCTTCTTACCGATCACGACACCCGGACGCGAGCTGATAAATCGTGATGCGCGCGTTCTTTGCAGGACGCTCGATCACGACGCGGCCGACCGACGCGTTCTTCAGCTTCTTCTTCAGGTATTCACGAACACCGATGTCTTCCTGCAACATCGCCGCGAAATTGTTGTTGTTCGCGTACCAACGCGACGCCCAATTGCGGCTGACGGCCAAACGGAAGCCAGTCGGATGAATTTTCTGTCCCATCGTATGACCCCTTAATTCCCGACCGTCACAGTGATGTGACAGGATTGCTTCTCGATGCGGTTACCGCGGCCTTTAGCGCGCGCGGTAAAACGCTTCAGCGATGCAGCCTTGTCGACCATGATGCTCGTTACTTTGAGCTCGTCGATATCGGCGCCTTCGTTATGCTCCGCATTCGCGATCGCCGACAGGACAACCTTTTTCACGATTCCCGCAGCCTTCTTCGGCGAGAACGTCAGAACGTTCAGCGCCTTGTCGACCGGCAAACCGCGGATCTGGTCAGCCACAAGGCGCGTTTTCTGCGCCGAGATGCGGGCACCGCGATGAATTGCTTTCACTTCCATCATGAGCCCCTTATTTCTTAGCCTTCTTGTCGGCTGCGTGACCCTTGAACGTACGGGTCAATGCAAACTCGCCAAGCTTGTGGCCGACCATGTTTTCCGAGATGTACACCGGAACGTGTTGACGGCCGTTGTGCACAGCAATCGTCAAACCGATGAAATCCGGCAGAATCGTCGAACGACGCGACCAGGTTTTGATCGGCTTCTTGTCACGCGCAGCGGCTGCCGACTCAACTTTCTTCAGCAAATGGGCGTCGCAGAACGGACCTTTTTTTACAGAACGTGCCATTGCCTACTCCTTAACGCTTGTGACGGCGCTGGACGATCATGCTCGTCGTGCGCTTGTTGCTGCGGGTGCGATAACCCTTAGCAGGCGTGCCCCACGGGCTCACCGGATCGCGACCTGCAGCCGTCTTGCCTTCACCACCGCCGTGCGGGTGATCGACCGGGTTCATTGCAACGCCACGCACCGTCGGGCGGATACCGCGCCAGCGATTCGCGCCAGCCTTACCGATTTGACGGAGGCTATGCTCTTCGTTGCCAACTTCACCAATCGTCGCGCGGCATTCAACGTGCACGCGGCGGATTTCACCCGAGCGCAGGCGGACCTGTGCGTAGATGCCTTCACGAGCCAGCAACATCGCCGACGTGCCAGCCGAACGCGCCATTTGCGCGCCCTTGCCCGGCAGCATTTCGATGCAGTGGATCGTCGTACCGACCGGAATGTTGCGGATCGGCAGCGCGTTACCTGCGCGGATCGGAGCTTCCGAACCCGACATCAGTTGCTGGCCGACGGTGACACCCTTCGGAGCGATGATGTAACGGCGCTCGCCGTCTGCGTACAGAACCAGCGCGATGTTCGCGCTACGGTTCGGATCGTACTCAAGACGTTCGACCTTCGCTGCGATACCGTCCTTGTTGCGACGGAAATCGACGACACGATAGTGATGCTTGTGACCACCACCCTTATGACGCGTGGTGATGTGACCGTTGTTGTTACGGCCGGCGGTCGTGGATTGCGCGTCGAGCAGCGGTGCGAACGGCTTGCCCTTATGCAGATCCTTGTTGACCACCTTGACCATCGCGCGGCGACCCGGCGAAGTCGGCTTAACTTTAACGATTGCCATGATTACTTGGCCTCCGCTTCAAAGTTGATTTCCTGGCCGGGCTTCAGGCAGACGTACGCCTTCTTCACGTCCTTGCGCTTGCCCATGAAGCGGCCAAAGCGCTTGGCTTTGCCCTTCGAGACCAGCACGTTGACGGAATTGACTTCCACCTTGAACAGCAGCTCGACTGCAGCTTTCACTTCCTGCTTCGTGGCATCGGGCGCGACTTCGAACACAACTTGCTCGTTCTTGTCGGCCACCAGCGTCGCCTTTTCGGAGATCACCGGCGCGAGCAGGACCTGCATCAAACGATGATCGTTCTTGCGAATCTCGCTCATGACAGCAACTCCTCGATCTGGGCGACCGCAGCCTTCGTGATCAGGATCTTCTTGAAGTAGATCAGCGACAGCGGGTCGGCGTAACGCGGCTCGACAACCGCCACGTGGGCGAGGTTGCGCGACGCGAGGTACAGGTTTTCGTCAACCGTGTCGGTAATCACCAGCACGGAGTCGAGACCCATCGCCTTGAATTTTTCGGCCAGCAGCTTCGTCTTCGGCGCTTCGAGCGTCAGCTCGTCGACCACCGAGATGCGGCCTTCGCGGGCCAGCTGCGAGAAGATCGAGCAGAGACCTGCGCGATGCATCTTCTTGTTGACCTTGTGCGAAAAGTTTTCTTCCGGCGAATTCGGGAAGATCCGGCCACCGCCGCGCCACAACGGGCTCGACGACATACCGGCACGGGCGCGGCCCGTACCCTTCTGGCGCCACGGCTTCTTGGTCGTGTGCTTAACTTGCTCACGGTCCTTCTGCGCGCGGTTGCCGCTACGGGCATTCGCTTGATACGCCACCACGACCTGGTGAATCAGGGCTTCGTTGTAATCGCGACCGAACACGACGTCCGACGCGCTAACGCCTGCACCTTCCTGACCATTGGCATTCAGGAGCTTAAGTTCCATTATTTCGCTCCTTTCACGGCACGCGTCTTCACGGCCGGCGTAACGAATACTTTGCCACCCTTCGCACCCGGAACGGCGCCCTTGACCAGCAACAGCTTGCGGTCAGCGTCGATACGAGCGATTTCGAGGTTTTGCACCGTTACCGTGTCGTCACCCATGTGACCGGTCATGCGCTTACCCGGGAAAACACGACCCGGATCCTGCGCCATACCGATCGAACCCGGCACGTTGTGCGAGCGCGAGTTACCGTGCGATGCACGGCCGGATGCGAAGTTGTAACGCTTGATGGTACCGGCGTAGCCCTTACCGATCGACACGCCTTGCACGTCGACCTTCTGGCCTACTTCGAACAGGTCGGGACCGACCACGGTGCCGTTCGACAACTCGGCAGCCTTGGCAGCATCGATCTGGAATTCTTTGAGGATTTCACCGGCTTGAACACCGGCTTTGGCGAGATGACCGGCCAACGGCTTCGTCACGCGCGATGCACGGCGCGTACCGAATGCAACCTGCACGGCTGTGTAGCCGTCGGTTTCAACAGTCTTGATCTGCGTCACGCGGTTGTCGGACACGTCCAGCACGGTAACGGGAATCGAATCCCCTTCTGCCGTGAAGATACGGGTCATGCCAACCTTGCGACCTACGAGTCCAAGGCTCATCGTTTTCTCCATTCCCGACTGCGATTGGTCGGGGCTAATTTACAAAATGCCGGTGCCGTTTCGGGCATGAATTCATGCTGCAGCACACCGACTTTTTTGCGCAAATGCGCGAAAAGCCCACCATTATAGCGAGGCTTTTCGTTTTCCGCAAGCAATCAAAGACTTAGCGCTGTCCGGCATGCCGGACAACGCTTCGGAAGCCTTATTGCAGCTTGATTTCAACGTCCACGCCAGCCGGCAGGTCCAGCTTCATCAGTGCGTCAACGGTCTTGTCCGTCGGATCGACGATGTCCATCAGGCGTTGGTGCGTACGGATTTCGAGCTGATCGCGCGACGTCTTGTTGACGTGCGGCGAACGCAGGATGTCGAAGCGTTGAATGCGGGTCGGCAGGGGCACCGGACCACGAACGATTGCGCCAGTCCGCTTTGCCGTGTCGACGATTTCAGCTGCCGATTGATCGATCAGGCGATAGTCGAAAGCCTTCAGGCGAATGCGGATTTTCTGGTTCTGCATGACAATTCCTTGGAAAGAGCGAGGCGGTATTGCGCCGCCAGATAGTAAAAGAACGTAGAGCCGGGCACCTGCCAGAGGCTGGCGCCCGGCTCCGGGCACCACTTACTGCATGTACTGCAAGGTCAATCCGCGATTTTACTCGAGAATCTTGGCAACCACACCAGCGCCGACCGTACGGCCGCCTTCGCGAATTGCGAAGCGCAGACCTTCTTCCATCGCGATCGGGTTGATCAGCTTCACCGTGATCGACACGTTGTCGCCCGGCATGACCATTTCCTTGTCCTTCGGCAACTCGATCGAGCCCGTCACGTCCGTCGTACGGAAGTAGAACTGCGGACGATAGTTGTTGAAGAACGGCGTGTGACGGCCACCTTCGTCCTTGCTCAGCACGTACACTTCAGCCGTGAAGTGCGTGTGCGGGTTGATCGAACCCGGCTTCGCCAGAACCTGGCCACGCTCCACGTCTTCACGCTTCGTGCCGCGCAGCAGGATACCCACGTTGTCGCCTGCCTGACCCTGGTCGAGCAGCTTGCGGAACATTTCCACGCCCGTGCAGGTCGTCTTCACCGTCGGCTTGATACCGACGATTTCGATTTCTTCGCCGACCTTGACGATGCCGCGCTCAACGCGACCCGTCACCACCGTGCCACGACCCGAGATCGAGAACACGTCTTCCACCGGCATCAGGAACGCACCGTCAACTGCGCGCTCCGGCGTCGGGATGTACGTGTCCAGCGCGTCGGCCAGGTTCATGATCGCCACTTCGCCCAGCTCGCCCTTGTCGCCTTCCAGCGCCAGCTTGGCCGAACCCTTGATGATCGGCGTGTCGTCGCCCGGGAAGTCGTACTTCGACAGAAGTTCGCGAACTTCCATTTCGACGAGTTCCAGCAGCTCAGCGTCGTCCACCATGTCGCACTTGTTCAGGAACACGATGATGTACGGAACGCCAACCTGACGCGCCAGCAGGATGTGCTCACGCGTTTGCGGCATCGGGCCGTCTGCAGCCGAACACACCAGGATCGCGCCGTCCATCTGCGCTGCGCCCGTGATCATGTTCTTCACATAGTCAGCGTGGCCCGGGCAGTCGACGTGTGCGTAGTGGCGGTTAGCCGTTTCGTACTCGACGTGTGCCGTGTTGATCGTGATACCACGTGCCTTTTCTTCCGGCGCCGCGTCGATCTGGTCGTATGCCTTCGCTTCGCCGCCAAACTTCTGCGTCAGAACCGTCGTGATCGCTGCCGTCAGCGTGGTCTTGCCGTGGTCAACGTGACCGATCGTGCCGACGTTCACGTGCGGCTTGGTCCGTTCGAATTTACCTTTAGCCATGTTTCTCTTCTTTCAAAAAGTTAATCGTTGAATGACTTTGCCGCGCGATTACTTCGACTTGGCGTTGATGATCGCTTCCGACACGTTACGCGGTGCTTCGGAGTAGTGCTTGAACTCCATCGTGTACGTTGCGCGACCTTGGGTCAGCGAACGCAGCGACGTCGAGTAGCCGAACATTTCCGACAGCGGCACTTCTGCGCGAACGATCTTGCCGCCGCCAACCATGTCGTCCATGCCCTGAACAATACCGCGACGACCCGACAGGTCGCCCATGACGTTGCCCATGTAGTCTTCCGGCGTTTCGACTTCGACAGCCATCATCGGTTCGAGGATGACCGGCTGAGCCTTGCGCATTGCTTCCTTGAACGCCATCGAACCGGCCATGCGGAACGCATTTTCGTTCGAGTCAACGTCGTGGTACGAACCGAACGTCAGGTGAACCTTGACGTCGACGACCGGGAAGCCTGCCAGCACGCCTGCCTTCAGCGTTTCCTGAATACCCTTGTCGACCGCCGGGATGTATTCACGCGGAATCACACCGCCCTTGATCTCGTCCAGGAACTCGTAGCCCTTGCCTTGCTCGTTCGGCTCGAGCGTGATGACCGCGTGACCGTACTGGCCGCGACCACCCGACTGCTTGACGAACTTGCCGTCAACGTCTTCCGCCTTGCCGCGAATCGTTTCGCGGTATGCAACTTGCGGCTTGCCGACCGTTGCTTCCACGCCGAATTCGCGCTTCATGCGGTCAACCAGAATTTCCAGGTGGAGCTCGCCCATGCCCGAAATAATGGTTTGGCCCGATTCTTCGTCCGTTTGAACGCGGAACGACGGATCTTCCTGAGCCAGACGGTTCAGCGCCAGACCCATCTTTTCCTGGTCGGGCTTCGTCTTCGGCTCAACAGCCTGCGAAATCACCGGCTCCGGGAAAATCATGCGTTCGAGAACGATCGGGTGCAGCGGATCGCACAGCGTGTCGCCCGTGGTCGCGTCTTTCAGGCCGACAGCAGCGGCGATGTCGCCAGCGTGCACTTCCTTGATTTCTTCACGCTGGTTTGCGTGCATCAGCAGAATACGACCGAGACGTTCCTTCTTGTCCTTGGTCGCGTTCAGCAGCGTGTCGCCCGACTTCGTCGTACCCGAGTACACGCGGAAGAAGATCAACTGGCCGACGAACGGGTCCGTCATGATCTTGAATGCGAGCGACGAGAACTTCTCGTCGTCAGCTGCGCGACGCTCAGCCTTTTCACCGTTTTCGAGTTCGCCAGTAACCGGCGGAATGTCGATCGGCGACGGCAGGAAGTCGAGCACGGCGTCCAGCATGCGTTGCACGCCCTTGTTCTTGAACGCGGTACCGCACAGCATCGGCTGGATTTCGCAAGCGATCGTACGGTCGCGCAGACCCTTGACGATTTCCGCTTCGGACAGCTCGCCCTCTTCGAGGTACTTGTTCATCAGGTCTTCGCTCGACTCAGCAGCCGCCTCGACCATCTTTTCGCGCCATTCGTTGCACGTGTCGACGAGTTCTGCCGGGATTTCTTCGTACGAGAACTTCGTGCCTTGGGACGCTTCGTCCCAAATGATCGCCTTCATCTTCAGCAGATCGACGACGCCCGTGAAGTTTTCTTCCGCGCCGATAGGCACCACGACCGGAACCGGGTTCGCCTTCAGACGCAGCTTGAGCTGGTCGTAGACCTTGAAGAAGTTCGCGCCGGTACGGTCCATCTTGTTGATGAACGCGAGACGGGGAACCTTGTACTTGTTAGCCTGACGCCACACGGTTTCCGACTGGGGCTGAACGCCGCCCACTGCGCAGTAGACCATGCACGCGCCGTCGAGCACGCGCATCGAGCGCTCGACTTCAATCGTGAAGTCGACGTGGCCCGGGGTGTCGATGATGTTGATGCGGTGCTCAGCGCGGTCGCCGGCCATGCCTTTCCAGAACGCCGTGGTAGCAGCGGACGTGATCGTGATACCGCGTTCCTGCTCCTGCTCCATCCAGTCCATGGTTGCAGCGCCGTCGTGCACTTCACCAATCTTGTGGTTCACGCCGGTGTAGAACAGGATGCGCTCGGTCGTCGTCGTTTTGCCGGCGTCGATGTGAGCGCTAATACCGATGTTACGGTAGCGCTCGATAGGTGTCTTGCGAGCCACTTTGATCCTCTATTGGGATGACGCGATGCGAGAAAATACCCATCGCGCTGTAACACAAACGGGCGAGGCGCTTTGTAAGCGCACCCGCCCGGAATTTCTTTCCGTTTTTCAGCTAAACCCGGGTTCGGGAAGCTTAGAAACGGAAGTGCGAGAACGCCTTGTTGGCTTCTGCCATCCGGTGAACTTCGTCGCGCTTCTTCATTGCGCCGCCACGGCCTTCGGCCGCTTCGGAGAGTTCACCTGCCAGACGCAGGGCCATCGACTTCTCGCTGCGCTTCTTCGCGGCTTCACGCAGCCAACGCATCGCCAATGCCATACGACGCGACGGGCGCACTTCGACCGGAACCTGATAGTTCGCACCACCAACGCGGCGGCTCTTCACTTCGACCACCGGCTTGACGTTGTTGAGCGCTACCGTGAACACTTCCAGCGGGTCCTTGCCACCCTTGGTCTGGATCTGTTCGAAAGCGCCGTACACGATACGCTCGGCAACCGACTTCTTGCCGGAGAGCATCAGCACGTTCATGAACTTAGCTACATCAACGTTACCGAACTTCGGATCCGGCAACACTTCCCGCTTGGGGACTTCGCGACGACGCGGCATGTTTCTTCCTTTGACTTTTCAGTTGGAGCTATTTCTAGCCCCGCGGCCACCAACTAACCCGATTCATCTTCAAGACTTACCAGCCTGGTCGGGTGACCACTTACTCGACAGCACCGGCGATTCCGGCACCACCGCTATTACCGCCTTTGCAGGCGACCTGAAACTACGCTGACCGGCTAATTACTTGCCAGCCTTGGCACGCTTCGCACCGTACTTCGAGCGAGCCTGCTTACGATCCTTGACGCCCTGGGTATCCAGCGAGCCGCGAACCATGTGGTAACGCACACCCGGCAAGTCCTTGACACGGCCGCCGCGAATCAGCACGACCGAGTGTTCCTGCAGGTTGTGGCCTTCACCACCGATGTACGAAATAACTTCGAAGCCGTTCGTCAGACGAACCTTGGCAACCTTACGGAGTGCCGAGTTAGGCTTCTTCGGCGTCGTGGTGTACACACGGGTGCACACGCCGCGACGCTGGGGGCAGTCCTGCAAAGCCGGGCTCTTGCTCTTCGTCGTTTCCGACGCGCGGCCTTTGCGAACCAGTTGATTGATGGTTGGCATTGTTTATTCCTGAAATTGAACAAAATCGACGCATCTGTTTCCGGGCAAAGCAGAAACGATTGCGCATCGAACTTCCGGACTGGGCTGCTGACGCATCGAATTAACTTCGCGCACAAGCATTCCAAGAACCGGAACCTAGCATAATATTCCGAAAATACTAAGGGAGTCAACAGGTTGCGACGTTTCGCAGCCCTGTCGATCTGTTTGAGGCGCGGCGGAGCGATCAGTCGGCGGCGACGACTTCCAGCAATTCGTCACCGAAACGGTCGAGTTTGCGCGCGCCCATGCCCGGAATGCCGCGCAAATCCTCGATGGAATCGGGGCCGTTACGGGCAATTTCCGCCAGCGTCGCGTCGTGGAAAATCACGTAGGCGGGCACGCCGTCGCTCTTCGCCGTTTCTGTACGCCAGGCGCGCAGGCGCTCCCAGCGGGCGCGTTCACGCGGACCCATGCCGATCGTCGGATCAGCGCGCTCGCTTGTTCGGCCGGACGACTGGCGGGTACGCGTCGGCTTCACGTAGCGGCGCATCGTGACGTTCTGCTCGCCCTTGAGCACCGGCTTGCTCGCCTCGGTCAGCACCAGCGAACCGAACCCTTCGTGGTCGACCGTCAGATAACCGAACGCCACGAGTTGACGAAACACCGCGCGCCACTCCGGTTCGCCGAGCGCCGCGCCAATCCCGAAGGTGGTGAGCTTTTCGTGGCCACGCTGGAGAATTTTCTCGCTGCGATTGCCGCGCAAGATATCGATCAGATGGCCGGCGCCGAAATGAAATCCGCTCGCCCGCTGCGCGCGAAACACGCAGGACAGCGCCATCTGCGCCTCACGCGTCGCGTCCCAGGTATGCGGGCGGCTCGAGACAGTTGTCGCAGTTGCCGCATGGCTTGCTCGATTCGCCAAAATAGGCGAGCAATCGCACGCGCCGGCAGGTCGCCGCTTCGCACAGACCCGAGCAGCGCATCGAGCTTGCCGGTCTGCACGCGCTTGTGGGCGTCGTCGGCGTCGGACTCGTCGATCATCTTGCGCTGCTGCACGACGTCGCCGAGACCGTACGCCATCCACGCGTTCGCCGGCATGCCGTCGCGACCGGCGCGCCCGGTTTCCTGGTAATACCCTTCGACGCTCTTCGGCAAATCCAGATGCGCGACGAAACGCACGTCCGGCTTGTCGATGCCCATGCCGAACGCGATCGTCGCGCACATCACGATGCCTTCTTCGCGCTGAAACATCTCCTGATGCTTCTGGCGGATCTCGAACTCCATGCCGGCGTGATACGGCAACGCGCGCATGCCCTTTTCTCTTCAGCCACTCCGCCGTCTCTTCGACCTTGCGACGCGACAGGCAATAGACCACGCCGGCGTCGGTCGTGCCGTCCGGCTTCGAATGCTCGGCGCGAATGAAGTCGAGCAACTGCGTACGCGCATTGTCCTTTTCGACGATGCGATAGCGGATGTTCGGCCGATCGAAGCTCGATACGAAAATGCGCGCGTCGTCGAGCGCGAGACGATGGATGATTTCGTCGCGCGTGATCGCGTCCGCGGTGGCGGTGAGCGCGATGCGCGGCACGTTCGGAAAGCGCTCGTGCAGCACCGACAACTGAATGTATTCGGGCCGGAAATCGTGCCCCCATTGCGACACGCAATGCGCTTCGTCGATCGCGAAAAGACCGATGCGCGTACGCTCCGAGCAACTCCTGGAAACGCGGCGTCATCAGACGTTCCGGCGCCACATACAGCAGATCGATTTCGCCGTCGCGCAACGCACGCTCGGTGGCCATCGCCTCCGCGCTCGACAGCGTCGAGTTCAGATACGCCGCACGCACGCCGACTTCGGTGAGCGCGGCCACCTGATCCTGCATCAGCGCGATCAGCGGCGACACCACGATGCCTGTGCCGAAACCGCCTTCGCGCCGCACCAGCGACGGAATCTGATAGCACAGCGACTTGCCGCCGCCCGTCGGCATCAGCACGAGACAGTCGCCGCCGCCGGCGACGTGCTCGACAATTTCGCCCTGCTGTCCTCTGAACGCGGGGTAACCGAAGACTTCGTTGAGGATTTCGAGCGGACGGGACATGAATTTGAGAGAAGCAGCCTAAAGCCGGTGACACGAATTTTACCAACGCATTCGTGCTGCGCCCGCGCTTTGCGGCAACGTTAGCCATTCGGCCGAGTAAAGCAAAGCTCGCACGCGCGCAAACAGAGAAGGCGCATGCGAAAAAAAGCCGCTCAGTCGAAACTGAGCGGCTTCGCTGGCTGATGAGCCCAAGCGGCTTGCGCCGCCGGAACTTACTCGCCTGAGTGCTGCTGTTCGGCGGCCGGGGTTTCCGGCGTACCGAATTCGAACGACTCTTCCGCTGCGATCTGATCGAAACGCTCGCGGTCGGACAGTTCCTTGCTCTTGCGTGCCTTGTGGAACGCGAGACCCGTACCGGCCGGAATCAGACGGCCGACGATCACGTTTTCCTTCAGACCACGCAGATCGTCGCGCTTGCCCATGATCGCCGCTTCGGTCAGCACGCGGGTCGTTTCCTGGAACGACGCCGCGGAGATGAACGAATCGGTCGACAGCGACGCCTTCGTGATACCGAGCAACACGTTTTCGTACGTTGCCGGACGCTTGTCTTCCGCGATCATACGGTCGTTCTCGTCGAGCATATCCGACCGCTCGACCTGTTCGCCCGGGATGAAACGCGTATCGCCGTTGTCCGATAATCTGCACGCGGCGCAGCATCTGACGAACGATCACTTCAATGTGCTTGTCGTTGATCTTCACGCCTTGCAGACGGTACACGTCCTGCACTTCGTCCACGATGTAACGCGACAGCGCTTCGATACCCTGCAGACGCAAGATGTCGTGCGGATCGGCCGGACCGTCGACAATCATTTCGCCCTTGTTGACGACCTGACCATCGTGCACCAGAACCTGCTTTTCCTTCGCGATCAGGAACTCGTGCTGATTGCCTTCGAGGTCCGTGATAACGAGACGCTGCTTGCCCTTCGTGTCCTTACCGAACGACGTCGTACCCGTGACTTCCGCCAGAATACCGGCGTCCTTCGGCGAACGTGCTTCGAACAGTTCCGCCACACGCGGCAGACCACCGGTAATGTCACGCGTCTTCTGCGATTCAACCGGGATACGTGCCAGCACTTCACCGACCTGCACTTGCTGACCGTCCTTCACGGTGATCAGAGCGCCGACCTGGAAGCCGATCTGCACCGAGTGCTCGGTGTTCGGGATCTTGACTTCTTCGCCGTTCGCGTCGAGCAGCTTGACCTGCGGACGCACCGTCTTCGCCGCTTGCGAACCACGACGCTTCACGTCGATCACGACCAGCGTGGACAGACCCGTCACATCGTCGATCTGCTTCGCAACCGTCACGCCTTCTTCGACGTTTTCGAACTTCACCGTACCGCCCCACTCGGTGATGATCGGACGCGTCATCGGATCCCACGTCGCCAGTTGCGTGCCGGCCTTGATCTGCGCGCCGTCCAGTTGCAACAGCGTCGCGCCGTACGGCACCTTGTGACGTTCGCGCTCGCGACCGTGGTCGTCGGTGATCATCGCTTCGCCCGAACGCGAGATGACGATCTGCTCGCCCTTCGCGTTGGTGACGTAACGCATCGTTGCCGTGAAACGCACCGTACCGTTCGACTTCGCTTCAACCGACGAAGCCACTGCCGCACGCGATGCCGCACCACCGATGTGGAACGTACGCATCGTGAGCTGCGTGCCCGGTTCACCGATCGACTGAGCAGCGATCACGCCGACTGCTTCACCGACGTTGACCGACGAGCCGCGGCCCAGGTCGCGGCCGTAGCAGGCTGCGCACAGACCGTAACGCGTTTCGCAAGTCAGCGGCGTACGCACGCGCACTTCGTCGATGCCGAGGCGTTCGATTTCTTCGACCGCGTCTTCGTCGAGCAACGTGCCCGTTTCGTACAGCGTTTCCTGCGATTCCGGATTGACGACGTCAGCCACCGCCACGCGACCGAGGATACGGTCACGCAGTGCTTCGACGACTTCACCGCCTTCGACCAACGCCTTCATCGCGACGCCGTTGGACGTACCGCAATCGTCCTCGACCACCACCAGATCCTGCGTCACGTCGACGAGACGACGCGTCAGGTAACCCGAGTTTGCCGTCTTCAGTGCCGTATCAGCCAGACCCTTACGTGCACCGTGGGTCGAGATGAAGTACTGCAACACGTTCAGGCCTTCACGGAAGTTCGCCGTAATCGGCGTCTCGATGATCGAGCCGTCCGGCTTCGCCATCAGGCCACGCATACCGGCCAGCTGACGAATCTGAACTGCGGAACCACGAGCACCCGAGTCCGCCATCATGTAAATCGAGTTGAACGATTCCTGACGCGTTTCGTTGCCGTCGCGGTCCGTCACCGGTTCCGTCGACAGCTGCTCCATCATCGCCTTGCCGACCGCTTCCGACGTTGCCGACCAGATGTCGACCACGTTGTTGTAGCGCTCTTGCGACGTGACGAGACCCGACATGTACTGACGGTCGTATTCCTTCACCTTCTTCGCAGCGTCGCCGACGATGGTTTCCTTCTGCGGCGGCACGAGCATGTCGTCGACGCAGATCGAGATACCAGCGCGCGTTGCCAGACGGAAACCCGACTGCATCAACTGGTCGGCGAAAATCACCGTTTCACGCAGACCGCACTTGCGGAATGCGGTGTTGATCAGGCGCGAGATTTCCTTCTTCTTCAGCGGCTTGTTCAGCACCGAGAACGGCAGACCCGGCGGCAGAATTTCCGACAGGATCGAACGGCCAACGGTCGTTGCGTACAGCGTGATCTTCGGCACGAATGCCGGCGCGCCTTCCGACTTGTCTTCGTTGTGGACCATTTCAGTGATCCGCACGTTGACGCGCGAGGCCAGCTCGACTTCCTTGTTCTCGTATGCACGCAGCGCTTCCGAGACGCCCGTGAACGTCAGGCCTTCGCCCTTGCGCGTTCACTGCTTCGCGGGTCGCGTAGTACAGGCCGAGCACGATATCCTGCGACGGCACGATCGACGGATCGCCGTTGGCCGGGAACAGGACGTTGTTCGACGCCAGCATCAGCGTGCGCGCTTCCATCTGCGCTTCCAGCGACAGCGGCACGTGAACAGCCATCTGGTCACCGTCGAAGTCGGCGTTGAACGCCGCGCAAACGAGCGGGTGCAGCTGGATTGCCTTACCTTCGATCAGCACCGGCTCGAAAGCCTGAATGCCAAGACGGTGCAGCGTCGGCGCACGGTTCAGCATGACCGGATGTTCGCGGATCACCTCTTCCAGGATGTCCCACACCACCGGCGTCTGGTTCTCGACTTCCTTCTTCGCAGCCTTGATGGTGGTAGCGACACCCATCACTTCGAGCTTGTTGAAGATGAACGGCTTGAACAGTTCGAGCGCCATCAGCTTCGGCAGACCGCACTGATGCAGCTTGAGCGTCGGGCCGACCACGATCACCGAACGGCCCGAGTAGTCGACGCGCTTACCGAGCAAGTTCTGACGGAAACGACCGCCCTTACCCTTGATCATGTCAGCGAGCGACTTCAGCGGACGCTTGTTCGCGCCGGTCATTGCCTTACCGCGACGACCGTTGTCGAGCAGCGAATCGACGGCTTCCTGCAGCATCCGCTTTTCGTTGCGGACGATGATTTCAGGCGCCTTCAGTTCGAGCAGACGCTTCAACCGGTTGTTACGGTTGATCACGCGGCGATACAGGTCGTTCAGGTCCGACGTCGCGAAACGGCCGCCGTCCAGCGGCACCAGCGGACGCAGTTCCGGCGGCAGCACCGGCAGCACTTCGAGCACCATCCAGTCAGGCTTGATGCCCGAACGCTGGAAAGCCTCGAGCACCTTCAGGCGCTTCGCGTACTTCTTGATCTTCGCTTCCGAACCCGTGTTCTTGAGTTCGGTGCGCAGCATCTCGACCTGTTCGTCGATGTTGATCGCGCGCAGCAGCTCGCGAACGCCTTCCGCGCCCATCTCGGCACGGAATTCGTCACCGTATTCTTCGACCTTGTTGTAGTAATCCTCTTCGGTCATGATCTGCCGCGCTTTCAGCGGCGTCATGCCCGGATCGATCACCACGTATGCTTCGAAGTACAGCACGCGTTCGATGTCGCGCAGCGTCATGTCGAGCACCATGCCCAGACGCGACGGCAGCGACTTCAGGAACCAGATGTGCGCGACCGGCGAGGCCAGTTCGATGTGGCCCATGCGTTCGCGACGCACCTTCGCCAGCGTCACTTCGACGCCGCACTTCTCGCAGATCACGCCACGATGCTTCAGGCGCTTGTACTTGCCGCAAAGGCATTCGTAGTCTTTGATCGGCCCGAAGATCTTCGCGCAGAACAGACCATCGCGTTCCGGCTTGAACGTCCGGTAGTTGATGGTTTCCGGCTTCTTCACTTCGCCGAACGACCACGAACGGATCTTGTCTGGCGAAGCCAGACCGATCTTGATCGCGTCAAAAACTTCGGGTTGTTGGACTTGCTTGAATAGATCGAGCAGAGCTTTCATTGCCTTCTCTCCGTAGTCCGATTAGTTGCGGTCGAGGTCGATGTCGATACCCAGCGAGCGGATTTCCTTCACCAACACGTTGAAGGATTCCGGCATGCCGGCATCGATCACGTGATCGCCCTTGACCAGGTTCTCATACACCTTGGTCCGGCCTGTCACGTCATCCGACTTCACCGTCAGCATTTCTTGCAGCACGTACGATGCGCCGTACGCTTCGAGCGCCCACACTTCCATCTCACCGAAACGCTGGCCACCGAACTGCGCCTTACCGCCCAACGGCTGCTGCGTCACGAGCGAGTACGGGCCCGTGGAACGCGCGTGCATCTTGTCGTCGACCAAGTGGTGCAGTTTCAGGTAGTGCATGTAGCCGACCGTCACCGTACGTTCGAACATTTCGCCCGTGCGGCCGTCGTACAGACGAACCTGATTCTTCGACGGCGTCATGCCGAGGTTCTTCGCGATGTCGTCCGGGAATGCCAGATCCAGCGCGCGCGACATTTCTTCTTCCGTCGCACCGTCGAACACCGGCGTTGCGAACGGCACGCCTTCGCGCAGGTTCTTCGCCAGTTCGACGATTTCGTCGTCGGTGAAGCTGTCCAGCTCTTCAGCACGGCCCGACTCGTTGTAGATCTTGGTCAGGAATTCGCGCAGTTCAGCGATCTTCGCCTGACGTTGCAGCATTTCGCCGATACGCCAGCCCAGACCCTTCGCGGCCCAACCCAGATGCACTTCGAGAACCTGACCCACGTTCATCCGCGACGGCACGCCGAGCGGGTTCAGAACGACGTCAGCCGGACGGCCGTCGGCCATGTACGGCATGTCTTCGATCGGAACGATCTTCGACACGACACCCTTGTTACCGTGACGGCCGGCCATCTTGTCGCCAGGCTGCAGACGACGCTTGACTGCCAGATACACCTTGACCATCTTCAGCACGCCCGGCGGCAGTTCGTCGCCTTGCGTGAGCTTCTTGCGCTTTTCTTCGAACGCCAGGTCGAACTGGTGGCGCTTTTCTTCGATCGAGTCCTTGATCGCTTCGAGCTGTGCCGCTGCTTCTTCGTCCGCGAGGCGGATGTCGAACCAGTGGTAGTGATCCAGATCTTCCAGGTAAGCCTGTTCGATCTTCGTACCCTTCGCCAGCTTCTTCGGACCGCCGTTCGCGACCTTGCCGTCGAGCATACGTGCGAGACGCTGGAACGCGTCGCCTTCCACGATGCGCAGCTGGTCGTTCAGGTCGAGGCGATAACGCTTCAGTTCATCGTCGATGATCTGTTGCGCACGCTTGTCGCGCTGAATGCCTTCACGCGTGAACACTTGCACGTCGATCACCGTGCCGCTCATGCCCGACGGCACGCGCAGCGACGTGTCCTTCACGTCCGAAGCCTTCTCACCGAAGATCGCGCGCAGCAGCTTTTCTTCCGGCGTCAGCTGGGTTTCGCCCTTCGGCGTGACCTTACCGACCAGCACGTCGCCTGCTTCGACTTCCGCGCCGATGTACACGATGCCCGACTCGTCGAGACGGCCGAGTTGCACTTCAGCCAGGTTCGAGATGTCGCGCGTGATTTCTTCCGGTCCGAGCTTCGTGTCGCGAGCGACGACATTCAGTTCTTCGATGTGGATCGACGTGTAACGGTCGTCAGCAACCACCTTCTCCGAGATCAAGATCGAATCTTCGAAGTTGTAGCCGTTCCACGGCATGAACGCGACCAGCATGTTCTGGCCGAGCGCGAGCTCGCCCAGATCGGTCGATGCGCCGTCAGCCAGCACGTCGCCACGCGACAACCTTGTCGCCGACCTTCACGATCGGACGCTGGTTGATGTTCGTGTTCTGGTTCGAACGCGTGTACTTGATCAGGTTGTAGATGTCGACACCGACTTCGCCAGCAACCGCTTCATCGTCGTTCACGCGAATCACGATACGGCCTGCGTCGACGTAATCGACCACACCGCCGCGGAATGCCTGAACCGTCGTACCCGAGTCGACTGCCACCGTGCGTTCGATACCCGTACCGACCACGGCCTTTTCAGGACGCAGACACGGCACAGCCTGACGCTGCATGTTCGAACCCATCAATGCGCGGTTCGCGTCATCGTGCTCGAGGAACGGAATCAGCGATGCTGCGACCGACACGATCTGCGACGGCGCCACGTCCATGTACTGGATGCGGTCCGGCGTGACCATCAGCGTTTCGCCTGCTTCACGCGACGACACCAGTTCGTCGGTCAGCGAGCCGTCGGCAGCCACCGCCGCGTTCGCCTGAGCGATCACGTAACGGCCTTCTTCGATCGCCGACAGATAGTCGATCTGATCGGTCACCTTGCTGTCCACCACCTTGCGATACGGCGTTTCGAGGAAGCCGTATTCGTTCAGGTGCGCGTACAGAGCGAGCGAGTTGATCAGGCCGATGTTCGGACCTTCCGGCGTTTCAATCGGGCACACGCGACCGTAGTGAGTCGGGTGCACGTCGCGGACTTCAAAGCCAGCGCGCTCACGCGTCAAACCGCCCGGGCCAAGTGCCGAAACACGGCGCTTGTGGGTGATTTCCGACAGCGGGTTGGTTTGGTCCATGAACTGCGACAGCTGCGACGAACCGAAGAACTCGCGAATCGCCGACGAAATCGGCTTCGAGTTGATCAGGTCGTGCGGCATCAGGTTTTCGCTTTCGGCCTGGCCGAGGCGTTCCTTCACAGCACGTTCGACACGCACGAGACCCGCGCGGAACTGGTTTTCCGCCAGTTCGCCGACGCAACGCACACGACGATTGCCCAAGTGGTCGATGTCGTCCACTTCGCCCTTGCCGTTACGCAGTTCGACCAGGATCTTGATCGTTGCGAGGATGTCGTCGTCCTGCAGCGTCATCGGGCCGACGATCTCGTCGCGACCCACGCGGCGATTGAACTTCATACGACCCACCTTGGACAGGTCGTATGCGTCTTCGCTGTAGAACAGACGGTTGAACAGCGCCTCGACCGCTTCTTCGGTCGGCGGTTCGCCCGGACGCATCATGCGGTAGATCGCGATGCGAGCGGCCATCTTGTCCGCGGTTTCGTCGATACGCAGCGTCGACGAGATGTACGGACCTTGATCCAGATCGTTCGTGTAGAGCGTCTGGATGTCTTTGATCTTCGATTCGCGCAGCTTTTCGAGGACGGTTTCGGTGATTTCGTCGTTCGCGTTAGCGATGACTTCACCGGTGTCGCCGTCGACGACGTTCTTCGCGAGCACGCGGCCGAGCAGATAGTCTTCCGGGACCGAGATGAACTTGGTCTTCGCGTTGTCGAGGTCGCGAATGTGCTTCGCGTTGATCCGCTTGTCCTTCTGGACGATCACGTTGCCATCACGGTCCGTGATGTCGAAGCGCGCGACTTCACCACGCAGACGCTCCGGCACGAATTCCATCTGCGCGCCTTCCGGCATCAGCGTGAAATTGTCGAACACGAAGAAGTTTGCGAGGATCTGTTCCGGCGTCAGGCCGATTGCCTTCAGCAGGATCGTGACCGGCATCTTGCGGCGACGGTCGACGCGGAAGTACAGCACGTCCTTCGGATCGAACTCGAAGTCGAGCCACGAACCGCGGTAAGGAATGATACGTGCCGAGAACAGGAGCTTGCCCGAGCTGTGCGTCTTGCCCTTGTCGTGCTCGAAGAACACGCCAGGCGAACGGTGCAGCTGCGAAACGATCACACGTTCCGTGCCGTTGATGACGAACGAACCGGTCGGCGTCATGAGCGGAATTTCGCCCATGTAGACTTCCTGTTCCTTCACTTCCTTGACGACCGGCTTGCTCGGCGATTCCTTGTCGAGCAGCACCAGACGCACTTTCGCGCGCAGGGCCGAGCAGTACGTCAAACCGCGCTGCTGACATTCCTTGATGTTGAATGCCGGCGGCGACAGCATGTAGCTGACGAACTCGAGACGTGCGAACCCGTTGTGCGAAACGATCGGGAAAACGGAAGTAAACGCCGCTTGCAGGCCTTCCGGCTTGCGTTGCGTAGACGACGTGTCTGCTTGCAGAAACGTGCTGAATGATTCAAGCTGGGTAGCCAGCAGGAAAGGTACTTGGTGAACGATGGGGCGTTTCGCAAAACTCTTGCGAATACGCTTCTTCTCGGTGAAGGAATATTGCATACGATCTCCGAATCACGGCGGGCATTGTTGTCGAGGCAGGATACCTTGATGAGACAACCCGAGTGTTCACCGACTGAGACCCGATGGCCGTCCGATGGCTTGAACGAGCCTAGAAGCTTGGTGGTTGGCCGCTACCAACCGCTGGCTGACGGCAGCGGATGCCTATGTTGCCCGCTACCCGACCAAACTTGCCTTCTGCAGTCGCTTCAGAAGACAAAGAGAAACGCCGGTCAATGTTGCCGAATGGCGATTTTCTTTGGCTTCTGGGAGCGACGTTTCTTGCCGAAACAGCCATGCAAAAACGTAGTCCCCACAAAGCACAAAAAGGCCGGCGGTGGAAAACCGCCAGCCTTCGCACAGCGCGCTGAAACTTACTTGATTTCAGCCTTCGCGCCGGCTTCTTCCAGCTTCTTCTTGGCTTCTTCAGCAGCAGCCTTCGGTACCGCTTCCTTAACAGGCTTCGGTGCGCCGTCGACCAGGTCCTTCGCTTCCTTCAGGCCGAGACCCGTCAGTTCACGAACAGCCTTAATGACCGAAACCTTGTTCGCGCCGACTTCCGTCAGGTTGACCGTGAATTCGGTTTGCTCTTCAGCAGCAGCAGCAGCGCCGCCTGCCGGGCCTGCCACTGCAACAGCAGCTGCCGACACGCCAAACTTTTCTTCGAACGCCTTGACCAGCTCGTTCAGTTCCAGAACCGACATCGAGCTTACTGCTTCGAGGATGTCATCTTTTGCGATTGCCATTTGAAATACTCCTAAATTGAATTCGGATACAGCCAGCGATCAATCACGCTCGACTGAAGTGCGTTACGCAGCGGTTTCTTCGCCTTGTTTCTTTTCAGCCAGCGCGGCCAGAGCGCGCGCAAAGCCGGAAACAGGTGCTTGCATAACGTACAACAGCTTGGAGAGCAGTTCTTCGCGGCTCGGGATGTTTGCCAGCGCTTGCACGCCAGCCTTGTCCATCACCTTGCCTTCGTAGGAACCAGCCTTGATGATCAACTTGTCATTGGTTTTGCCGAAGTCGTTGACGACCTTAGCAGCAGCAATTGCATCTTCCGAGATGCCGTAGATCAGGGGACCAGTCATCTGCTCTGCCAGCGGAGCAAACGGGGTACCTTCGACAGCGCGACGCGCCAGCGTGTTCTTCAACACGCGAAGGTAAACCTGTTGCTCACGCGCTTTCGCGCGCAGCTTGGTCAGATCGCCAACCGCGATTCCACGATACTCAGCCAGAACCACGGTCTGGGCTTTCGCGACTTGCGCGGCAACCTCAGCGACGACGGCCTGCTTGCTTTCTTTGTTCAGTGGCACGGTTAACCTCCAGATTCGATACACGCAGCGTGCGCCATGCGTACCGCGTTCAATAACGGCGTCCGACCAGTCAGGAGTATTTCGACCGCCTGACGACCCGCATCGCTGCGGAAATCAACCGGCTTCATCACTACAAAACCTTTTCGGGTTCGCCATCTGCGTTGGCTTGACATTAAGGGCCCGCCTACCTGCTGCGTGCCCACCAACGGTCTTTGACAACCGGTTGCGCGATGCAGACTGCCACCTCGCAACCGCCCAAAGCCCTTAAAACCGCCCCGACTCACGTCGAGGCGATGAATTTATTACTGTGCTGCGATCGATGCCTGGTCGACGCGAACGCCAACACCCATCGTGCTCGACACTGCAACCTTGCGCAGGTAGACACCCTTGCTCGTTGCCGGCTTCGCCTTTTGCAGCGCGTCGACGAGAGCGTTCAGGTTGCTACGCAGAGCCGTCGGCTCGAACGAAGCACGACCGATCGTCGCGTGGATGATACCGGCCTTGTCGACACGGAATTGCACCTGACCAGCCTTGGCGTTCTTGACCGCAGTCGCGACGTCCGGCGTAACCGTGCCAACCTTCGGGTTCGGCATCAGGCCGCGCGGGCCGAGGATCTGACCGAGCGTACCGACAACGCGCATCGTGTCCGGCGAAGCGATCACGATGTCGAAGTCCAGCTTGCCAGCCTTGACTTGTTCAGCCAGGTCTTCCATACCGACGACTTCTGCGCCAGCTGCACGAGCCTGCTCAGCCTTTTCGCCTTGTGCGAACACTGCGACGCGAACCGACTTACCGGTACCTGCCGGCAGCACGACCGAGCCACGAACCACTTGGTCCGACTTCTTCGCGTCGATGCCGAGTTGCACTGCAACGTCGATCGACTCGTCGAACTTCGCGCTTGCGCATTCCTTCACGAGCGACAGAGCTTCGTCGATCGCGTACAGCTTCTGACGATCAACCTTGGCTGCAAATGCTTGCAGACGCTTTGAAAGCTTAGCCATTTACACGCCCTCCACGGTGATGCCCATCGAGCGGGCGCTACCAGCGATCGTACGAACCGCTGCGTCCAGATCAGCTGCCGTCAGATCGGGCATCTTGGTCTTGGCGATGTCTTCAGCTTGAGCGCGGGTGATCGTGCCGACCTTGTCGGTATGCGGCTTGCTCGAACCCTTGTCGATCTTCGCTGCCTTCTTGATCAGAACCGTAGCCGGCGGCGTCTTCAGAACGAACGTGAAGCTCTTGTCCGCGAAGGCGGTGATCACGACCGGAATCGGCAGACCCGGTTCCATTGCTTGAGTCTGCGCGTTAAACGCCTTGCAGAACTCCATGATGTTCAGGCCGCGCTGGCCCAGTGCCGGACCGACCGGCGGCGACGGGTTGGCTTTACCTGCAGGAATCTGCAGCTTGATAAAGCCGATGATTTTCTTTGCCATGTTGAAAACCTCTTTGGAACGCCGGATGAAACATGCGAACGTTCAGTGAGTGATAGCGCGCGTTCGTCGAAATCTGACTACTTACGCTCCTCAACGGCCATTACGCGGACCGTAAGCGCGAAATACGGAACGCACCATTTGGTGCGCCCCGTAGAATTCTGGATTACAACTTTTCGACCTGGCCGAATTCCAGCTCGACCGGCGTTGCGCGGCCGAAGATTGTAACGGAAACACGGACACGCGACTTTTCGTAGTTCACTTCTTCGACGCTGCCGTTGAAATCCGTGAACGGACCATCCTTCACCCGAACCATCTCGCCAACTTCGAACAGGGTCTTCGGACGCGGCTTTTCCACGCCTTCCTGCATTTGCGACATGATCTTTTCGACTTCCCGCGGGGAAATCGGGCTCGGGCGATTACGCGCACCGCCGACGAAACCTGTCACCTTTGCCGTGTTCTTCACGAGGTGCCACGTTTCGTCCGTCATTTCCATTTCCACCAGCACGTAGCCAGGGAAAAAACGACGCTCGGTCACTGACTTATGACCGCCTTTGACCTCGACCACTTCTTCAGTCGGAACGAGGATCTGACCAAACTGGTCTTGCATGCCGGCACGTTCGATGCG
The DNA here is from genome assembly GCA_963800185.1 of uncultured beta proteobacterium. Lineage (GTDB taxonomy): Bacteria > Pseudomonadota > Gammaproteobacteria > Burkholderiales > Burkholderiaceae > Paraburkholderia. Next base: position 209,135 of record CAWCZW010000009.1, on the reverse strand, counting down.
CTCCTGAAGCGCACGTTGCACGCTCTTCTCCATACCGGAGTAGGCGTGCACCACGTACCAACGTTTGCCGCTCGGGGATGCCGGAGTATCGCTCATATCATTTCCAACCCAGAATCACCGAGAAAATCGCCCATTCGATGGATTTATCACTAACCCAAAGAAAGATTGCCATGACGAACACGAAGCCGAAGACTACTAGTGTTGTCTGGGTAGCCTCTTTACGAGTCGGCCAAACAACCTTGCGAACTTCTTTGTACGAGTCTTTGGCGAAAGCGATGAAACCCTTGCCAGGCGCGGAGAGAAGACCGACTGCAACACCCGCGATCACACCAACAGCCAAGGCGGCTCCGCGGACGTACCATTCCTGGCCGCTAAGCCAGAAGAACCCCACGAACCCGGCCAAGACCAACAATACGCCCGCGACGAGCATCAGCTTGTCGCCGGATGTATTTACAGTTTCGACGGAAGGATTCGCCATAACACCTTAACGAAGCGTCACATATGACGCGAGAGTTGGCAGGGGCAGAGGGAATCGAACCCCCAACCTTCGGTTTTGGAGACCGACGCTCTGCCAGTTGAGCTATACCCCTAAACCATTTTGGGGTTGACGACACCGCCAACCCCGAAACTACCGATCAACGAGAACTATCTGGCGTTACTCGAGAATCTTTGCAACCACACCAGCGCCGACCGTACGGCCGCCTTCGCGAATTGCGAAGCGCAGACCTTCTTCCATCGCGATCGGGTTGATCAGCTTCACCGTGATCGACACGTTGTCGCCCGGCATGACCATTTCCTTGTCCTTCGGCAACTCGATCGAGCCCGTCACGTCCGTCGTACGGAAGTAGAACTGCGGACGATAGTTGTTGAAGAACGGCGTGTGACGGCCGCCTTCGTCCTTGCTCAGCACGTACACTTCAGCCGTGAAGTGCGTGTGCGGGTTGATCGAACCCGGCTTCGCCAGAACCTGGCCACGCTCCACGTCTTCACGCTTCGTGCCGCGCAGCAGGATACCCACGTTGTCGCCTGCCTGACCCTGGTCGAGCAGCTTGCGGAACATTTCCACGCCCGTGCAGGTCGTCTTCACCGTCGGCTTGATACCGACGATTTCGATTTCTTCGCCGACCTTGACGATGCCGCGCTCAACGCGACCCGTCACCACCGTGCCACGACCCGAGATCGAGAACACGTCTTCCACCGGCATCAGGAACGCACCGTCAACTGCGCGCTCCGGCGTCGGGATGTACGTGTCCAGCGCGTCGGCCAGGTTCATGATCGCCACTTCGCCCAGCTCGCCCTTGTCGCCTTCCAGCGCCAGCTTGGCCGAACCCTTGATGATCGGCGTGTCGTCGCCCGGGAAGTCGTACTTCGACAGAAGTTCGCGAACTTCCATTTCGACGAGTTCCAGCAGCTCAGCGTCGTCCACCATGTCGCACTTGTTCAGGAACACGATGATGTACGGAACGCCAACCTGACGGGCCAGCAGGATGTGCTCGCGCGTTTGCGGCATCGGGCCGTCTGCAGCCGAACACACCAGGATCGCGCCGTCCATCTGCGCTGCGCCCGTGATCATGTTCTTCACATAGTCAGCGTGGCCCGGGCAGTCGACGTGTGCGTAGTGGCGGTTAGCCGTTTCGTACTCGACGTGTGCCGTGTTGATCGTGATACCACGTGCCTTTTCTTCCGGCGCCGCGTCGATCTGGTCGTATGCCTTCGCTTCGCCGCCAAACTTCTTGCGTCAGCACCGTCGTGATCGCTGCCGTCAGCGTGGTCTTGCCGTGGTCAACGTGACCGATCGTGCCGACGTTCACGTGCGGCTTGGTCCGCTCAAACTTACCCTTGGCCATTTTCGACTCCTAAGAGGATTTTTCCGTACGTTGCGCCGGGCGCAAACAATCACCGAGTACTTCTGGTGCCCATGGGCAGGATCGAACTGCCGACCTCTCCCTTACCAAGGGAGTGCTCTACCACTGAGCCACATGGGCGCTACTTCTGTGTTGCTGGAGCGGGTGAAGGGAATCGAACCCTCGTCGTAAGCTTGGAAGGCTTCTGCTCTACCATTGAGCTACACCCGCAAGGACTCATGGATTCCCAACAACTGCTACAACTTGCATTCTGGTGGAGGAGGTTGGATTCGAACCAACGTAGGCGTAAGCCAACAGATTTACAGTCTGCCCCCTTTAGCCACTCGGGCACCCCTCCGCAGAGAACTGATGATTATGGGGGAACAACCGCTTGTTGTCAAGGCTTTGCTTGACCGTTCCGAATCATAGGCTCTCACTTATATAGTGATTACAGCTGCGCCCAAACGCAAAAACCCCACCTTTTTGGGGTGGGGTTTCTGTTTGCTGCTGGGGAGCCTGACGATTACCTACTTTCACACGGGCAATCCGCACTATCATCGGCGTGGAGTCGTTTCACGGTCCTGTTCGGGATGGGAAGGGGTGGTACCGACTCGCTATGGTCATCAGGCATGACTTGTTGTCGCGCTGCTCTCTGGGAGCAGCACAACCAATCTGGAAGAAGTAGCTGAGAGGATGCCTCTCGGTATTACGTTGGGTTGTGTTGTTTCCGGCACAACACCGATCACTCAACCGTGTGCGTGTTCCTTACCCCCTTCGGGGGCGGCGTCTGCGTAAGCGCTCAAGCGCTAACTCTGACGGCGAAACACACCGGTTATAGGATCAAGCCTTACGGGCAATTAGTATCAGTTAGCTTAACGCATTACTGCGCTTCCACACCTGACCTATCAACGTCCTGGTCTTGAACGACCCTTCAAGGGGCTTGAAGCCCCGGGGATATCTCATCTTAAGGCGAGTTTCCCGCTTAGATGCTTTCAGCGGTTATCTCTTCCGAACATAGCTACCCGGCGATGCCACTGGCGTGACAACCGGTACACCAGAGGTTCGTCCACTCCGGTCCTCTCGTACTAGGAGCAGCCCCCTTCAAATATCCAGCGCCCACGGCAGATAGGGACCAAACTGTCTCACGACGTTTTAAACCCAGCTCACGTACCTCTTTAAATGGCGAACAGCCATACCCTTGGGACCGGCTACAGCCCCAGGATGAGATGAGCCGACATCGAGGTGCCAAACACCGCCGTCGATATGAACTCTTGGGCGGTATCAGCCTGTTATCCCCAGAGTACCTTTTATCCGTTGAGCGATGGCCCTTCCATACAGAACCACCGGATCACTATGACCTGCTTTCGCACCTGCTCGACTTGTCGGTCTCGCAGTTAAGCACGCTTATGCCATTGCACTATCAGCACGATTTCCGACCGTACCTAGCGTACCTTCGTACTCCTCCGTTACACTTTGGGAGGAGACCGCCCCAGTCAAACTGCCTACCATGCACTGTCCCCAGTCCGGATAACGGACCAAGGTTAGAACCTCAAACAAACCAGGGTGGTATTTCAAGGTTGGCTCCACGCAAACTGGCGTTCACGCTTCATAGCCTCCCACCTATCCTACACAGATCGGTTCAAAGTCCAATGCAAAGCTACAGTAAAGGTTCATGGGGTCTTTCCGTCTAGCCGCGGGGAGATTGCATCATCACAAACACTTCAACTTCGCTGAGTCTCGGGAGGAGACAGTGTGGCCATCGTTACGCCATTCGTGCAGGTCGGAACTTACCCGACAAGGAATTTCGCTACCTTAGGACCGTTATAGTTACGGCCGCCGTTTACCGGGACTTCAATCAAGAGCTTGCACCCCATCATTTAATCTTCCGGCACCGGGCAGGCGTCACACCCTATACGTCCACTTTCGTGTTTGCAGAGTGCTGTGTTTTTATTAAACAGTCGCAGCCACCAGTTTATTGCAACCCCTTCACCCTCTGCCCGCAGGGGCATCAAGCTACAGGGGCGTACCTTATCCCGAAGTTACGGTACCAATTTGCCGAGTTCCTTCTCCCGAGTTCTCTCAAGCGCCTTAGAATACTCATCTCGCCCACCTGTGTCGGTTTGCGGTACGGTCTTGTTAAACTGAAGCTTAGAGGCTTTTCTTGGAACCACTTCCGATTGCTTCTTCACCTAAGTGAATGGCCTCGCACCCTTGAATTCCGCGCCCGGATTTGCCTAAGCGCCTTCTCCAATGCAAGGACCGGGACTTCCAACACCCGGACAACCTTCCGCGATCCGTCCCCCCATCGCATTTAACAATGGTGCAGGAATATTAACCTGCTTCCCATCAGCTACGCATTTCTGCCTCGCCTTAGGGGCCGACTCACCCTACGCCGATGAACGTTGCGTAGGAAACCTTGGGCTTACGGCGAGGGGGCTTTTCACCCCCTTTATCGCTACTCATGTCAGCATTCGCACTTCCGATACCTCCAGCGCACTTTTCAATGCACCTTCGCAGGCTTACGGAACGCTCTCCTACCATGCACATAAATGTGCATCCGCAGCTTCGGTATATTGCTTAGCCCCGTTACATCTTCCGCGCAGGACGACTCGATCAGTGAGCTATTACGCTTTCTTTAAAGGATGGCTGCTTCTAAGCCAACCTCCTGACTGTTTTAGCCTTCCCACTTCGTTTCCCACTTAGCAATATTTGGGGACCTTAGCTGGCGGTCTGGGTTGTTTCCCTCTTGACACCGGACGTTAGCACCCGATGTCTGTCTCCCGTGATTGCACTCTTCGGTATTCGGAGTTTGCTATGGCGTAGTAATCCGCAATGGACCCCACAACCATGACAGTGCTCTACCCCCGAAGGTGATACACGAGGCACTACCTAAATAGTTTTCGGAGAGAACCAGCTATTTCCAGGTTTGTTTAGCCTTTCACCCCTATCCACAGCTCATCCCCTAACTTTTCAACGTTAGTGGGTTCGGACCTCCAGTACGTGTTACCGCACCTTCATCCTGGCCATGGATAGATCACCTGGTTTCGGGTCTACACCCAGCGACTGAATCGCCCTGTTCGGACTCGCTTTCGCTACGCCTGCCCTAATCGGTTAAGCTTGCCACTGAATGTAAGTCGCTGACCCATTATACAAAAGGTACGCAGTCACCCCTTGCGAGGCTCCTACTGTTTGTATGCATGCGGTTTCAGGATCTATTTCACTCCCCTCCCGGGGTTCTTTTCGCCTTTCCCTCACGGTACTGGTTCACTATCGGTCGATCACGAGTATTTAGCCTTGGAGGATGGTCCCCCCATCTTCAGACAGGATTTCACGTGTCCCGCCCTACTTGTCGTACACCTAGTTCTTCCTCGCTGTTTTCGTCTACAGGGCTATCACCTGCTATGGCGGCACTTTCCAGAGCCTTCGACTAACAATGAAGATAAAGAGTACAGGCTGGTCCCATTTCGCTCGCCACTACTCTGGGAATCTCGGTTGATTTCTTTTCCTGCGGTTACTTAGATGTTTCAGTTCACCGCGTTCGCTTCACGTAGCCTATGTATTCAGCTACGGATGACCCATACGGGCCGGGTTTCCCCATTCGGATATCGGGGGATCAAAGCTCGTTTGCCAGCTCCCCGCCGCTTTTCGCAGGCTACCGCGTCCTTCATCGCCTGTGATCGCCAAGGCATCCACCACATGCACTTGTTCGCTTGACCCTATAACGGGTGTGTCTCGCATCGCCTTCACTGGGAAGAGCGATGTCTGCTCACACACGCTACAGGTTGAGTATTCGTGTTGCGCCGTATTCCAAAGCAATCTTTCGATTCCCCTTTTCATACATTGATACAATCACAACCCTGATTCACCTACTCGCACACCCATCTCTAAGTATGCTTTCGTGAATCTCTTTACTACTTCTTCCTGATTGTTAAAGAACGACAGCCGATATCGCAATGCTATAATTGCGTATCACTCTGACTGGCTCAATCGCCAATGCTGTTTCACTACACCGCATACTCTTTCAAGCTTGCCGCAGTAACACTGGCATTGAAGATTGGTGGAGGATGACGGGATCGAACCGACGACCCCCTGCTTGCAAAGCAGGTGCTCTCCCAGCTGAGCTAATCCCCCAGTCATACACAGATAATCACTACCTGCATTTACTACCCAGGGGTTTTAGACGGTCAGCTCACCAGACAAGACTTTGGTGGGTCTGGATGGATTCGAACCATCGACCCCCGCCTTATCAAGACGGTGCTCTAACCGACTGAGCTACAGACCCCTGAGTCTGTCTAATTTCACAGCCGATAAGCGTGAGCGCTCAACACTTGACGCGTTAGCTCGAGAAAGGAGGTGATCCAGCCGCACCTTCCGATACGGCTACCTTGTTACGACTTCACCCCAGTCATGAATCCCACCGTGGTAAGCGCCCTCCTTGCGGTTAGGCTACCTACTTCTGGTGAAACCCACTCCCATGGTGTGACGGGCGGTGTGTACAAGACCCGGGAACGTATTCACCGCGGCATGCTGATCCGCGATTACTAGCGATTCCAGCTTCACGCACTCGAGTTGCAGAGTGCGATCCGGACTACGATCGGTTTTCTGGGATTGGCTCCCCCTCGCGGGTTGGCGACCCTCTGTTCCGACCATTGTATGACGTGTGAAGCCCTACCCATAAGGGCCATGAGGACTTGACGTCATCCCCACCTTCCTCCGGTTTGTCACCGGCAGTCTCCCTAGAGTGCTCTTGCGTAGCAACTAGGGACAAGGGTTGCGCTCGTTGCGGGACTTAACCCAACATCTCACGACACGAGCTGACGACAGCCATGCAGCACCTGTGTTATGGCTCCCTTTCGGGCACCCCCACCTTTCAGCAGACTTCCATACATGTCAAGGGTAGGTAAGGTTTTTCGCGTTGCATCGAATTAATCCACATCATCCACCGCTTGTGCGGGTCCCCGTCAATTCCTTTGAGTTTTAATCTTGCGACCGTACTCCCCAGGCGGTCAACTTCACGCGTTAGCTACGTTACCAAGTCAATGAAGACCCGACAACTAGTTGACATCGTTTAGGGCGTGGACTACCAGGGTATCTAATCCTGTTTGCTCCCCACGCTTTCGTGCATGAGCGTCAGTATTGGCCCAGGGGGCTGCCTTCGCCATCGGTATTCCTCCACATCTCTACGCATTTCACTGCTACACGTGGAATTCTACCCCCCTCTGCCATACTCTAGCCCGCCAGTCACAAATGCAGTTCCCAGGTTAAGCCCGGGGATTTCACATCTGTCTTAGCGAACCGCCTGCGCACGCTTTACGCCCAGTAATTCCGATTAACGCTTGCACCCTACGTATTACCGCGGCTGCTGGCACGTAGTTAGCCGGTGCTTATTCTTCCGGTACCGTCATCCCCCCGAGGTATTAACTCAGAGGTTTTCTTTCCGGACAAAAGTGCTTTACAACCCGAAGGCCTTCTTCACACACGCGGCATTGCTGGATCAGGCTTGCGCCCATTGTCCAAAATTCCCCACTGCTGCCTCCCGTAGGAGTCTGGGCCGTGTCTCAGTCCCAGTGTGGCTGGTCGTCCTCTCAGACCAGCTACAGATCGTCGCCTTGGTAGGCCTTTACCCCACCAACTAGCTAATCTGCCATCGGCCGCCCCTGTAGCGAGAGGTCCTAAGATCCCCCCCTTTCCTCCGTAGAGCGTATGCGGTATTAATCCGGCTTTCGCCGGGCTATCCCCCACTACAGGACACGTTCCGATGTATTACTCACCCGTTCGCCACTCGCCACCAGGGTTGCTCCCGTGCTGCCGTTCGACTTGCATGTGTAAGGCATGCCGCCAGCGTTCAATCTGAGCCAGGATCAAACTCTTCAGTTCAAACCTGTTACTGTTTTTCGGTTCCGTTAAGAACCGGTCGCTCACTCAACGTACTGACGAATTGTTCATCCATCTTCCGATGGAAAAACCTTCCTTTCATTACTGTGTGAGACTTGATACTTCTGCTTTTTCCAGCAGACCCCGAAGGACCCACCGGCGCATCGCGCATCAAGCGCCCACACTTATCGGCTGTTAATTTTTAAAGATCGATCCGCGAAACCCGCAGCGCCCACTTCAACTTCCCGGCACCGCTTCGTTCTGCGTCGCTGCGTCTGCAGCAGAGAAACGAGATTATGAAGGCTCTTTTTCGTTTCGTCAACAGTATTTTTTCGCTTTCGCTTAAAAACCTGTTCACGTCACGAGCCGCTGGTTTCTGCCGCGGCCCTCGTTCGCAAACGAGGAGGCGAATCTTAGGTGAACATGCGCCTCGTGACAAGGGTTTAACGCAATCTTTTTTGCGACTCACTTGCGGGTCGAACCCACCAGCGCGTCCACCGGAACCGCTTCGGCCATCGCGGCGTAGCCGGCATCGCTCGGATGGATGTGGTCGCCGCTGTCAAAAGCGCGCTGCAGACGGTCCGGTTGCGCCCGATCACGAAGCGCGGCAGTCGAAATCCACCACGCCGTCGAATGCATGGCTGGAACGAATCCACTGATTGACGGCGAGACGGATGCTTTCGCGCTCCGACGGCAGCGACGCCGGCGTCAAGGTCGCGCCGAATACCTTGACGCCACCGTGTCGCGCGGCGGCAATGATCCGCTGGTAGCCGGCAATCAGATCGGCCGCCGTCACCGACGTGTGCGGCGTGTCGCAGTCGAGCCCGCCGTGGGGCGGCATCGCCGCGAAATTGATGTCGTTGATGCCGATCAGCAGAATCGCCGTCTTGACGCCCGGTCGACGCAAAACGTCGCGGTCAAAGCGCCGCGCGAGCGCGTCGCCATAGCAGGCGGAGTCGCTCAGCAGCCGGTTTCCGCTGATTCCGAGATTGACGATCGCGGTCGAGCGATCGCCGGTCTCAGCGAGCCGACGAGCCAATGCGTCCGGCCAGCGGCGGTTCTGGTTGAGGCTGGAGCGCATGCCGTCGGTGATCGAGTCGCCGATCGCGGCGACCGTGGCCGTCGACGGCAGCCGCGTCGACCGACAACCCCGTCACCCACACGTACTGAGTGAACCGTCCGCGAAATGCGTCGGCCGACGCATCCGCCGCGTGATTACCCGGCGCGGAAATGTAATTGACCTGATTCGACACTCGATGCCACGCCACGATCCGCTGCTCCGGCCCCATGAAAGCGCTGATAGCGTACGGCGTCGCCTTTCTTGACCTCGAATAGCAACCGGATCGCTGTCCAGCTCCCCTCCAGCCGGAATACTCACTGCCACTTCTGCCGCCAAAAGTCACGCGCGTCGCGTCTTTTCCAGCCGAGGCCGCGCCGCCCGCCGACCGCGCGATGCGCAGATCGTCGATCACGAGCGGCGTCTTGCCGTACTCGTTGCTCAGGTGAATTCTTGCGGATGGTGCCCGACAAGCGTCGGGTAAATGATCTGGCGGACGGTGCGCCCGGCCACTTCGGGTGCGCGGTACAACGGCGGCAGATCAGCCCGCTGCGGAATGGGTTGCAGCGCCGTCGCCCAGGCAGCGACCCAATGCGCCGGGGCATCGGCGGCAAAAACGGTGGGGGAAACAGCAAATTGGGCAAGCAGCGCCGCGCCGCATGCGGCAGCCAAGGTGCGAATGGTCATTCGGATCGTCGGTGGAGGGTTCAGGCCAAGCGTGCATTGTGCCCGATCGCACCGGCGATCGCGGACGGCGGCTGCGCTCATGCACGCCGCCCCGCCCAGCTTGATCAGCCGGCCGCGCGCCAGTCATGTTCAACGCAAGCGCTTCGGCAACTTCGATCCCGTCGATGGCAGCCGAATAAATCCCGCCGGCATACCCCGCGCCTTCACCCGCCGGATAAAGCCCCTCGACGTTCATGCTCTGATAGTCGTCCCGGCGACGCACGCGAATCGGCGACGACGTTCTCGTCTCGACGCCCGTCAGCACCGCGTCATGCATGGCAAAACCGGCGATCTTCTTGTCCATTTGCGGCAACGCTTCGCGAATTGCCTCGATCACGTAGTCGGGCAGCGCAGTGCTGAGATCGGTGGGATGCACGCCTGGTTTGTACGACGGCACCACCGAACCGAGCGACGTGGACGGCCGGCCCGCAATAAAATCGCCGACCAGTTGGCCCGGCGCCATATAGTTTCCGCCGCCGAGCTCGAACGCGCGCTCTTCCCATTTACGCTGGAACGCGATGCCGGCGAGCGGACCGCCCGGGTAATCGTCCGGCGTGATGCCGACCACGATCCCTGCATTCGCATTGCGCTCGGCCCGCGAGTACTGGCTCATGCCGTTAGTAACCACCCGGCCCGGTTCGGAAGTCGCCGCGACCACCGTGCCGCCCGGGCACATGCAGAAGCTATAGACCGCGCGTCCGTTGCTGCAGTGATGCACCACCTTATAGTCGGCGGCGCCAAGCTGTTTGTGACCGGCAAACTTGCCGAAACGGCTGCGATCGATCAAACCCTGCGGATGCTCGATCCGGAAACCGAGCGAAAACGGCTTCGCTTCGATATAGACGCCGCGGTCGCTCAACATCTGGAAGGTATCGCGCGCGCTGTGGCCGACCGCCAGCACCACGTGATCGCAACGGAGCGTCTCGCCCGGTCGACAGCTTCAGGCCGCGCACCTTGCCGTCGTCGATCTCGATATCGTCGACGCGGGTTTCGAAGCGCACTTCGCCGCCCAGCTCATGAATGGTCGCGCGCATCTTTTCGACCATGCTGACCAGACGGAACGTGCCGATATGAGGCCGGCTCAGGTACAGAATGTCTTCCGGCGCGCCGGCTCGGACGAATTCGTCGAGCACCTTGCGGCCGTAGTGCTTCGGGTCCTTGATCTGGCTATACAGCTTGCCGTCCGAGAACGTGCCCGCGCCGCCTTCGCCGAACTGCACGTTCGACTCGGGATTGAGCACCGACTTGCGCCACAGCCCGAAGGTGTCTTTGGTTCGCTCGCGCACGGCCTTGCCGCGCTCGAGAATGATCGGCCGGAAGCCCATCTGCGCGAGGATCAAACCGGCAAACAGTCCGCACGGCCCCATGCCGATCACCACCGGGCGCAGCGTGGTCAATTGCGCCGGCGCCTTCGCGACGAAACTTGTACGCCATGTCCGGCGTCACGCCGCAGTGCGGCACATCGGCGAGCCGCTTGAGCGCGGCCGGCTCATCCGTTACCTCGACATCGACGATGTACGTGAGCTTGATGTCGGCGCGTTTGCGCGCGTCGTGCGCGCGGCGAAACACGGTGTATCGGATGAGCCCCTCTTCGCCAACGCCGAGTTCCGCGAGGCGGGCGCGGACGGCCGCTTCGAGAGCGCTCTCGGGATGATCGAGGGGAAGTTTGATTTCGCTTAGACGTAACATGAGATACCGGGGATGCAGGTGGGCCGCAAATCGCGGCCAATTCGCAATTTTATAGGTTAAGTGTGGGCGCGGGGCGGCGACGCTAACGAAACGCCTCTGCAACGAAACCCGAGCGCTCCCTATCAGCACACGATTCATCGACTCAAAAAATTTATTAACCGACCGGTCGGTTGGTTTATACTGTGCCGACACAGACAACTTCCGCAGAGAGCGTCCCCATGTACACGCAATCCCTGGATATTCCCGGCAATGTCGCCTCGCTTGAAGCGCGGCGCGAGTTCGCCCGAGCAGGCGCAATTCGACGCGGTCATGGCCGCCGACGGCAAGATCGAAGCGCAAGACTGGATGCCCGACGCGTACCGCAAGACGCTGGTGCGGCAAATCTCGCAGCACGCGCATTCCGAGATCGTCGGCATGCTGCCGGAGGGCAACTGGATCAGTCGCGCGCCCCAGCCTGAAGCGCAAGGCGATTCTGCTCGCCAAAGTGCAGGACGAAGCCGGTCACGGCCTCTATCTATATAGCGCGGCCGAAACGCTCGGCGTGTCGCGCGATCAGCTGATCGCCGCGCTGCATTCGGGCAAAGCCAAGTATTCGAGCATCTTCAATTACCCGACGCCCACGTGGGCCGACGTCGGCGTGATCGGCTGGCTGGTGGATGGCGCGGCGATCATGAACCAGATTCCGCTGTGCCGTTGCACTTACGGCCCGTACGCCCGCGCGATGATCCGCATCTGCAAGGAAGAGTCGTTTCACCAGCGCCAGGGTTTCGACGCGCTGATGTCGATGATGTCCGGCACCGAAGCTCAACGCGAGCTGGTCCAGCAGGCGGTGAACCGCTGGTGGTGGCCGGTGCTGATGATGTTCGGCCCGAGCGACAAAGATTCGATCCACAGCAATCAGTCGTCGAAATGGGGCATCAAGCGCATTTCCAACGACGATCTGCGGCAGAAATTCGTCGACGCCACCGTCGACCAGGCCAAGGTGCTCGGCGTCACGCTGCCCGATCCGGACCTGAAATGGAACGAGGCGCGCGGCCAGCACGATTACGGCGACATCGACTGGGAAGAATTCTGGCGCGTCGTGAATGGCGACGGCCCGTGCAACCGCGAGCGCCTCGCCACCCGCGTCAAAGCCCATGACGAAGGCGCGTGGGTCCGCGAAGCCGCCCTCGCCCACGCCGAAAAACAGCGCCAGCGCGCACAACAGCACGCCGCCTAACCGCGAGCGTCACGCCGGACAAAGAATCAGGAGATCAGCAATGAACAAGGAATGGCCGATCTGGGAAGTCTTCGTGCGCAGCAAGCAGGGACTCGACCATAAACACTGCGGCAGCCTGCACGCCGCCGACGCGCCGATGGCGCTGCGCATGGCGCGCGACGTCTACACGCGCCGCCAGGAAGGCGTGAGCATCTGGGTGGTGCCGTCGTCGGCGATCACGGCGTCCGCGCCGGAAGACAAGGCGGAGCTGTTCGAACCGGCTGGCGACAAGATTTACCGCCACCCGACGTTCTACACGCTCCCCGACGAAGTCAACCACATGTAAGCGCGGCCATGAACATCGACGCCCCAACATCTCCAATACGTGCTGCGCCTCGCGGATACCGCGCTGATCCTCGGTCAGCGCAATACCGAGTGGTGCGGCCACGGCCCGATCCTCGAAGAAGACATCGCGCTGTCGAACATGAGCCTCGATCTGATCGGCCAGGCGCGTCTGCTGTACACGCACGCCGCCTCGCTCGAACAGCAGCTCACCGGCAAGACGCGTACGGAAGACGACTACGCGTACTTCCGCGCCGAGCGCGAATTCGCCAATTACACGCTGGCCGAGTTGCCGCATTTCGGGCCGCTGTGCGGCACGGCGCAGGCCGAAAAGGATTACGCGGTCACGATCGTGCGCAATTTTCTGTACTCGACGCTGATGGCGCATCTGTGGACGGCCCTGACGACGTCCGCTGACGAGCAACTGGCCGCGATCGCATCGAAGTCGATCAAGGAAACCAGCTACCACGTGCATCACGCGAGCGAGTGGCTGATCCGTTTCGGCGACGGCACCGACGAATCGCACCGCCGCGCACAAGCCGCGCTGGACTATCTGCTGCCGTACACGCGTGAGTTTTTCAGCGCGGACGCGGTGGAGGATGCCGTCGCCGCGGCCAGGCATCGGCCCGATGACGTCGGACCTCGAAGCTGCGTGGCTCGACGACGTACGCGCCACGCTCGACGAAGCCACATTGAAGCTGCCCGAAGCGGTCAAGCACATCACGACCGGCAAGCACGGCGAGCATTCCGAGCACATGGGCTTCGTGCTCGCCGAAATGCAGAGCCTCGCGCGGCAGCATCCCGGCGCAACCTGGTAAGCAACGGCGACCCGACCATGACGACGACTTCGACACGCCCCCCACGCACGCCGACGCCACGCTTGAACGCGCGTGGGCCGTGCTCGAAGCGGTGCCCGATCCGGAAATTCCGGTGGTGTCGATTCGCGAACTCGGCATTCTGCGCGACGTGCGCCGCGCCGCCGACGGCACGCTCGAAGTCGTCATCACGCCGACCTATTCAGGTTGCCCGGCGATGTCGCAAATTGCGGAAGACGTCGGCCATGCGCTCGACGCCGCTGAACTTACGCCGTACCGGATCGCCACGGTGCTCGCGCCAGCCTGGACCACCGACTGGATGACCGCCGACGCCCGCGAAAAGCTGCGCGACTATGGCATCGCGCCGCCCACGGGCAACTGCGGTTCGGCGAATTCCGTCGCAGGAAAAAGTGATGCGCTTCGTGCCGCGCGCGCTGCCGGCGCCGTCGTGCCCGCGTTGCGGCTCGGCGCATACCGAGCGTCTCGCGCAATTCGGCTCGACCGCCTGCAAAGCCTTGTACCGCTGCCTCGACTGCCGCGAACCCTTCGACTACTTCAAACCATACTGATATGGCCACTCCGCAATTTCATCCGCTGCGTATCCGTGAAGTTCGGCCCGAAACCGCCGACGCCGTCTCGGTTGCCTTCGAAGTCCCCGCCGAACTGCGCGACCACTATCGGTTCACGCAGGGCCAGTTCGTCACGCTGAAAACGCATATCGACGGTGAGGAAACGCGCCGTTCGTATTCGATCTGCGTCGGCGTGACCGACTACGACCGCGACGGCGAATTGCGCATCGGCATCAAGCGCGTGCGCGGCGGGCGTTTCTCGAATTTCGCGTTCGACACGCTGCAGCCCGGCCACACGATCGACGTGATGACGCCGGACGGCCGCTTCTTCACGCATCTGAACGCCGACCAGGGTCAGCAATACCTCGCGTTTTCAGGCGGCTCGGGCATCACGCCGGTGCTGGCGATCATCAAGACGACGCTCGAAGTCGAGCCGCGCAGCACGTTCACGCTGGTGTACGGCAACCGCAGCGTCGATCAGATCATGTTCGCGGAAGAACTCGAAGATCTGAAGAACCGCTTCATGAACCGGTTCGTGCTGTATCACGTCTGTCCGACGATCTGCAGGACGTCGAGTTGTTCAACGGCGTGCTCGATCAGGAAAAGTGCGCAGCCTTCATCGACAACCTGCTGCCGGCCGACGCGATCGACGAAGCGTTCATCTGCGGCCCCGGTCCGATGATGGACGCCGCCGAGGCCGCGCTGAAAGCCGCCGGCGTGCCGCGCGCAAAGGTCCACGTGGAGCGCTTCGGTTCGCCGCTGCCGCAAGCGGGCGTGCCGCCGGTCGAAATCACCGAAGACACGCCCGCCGCCGACCTCGAAATCGTCCTCGACGGCAAGAAGCGCAAGCTGCGCCTGCCTTACCAGGGCGTGAGCGTGCTCGATGTCGGCCTGCGCGCCGGCCTCGCGCTGCCGTACGCATGCAAAGGCGGCGTTTGCTGCACGTGTCGCGCGAAGGTGCTGGAGGGCGAAGTGAAGATGGAAAAGAACTACACGCTGGAAGAACACGAAATTCGCGACGGTTTCGTGCTGACCTGCCAGTGCCATCCGATTAGCGACCGCGTGGTGGTGAGTTACGACGAACGTTAAAGCGCGCGGCGTGGGCGCGCCTTGTGCGACGTCCACAGCGCTTTCAGCAGTTCCGCGATCCGCTTACACTAGGGGCCGCTCGCGTCCGGACACCTGTTCCGGCAGACGGGCGGCCCCTTTTGTTATTGCCACGCCCAGCCACTGCCAATGAGCACGATCCATCTCACCAACGGCGATGTCGCCGCCGAGTCACTGCGCGCCGCGCTCCAGGAAGCGGGCCGCGACGAGCGCGTGCACGCGCTGCGCGACGATCTGGCGGTCGGGCCGCTACGTGGCATCGACGACATGGCGGAGCTGCGCGCGAACTTCTGGGACCGCGTCAGCGCGGATACCCGGCGTGATTTCCTGCGCGAGTGCCGCGAGCAGGCTGTGGCGCTGGAGAATATCGCCCGCGGCGAAGCCAATCTGGTGGTCTGGCACGGCGAAAGCGCCGCGGATCAATTGATGCTGCGTCGCGTCTGCTATCACCTTCGCAATAGTCCGCAGCGGCTGAACGAAGTGCGTCTGTCGATTCGCGATCTCACCGATCCGGGCGCCTGGGCGCACAGCCGCAAAGACCGCGCGACTTCTGTCGGCATGTTCGCGCCGACCGTCTTGCTGGCCCGTCTGCCGGACGCGGCGCCGATTTCGGTTCTGCGCATCAGCCGGCTCGCGCTCGAATGGCAGGAAGTCAAACACGCGAACGGCGAGACGCGACGCTGGCGCGACAACACGTTCCAGAGCGGCACCTTCGCCGAGCTGGACGCGCTGATTCTCGATCGCATTACCGAAGACTGGCAGCCCGCCGCCCGCGTCGCCGCGGACGTGATGACCGCCGAACTCGGCTTTCTGGTCAGCGACAGCATCGTGCTTTGGCGTCTGCGCGAACTGGCCGCGATCCGCCGCATCAAGCTGCGCGGCGACGCAAGCGCCTGGCGCACGCTGGAAGTGAGCGCAGCGCTCACCCCCTGTCCACATTAATAGAACAGACGACTATGGCCCGCACCCGAGCCCCCGACCACGAAACCCAACGCGAGCAGATCCTCGAACTGGCCGCCGCAAAATTCGCGCAAACCAGCTACCCGAGCACGTCGATGGCCGACCTTGCCGCCGCGAGCGGCACGTCGAAAGCGCGTCTGTACCACTACTACGCGAGCAAGGAAGCGATTCTGTTCGACCTGCTGGATCGCTACACAAAGCGGCTGATGCTGATCATTGCCGAGGTGGAAGGCGCGAGCCAGCGGCGCGGACTCAGCGAACGCGAAACGTTCGCCGAGTTGATCCGGGCGTTTCTGTCCGAGTATGAAACGTCGCACAGCCGGCACGTCGCGCTATTAAACGACGTGAAATATCTCGTCGACGCCCAGCGCGAAGTGATCCTGAACCGTCAGCGCGACGTGGTTGCGGCTTTTGCGCGGCAATTGGCGCGCGCGTATCCCGAGCGCGCCACCCGCGAAAACCAGACCGCGCTCACGATGATGGTGTTCGGCATGATCAACTGGACTTTCACGTGGCTCAAGCCCGACGGTCGTATGGGCTACCGCGAATTCGCCGAGCAGGTGGTGACTATGGTGGACCACGGTTTGGGCGCGGCCGCCCAGTGCTTGACGCAGAGCAACATTCCTCAGAGCAATGCGTGACGCATGTGGCCGGCGCGCGACATCATGCCACGAACGCTCGTTCGATTTATTTCTTCTTTAAAATCAATAGTATAAAAATAGGGCGCAAATTTTTTAGTCACCTTCTTCGGAATTAGATACGGGTTTTCCCTAGTGATCGACGGCGGTTTCGGCTAAAATCGTTTTTGCGGTGCACCACGCCGCTCGATCAAAAGGAGAACCCGACCATGAACATTCTGACTAACCGCACCGCCGAGCCGATCGTCGCGCACGATCGTCTTGCCGCAGGCAGCCGGTCGTGCGCCTGTTCTGGTCCGTGAGCTCACCGCGATCGACCGTGACCGGCTGCTGACCCACTTCCTCGCGCTCGACGAAGACGACCGCCTGCTGCGCTTCGGCCAGGTCGTGCCGAACCACGTGATCGAAAACTACGTCCGCGCGATCGATTTCTCGCGCGACACCGTTTTCGGCGTTTTCAACAGCAAGCTGCAACTCATCGGCGTCGGCCACCTCGCCTATCTGCCGGCTGAAGGCGACAAGCGCACGGCCGAGTTCGGCGTGTCGGTGCTGGAAAGCGCGCGCGGCCAGGGCATCGGCTCGAAGCTGTTCGAGCGCGCCGCCATCCGCAGCCGCAATACGCACGTCACTACGCTGTACATCCACTGCCTGTCGCGCAATTCGACGATGATGCACATCGCGAAGAAAGCCGGCATGAAGATCGAATACGCGTACGGCGAAGCCGACGCTTATCTGACGCTGTCGCCGGCGGATCAAACCAGCATCATCGCCGAGATGCTGCAGGAACAGGCCGCGGTGTTCGACTACGCGCTCAAGCGCCAGGCGCGTCAGGCGTCCAAACTGTTCGAGTCGTTCATGCCGACGGCGGCGGCCGCCTGAACAGCGCTGACGCTTCGGCGAAAAGACAAAGGGCAGCCGGATGGCTGCCCTTTTTGCATATTGCGCCCCTCGACGCTGGTAGCGCTCTTCACCTCGCGCGCTGATCACAAAATAGGCAGCGCCGTCGTCTCCTTGAACTTTTCCAGCGAGAAGCTCGATTTCACGTCGATCACCGACGGATGGTGCAGCAACTGGTCCTGCACGAAGCGCGAAAAGTGCGCCATGTCTTCGACCTGAACGCGCAGCAGGTAATCCATATCGCCGGTCATCGCGTGGCACGCGACCACCTCCGGCCACGTCTGAACCGCCGCGCGAAACAGGTCGGCATGCGTGGCGTCGCCGCGCGGACTCAGCGCCGGACCACCGCGCTTCTCCAGCCGCACATTCACGTAGGCGAGCAGATCGAGCCCCAGCAACTGCGGGTCGAGCAACGCGACGTAGCCACGAATCACCCCGCTTTCTTCCAGCCGCCGAATCCGCCGCAGACAGGGACTCGGCGACAGATTGATGCGCTCGGCGATCTCCTGATTCGACAGCCGGCCATTCTCCTGAAGGATGGCCAGAATTCGCCGGTCGATTGCGTCTATCTCTATCTGAGCCATTTTCTGCCGCCTCGATCGAAAATCTGCGCTAGAAAATAGCGCAAGCGTAGCGACGCGACGATTAAGTTCGCAAGTTTTCGTCGCGATGACGGAATTTACACTTGCGTCATTCGGTAGCGACTCCGGTCGCGATCAAGCTGATATTCCCCCTCGCGCAAATCAACCGGCGCTAATCAGGAGACAGACAATGCAGGTTTCAACTTGGGACAACCCGGTCGGCACCGACGGTTTCGAATTCATCGAATACACCGCGCCGGACCCGAAAGCGCTCGGCAAGCTGTTCGAACAGATGGGCTTCACCGCCGTCGCACAGCATCGTCATAAAGATGTGACGCTGTATCGCCAGGGCGAGATCAACTTCATCGTCAACGGGGAACAGGATTCGTTCGCGCAACGCTTCACGCGCCTGCACGGCCCGTCGATCTGCGCGATCGCTTTCCGCGTTCAGGACGCGGCCAAAGCCTACAAACAGGCGCTGGAAAAAGGCGCGTGGGGCTTCGACAACAAAACCGGCCCGATGGAACTGAACATTCCGGCGATCAAAGGTATCGGCGATTCGCTGATTTATTTCGTCGACCGCTGGCGCGGCAAGAACGGCGCTGAGCCGAACAGCATCGGCGACATCGATATTTACGACGTCGACTTCGAGCCGATTCCGGGCGCGAATCCGAACCCGGTCGGCCACGGCCTGACCTACATCGATCACCTGACGCACAACGTGCATCGCGGCCGCATGCAGGAATGGGCGGAGTTCTACGAGCGCCTGTTCAATTTCCGCGAAGTGCGTTACTTCGACATCGAAGGCAAGGTGACGGGCGTGAAGTCGAAGGCGATGACTTCGCCGTGCGGCAAAATCCGCATTCCGATCAACGAAGAAGGCTCGGACACCGCTGGCCAGATCCAGGAATATCTGGACGCGTACCACGGCGAAGGCATTCAGCATATCGCGCTCGGCAGCGACGACATCTACCGTACCGTGGACGGGTTGCGCGCGTCGAACATTTCGCTGCTCGATACGATCGACACGTATTACGAACTGGTCGAATCGCCGCGTGCCGGATCATGGCGAGCCGCTCGACGAACTGCGTAAGCGCAAGATTCTGATCGACGGTGCGCCGGACGACCTGCTGCTGCAGATCTTCACCGAAAACCAGATTGGGCCGATCTTCTTCGAGATCATTCAGCGCAAGGGCAATCAGGGCTTCGGCGAGGGCAACTTCAAGGCGCTGTTCGAATCGATCGAACTGGATCAGATCCGGCGGGGCGTAGTGCAGGACAAAATCTGACAACTGGAAATTGACAGTTGGCAACTCGCCGTTGCTAAGTGGAAATGAAAAGGGCGGGGATCTTTCGATCCCCGCCCTTTTCATTTGCGCTGCCCGCCTACACTCGAACAGCAACTAGTTATCAACCAACACACCGCCTGTGCGGCGCATCACGAATTCTGGTCTTCCTTGTCCGCTCTGGTGGAGCGCGAGACGCGCGCCATCGCCATGCTGACGGGAGAGACTTGCGCCGTACGGCTAATCGCGTTCGACAGCGCCCCTGCGCTGCCCGAGTTGGAGCGCACCGGTGCGCTCATCGCGAAGAATGCAGCTGAGACCATCAGGAAGGTCTGAATATTTCTAGTGTTCATGCGTACTCCTTTTCTAACTGCCCTGTTGTCCTGAAGCTCCACAGAATGTGAAGCGTTGCGTAGACATTACTCACAGGTGCCGGTTAGACAGCAATTTGCACTGCGGTTCCGCAATTTCTTAGCTTTTACAGCTTGTTACAGCCGCGCTTAAAAAATCAGCAGCGGCGCGACCCGAACGCCTGTTCTCGCCGCAAATCACGCGGCATTGCGGCAACTTTGACCCGCAGCGGCGGGTTTCTCCGAGTGCTACCATCACTTAAAACACGTCAATATGACGGTCCCGGCCCCACGCATTCACAAGATGCTGCCGGCCCAAAAAAGTTTTGGTGATCCCAAGCTGAGTGGAGGAGTACACATAATGAATGCCCCGCTAGACGCCGGTCAGCGAGCCACGCTCGAAGCCGCGCTGACGTCCGTCACGCTCGACGACAAATACACGCTCGAACGCGGCCGCGCGTACATGAGCGGCATCCAGGCGCTGGTTCGTTTGCCGATGCTGCAACAGGAACGCGACCGGGCCGCCGGCCTCAACACTGCCGGTTTTATCTCCGGCTACCGTGGATCGCCACTCGGCGGACTCGACCAGTCACTGTGGAAGGCGAAACAGCATCTCGCCGCGCATCAGGTCGTGTTCCAGCCCGGCGTCAACGAAGACCTCGCGGCAACCGCCGTCTGGGGTTCGCAACAGGTCAATCTGTATCCCAGCGCCAAATACGACGGCGTGTTCTCGATGTGGTACGGCAAAGGCCCAGGCGTCGACCGTTCCGGCGACGTTTTCAAGCATGGCAACTCGGCGGGTTCCGCGCGACATGGCGGCGTTCTCGTGCTCGCCGGCGACGACCACGCGGCCAAATCCTCCACGCTCGCGCACCAGTCCGAGCACATCTTCAAGGCCTGCGGCCTGCCGGTGCTGTTCCCGTCGAACGTGCAGGAATATCTCGACTTCGGTCTGCACGGCTGGGCAATGAGCCGCTACTCCGGCCTGTGGGTCGCGATGAAGTGCGTGACCGACGTGGTCGAATCGTCAGCTTCGGTCGATATCGATCCGCATCGCACGAAAATCATCCTGCCGGAAGATTTCGCGATGCCCGAGGGCGGCCTGAATATCCGCTGGCCCGATCCGCCGCTCGTGCAGGAAGCGCGTCTGCTCGACTACAAGTGGTATGCCGCGCTCGCCTACGTGCGCGCGAACAAACTGGACCGCATCGAAATCGATTCGCCGCATGCGCGTTTCGGCATCATGACCGGCGGCAAGGCGTATCTCGACGTGCGTCAGGCGCTGACCGATCTCGGTCTCGATGACGAAACCTGCTCGCGCATCGGCATCCGGCTTTATAAGGTCGGCTGTGTGTGGCCGCTCGAAGCGCAGGGCGCGCACAGCTTCGCGAAGGGTCTCGACGAAATTCTGGTGGTCGAAGAAAAGCGCCAGATTCTCGAATACGCGATCAAGGAAGAACTGTACAACTGGCCGGACGCGCAACGTCCGCGCGTGTTCGGCAAGTTCGACGAGAAAGACGGCGCGGGCGGCGAATGGTCGGTGCCGATGGGCAACTGGCTGCTGCCGGCGCACTACGAACTCTCGCCCGCGATCATCGCGAAGGCGATTGCCACGCGGCTCGACAAGTTCGATCTGCCGTCCGATGTGCGCGCGCGCATCGCCACGCGCATTGCCGTGATCGAAGCGAAGGAAAAAGCGCTCGCCCGGCCGCGCGTCGAAGCCGAACGCAAGCCGTGGTTCTGCTCGGGCTGCCCGCACAACACGTCGACCAATGTGCCGGAAGGTTCGCGCGCGATGGCCGGCATCGGCTGCCATTACATGACGGTCTGGATGGACCGCAGCACCAGCACGTTCAGCCAGATGGGCGGCGAAGGCGTCGCGTGGATCGGCCAGGCGCCGTTCACCAACGACAAGCACGTGTTCGCCAATCTCGGCGACGGCACCTACTTCCACTCCGGGCTGCTGGCGATTCGCGCGGCGATCGCGTCGAAAGCGAACATCACGTACAAGATGCTCTATAACGACGCGGTCGCGATGACGGGCGGCCAGCCGGTCGACGGCGTGTTGACCGTGCCGCAGATCACGCATCAGCTCGCCGCCGAAGGCGCGTCGAAAATCGTGATCGTCACCGATCGAGCCGGAGAAGTATTCGGCGAATGTCGGGCTTGCGCCGGGCATCGACATCCACCATCGCGACAAGCTCGACGAAGTGCAGCGCGAACTGCGCGAAGTATCGGGCACCACGATCCTGATCTACGACCAGACTTGCGCGACCGAAAAGCGGCGTCGCCGCAAACGCGGCGCTTATCCCGATCCGGCGCGGCGTGTCGTGATCAACGAGGCGGTGTGCGAAGGGTGCGGCGATTGCTCGGTCAAGTCGAATTGCCTGTCGGTCGAACCGCTCGATACCGAATACGGCACGAAGCGGCAGATCAATCAGTCGACCTGCAACAAGGACTTCTCGTGCGTGAACGGGTTTTGCCCGAGCTTCGTGTCGGTTGAAGGCGGTCAGTTGCGCAAGCCGAAAGCGTCCTCCGGCGTAGCGGGCGGCGACACGCTGCCGCCGGTCCCGGAACCGGAACTGCCCTCGATCGATCGTCCCTACGGCGTGCTGGTCACGGGCGTCGGCGGAACCGGCGTCGTGACGATCGGCGCGCTGCTAGGCATGGCCGCGCATCTGGAGAACAAAGGCGTCACCGTGCTCGACGTCACCGGCCTCGCGCAGAAAGGCGGCGCCGTGATGAGTCACGTGCAGATCGCGACCAATCCGGCCGACATCCACGCAACCCGCATCGCGATGGGCGAAGCGAGCCTCGTGATCGGCTGCGACGCGATCGTCACGGCCAGCGACGAATGCGTGTCGCGGATGCAAGCCGGCCGCACACGCGTGGTGCTGAACAGCGCGCATACGCCGACCGCCGAGCTCATCAAGAACCCGAACTGGCGCTTTCCGGGCAGCAGCACGGAAGCCGACGTGCGGGCCGGTGCGGGCGACGAAGGTGTCGATACCGTCGACGCGAATCACTTCGCCGTCGCGCTGCTCGGCGACGCGATTTACACGAATCCGTTCGTGCTCGGCTACGCATGGCAGAAAGGCTGGGTGCCGCTGACGTACCAATCGCTGATGCGCGCGATCGAGTTGAACAACGTGCAGATCGAGAAGAACCGCGCGGCGTTCGAATGGGGCCGACGTGCCGCGCACGATCTGGCCGCCGTGCGCAAGCTCGCGCAATCTCAGGGACGCGGCGCGGCGCAAGAAACGGCGAGCAGCAAAATCATCGCGCTGCACACGCCGAAGGCGCTCGACACGTTGATCGACAAGCGCGCCACCTACCTCGCCGCCTGGCAAAACCAGGCCTATGCGGATCGTTACCGCGCGCTGGTGTCGCAAGTGCGTGCAGCGGAATCGGCGCTGGATTCGATCGACGGCCAGTTGCCGTTGACCGAAACCGTCGCGAAAAACCTGCACAAGCTGATGGCGTACAAGGACGAATACGAAGTCGCGCGCCTTTACAGCGACCCCGCGTTCATCGAAAAGTTGAAAGCGAGTTTCGAGGGCGACTGGAAGCTGCACATTCACCTCGCGCCGCCGACGTTTTCGAAGAAAGACGCTCACGGTCATCTGGTGAAGAAAAAGTACGGCCCCTGGGTTTTCAGCGCGATGCATGTGCTGGCCAAACTCAAGTTCCTGCGCGGCACCGCGTTCGATGTTTTCGGCAAGACGGAAGAGCGTCGTACCGAGCGGGCGTTGATTGTCGAATATGAAGCGCTGGTGCGCGAACTGATCGGCGGGCTTAGCGCTCAAAAACGCGATCTGGCGATTGAACTCGCGAATCTGCCGGACGGTATTCGCGGTTATGGCCACGTGAAGGAGAACAATCTGAAAGGCGTGCGGATCAAGTGGAACGAGTTGCTGGCGCGCTGGCGTTCGCCGGAAACCGGGAAGACGCAACACGCGGCTTGATTTCAGTTTGAGTTCGCTCTGAGTCGGCTTGAGTCGGCTTGAGTCGGCTTGAGTCGGCTTGAGTCGGCTTGAGTCGGCTTGAGTCGGCTTGAGTCGGCTTGAGTCGACGCAATGAAAAAGGCGGTTGTCCTCACGGACAACCGCCTTTTTTCGTGCCTTGAAAGACGCCGCGGAATCGATCCCGCAGCGCTCACTCACACATTACTTGCTGTTCGCCGGCTTGCGCGCGTTGGCCGAAGCCACCGCCGTCATGTTGATGATCCGGCGCACGGTCGCAGCCGGCGTCAGGATATGAACCGGCTTTTCCGCGCCCAGCAGGAACGGCCCCACCGTCACGCCTTCACCGCCGATCATCTTCAGCATGTTGTACGTGATGTTCGCCGCTTCCACATTCGGCATGATCAGCAGGTTCGCTTCGCCGCTCAGCGTCGTGCCCGGGAACGCGGACTTGCGGATCGCTTCGGACAACGCCGCGTCGCCGTGCATTTCACCGTCGATTTCGAGCGTCGGCGCGCGTTCGGCAATCAGCTTGCGCGCCGCCGCCATGCGTTGCGACGACGACGACGGCGCGCTGCCGAAGTTCGAGTTCGACAGCAACGCGACCTTCGGCGTGATGCCGAACTTCTCGATTTCACGCGCCGCGAGGATCGTCATGTCGGCGAGTTGCTCGGCGGTCGGCGTTTCGTTCACGTACGTGTCGCAGATGAACAGATTGCGCCCCGGCAGCATCAGCAGATTCATCGCAGCGAAGTTCTGCACGTTGTCGGCCTTGCCCAGCACCTGCTCGATGAACTTCAGATGCGTGTGGTACTGGCTGATCATCCCGCAGATCATGCCGTCGGCTTCGCCCAGACGCACGAGGATTGCGCCGATCAACGTGTTGAACTTGCGCATCGCGGCCTTCGCGACGTCCGGCGTGACGCCTTCGCGCGCGCCGAGTTCGTGATACGCCTGCCAGCTCTGCTGGTAACGCGGATCGTCTTCCGGATCGACGACCTCGAAGTCTTCGCCGCACTTGAGCTTCGAGCCCATTTTCTGCAGACGCATCTCGATCACCGACGGACGGCCGACCAGAATCGGCTTGGCGATCTTTTCGAGCAGCACGAATTGCGCGGCGCGCAGCACGCGCTCGTCTTCACCTTCGGCGAACACGATGCGCGCCGGTGCCGACTTCGCGGCCGCGAACACCGGGCGCATGACCATGCCCGTGCGATACACCGTCGTGCCGAGCTCTTCGCGATACGCGTCCATGTCCTTGATCGGACGGGTCGCGACGCCCGAGTCCATCGCAGCCTGGGCGACAGCCGGCGCGATCTTGATGATCAGGCGCGGGTCGAAAGGCTTCGGAATCAGGTAGTCCGGACCGAATTCGAGCGAGTGGCCTTCGTACGCCTTCGCGACTTCATCGCCCTGATCGGTTTCTTCGGCCAGTTCGGCGATCGCGCGCACGCACGCGAGCTTCATTTCTTCCGTGATCGTGGTTGCGCCGACATCCAGCGCGCCACGGAAGATGAACGGGAAGCACAGCACGTTGTTGACCTGGTTCGGGTAATCCGAACGGCCAGTTGCGATGATGCAGTCCGGGCGAACCTTCTTCGCGTCTTCCGGGCGGATTTCCGGTTCCGGATTGGCCAGCGCCAGAATCAGCGGCTGGGTGCCCATGTCGACGACCATTTCCGGCTTCAGCACGCCTGCGCTCGAGCAGCCGAGGAACACGTCGGCGCCGCGAATCGCGTCAGCCAGCGTGCGCGCGTCGGTGTTCGCCGCGTAACGTTCCTTCGACGGATCGAGGTTGCCCCGACCTTCGTAGATCACGCCCTTCGAATCGGTGACGAGAACGTTCTTCTTCGACAGACCGAGGTTCACCAGCAGATCCAGACACGCGATGGCGGCCGCGCCCGCGCCCGAACACACCAGCTTCACTTCGTCGAGCTTCTTGCCGACCACTTTCAGGCCGTTCAGGATCGCCGCCGACGCGATGATCGCGGTGCCGTGCTGATCGTCGTGGAAAACCGGAATCTTCATGCGCTCGCGCAGCTTCTTCTCGATGTAGAAGCACTCGGGCGCCTTGATGTCTTCGAGGTTGATGCCGCCCAGCGTGGGCTCGAGCATCGCGATGGCGTCGACCAGCTTGTCCGGGTCGGTCTCGGCGAGTTCGATGTCGAACACGTCGATGCCGGCAAACTTCTTGAACAGACACCCCTTGCCTTCCATCACCGGCTTCGCGGCGAGCGGGCCGATGTTGCCGAGGCCGAGCACGGCCGTGCCGTTCGTGATCACGCCGACCAGGTTGCCGCGCGAGGTGTACTTCTGCGCGTCGAGCGGCTCGTCGTAGATCGCCATACAGGCAGCGGCGACGCCCGGCGAGTACGCGAGCGACAGATCGAGCTGGTTCGATAGCGGCTTGGTGGGCGTGACCGAAATCTTGCCGGGTTTCGGATTCTGGTGATATGCGAGAGCGCTTTGCTTAAGTTGTTCGTCCATTTTTTTAGCCTGCGAGACGTAAGAAATTGGCCGGGCACACTACACCGTTGACGTCGTATTCATCTATCGAATAGACAATTGACCGAGGCGGATTTTTGCGTGCGCCGAGTGGGCGACGCGCCGAGCCGCGACGGGGAACGAGACAGTGCGGAGTGCTTCGCGGGCCGATCAGTGTACACCCCGAAAGCGTCGTTGAACTGCGTGGTTAACACTGCTCACCATCAGCGAAACGCCGGCTGGTTATGGTGCGCCGCCGCATCACGTGAACCGGTTGCCGCAGGCGCCGGCGTCTGTTTCAACGCTTGTTCGCGCGAGCCGCGGACAGTTCGTGGAGCGCCTGGCCGCAGAGATTCTGCGTGAGCTTATTCAAGCTCCGCGCCGCGTCGCTCGGGAATCAGACAGAGCGTCGCGAAGATATCGAGCAGATAGATCGACGCCAGAAAAACGAGCGCGGCGCCGAACGAATAGCGTGCGGCCAGCGCGCCGACCGCGACCGGACCAAAACCGCCCACCGCGCGACCCACGTTGAACAGCACGTTCTGAGCCGTGGCGCGCGCCTCGGTCGGATAGAGCTCGGAAATCAGCGCACCGTAACCGCCGATCATCCCGTTGACGAACACGCCCATCGCCGCGCCGCCGATCAGCAATGCCATTGGCGTGTTCAGGTGTGCGTAGACGAAAACCATCACCACCGCGCCCGCCTGATAGAACAGGAAAGTCGGCTTGCGGCCAAAACGGTCGGCGGCCAGACCGAACAGCCAGATGCCCACCGCCATGCCGAGTACCGTGACCGCGGTCCATACGCCGGACTTGGTCAGCGAATAGCCGAAGGTTTTCGACAGATAGCTCGGAAGCCAGATCATCAGCCCGTAGTAGCCGAAGTTCTGCACCGAACACAGAATCGCGACGCCGATGCTGGCGCGCGTGGTGCGGCCATCGGCCACCAGCAGCCTGAACGGCAGCTTGCGCATGCCGCGCGCGACGCGCTCGTTGAACAAGGCCGGTTCCTCGACGCGGCGTCGCACGAAAAACGACACGATGGCGGGCAGCAAGCCCAGTGCGAACATGCCGCGCCAGCCGATCAGCGGCAACAGGAGCGGCGTCAGCAACGCCGCCGCCAGCACGCCGAGTTGCCAGCCAAGCCCGACATACGATGACGCCCGCGCCCGCTGCGACGCCGGCCACGCCTCGGCGACCAGCGTCATGCCGATGCCGAACTCGCCGCCCAGCCCGATTCCGGCGATGGTCCGGTAGATCAGCAGATCGGTATAGCCTTGCGCGAGCGCGCACAGTCCGGTGAAGACCGCGAAGATCAGGATCGTCCACGTCAGCATTTTCACGCGACCGTAATAGTCGCTCAGCGCGCCGAAAATTATCCCGCCCGCAACTGCACCGATCAGCGTCCAGGTGACCAGCGAGCCCGCCTGCGTCGAACTCAGGTGCAGATCGACGGCGATCACGGGCAGCATGAAACCGAGAATCAGCAGATCGAAGCCGTCCATCGCGTAGCCGAGCACCGAAGCGATCAGCGCCCGTCCCGCATAGCCGTTCTGGATGGAGGCGCGGGTGTCGGGGGCGGAGGAGGCGGCAGTCATTGAAAGCATTCCGTAGGTCAGAGGACGCGCAGGACGTCGCAAGATCGCGGCGCCCGGGAAATTCGCGTGAGTGTAAAGGCGGCCCAGATAGCTCACAAGCTGGCAAAAAAGCTCGGCGAGCCATTGCCGTCGCTGTGCGCCGCATGCTGGTCCGCAAAGCCTGCCCCGCACGGCCGTTATGACCGCCATTCGCGGCGACGGCGCACGACAGGCTCCTCGGAAGCACCCATTTCGGGTAAAATATCGGCCTACGCGCGTAGCAAAAACCGGCCTTTTATTCGCTTACAGGCGCACGAACAGGCGCCACTGTCCGGCAGCGTATTCCGCCCAGCATGGCGCGGCATACCTCGCTTGCTGCGCCACCGGGCCCCGCGCCCGCTTCTCCCGCTCATACCCAAGGATCCCGCCCATGACAGGCTTCGATCGCCAGACGATCTCCGACACGACCGCAAAAATGCTGCTGGAAGTTCAGGCAGTGCACTTCAACGCGGAGAAACCGTACATTTTCACGTCCGGCTGGGCGAGCCCGGTTTATATCGACTGCCGCAAGCTGATTTCGTATCCGCGCGTGCGCCGTGGCCTGATGGAAATGGCTGAAGCCACCATCCTGCGCGATGTCGGCTATGAGCAGATCGACGCGGTGGCTGGTGGCGAAACCGCCGGCATCCCGTTCGCCGCATGGCTGTCCGACCGCCTGATGGTGCCGATGCAATACGTGCGCAAGAAGCCGAAGGGTTTCGGCCGTAATGCGCAGATCGAAGGCCTGCTGACCGAAGGTCAGCGCGTGCTGCTGGTCGAAGACCTGACCACCGACAGCCGCAGCAAGATCAACTTCATCAACGCGCTGCGCACCGCTGGCGCGACGGTGAATCACTGCTTCGTGCTGTTCCACTACAACATCTTCAAGGAAAGCGTGTCGGTGCTGAAAGACATCGACGTCGATCTGCACGCGCTGGCCACGTGGTGGGACGTGTTGCGCGTCGCGAAGGAAAACAGCTACTTCGACACGAAGACGCTCGACGAAGTGGAGAAATTCCTGCACGCCCCGGCTGAATGGTCGGCAGCGCACGGCGGCGCCAACGCAACGCCGCAGTAAGTCTCGCCGCGTCGAGCGGATCAAGCGGACTGATTGAAAAAAAGGCCGCCTGTCTCACGACAGGTGGCCTTTCTGTTTTTCACATGTTGCGGCAACGATAAGCCACTAAGGCGTCTCGTCCCGCCGAATGCGACGACAGGTTCAGCAAGCCATTGCTCTGTGCGTACTGAAACAATTCGGAATCACGATCAATGCCGAGTTTGCGCATGGCCGTATTCTTCTGCGTGCTGATCGTCTTGATGCTTCGGTTCAGTTGTTCGGAAATCTCCTTGATCGTCATGCCGGATACGAACAGGCGCACCACTTCCAGTTCGCGCCTGGACAGCATCACTTCGTCGCTCTTGCCACCCGAATTTATGCGCAAAGCATCAAGCGCCGCTTTGACCGACGGGCTCATATATTCGAGATTGCGGGCGACGTGTTGTACCGCGAATCCAATATGACTCAAATCGTCCGATTTATTGACAACCGATATCACGCCAAGCTCGCGTAGCCGCTGAAGCAACGCGGCATTTTCCAGCATGGTCAGAACGACAATGGATAGATTAGGAAAATTCCGGCGCAGATATCCGATCAGGGGCAAGCCGTCACCGTACTGGCCGCCAGGCATGGCTAGGTCCGTGACGAGCACATCGCAGGCGTCGTTTTGCAGCATCTTGATCAGTTCTGTCGACTGCCGCGCACGCCCGACAATTTGCATCCCGGGAAACTTCAGCAGCGCATGTTCTGCGCCGAACAGGATCACCGGATGGTCGTCGGCCACGATCACTCTGAGTGGATTTGGCATTACCCTCCTCTTGACAAAGGAAAACCACTCTCCACAACGTCTAACATTTTCTTTTGATTTATAGATAGGCAGGGAATTAGGAGCTCGCTTTAAAGGCGCGCGGAGAATCCATTGACTATACCCGTTTTCATGTCTTTTCAGCTCCGCATGAAGCATCGGAGAGCTAATGTTAGACTTGATTCGACCCTGGGGCAAAAATTGGGGACAATAATCAACGTGAGGAATCGCCTCGCGCCCTGACAGGAGAACCGGCACATGCTCTCGCGTTGCCTGGTTGTTTCGCTTGCTTCGCCGTTCTGCCGAACGCTGCCCCTCGCCTGTGCAATCCTGGGTGTCGCACTGTATGCGATGCCATGTCCCCGCGCGCTTGCCGAGGGCACCTTCGCCATCACCAGCGCCAGCTTCAAGTCGGGGGGCAATATTGATGCCGCGCAGGTTTTCAATCAGGACGACTGTAAAGGCGGCAATCGCTCACCTCAGCTGACGTGGCACGACGCGCCACCCGGCACCCGCAGTTTCGCCGTCACCATGTTCGATCAGGATGCACCCGGCCGTGGTTGGTGGCACTGGGCGGTCGCGGGCATCCCGGCAACGGTCGGCAGCTTGCCGGAGAACGCGAGTTCATCGGGTTTCCTCACCAAGCTCGGCGCGGTCGAAGCGCGCAATGACTTCGACACCGATGGTTACGGCGGCCCTTGCCCGCCGCCAGGCAAACCGCATCGCTATATCGTCACCGTTTATGCATTGAGCACCGCCGATTTGCGCCTTGCGCAGGGCCGGCCCGCGTTGATGTTCGATCACGAAATCGGCACGGCGGCGCTTGGCAGTGCGCGGATGGTGGTGAACTACGGGCGCTGATACGACGCGAAGTTTTGCCTTGCGGCGACGGCCTCTCGCGCTCAGTGCGCCACAGGATTCGTGGGCTTTCCAGCGAGCTTGGCAAGCGCCAGCGCCTGCTCACGCGAGAGCAGGCGTTGCTGTTCATCATGTATCGCTTTAGAACGCGCGGGGGCGTCTCGCGGGGATCGATGCGCTACAACCCGCGCGCCGATTGCCGATGCATTGCGCCGGAGATCCACCTGGCGTGCTGCTTGCGTCGGGTTGTCGCCCGCGCGGAACGAATGTCATCCGCCTGCGCTAATGTCAGGCTGAGCGCCATGCGCCATGCTGATCGATACAACGCGGCCGCAGCAGAGCACCATGGTCGTGCCTAGCCCCACCCCGTTTCACTTTGCTGGAGCGTTGCATGTCAAAAATAGTCATCGTTTATCACAGCGGCTACGGCCATACGAAGAAAGTCGCCGAGGCCGTGCTGGCGGGCATGCTCGAAGCCGGCGCGCAGGCGAAGCTGATGCCGGTCGGCGAGATCGACGACGCAGGCTGGGCCGAGCTGGCCGAAGCCGACGCAATCGTCTTCGGCGCGCCAACGTACATGGGCGGCCCATCGGCCGATTTCAAAAGATTCGCGGACGCGAGTTCGAAGCCGTGGTTCGGTCAGACGTGGAAAGACAAGATCGCGGCCGGCTTCACCAACTCGGCAACCATGAACGGCGACAAGTTCTCGACGATCCAGTACTTCGTCACGCTCGCCATGCAGCACGGCATGATCTGGGCAGGCACGGGCATGATGCCGTCGAATACCAAGGCGGCCACCCGCAACGATCTCAACTACGTGGGCGGCTCCACCGGACTGCTCACGCAATCGCCGGCGGATGCGTCGCCCGAAGAAGCGCCGCCTGCCGGCGATCTGGAGACGGCGCGGATGTTCGGCGCGCGCGTCGCCGGCGTCACGGCGCGCTGGATTGCGAACGCGGGTTAGTTGTTGGGGTGTGGTCGGTGGGGTGTGGCGCTGGGGTCTGCGCGGCGGGCGTTGGTGGCGCGGCGGCTTTTGAAAACAGACAGCGCTTGCCGGTGTGATTCGGTGGCTTTGGTCGGCTTCGGTGACTTCGGTGACTTCGGTGACTTCGGTGACTTCGGCGGCTTCGGTGACTTCCGGTGACTTCGGCGGCTTCGACGTGCAAGCTCTTCGAAGCATTCCGTGCCGCTGTCGCTCGCAAACACCGCCGGCCCCCCACACGTCCAAAACGCGTATCGCGAGCGCATGCCCGGCCGATCAAATCGTCAGCCCCGACCGACACCCACCGTTGTGTCGCTAACCCGATGCCATCCGCCCGCATCTGCCGCGCAACAGGTCACACCGGTGTCACTTTCAGCGCGCATCGTCGTTTTTTCACCCTTTTTTGCCCCGTCGCACACGTGCGCCGCCGTGAGGTCTTAAAATAACGTTCCGGCGCGGCGTCGCGCCCCGTTTTCCGCAAGCGAGTGAGATCGAGATGAGCACGAAAGTTTTTGTCGACGGACAGGAAGGCACCACCGGCCTGAAGATTTTTGAATATCTGTCGTCGCGCGCCGACGTAGAGATCCTGCGTATCGAAGAAGCGAAGCGCAAAGACATCGAAGAGCGCCGCCGTCTCATCAATGCATCGGACGTCACGTTCCTGTGCCTGCCCGATGTCGCGTCGCGCGAATCCGCTTCGCTGGTCGAGAACGACCGCACCGTGCTGATCGACGCGAGCACCGCGTTCCGCACCTCCGCCGACTGGGCGTACGGCCTGCCCGAGCTGGCCCGCTCGCAGCGCGAACGTCTGCGCACCGCGAAACGCATCGCCGTGCCGGGTTGCCACGCGTCGGCCTTCGTGCTGGCCATGCGTCCGCTGGTCGAAGCAGGCGTGGTGGCGCCGGAATTCGCCGCGCACGCTTACTCGATCACCGGCTACAGCGGCGGCGGCAAGAAAATGATTGCCGACTATGAAGCCGGCGGCAACGACAAGCTCAAGAGCCCGCGTCCTTATGCGCTCGGCCTCACGCACAAGCATCTGCCGGAAATGGCAGCGCACACGGGCCTGAAGTCGGCACCGGTGTTCACGCCGATCGTCGGCGATTTCTACAAGGGTCTGGCCGTCACCACCTTCTTCTCGCCGAACCAGCTGGCCAAGAAGACGACGCCGCAAGACGTGCAGGCGCTGTTCGCCGAGTACTACGCGGGCGAGCAATTCGTGCATGTCGCGCCGTTCGACGCCGAAGCGAATCTCGACAGCGGCTTCTTCGACGTGCAGGCGAACAACGACACCAACCGTGTCGACCTGTTCGTGTTCGGCAATGAAGAACGCTTTGTGACCGTCGCGCGTCTGGACAACCTGGGCAAGGGCGCATCGGGCGCGGCGATCCAGTGTATGAACCTGGCCATCGGCGCCGCCGAAGACGCAGGCTTGAAACGCTAATTCGATTCAGATGTCGACGGTCATCGGCCGTCGCTCTGCCGAAAAGCCGGTCTTTCAGACCGGCTTTTCTGTTTTAAAAACACGTCAATTTAAATTCCTGCAAAAACTTGATCGGTATTAGCCCGCATTACTTGAAAAATAAAATGCGGCATACGTATCAAACTGCCGGTAATTCATTCCTGCGGCTGACCCTCCAGCAGAGTTTTCCGCCTAGGGAAAGTCCGAATTCTTACGCGAACGGTCGTTCGAAGATGATAGAGCCATTTTGCCGTAACGCCTGTCGATAAAGGGCGTGCGGCGAAGCAACGGTCGTGCTTTCCACGCAAAATTTCCTTTTTTGTTTAAAAGGGCCGGTGACGTCCGCACTGTCTGCGTATTTTGAAATCCCCGCTGTTTGAATCAGTCTTTTTAGACACCTCATTCAATTGACAGGCATTAAACAGACAGCGAAATTAGTCCGCACAATTACATGACAGGGAGATAACCGCATGTCGAATGCCATGATTCGAGGCCTTGCAATGGCTGTCGCCGCCACGCCATTGCTGATCGCATGCGGAGGCGGCAAAGCCGACAATCCGGGGGCGATTAATTCACCTCAATGCTCGGGTTCGAGTTGTGGCACGCAGGGTGCGCCCGCCAGCAGCGGCAGTTCGGCAGCGCTGTGCCCGGCCACCGCCGACATCGTCAAGAGCACGTATCTAGGCGGAGCGGGCAGCGGCGAAGTCGTGCAGTTGAACATCGACGCCACGGCGATGACCTACACGCTGAAGTGGCTGGAGTCGCCGATACCGCTGCGCACCGGTCAAGTCACACCGACCCGCGCGGGCACGACGATCACCGGTGCGGTCATTCACCCGCCGACCGGCGCGCTGCCCACCGCCGAGCAAACCCGCTGTGCATTCATTCTCGGCGCAGGCACCGGCACCGCAGCCGGTGACGGCCAGCCCTACACCACGCCGGACTTCGTCAACAACCCCAATCCGCCGATGGTTCTCGTCGGCCTGGGCGTGGCGGGCGGCGGCATTCCTGGCGCGACGGTCGAGTTCGACGGCGTTCTCGGGGGCATCGGCGCGGTGCCGAACCGCCACTTCGACTTCTATCCGTTCCTGGGTTTTGCGAGCACGACGACCGACATCACCAAACTGCCGGGCACGTATAACGGCCTGCTGTATCACCTTGCACCATCGGGCGACTACGCAACGGTCGCCACCACCACGGTCGAAACCTTCGATGCCAGCGGCACCTGCACGAGCACCAATGCGGCTAACTCGAGCTACTCGCCCAACGCCGGCGGCTGCCTGAGCACCGGCAATCCGCTGACGCTGAACAGCAATGGCTATTTCGACAGTCAGCAGGCACCGCAGATCGCGCCGCAACTCTCGCTGCCGATCTTCGGCAAGACCGGCAAGTCCGGCACGGCGCACATGATCCTCGGCCAGATCAACGGCGCAACCGTGCCGCTAGTCGTGCGCACGGGCTATGTCGATGTGAGCAACCTCCTCACCGCCAAGGTCGACGACGAATCCGGCATCGCCATGCTCACCGCAGCCACGCCGCTTGCCTCCGGCGGCTTCGACGGCGGCTATGTCGGCGCGGATTCGAACTTCAAGTCGACCGCGACCTTGATCCAGGGCGGCGTCGGTTCATTCATCAACCCCTCGACGTCGGCCGCGGAAGACGGCTTCGGTCTCAGCTACGGTCTGCAAAGCCCCGGGCTGGTCGGCGTGGCGCAGGCGAACGGCCAGACCGGCTACGCGATCGCGTCCGGCGGCCTTTATGCGATCGAAATCCAGGGCACGGTCAACGGCGGCATCACGTCGACCTCGGCCAATTCCGATACGTCGAGTGCGCCGTACTTCGGCATCGGCGCGCAAATCAGCAAATGAACTGACGCAACCGCAATGAAGCAGAGGAATCAGTAAAACGCATCACATCGCAGTTCGTAAGACGGGACCGACATAAAGCAAAAGGTGGCCGGACTGGGAGCCGGCCACACACAACGAGAAAATTCTGGAGGCGGTATGAAATGGAGAATCCTTTCGGTGCTCGCTCTTGCTGCACCGTTGCTGGGGGCGTGCGGCGGTGGTGGCGGCGGAGATGGACCGGTGACGGAAGTGCGTCTGTGCCCTTCATCGCTCGACTACAACACGGTGTTTACGGGCGGCGGCGGTGACGGCGAACTGGTCAAGCTGCAGCTCGATACGACCAAAATGACGTGGCAGATCAACTACATCGAATCGCCGATTCCGGCGACCACCGGCACCGTCGTCCCGACGCGCGCCGGTCAGACTGCCAGCGGCACGCTCACCCAGGAAACCCTGCTGCCGACCAACAAGCTCAACCAGTGCGCGTTCCGGCTGAACGGCGCGAGTCTCGATTCGACCCGCCCAGCGCGGATTTTCGTCGGCGAGGGTGTCGCGGGCGGCACGATTCCAGGCGCGGAGATTTCGTTCGGCGGGATTCTCGGCGTCGGTGCGGTGCCTGACACGACCTTCCCGTACTACCCGTTCATCGGTTTTTCGTCGATTGAAACGAATCTTGCGAACGTCGCCGGCACGTACAACCAGCTCGGCTATCACCAGGTGCCGTCGCAGAGCTTCGCGCCGGTCGCGGTCGACTCGAAGATCACGATCAACGCCGACGGCACGTGGACGGAGTGCGACAACTCCGGCGTCAACGCAGGCAAGTGCCAGCAGCCCGGCAGCAACTTCGTCGCGTCGACCGACGGCAGCGGCGCGTTCCAGACCAACAACTTCCAGGGGCAGGCCAAGCCGACACTCGCGGCCACGCCTCAAGCGCGCGGCTACATGATCGTCGGCAAGCTGAAGAACCAGCTGGTGCCGATTCTCGTGCGCACGGGCGCGGCCAACTCGTCGGTGACCACGCCCGTCAATGGCTCGCTCGGGCCGTTCGCGGACGACGAGTCGGGCATCTCGATCCTGTCGCCGCAAACGTCGATCGCGGCGAACTCGCAGAACGGCGAGTACATCGGCGTGGATAGCCAGTTCGACTATCGCACGACCGCGCTCGAAGGCACCCAGGCCACGCTGCTGGATCCGTTCAACGCGTCGCAGGCTTCGCTCGCGACCGCGCTGGATCTGGACTTCACGCAAGCCACGCCGGGGGTGGTGACGACCACGCACGTGGGCGCATCGACCGGCACCACGCCGACCGGAAAGATGATTTTCACGGGCGGTGTATTCGGCTACCTCGATCTGACCACCGCGACCTCGCCGTACTTCACGATCGGCGCTTTCGTCCAGTAACGGGCGCCGCACGCGCCGCCTCGCCGCAGCGAGGCGGCCGCGCCCCGGCTGCTGCGCGAAACCGCCACGCAGCGCAGCGGCCGGCGCCCAACGAATATCCAGCGCACTGGCCGGGTCGACGACCCGCCGCCGTCCATCGCATGCGATGCGCGACACGAGCGCCTGAGGAGAAAGAAGATGAAAAAAGTCTGTCTCGCGATACTGTTCGCTGTCCTGTCGGCCAGTGCGTACGCCCAGCACGCGGGCGACAACGTCGCCGTGCTGGGCTGGTTCCACGTGATGCCGCAGGATTCGAGCACGCCGCTCACCACCAACGTCGCGCCGACGCCGATCAATACGCCGCTGCGTCTGCCGAGTTCGTTCACGTCGCCGGGAACGGGCTTGTCGACCAATAGCGCGAACACGGTCGGCCTCGTTTTCAGCCATTACCTCACCGACCACATTGCGGTGACGACGGTCGCGGGCGTGCCGCCGGTCTTCAAGATTTACGGTCACGGCACGATCCAGCCGCCGGGACCGGCGGGCGCGCTCGGTCAGCAGAATCTCGGCGATCCGCAGGCCAATCCGATCGTGAAGAGCGTGCGTCAGTGGAGTCCGGCGCTGCTGTTCCAGTATTACTTCAATCACGCCGACCGCGAAGTTGCGGCCGTTCGTCGGTGTCGGTGTGTCGTACAACTGGTTCTCCGATGTCCAGTTGAGCCCGAACTTCGTGGCAGTCGACGCAGAACAATCTCGGCGCGGTGCTGGCGGCGGGCGCGGGCAAGCCGGGGCAGACGCAGGTGTCGGCGAAGGCGTCGTCGTCGTGGGCGCCGGTGTTCAACGCGGGTCTCGCGTACAACATCACCGATCACTGGGGCCTGGTGGCGTCGGTCACCTACATTCCGCTGAAGACGACCTCGTCGGTCATCATCAAGGCGGCGGACGGCACGGAGCTGGGGGTGTCGAAGGCGGAGCTGAAGGCCGATCCGATCATTTCCTTCCTGGCCGTTTCGTACAAGTTCTGAGTTCGCGCGTTCGGCATTAACGCGCACATGCGACAAAGCCGGCGGCCCCACGCAAGGGGTCAGCCGGCTTTGTCTTTTCTGGGTGCTGGCAGCGACGCGAAGTGGACCGGGAAATTCTGGGCAAAAAAAAGCCCGCCTAGTTTGGCGGGCTGAATCCATATCAGAGGAGACATGGAGGAGACAAGACGAACTATAGCAAAAGGTTTGGTGCGGCGCAACATGCAAATTAGGGTAGACCCTCGATGTCTGCAAAAATACAACGCAACGCTTTTTTTGCCGTGTTCCTCTCCGATCTCCTGTCGGCCGCCCGCCTAATGGCGCACCAGCGCCATCATCGCGCCGAAGCCGACGAACACGCCGCCCGTCAGGCGATTGAAGACCCGCGCGACGCTGCGGCTCTTCAACCTGGCGCCGATACGCGTGCCGAAACCCGCGTACACGCAGATACCAGCTCACCTCGATCACGGCGAAGGTGGCGACGAGCACGCCGAACTGCGGCAGCTTGGGCTGCGCGGCATCGATGAATTGCGGCAGCAGCGCGGCGGCGAACAGGATGGCTTTCGGATTGCTGCCGGCCACCAGAAAACCGTTGCGAAACAGCGCGAAACGCGAGCGCGCGGGCTTGGCGGCCAGCTCGTCGGCGTGATCGGCGGCGGCTTCGTCCACCGGCGCGCGCCATGCCTTGATGCCCAGATAGACGAGGTAAGCGGCGCCGATCATGCCGCAGCGCGTTGAACATGGCCGGCCACGCTGCGAGAAACACGCCAAGCCCCGCCGCCGATACCGCCAGCATCAGCACCAGCGCCGACAGACATCCGCCATGGTCGCGCTGGAACGGCGCAAGCCGTGCTGGGCGCCGTGCGTCATCACGAGCAGCATGTTCGGACCGGGAATCGCGGAAACGACGAAAACGGTAGCGACGAACAGCCACCAGGTATGCAGAGTCATTGGGATCGACGCGGATAAAGGATCGGGCGGCTATTATGCCTGCCCAGGCAGAGCCCGGGCGACTGCAGTCTAGCCAGCGCACGCGACGCCGACGCGCGCAGAGGCTCCACGCACCGCCTCGAGCCTGATCAGCCGCTTATCGCCCGCGCGCGGCGCGCCGCGACTTCGCCCAGCACCGCGAAATCCTTCTCGCCGTCACCGTGCGCGACCGCTTCGATCAGGCTGTCGCGCACCACGCTCGCAATCGGCATCGGCGTAGTCGACCGCTTCGGCGGCGGCCAGCGCGAGGCGCATGTCCTTCAAGTCCGAGACGCGCCTTGAACAGCGCCGGTTCGTAGCGCTGCTCCGCGATCATCTTGCCGTAGCCCGAATAAACCGGCCCCGGGAACAGGCCGCTCGTGATGACGTCGAGAAAATCCTGCATCGCGAGGCCATGCCCGGTCACCAGCGTCGCCGCTTCGCCGAGCGTCTCGACCGCCGCGCCCAGCATGAAATTCGCCGCCAGCTTCATCACGTTCGCCTGCTGCGGCAGCGATCCGATGCGCCAGGTTTTCTGGCCGATCGCGTCGAAAATCGGGCTGCACCCGGTCGATCGATTCCGCCGGGCCCCCCGCGACGATCGTCAGCTTGCCCGCAGCCGCGACGTCGGGCCGGCCCAGCACCGGCGCGGCGACGTAGTGGACGCCGCGCGACGCGTGCGCCGTCGCCAGTTCTTCGGCCAGCGCCACCGAAATCGTCGCCATGTTCACGTGGATCAGCCCGCGCGGAGCATGTTCGAGCAGCGACGCGGTGATCGACTTCGCGCAACGCGGTGTCGTCGGCGAGCATCGAGAACACGGCTTCGCCCGCAAACGCTTCGGCCGGCGTGGCGACGACCCGCGCGCCTGCGTCGGCGAGCGCTTGCGCCCGTTCCGGCGAGCGGTTCCATACGCGCACCTGATGCCCGGCTTTCAACATGTTTGCAACCATCGCGGCGCCCATCTCGCCGAGACCGATAAAACCGATGTCCATCTGTCACTCCGTCTTCTAAAGAACCTGAAGTAAAGCACACCCATGCGACAAGCGCAGGACAACGCGCAATGAAACATGCAACCGGACACGGTGCGATACTGCTGCAGATGGTCACCGCGACATTCCGCTTCTATGAGGAGCTGAACGATTTTCTCGCCCGGCCGCTGCGTCGGCGAGAGTTCAGTTGCGCGTGCGCGCGCGGTGCAACCGCGAAGCACATGATCGAAGTGCTCGGCGTGCCGCATACCGAAGTCGAACTGATTCTGGTGAATGGCGAGTCGGTGGGTTTCAATCACCCGTTATCGGACGGCGACCGCATCGCCGTTTATCCGAAGTTTGAAGCGCTCGACATTCAGCCGCTGCTGCGCGTGCGCGAGCGGCCGCTACGCGTGGTGCGTTTCATCGCCGATGCGCATCTCGGCGGCCTTGCCCCGCTCTGCGGCTCGCCGGCTTCGACACGCTCTACGACAACCACTATCCCGACGCCGATATCGAAGCGCTCGCCGCCGCACAACAGCGCATTGTGCTGACGCGCGACCGCGAGCTGTTGAAACGCCGCAGCATCACGCATGGCTGCTATGTGCGCACGCTCAGGCCGCGCGAGCAATTGCGCGAAGTGTTTGAACGGCTCGACCTGGCGCGCAGCGCGCAGCCGTTCCGGCTATGCCTGATGTGCAACGCGCCGCTGCGGCGAATCGCCAAAGATGAAGTCGGCACGCGTGCGCCGGATGGCGTGCTCGAGCGGCATAACCAGTTCGTCACCTGCGACGTTTGCCGGCGTGTGTTCTGGGAAGGCACGCACTGGCAGACGCATGCGCGCGCTGATGGACAGCGTCGCCGCACGCGGGCCGGCCGCCTGCACGCCACGACGCAGAACGCCGCGTGCGCACGACGCGTCGCGTCGTACAATGCGGGGTTACTTATCTGGCAGAGGCCTTCCGTATGGCGATGAAAAAAACCGACCTTGAAAAGAACAAGGCGCTCAAGCTGAACAACGCAATGAAGCTGTCGACCGCCGACCGCTTCGGTAAAGCCGCAGCAGCCGAGCCGAAACTCGACCGCCGCGAACAGCGCAAGCTCGATCAGGCGCAAGGCCTCGTGCCGTTCGCCTGCAAGCTGAACAGCGATCTGGTCGAAGAACTGAAAGCGCGCGCCGCGAATCATCCTGAAGGGCTGACCGGTCTGTTGACCGAGGTGATCAAGCGCGGTCTGGCGGACTGAAATTGAGTTGATCGAGCGCCGCAAGCACCGCGGCAAACGCGAAAGAAATGCAAAAAGGCCAGAGCACAAGCTCTGGCCTTTTTGCTGGTAACGCTCTTTTCCGACTCTACGCCGCATGCGCCGGCTAGCGGCGCAATGCGGCAAAGCGGAACAGCTCGCCCGATCGAACGGGCATGAGCTTAGTTTTGCGTGCCCTTGTCGTTCGTGCCGGCTGCCGAAGCTGCTGAGGAAACGGCAGCGCGCTTGCCGTGCGTCTTCAGCTTCTTGCTGTGATGCTTTGCCGGTGCGCTAGCGGCAGCGGCCGGCGCTGCTGTCCGATGCCTGTGCGAAAGCTTGAACGGAAACCAGCGCGATCGATGCGGCTGCGAGCGAGATAATGACTTTTTTCATGTGTTGTTCCCCAAACCTGGACGACTGATTCAATGTGAATGAAGTAGCTGCACGGTAAAGCAGACAGGGCTTGAGGCGCCTTCCCGCTCCCCGCGGGAGAGTATTACCCAGGTGTAGGCGGTTTGTCATGCGCAAAACTCGATATGTATTTTCCGGGAGACAGCGTGCTTTCACGGTGCTTTCAGTCATTCAGCATTCCGTATCAGGGATATCACTTAGGCCGATGTGGGCGGCGATTTTGAGCCGCGCTTTCGAGCGATGATCAGACCAGATTGCGCAGCAGACTCGCGGTCTCCTGCAGCGTCGGCAGTACGCGGTGCAGCGCGGCATTGGCCGACTCCTGGCCGATCGGCATGCTGACACTGATCGCCGCCACCACCGTGCCATGCCGGTCACGCAACGGCACGGCGACGCCGCGCACGCCGAGTTCGAGTTGCTGATCGGTGACGACATAGCCGGTGCGGCGAATTTCGGCGAGCACTTCGCGCAATCGCTCGACGGTCGAATAAGTGTGCGGCGTGAACACCTTGATCGGATAAGACGCGAGCCATTGTTCGATGCTTTCGGGCGCCTGGAACGCCAGCAACACCAATCCCGCCGACGATAACGGCGCCGGTGCGCGCGAGCCAAGCACGAAGCCGACCGCCATCGCCCGGTTCACGCCGTTGCGCGCGACGTACACCACGTCGTGTTCATCGAGGATCGCGACCAGCGCGGTCTCCTGCACGGTCGCGGTAATGCGTTGAAGAAACGGCTGCACGGTGCGCGGCAAGCGCGCGGAATCCAGATACGACTGGCCCAGGCGCAACACCCGCGGCGCAAGCCAGAACAGTTTGCCGTCGGTATCAACGTAACCGAGTTCGCGCAGTGTCAGCAGATAACGGCGCGCCGCTGTGCGCGACAGGCTGGCACGCGCGGCGACCATCGTCGGTGTCATGCGGGCGTGTTCTTCGTCGAATGCTTCGATGATCGCCAGCGCCTTCGCGGCGCCCGCAATCCAGTCTTTTTCATCCATGGGTTTGCCTGGGAAGGTGGGGAGTCGGCCTAAACCGGATCCGGTCGCGAGCCGCGTGGACTTTGCGCGATTATCGCGCGATTCGGCGGACGCGCGCTGACCGATATCGCTTGTGCTGTGGATCTGTATTCGTCCTCGACTTTTTACGCGTCCGCTTTTGCCGCTTTTGCCGCTCTTGCCCGCTCTTGCCGATATCGAATGCTCGTCGTAAGGTGCTCTGCGCCGCCGCCATACGGAAAATGGCGATGAGCGCCGCACAACAACCGCTTTCGAAAAACCTCCCTTGAATTCCGATACCCGCCAACACCTGCGCGCCAATCTGCTGATGCTGATTGCCGCCATCATCTGGGGCTCCGCTTTCGTCGCCCAACGTTTGAGCTTCGACGCGATCGGCCCGTTTCTGTTTACCGGACTGCGCTTCCTGCTTGGCGCGCTCGTCGTCCTGACGATGATCGTCTGCGTCAGACGTTCCGCGCTCGCGGAACTGTCAAAGCGCGGCCCGAACGGCGCCCGCGAGTTGCTCGGCGCCGGTGGATCGCTCGGCATGGTGCTTGCCGTGGCGATCTCGCTGCAACAGATCGGCCTGCAATACACGAAGATCGCCAACGCCGGTTTTATCAGTTCGCTCTACGTCGTGATCGTGCCGCTGCTGGGTGTGCTGTTCAGACATCGCACCGGAATCGGCACGTGGCTCGGCGCCACGCTGGCGGCTGTCGGCATGTACTTCCTGAGCGTCGACGAGCATTTTTCAATGCTATACGGTGACTGGTATCAACTCGCCGGAGCACTCGTGATTTCCGTTCAGATGATGCTGGTCGGCCGCTTCGCGCTGCGGCACGACACGCTCATGCTGGCGCTCGTGCAGTTTGTCGTATGCGGGCTCGCCTGCCTGCTCGTCGGTC
This sequence comes from uncultured beta proteobacterium, assembly GCA_963800185.1. GTDB lineage: Bacteria > Pseudomonadota > Gammaproteobacteria > Burkholderiales > Burkholderiaceae > Paraburkholderia. The sequence goes on along the minus strand of CAWCZW010000009.1, from coordinate 166,237 downwards.
TGGTGATCGAGCCGGTCAGCCTCGCCGTGATAAAGCGCGCCGCGCCGACCATTGCCTACGGTGGGGCGTTGTCGGTCGGTATCGCTTATACGATTCAGGTGGTCGCGCAGCGCCATGCGGCGCCCTCGCACGCGGCAGTGATTTTCAGTATGGAAGGCGTGTTTGCGGCGCTGGCCGGGTGGTTCGTACTTGGCGAAACGCTTTCGGAGCGCGCGTTGATCGGCTGCGCGCTGATGCTGGCGGGCTTGATCGTGTGTCAGGTGGTGCCGAACTGGCGACGGGACCGCGTTCCTCGCACATCTTGATTTGCGACGCGGACCGAGCACATTTGATGCTGTGCGAGCCGCCGCACAACACGATCTGCCGCGTTGAGCCGTCGAGGCCTCGAAGCGCCGGCGGTTCTCGCCGTGCACTATGCCGCTCGCGGATAAGCAAAGAAAGTGGGCGTATCCGACGTGGGTGGGAACACACACCAGCAGCCATCATCGTGTCGAAAGAAAAACAGGCTTCGCGAACCCGCTTCAAGCGACGTCTCGACACGCACATAACGCCGGCCGCCAACGCGAGTCCGGCTGAATTCAGTGACATGAACCGGCACCGAAGGGAGCGGCGCAAGCCATTTCTCAACCAGAAAACGCAGCGACTGTTCGCTTGCGGCTCTCATGATCCGCTCCGCACGGGTTTCGTTTGATGCGCTTCGCGGGCGGCGTCGGCGTTGTTGTCGGTGTCGTCGGCATCGGCGTCGCTCTTCGTCAGCCGATGCGAGGGCGATTGCCCGGTTGGTGGCCGTCGCCCGCAACGTACTGCAATGGGCCGCATGCCGGATATCCGATAGAAGCCGGACTAGCTGTCGTGCTGATCTGCGTTTCATACACCCCCCGCACTGCACCAAGAACCTCAGAAAACACTTTAACTCTATGCCTGGATCAGGCCGTTGCTGAAATGGTTTTGACTAAATAGCAACAGTTGCGCTTGCAAAAAGAGAGACGCAATCTTTGTACCGCGCGTCTTCAATGTGCGCGTCTGATGAGGGGTGGTCTGTACGGTGGCGAGCGGTTTACGCCGCCGGTAAATGTCGATGACGGGATCGCAGGAAATATTGCTAAAAGTTTAAGCACGGCGAGGCAGGGAAAATGCCGCCGCAAGGGAAGTTATCCACAATTGCCTATGAATAACTTCGGTATAGCCCCCCGAACAGCCTGTGAGCGGAATCTTGATAAGTGAGACGTGTCGCTCGGCCCCATCAAAGTTATCCCGCTTATGTAGTTTTTCTACAGACGTGTTCCGCAGGGTTATTGATTTCTGCATGACGTTGATGTGACGGAACATTTGGGAGTTATCCACAGAAGGGGTTAACCCTTGTTAACTATTACTACATATGTATACGAACAAAGTAAAAGACATAGGATAAGTACCGCTTCGGCGCTGAGATTCGAGGCTGCGCAGGTTAACCGGGCCTGCTCCTCGAACCCGAGTGACACGATCAAGGCGTTACGCGTTAACTCCGCTTGCGGGTGAATGCTGCCGCAGCAGCAGCCTGCCCGATTGCATCAGGCATCGCGAGAAACAGGCACAGAAGTCGTTGTTTCGACCTGAATCTGCACCGGAACCGGCAGCAGTCGCGTTTCGATCTGGCTGCTCGTGACGGGCTGCGTGCGCACCACTGTCTGAAGATAGTGATCGACGAGCCCGAAGAAACGATCGTAGAACTTGCCCGACGGAATGGTCTCGCTTGAAATCTTGACCATCGCGTCGCTGTTCGAGCGGATCGGCAATGAAAGCGAACCCAGCACGCTGAGTCCGACGCTCGCCGAGGTATCGCTTTTCTTCAGCGCAAAGCCGTTTTGCACGGCATTGACGTAAACGATGCTCGTGTCGGCCGCCTCTTCGCCCGGCGTGCAGACCACATGAAACTCGACGACCACGTGCGTATCGCCTGTCGGCTGAAAATTCTTGGTGCCGTCGACGGTATCGGTGCGCGGCATCGTCGTCAGATAGCCCTGGCTCAGCAACGCGCGGCGCGCGGCCTCGCAGCTATCCGTGGTGCTCGAATTGAAATTGCGGGCGTAAGGGCTCGCGCCCGTTTCGAACAACTCCTGCTGGAATTTCGGCTGCGGCGTGCTGCTGCATGCAGCGAGCGTGAACAGGCCACCTAGGCCGAGGGCGCCGAACAGGGCGGAAGCTGTGCTTTTTAGGGAACGAGGGCAACATGGTCGATCGCAAGGAACGCTGCGTGAGCGCGAATGGGAAAGCATTGTAGAGCGGTTGTCTGGCGTGCGTAAAAGGCTCGCAGCGCGGCCGGCAGAGGCTACTGCGTAGCGTTTACACGCCCGGCAAGGGTCACCGCGGCCAGGATGCCACGGTGGTACAAATACAGACGGAAGCGCGCGTTTATTTCGACGCGGCAGTCGATCCGCCCGCAGCCGACTTCGACGCCGCGCCACTGCTCAGGCCGATCGGCATTGACGGCCGGGACGGTAAACGCGTCGGCCCATTGATCCGCCGGTGCGCAGCGGTCTGCTTCGCACATGCCGGCTTTCGCGTCGGACGGCGAGGCGGCGTCTTGCGGCGCGGCGACGGCGGCGAAATCTTCGACGCGCAAGCTCACTTTCTGCGCGTAGGCCTGCGACCCGCCGTAACTCTTGAGCGCGGCGTTCATGTCGCCGTTAGCCGAGCGCATGTAGCCGTAGAGAATCGCCGAGCCGACTTCGATGTTGGCAGTCGGCTCGGTCAGGTCCTTGACGTTCCTCAGCAGCCCGCGATGGGCGCCCGGCACGACCTGCATCAGCCCGGTTGCGCCGTTGGCGCCTTTGGCCTTTTCCTTGAAGCGGGATTCGATCGAGATGATGGCCAGCAGAAGCGCCGGCGGGAGGGAATATTTCGACGCGGCGGACTGCACGGCGTCGGAAATCTTTTGAGCTTTTTCCTTTGCCAGACCGAATTTCTGCGTCAGATACGCGGACATGCGGTCCGTATTTTCGTCGGCCGATGCGGTTTGCATCAGGCCGAGCGAAAGCACGATCAGGCAAAGTAACCGGCTCATAACGGAGGACGGGAAAGGAAGGGATTCGGCCATTATAGCGCTGCCCCAAAAAGAGGCACCAATCGGCGGAAATTTTCCTTTTGAATCAAGGCCGATCGGTCATCCTTTTCGTCTTACTTAAACGGCTTCGGCTTGAGATCGTAGTCGTCGTTGAGCGTGGTCAGGAAAGCGGCGACGTCGTCGATATCCTGCTCCGACCATACCGGGCGCTCGCCGGCTTTGCGCGTGAGCGGTTCGTCCGTCGTATCGACATTGCCCCGCAATGCCATCGGCAAGTCGTTGAATTTATCCACTTTGCCGTGCGCGTCTTTCGGATACCACTTGGCTGGGTTCGTATCGCGCTGGACGTAAAAACGCAACGCGTCCTTCAGCGTGTGGAAGCGGCCATTGTGGAAAAACACCTGACGTGTCGCCGTATTGCGTACCGACACCGATCTTGAACAACCCGCAGTTCGTTTTATCTTTCGACTGATCGGTGCGCACCGGTCCGCACAAACCCATGTCGAAATACTTCGGGTCGGCGTTCGCTTTCAACTCCGGATTGCGCGGCACGCCGAGCGCCTGAAAGTTGAAGTCGGTGAATAGCGGATGAGAGCCGTCGACACCCGGCTGATCGATATGACAGGACGCGCAATTGCCGCCCGCTGGATCGTCGAATAGTTTCTGGCCTCGCAATTCATGTGCCGTTAGTTGCACTTTTCCGTCGAGGTAGTAGTCGTACTTGCTGGTGTACGGATGGAAGCTCGGGTCTTCGAGTTCGAAGCGCTCGATCGCGTACATCGCCTGCGCAAACGCCTTGGTGCGATCCACGAAGATGTTCTGGCCGAACACTTCCTTGAATCGTCCGGCGTACGGCGCGCGCTCCAGTTTCGCCAGCACCGCCGCCGGGTCCTTGTTGGCCATCTCGTTGGGATTGAATAGCGGGAAGCTCGCCTGATCGTGCAGGCTGTTAAAGCGCCCATCCCACGCGAAGCCGCCGACTGGCGCATTGTCCGTTTCGCTTAGCCGCTCGGACAGGCTGGCCGCCTGCGCATGGCTCCATATCGGCGTGCGGTTCAGGATGTAGCGCAGGCTCGGCACGGCCCGCGTGCCCTGCTGGTGCATATCCGCCCCACCCAGTTGCGCCGCCAGGCCGTCGGGCGGCCCGTACGCGTGCGAGGGACTATGGCAGCTCGCGCACGACATCTTCCCCGACGCCGATAACGACGCGTCGAAGAACAGCAGCTTGCCGAGCGCGGCAGCATCGCTATAAATCGGTTTAGGGCTGGCCGGCGCGGATCGGGCATCGGCCGGCGCCACCAAAGCAGAAGCCGCGGCATGAGCCGCGGCCGGCGACAGAGCGGCGGCGCTGAGCAGAGCAGCAAGCGCTGCCGCGCGCGCCGCCGCGCGCTGTGAGTCGTGTTGCGGAAAACAGCATCGAATCGCTTACAGGTTCGTGAAAATGTCGCTGCCGAAACCAACCAGACCCGCCTGGCCCTGCATAGCCGAGGTGATCCAGCTGGAAGATGTCCTCAATGCTCTTGAGCATCGAGTAGTGGTTGTACGGCACCGTCGACACCGTGCCCGGCTTGATGAACTTCGAGATCATGACCGCACCGGTCTGGTCGCCCCCGTAGCTTTGCTTGGTCAGGTTGATCGTGATGCCTTTGTACGTCAGCGTCGAAGTCTGCGGAAACGCTGCGAGGTTCGGACCCGGCTGTTCGCTGCAGCAGGTCGTTGCCGGTGAACACGAGATCCTCGCCGTCGACGAAGCTCGTCACGGTCGCGTAACTGCTTTCGTCGAAGTTGATGATCAGCAGGCCGTCCTTCTGGAATGCCGGCGACGCGGTGATGATCGGCACCCACTTCTGCAGGAACGTGTTCGCGCTGGTCAGGCCGCCCGGCGCCCGTTCACGCAAGGCGAGTCGTGACCGTCGTCGCACAGGTTCGGGCGTGATCAGGTTGAAGTTGGCGGTGGTCGAGATCGACTGCAGATCGCTGGTGAGGTTGTTCAGATTGACGACGTTCTCCGCCGCAATCCGGCGAATCGATGATCGAGTGGAAGTACATGAACGGGTTATGACGCGTCGCGTACTGGTCGCCCAGCGGCACCGCGGTGCTCGGCGCTTCTGCCGTTTGCGTCAGGTCGGTCGTGTTCAGCGTCGGGTGACCGCAGGTGGCGGCTTCGCGCGTCGGGTCGTTGCCCATGTCGCCTTCATAGCCCTTCCATGTGTAGCCGGCCGCCTTCAGCTGGTCCGGCAGCGTCTTGATGCTGGCGGGATACACGCAGCCCGTGCCGATCGCCTGGCCATCCGACGTCGTGCCCGTGAGCTTGTAGTCCTCATAGGTGGTGCAGTCGTTGTCGGTGTCCGGTCGTCGGCGCCTGGCCGCTGATCATCGAGATGTAGTTGTCGAGGCTCACGTGACCCGTGCCGTAGTACTGCTGCACCATCGCGCCTTGCGCCGCGAGTGTCTGCGCCAGATACGGCGCCTTGGTGCTCGAACCGAAGGTGGTCGAGTAGTTTTCGTTTTCGAGCGTGATGACGAAGACGTGGCGGATCTGCTGCTGGCCCGTCGGTCCAATCGACGACGAGCCGCAAGCCGCGACGATCACGCTGACTAAGGCCGCGCAAACGACCAGGAAAAGTGCACGCAAGGCATTGCGTTGTGACATGTTTTGTCCCTGGGGGATTAGAGTTTTATTAAGCGGGGCAGACTTTAGGCAGCGTCTGTGACATACGCGTGAATTGAACGACGTCGGGTCACAGGTGGAACAGGCGCGCCGATGACCGCGGGGGTTTGCCGGCGTCCGCAAGCAGGCTGGTTTCGACGGGATTTGAGACAATGCGCGAAGCCGGTGACGCTGTCGCCGGCTATGCCGCCAGCACGGCCGGGTGTAGCCTTGGCCATTCGTGCCGAAGTTCGGTGCCAGTTTTCGCGCCGACAGCGGCCCATCGAACAAGAGATGTTTTCAGGTATGAGCAAGACCGCATTTATTCCCAGCGTCCCCGCCAGTTCGGAGGACGATTTCGACATTACCGCCATGTCCAAAATGGCAGGCTATCGTCGTTTTTATGGCGTGTTGAAAGTGGTTCGAACCACCGACGGCCGCGTGCTGTTTCCATTCGACGGCGCGCCCGAACTCGGGCCGTATGCCACCAAGCTGGAAGCCGATCGCGGCGGCGCAGGTGTACGGCGAACACATCGTGACGAGCGACCTCGCGCGTCCGGAAATGTAAGCGCGGGCGGGGTCTGATGAAGCGGCCGGCGTGAAGACTTTGGGAGCAACTCATGACCTCCTCGCTGCGCAACACGAACTCATCGGCGGCTGTCACGCGCGTGCGTCGCCGTGCTGCTGAGCGCCCTGTCGGCCGCCTTCAGTCCGGCGGCGTTCGCGCAGGACGCCACCAGTCGCCGACGCCGCGCAAACCGCGCTCGGCAACGCCGAAATCGTTCACGCGCAGGTTCGGGTCGCCGCGATCAATGCCGCCACCAATAGCGTCACGATGCGCGGTCCGCGCGGCAATCTCGCGGATGTCGACGTCAATCCCGCCTTGGCCGATGTCAGCCGGCTGCGGGTCGGCGACAGGCTGAACGTCGCGTATCAGCAGGCCCTCCTGATTCATATCGACAAACTGGCGCACGAAAGGCGTGCGCGAGCGCGTCGAAACCACGGTGGCGATTCCGGCGTCGGCGGGGTTCGTGTCGTCGGCGCACAGGGTGCGGGTGGTCGCGACGGTGGTGGAGATCGATCGAAAGAGCCGCATGATGACGCTGCGTGGGCCGAAGCATAAGCAGGTGCTGCGGGCGTCGAGTGCGATTCCGCTCGACGAGCTGAAAGTCGGCGACAGCGTGCGGGCGGAGTTCGTGTCGGCGGCGGCGGTGGAACTGGTGAGGGACTGACGTGCAGCGCGTCTGGCTGCGCCGCCGGCCGGAACTGGCGCATTTAACGGTGCCGGCGACCATGACTTGCCTGCATCACAGGCGCTATACTCGCTGGATGGACACGAAACCGACCCCGCCGAATCAGCATCGTTGGTGGCACGCCTGACCTGGGCGGCCCGTTTCTACTCGTACATCGAAAACGTGATGCCGCCAGTTCTGGCGGCATTGTCGTATTTGCGCGCCAGGTACCGGTGGGGTCGATAACCACGGAACACCAGACTATGTCGCAAGCAGAACAATCGTCGAAACAAGCCGTTATTCTCACCGGCGACCGCACCACCGGCCCGCTCCATCTGGGCCACTACATCGGCTCGTTGCGCTCGCGCGTGCAGCTTCAGCACGAAGCCCAGCAGTTCCTGCTGCTGGCCGACGCGCAGGCCATGACCGACAACGTCGGCAAGCATCAGAAGGTGACCGAGAACGTCATCGAAGTCGCGCTGGACTATCTGGCGGTCGGCATCGACCCGGCAAAATCGACGATTTTCATTCAGTCGCAGGTCGCCGAACTGGCCGAACTGACGCAGTACCTGCTCAACCTGGTGACGGTCGCGCGTCTCGAGCGCAATCCGACCATCAAGTCGGAAATCGTGTTGCGCGGATTCGAGCGCGACATTCCCGCTGGCTTCCTGACCTATCCGGTCAGCCAGGCCGCCGACATCACCGCGTTCAAGGCGACCCGCGTGCCGGTCGGCGACGACCAGTTGCCGATGATCGAGCAAACCAACGAACTGGTGCGCCGCTTTAACTTCACCGTCGAAAAAGAAGTGCTGGTCGAATGCCAGGCGGTGCTGTCGCACGTCGCGCGGCTGCCGGGCATCGACGGCAAGGCGAAGATGAGCAAGTCGCTCGGCAACTCGATCCCGCTCGGCGCGACGCCGGACGAAATCACCAAGGCCGTGAAGAACATGTACACGGACCCGAATCACCTGCGCGTGGCGATCCGGGCCAGGTCGAAGGCAATGTCGTGTTCTCGTTCCTCGACGCGTTCGAGCCGGATACGCGAAGGTCGACGAGACTGAAAGCGCACTACCGCCGCGGCGGTCTGGGCGACAGCGTCGTCAAGCGCGCGCTCAACGAGCGCCTGCAGGAAATGCTGACGCCGATTCGCGAGCGTCGCCGCGAGTTCGAGGCCGATCGTGGCGCGGTGCTGGAAATTCTGCGTCAGGGCACGATGCGCGCGCGCGAAGTGGCGGCGGCGACGGTTTCCGAGGTGAAGGGAGCGCTGGGGTTGAACTACTTCCAGAGCTGAGCGCGCGGTTTTGCGCTAAGGGGAGTTTGTTTTGCGCGCGATTTGAAGAGATGGAATCGCGCGTTCTCTGCTTTCTTTAGCGGGCGCTATGGGATTCGGGAGTCGGGCGATATCAGCGATGCCGGCTCCGCTTGCCAGGCATTGGGCGGCCTGTCGTCCGGATGGACGGCAGGCCGCTACGAGATCTGGTTCGGGCGGTGTCCTGCGAGCAACAACAACAACCCTCGCAGGCGCAAACTCTCACTCCACCGTCACCGACTTCGCCAGATTCCGCGGCTTATCCACATCGGTCCCGCGCGCACAAGCCGTGTGATACGCCAGCAACTGCAGCGGCACAACGTGCAGGATCGGCGACAGCAAGCCATAGTGCTCCGGCATCCGGATCACATGCAGGCCTTCGTCGTTGACGATCTGCGTATCGGCATCGGCGAACACATACAGCTGGCCGCCGCGCGCGCGCACTTCCTGAATATTCGACTTCAGCTTTTCGAGCAGCGCGTCGTTCGGCGCGACCGTCACCACCGGCATCGCCTCGGTCACGAGCGCGAGCGGCCCATGCTTCAACTCGCCGGCCGGATAGGCCTCGGCGTGGATATACGAAATCTCCTTGAGCTTCAGCGCGCCTTCGAGCGCGATCGGATAATGCAAGCCGCGCCCGAGGAACAGCGCGTTTTCCTTGCGCGAAAACTCTTCCGACCACGCGATGATCTGCGGCTCCAGCGCCAGCACGCTGTTCAACGCCGCCGGCAAGTGGCGCAACTGCTTCAGATAGCTCGGCTTCCTGCTCGTCACTCAGATGCCCGCGCAGCTTGCGCGAGCGTAGCGGCCAGCACGAACAGCGCGACCAGTTGCGTCGTGAACGCCTTGGTCGACGCGACGCCGATCTCGCGGCCCGCGTGCGTGAGGAACGACAGTTCCGTCTGCCGCACCATCGCGCTCGTGCCGACGTTGCAGACCGCCAGCGTGTGCTTGTGCCCGAGCGACTGCGCATGCTTGAGCGCGGCGAGCGTGTCGGCCGTCTCGCCCGACTGCGAGATCACCACCACCAGCGACTTCGGATTCGGCACCGACTCGCGATAGCGATACTCGCTGGCAATTTCCACCTGGGTCGGAATCTTCGCGATCGATTCGAGCCAGTACTTCGCCGTCAGCCCCGAGTAGTAGCTCGTGCCGCACGCGAGAATCAGCAGGCTGTCGATCTCGCCGAACACCTTGTCCGCGCCCTCGCCGAACAGTCGACGCGATCGAACGAATCGGCTTGCGGGATCGTGTCGGTGATCGCGCGCGGCTGCTCGAAAATTTCCTTCTGCATGAAGTGGCGATACGGGCCGAGTTCGACCGCGCCGCCGTACGCCGCGACCTGACGCACTTCGCGCTGCGCTTCGTTGCCGTCGCGATCGGCGATACGCACGCCGTCGAGCGACAATTCGCAGACGTCGCCTTCTTCGAGGAAGATGAAGCGTTCGGTGCTGCCGGCAAGCGCCAGCGCGTCCGACGCGAGGAAGTTCTCGCCGTTGCCGAGCCCGACCACCAGCGGCGAACCCTGCCGCGCGCCGACCACCGTATGCGGCTGATCCTTGTGCAGCACCGCGATCGCATACGCGCCGTGCAATTGCGCGATGGCCTCGCGCACGGCGGCAAACAGATCGCCGCTTGATACACGCTGTGCACCAGGTGGGCGATAACCTCGGTGTCGGTCTGCGAGACGAACGTGTAGCCCTTGCCACGCAGCATTTCACGCAGCGACTCGTAGTTCTCGATGATGCCGTTGTGTACCAACGCGAGCTCATCTTTCGAGAAGATCGGGTGCGCGTTGTCCGTCACCGGCGCGCCATGCGTGGCCCAGCGCGTATGCGCGATACCGGTGATGCCTTCGAGATGGCTTTCGCGCACCTGCTCGTCGAGATCGGCGACGCGCGCGACGCTGCGCGCACGGCGCGGACCGTCTTCGCCGAGCACGGCGACGCCACACGAATCGTAGCCACGATATTCGAGGCGACGCAGTCCTTCGATCAGGACGGGAACGATATTACGTTGCGCAACCGCGCCGACAATGCCACACATGTCTTCTTCCTTTTCAGTGCTGGGTTTCAGGGAGCGCGCAGCCGCGCGCGCGTCGTCGCCGTCAGCTCTTCTTCTTGACCGGGCGCACATAGCCCGTCTTGCTGGTTTGCGTCTTGTCGTTCAGAACCAGCGTGTCGGCTTCGACGTCCTTCCAGACCGTCGTGCCCGCCGCGATCGTCGCGCCGCGCTTCACGCGCACCGGCGCGACCAGTTGCGTGTCCGAGCCGACGAACACGTCGTCTTCGATCACCGTGCGGAATTTGTTCGCGCCGTCGTAGTTACAGGTGATCGTACCCGCGCCGATATTCACGCGCGCACCGATATCCGCGTCGCCGATATACGTGAGATGGTTCGCCTTCGAGCCGTGACCGAGCACCGCGTTCTTCACTTCGACGAAGTTGCCGACGTGCGACTCGTCCTGCAGCGACGCGCCCGGGCGCAAGCGCGCGTACGGCCCGAGCACGACGTTCGCGCCGACTTCGGCGCCTTCGATATGCGTGAACGCGTCGACGCGCGTGCCGGCGCCGATGCTCGCGTTGCGGATCACGCAGTTCGGCCCGATGGTGACGTTGTCGGCCAGCGTCACGCGGCCTTCGAACACGCAGTTCACGTCGATCGAAACGTCGCGGCCGCATTCGAGCGTGCCGCGCACGTCCAGACGCGCCGGATCGGCGAGCGTCACGCCCGCGACCAGCAACGCTTCGGCGACGTTGTGCTGATGAATCCGCTCCAGTTCGGCAAGCTGCTGCTTGCTGTTCACGCCGAGCGTTTCCCACTCTTCGTCGGGTTGCGTGGTGACGACTTCGAGACCGGCTTCGATCGCCATCTCGACCGCGTCGGTCAGATAGAACTCGCCTTGCGCGTTGTCGTTTTTCAACGCGGCGAGCCAGCCGGCGAGGCGCTCGGTCGGCGCGACGATGATGCCGGTATTGATCTCGGCGATCTGCAACTGCTCCGGCGTTCGCGTCTTTCTGTTCGACGATGCGCTGCACCTTGCCGTGCTGATCGCGCACGATGCGGCCATAGCCGGTCGGGTCGTCGAGCGTGACGGTGAGCACGCCGTAGCCGCCCTGCCCGGCGCGGTCGGTCAGCGCCTGCAGCGTGCTGGCGCGCGTGAGCGGCACGTCGCCGTAAAGCACCAGCGTGGGTTCGGACGGATCGAGCAGCGGCAACGCCTGCTGGACCGCGTGGCCGGTGCCGAGTTGCTGCTCCTGCACGGCGAACTGGACGTCCGGCGCCGCGACGGCCTTGCGCACGGCTTCGGCGCCATGACCGATCACGACGACAAGACGCGCGGGTTTGAGCGCGCGAGCAGTGTCGATGACGTGAGCGAGAAGCGGCTGGCCAGCCAGGGGATGGAGCACCTTGGGAAGCGCGGACCGCATGCGCTTGCCGGTGCCTGCCGCCAAAATCACAATGTTCATGGCGTCGGCAATAGGACGAGTTTGGAGCCGACGATTCTATCATGCAGCCCATGACGACAAAGGCCGCTAGCGCGGCCTCGCTGAGCCGGAATGCACGAAATGCATTTCGGAATCACACGTCCCGATTTTTCCGGGCGTTCCGTGGTCGCTGCCATCAAAGATCGTCGAACTGGACGATCGAGATCGGTCTTCGACGCAGTCGAGCGGCGCGCCCTCGCCGCTATCGGTCGAACACGGCTCTTCGTCGAACGCGATATCGCCTTGCGGATCGGCCTCGCCGGTCGCGCGCAGGCCGGCGAACGGAAACAGCTTGTGATCCATCAAATGCGACGGCACGACGTTCGACAACGCGTTGAACATATTCTCGATGCGGCCCGGGAAACGCTTCTCCCAGTCGCGGACCAGCGCCTTCATTTCCGCGCGCTTCAGGTTCGGCTGGCTGCCGCACAGATTGCACGGAATAATCGGGAATTCGCGCAGTTCCGCGTACTTTTCCAGATCGGTTTCCTTCACGTACGCGAGCGGGCGGATCACGATGTTCTTGCCGTCGTCCGATTGCAGCTTGGGCGGCATGCCCTTCAGCTTGCCGCCGTAGAACATGTTCAGCAGCAGCGTTTGCAGAATGTCGTCGCGATGATGGCCGAGCGCGATCTTGGTCGCGCCGAGTTCGCCCGCCACGCGGTACAGAATGCCGCGACGCAGCCGCGAGCACAGCGAGCAGGTGGTTTTGCCTTCCGGCACCAGCCGCTTGACGATGCTGTACGTATCCTGATTCTCGATGTGAAACGGAATGTCGAGTTGCTTCAGGTATTCGGGCAGCACGTGCTCGGGGAAGCCCGGCTGCTTCTGGTCGAGATTCACGGCGACGATGTCGAAATTGATCGGCGCGCGCTCGCGCAGCCGCATCAGGATTTCGAGCATCGCGTAGCTGTCCTTGCCGCCCGACAGGCAGACCATCACCTTGTCGCCGTCCTCGATCATGTTGAAGTCGACGATCGCCTCGCCGACCTGGCGCGCGAGCCGCTTGAACAGCTTGTTGTTCTCGTACGCTTCTTTCTGCTCGCGGCGCGTGAGCGGTGCCTTGACCTTCGCGGCGGGCGCGTGCGGCGGCTGCGCCGTCGGTCAGGATTTCAGGAGCGTTCATGGCTCAATCCTCCTTGATGCGGAAGACTTCGACGCCCACCGCGTCGCAGTCGGGATACACGTCCGGCTTCTCGGTCGACACGCGCGCCGCCCGCACCTGCGGGTGCTCGAGCATGGTCTTCGACGAGGTCGTCGCACAGCGTTTCCTGCAGGTGGATATGACCCTGCTCGACGCGCCGCGAGATGGTGGAGCGCATGAAGTCGTAATCGACGACTTCGTTGCAGCTTGTCCTGAACCGGCGTGGACAGCGCGAGCGGCACGAACAGTTCGACGTTGATCACGACGCGCTGTTCGCCGCGCTTTTCGAAATCGTGCACGCCGATGTTGATGTGCACTTCGTAATTGCGCAGAAAAAGGCGGCGGCAATCGGCGAGCCGGGGATGCGAAAGAGCGGCAAACATGTTCGTTCCAGTCAAAAAAGCGTGCGGGGCACGCAAAGGGGCGCTGTGTGTGGCGCGGCACCATGCCGTCTGCCATGCGGGCAAACAGCACGGCCGCGCGTGTCAGGCGCCCGTCAAAAACATTACGTCGCGCGGCAGTGGCACCAGATGCTGCCCGCCGTCGACCACCAGCGTCGTTCCGGTGACGCCCGCTGCATCGGCGAGATACAGCGCGGCGGCGACAATATCTTCGGGCCGCGACGCGCGGCCCAAAGGCGTAATACGGTGAGCGGCTTCAAAACCATCCTGCGTTTGATCGCCGGATTGCAGCGTCAGACCGGGCGCGAGCCCGACCACGCGCACTTTCGGCGCCAACGCCTGCGCCAGCGCGACCGTGGCTGTCTGCAACGCCGCCTTCGACAGCGTGTACGACAGATAATCCGGATTCATGTTGTACAGCTTCTGATCCAGCACGTTGATCACGACGCCGCGCAGGCTTTCGTCGGTGCGCGCGGCCTCGGGCGTCGCCTCGAACAGCATACGCGCCAGCACCAGCGGCGCGCCGAGATTCATTGCGGTCAGCTTCAGCAGCAGGTCGTAGCCGACGTTATGCGCCGTGTCCTCTTCGAAGCGCGACGCGTTGTTGACGATACACGCCGGCCGCCCGAGCGCCGCGATGCAGTCCGGCAACAGCCGTTCGACCTGCGCTTCGTCGCCCAATTCGGCGTGCAAGGCCACCGCGCGGCGGCCCAGCGCGGTGATTTCCGCGACCACTTCGTCAGCTTCCTCGCGCGAGGCGCCGTAGTGAACCGCCACGTCCCAGCCGCGCGCGGCAAATCCGAGCGCGAGCGCGCGCCCAATACGGCGGGCGGCGCCGGTAATCAGCACGATGCGCGGCGTGTCGCGGGTTTCCGGCGTGCGCGCGGCGGCGGTGTTGACGGGGGTGTCCGAAGAGGCGGTCATTTACAATACGGGGATGAATCCGAAAGCTCACCAACCCGATAGTTTACCTGCTCCCGGCCCGAGCGCGCTCGCGCAGTCCGAAGCGCTGGTCGCGCAGATCCGCGCGGAGCTCGAAAATGCGGGCGGCTGGCTGCCGTTCGACCGCTACATGGAGCGCGCGCTTTACGCGCCGGGACTCGGCTATTACAGCGGCGGCGCGCGCAAATTCGGTCTGCGCGGCGACGACGGCAGCGACTTCGTGACGGCGCCGGAATTGTCGCCGCTGTTCGCCGCGACGCTGGCGCGCCCGCTCGCCGAGGCTTTGCAGGCGAGCGGCACGCGCGACGTGATGGAATTCGGCGCGGGCACGGGCAAACTCGCCGCCGGCCTGCTGAACGCGCTCGACGCGCTGGGCGCCGGGTTCGACAGCTATTCGATCGTGGATCTGTCGGGCGAATTGCGCGAGCGCCAACGCGAGACGATCGCGGCCGCAAGCGCCCGCACTGCTGTCGAAAGTGCGCTGGCTGGACGCGTTGCCGGAGCGATTCGAAGGCGTGGTGATCGGCAACGAGGTGCTGGACGCGATGCCGGTGCGCCTTTTCGCATTCTCCGGCGGCGTTTGGCACGAGCGCGGCGTGGTATGGCGCGACGAGGCGTTCGCGTTCGACGACCGTCCGGTTTCCGGCGCGTCCGCCGACCTCGCGTTGCTGTCGGAAATCGACACGACGCCGGGCGACGACTATGTCACCGAAACGCACGAAGCCGCGCAGCGCGTTCACGCGCACCATCTGCACGATGCTCGCGCGCGGCGCGGTGTTTTTGATCGACTATGGTTTTCCGCGTCACGAGTACTACCACGCGCAGCGCGCGCAGGGCACGCTGATGTGCCATTACCGGCATCGCGCGCACGGCGATCCGTTCCTGTACCCAGGCTTGCAGGACATCACCGCGCACGTGGAATTCACCGGGATCGCCGAAGCGGGCGTGGAGACGGGCGCGGATTTGCTGGGTTTCACGTCGCAAGCGCGGTTTTTGCTGAACGCGGGGATCACCGAAGCGTTGTCGGAAATCGATCCCGCCGACACCGCGCGGTTTCTGCCCGCGGCGAATGCGGTGCAGAAGTTGTTGTCCGAGGCGGAAATGGGCGAACTGTTCAAGGTGATCGCGTTTTCGCGCGGACTGGACGACACGCTGCAAGCGTTTTCCAGCGGCGACCGCTCGCATACGCTGTGACGTTCGGCCTATTTTGCTTCAGGAACGCACGATGATCCGCTGGCTGTTGACTACGTTTATTGCGGTGGCGGTGCTGTCGGCCTGCTGGCCGTGGCTGCAGGAAAATCGGCATTGGCCGGATGCCCGGCGACGTGACCTTGCGCATGTTCGGGCGCGAGTATCCGTTTCCTTTTATGTCGACGCTGGTGTTGTCGATGCTGCTGTCGCTCGTGGCGAGGATGCTGTAGGTTTTGACCGTTTCGGCCCCGACCGCAAGCCTTTACATCCGACCACGATCACCGCCGCGGCCGCAACCGCCCCGCCGTGATCGAAGCACCCAACTAGCGCCCTACCCCAGCGCCGCCTCCACCGCGCGAACCCGCTCCTGATGCACCGCGTCCTTGATCCCGGCGGGCGCATCGGCAAGACCGTTTGGCGACCGCGCCGGCATCCACACCGCGCGCGGCGACCAGCGCCACGCGTAAGCGCTCCGCCTGCGGATAATCCCGCATCTCGAAACCAAGCCGCCCGCGCGCATCCGCCTCGCAAGCCTGCAACGCCTCGGCAAAGCGCGCCGGTTTGCGGATCGCGTCGCTGCGTTCGAGCAACCTGCACCAGCGCCGCCGCCCCCATCTCCATCACGCGATGAATGTTGCCGTGCTCGCGCGCCACCAGCAGCGCCAGATCGCGGCATTCGTTCGGCACGCGCAAGCGCTCGCAAAGCGGCTTCAACAGATCGACGCTGCGCCCTTCGTGACCGATATGCCGCGGCAGCACGTCTTCGGGCGTGGTCGCCTTGCCGAGGTCGTGCGTCAGCGCCGCGAACCGCACCGGCAGCGCATAACCCTGCTGCGCGGCGTGATCGACCACCATCATCACGTGGACGCCGGTATCGACCTCCGGGTGATAGTCGGCGCGTTGCGGCACGCCGAACAGCGCGTCGATTTCCGGCAGAATCCGCGCCAACGCGCCGCATTCGCGCAGCACCTCGAACATCCGCGAAGGCTTTTTCTCCATCAGTCCACGCGACACTTCCTGCCACACGCGTTCGGCCACCAGCGCATCCACTTCGCCGTCGGCGACCATCTTGCGCATCAGCGCCTGCGTTTCCGGCGCGACGGTGAAGTCGACGAAGCGGGCCGCAAAGCGCGCAATACGCAGAATCCGCACAGGATCTTCAAGAAACGCATCGCTGACATGGCGAAACAGCCGCGCCTGCAAGTCGCCCTGGCCATTGAACGGATCGATCACCGGACCGGTCAGCTCACCGTCCGGGCGCACCTCACGCGCCATCGCGTTGACCGTCAGGTCGCGACGCGCGAGATCCTCTTCGAGCGTGACGTCGGGCGCATAGAAGAACTGGAAGCCGTGATAACCCGCCGCCGTCTTGCGCTCCGTGCGCGCGAGCGCGTACTCCTCGTGCGTCTGCGGATGCAGAAACACCGGAAAATCCTTGCCCACCGGACGATAACCCTGCGCCACCATCTGCTCGGGCGTCGCGCCGACCACGACGTAATCGCGATCCAGCGCAGGCACGCCCAACAACTCGTCGCGGATCGCGCCGCCTACCGCGTAGATATTCATGGGCATACGTCTTGATACGGAATCGCGTGGGTTTCGCGCCGCGACGCGTCGATCCATTCGCGGACCGCAGGCAACGCGTTGATCCGCTCGACATAGGCCGAGCTGGTGTCGGACAACGCCGGCTGCCACGTGTTGAAGCGCATCACGACCGGCGCGTACATCGCGTCGGCAATGCCGAACTCGCCGAACAGGAAAGGACCGCCATACGTGTCGAGGCAGTCGCGCCAGATCGCCTCGATTCGCGCGATATCGGCGAGCGCCCCGGGCGTCGCGTTCTTGCCAGGAAACGACGCGCGGATATTCATCCACATGTTCGAGCGCAACGCGCCGAAGCCCGAATGCATCTCCGCGCTCACGCTGCGCGCACGGGCGCGCGCCGCCGGATCGCGCGGCCACAGCGCATGCTGCGGAAAGCGCTCGGCCAGCGTCTCGGCAATCGCCAGCGAATCCCACACGGCCGCGCCGGTTTCGTCGATCAGGCACGGCACCTTGCCCGGCCCTTCAGGCGCGTGCGCGAGCACCGCCGTCGTCGTGTCGGGTTGATACAGCTGGATCAGCACCTCGTCGAAAGGAATGCCGAAATGCTTCAGCAGCAGCCATGGACGCATCGACCATGACGAATAGTTCTTGTCACCGATAATCAGCTTCATGCTTCGTCTAATTCGTTTAAACGGGAGAAAGGAAAACTGGGCTCAACGACCCGCTGTGGCGCGGAACGCATCGAAGCGCGAACGCGTCGACGCGCCGGTCAGATACACCGGCGCGATGGTTTCGATGCTGGCCGGCTCGATGCCGAGTTCAGGCGCGATCGGTGCCGCTCAACACGTTGTCGACTTTCATCGAATCGAGATTGTCGCGCGAGATCACCGGTTCGCCGGGCGCCATTTCAAACGTCAGCGCCTGGAGACGCGCCGAGCGCCTCCGGCAGGCGGATGATCCGCGCGTGCTTGCCGATCACGTCGCCGCAATAGCTGACCAGGTCTTCGAGCGTGTAGACGGTCGGGCCGCCCAGTTCGTAGGTGCGGCCGCTGGCGGCGTCGAGATCGATCACGTTGACGATCGCCTTCGCCACGTCGCCGACGTACACCGGCTGAAACTTCGCATCGGGCATGGCGAGCGGGATCACCGGAAACATCCGCTGCAAGAACGCGAACTTGTTGAGAAACTGGTCTTCGGGACCAAACACCACGGACGGACGAAACATCGTCCACGCCAGATTCGCCGCGTGCACGGCTTTCTCGCCGTCGCCCTTCGAGCGCGAGTACATGCTCGGCCCGTTCGAATCGGCGCCGAGCGCGCTCATGTGAATCAGCCGATGCACGCCCTTGCCTTCGCACGCCGCCACGATGCGGGTCGGCAAGTCGACATGCATCCGCGCAAACTCCGGACCGTACGGCTTGCCGCGTTTGCCGTTCAACGTCGCCACGAGATTGATCACGCAATCGGCGCCCTCGACAAAGCGCGCGAGCTGGACCGGATCGAACACATCGGTTTCGATCACGTCGATGGGCAACAAGGTGAGATGGCGGGCGTTATAGCGCCGCCGGGTGGCGATGCGAACGTCTTTGCCCAGTTCGACGAGCGAGTTGACGAGGTGGCTGCCGATAAACCCGGAACCGCCGATGATCGCAATGGCTTGATGTCGCATTTTCGACTCCCTGGTGGAAGCCGCGGCAACGGCTGGCGTGGCGCGCCGCGGCCTCGGACGAGGCTGCGGCGGCACGGCGCTTACGGTGCGATGTAACCCAGACGCGCCTTCAGCGATTGCGGACGGCCTTCGAACAATGCCGCGTAGTAGACCGTGTTGGACAGCACGTTCTTGACGTAGTCGCGCGTTTCCTGGAACGGAATCGCTTCGGCGAAGATCGCGCCTTCAACCGGATGCTGCAACGAATGCCCGCCAGTTGCGCGGACGGCCCGGACCCGCGTTATAGCCTGCGGTGGCCAGCACGGCGGACCCGTCGAACTGATTGTAGATCATCGACAGGTAGTTCGTGCCGAGCAGGATGTTGGTGTTGATGTCGTTCATCTGCTCGCGCGAAATCGGGCCGAGGCCGATCTTTTTCGCGACCAGTTGCGCGGTGCCCGGCATCAACTGCATCAAGCCGCCCGCGCCGACTTCCGAACGCGCATTGATGATGAAGCGCGATTCCTGGCGAATCAGCCCGTACGCCCATTCCACGTCGAGCCCGCTCGACTGCGCATCGCGCTCGACGATATCGCGGAACGGCGACAGATAGCGCAGCGAGAAATCGTGCTCGCTCTTCGTGCGGTCGGCCGTGTTGACGGTGCGGTCATACAGCTGGATACGGCGCGCGTATTCGGCGGCCGCGAGCAGTTGCCGGTCGCTCATGGTGCGCAGCGGCCAGTTCCATTCGCGGTTGCCTTCGAGCCGCAGATTCATCGCGTAGAAGCGCTGCGCCAGATCGAAGCCCGGCGTGTTCGCGGCCTGCTGGACTTCGGCGTCGCTGACGAGGGTCTTCGGCGGCACGCTGATCTTCTGGCCGAGTTCTTCGGCAGCCAGTTGGCCGTAGAAGTTGAAGCCTTGCGAGATCGACGCGAATTCCTGGTTGGCCGTGGCCGTGTCGCCGGCCTGCTTGAGCGCGCGGGCATGCCAGTACACCCACGACGGCTGATTGCGCAGCGCCTCGGGCATCTGTTCGATCGACCAGCGCACCATGTTCCAGTCGCCGGCCAGCAGCGCGGTGCGGGTGCGCCATTCATATGCGGGATTCGACAGCGGCGCATTCGCCGACAGCCGGTACCAGTCCACCGCGCTCGGCATCTGCTTGGCGGCGGCCTGATAGGCAATCGTGCCCCAGCCGATTGCGCGCTCCGGCGAATTCAGCGACGGCGCCACCGACGCGAACGTGGCCGCGGCCATGGCCGGGTCGTTGCGCGCCATGCGCGTGATCGCGAGCAACGCCAGTTGATGCGACTGCGAATCCGGACCGACGCCGCGCGCCAGCAGCAACGGCGGCGTACTCGTGGCCTGCGCGAACAGCACCGGATCGGGCGGCTGGTTGCTCGAGCGCGTCGAGCAGCTTGCTGCCGGTGTTGGTGTAGTTCTGCTCGTAGGCGAGGCGGATCTGTTGCCAGATGTCGTCGGCGCTGAACTGGCTGGTTCACGCCCAGCATGGTGATCAGATCGACGCAACCGTCGCCGTACCATTTCGGATCGACCAGCAGCGCACGCGCCGCGTCGGCGACGTTTTCGCCACGCGACGCGCGCGATTCGAGCGCGTAGCACTTCACCTGCGTGTCGTCGTTCAGCACGAAGCGGGCGTATTGCTGATCGAAGTTGCGCCAGTCGTGACGCGTGCCGAGCACCGTGAGGTAGTCGTTGCGCATGCGGTCGGCGATGGCCTGGCCGTCGTACTTCTGCAGGAACGCCAGCACCGGCGCATCCGGCGCGTCGATGCGCGCATGGCCGGACGAATCGAACAATTGCGGCTTGATCTGGAAGTACTCCAGATACGCAGGCGCCGGATAGTTCGGGATCATGCTCGCCAGTTGCGCTGCGCGCGCCGCGTCGTTATTGCGGGCGGCTTCGCGCAACTGGACGAAGATCTGGTCGTCGTTGGTGAGCTGCGAAAGGGGGATGGGCTTGACGGCGGAGGCCGTGCTGCACGCGACGAGTGCCGCAGCGGCAAGCGCCAGACCGGCCGCGCGATATACTCGGTAAAGGCGTTTTGACATCGTTGTTTCTGGAGCGCGAATTGAACCCAAGCATAGCATGCAACCCTGTCCCGGAATCGAAAAAGGCGCTGCGTCGAATGCTATTGGAAGCAAGGCTGCAAGCGGCTTCCGAGCCGGCTTGCACAATGCCGCGCTCGGCCGTCGCGTGCTGGATGCGCTGAAGCACTACGGAGTGCGAGAGCGTGGGCTTCTACTGGCCGCTCGCGGGCGAGTTCGACGCGCGCCCCGCGATCTCGGTCTGGCTGGCCGCCGATGCGCAGCGCGAAGCCAGTTTGCCGATCGTCAAGGAACGTGGCGTGCCGCTCGAATTCCATGCATGGACGCCCGATACGCCGATGAAAATCGGCCATCACAAGATCGCCGAGCCGACTTCCGGACAAGTGGTGGTTCCCGAACTGCTGTTCGTGCCGTGTGTCGGGTTCGATGCCGACGGCTACCGGCTCGGTTATGGCGGCGGCTATTACGATCGCACGCTGGCCGCGTGGCCGGGAGCGAAGAAGCCGGTCACGGTCGGCATCGCGTATGAAGCGTGCCGCACGCAAGACGCTGCAACGTGAAGCGCACGACATTCCGCTCGATCTGATCGTCACCGAGGCTGGGCTTTATCCTCGCCCGGCTGCATTGAAGCATGCGGCGCTCGAGCCGCGCCGACCCTCGCTACAAAGACGCCGCCGCCCGCGCCGCCGTGTCGTACAAGCCGGACGCGTTGCGCATCAATTGCGCCGCGTCGCCGATCTGCTCGTTGGTCAGGCCGCTTTCCTTCAGCGTCGAAATCAGACAGCTCTCGCGCACCTCGCGGTACTTCAGACACAGCTCGCGGCCCGCTTCGGTCGCCGAGAAGAACACTTCCTTGCCGGTCTTTTCGCTTTTTACATACCCTCTAGCTACGAGCTTCTTCAACGCGTAGGTGGCGACGTGGGTGTCCTCGATGTTCAGCACGAAGCAGATGTCCGCCAGTTTCTTGCGACGTTCGCGATGGCTGACGTGATGCAGCAGCGATACTTCGATGGCGGTCATGTCCTTGTCGCCGGCCGCCGACATGCAGCGCACCATCCACCGGTTGAACGCATTGCCGGCCATGATCAGCGCGTACTCGAGTTCGGACAGTTCCGCGCTGGTCTCGGACACGAGATGTTCCGATGAAACGATCTTGGTGGGATGGCGCGACATGGCGAAAATTCTCGGGCAAACGGGGTGGAAAGGTGTCGGGAGTGTACGACGAGCCGCGCATCCCGGCGAGCCTGGCAAAAACGCTTATTGAGAAATTGTTGATATTTTATTGATAATGTACGCTTCAATCATCGTGCGTCAGATGCCCGTCAAGATGCCGCTAACGCATCGACGAGCGCGCAGCGTGCTCGACGTCCTTCGACTCGACCCGGGCCGTTAAGCCATGAGCCAACCAAGAATTTTTCCGCTCGGCGATGCCGCGCTTGTCTGCGAATCGCCGCCGCCCGCCACGCTGGAATGCCAGCGGCGCGTGTGGGCGGCCGCCGACGCCGCGCGCGACTGGCCGCACGTGCTGGAGGTCGTGCCGGGCATGAACAACCTGACGCTCGTCTTCGATCCGCTCGAAGCCGACCGCGAAGCGCTGGCGAGCGAGTTGCTGAAGGCCTGGGACGCGGTGAGCGAGCACGCCGGAGCCGGGCCGCGAAGTCGAGATACCGGTGCAGTACGGCGGCGAGTTCGGCCCCGATCTGCAAGCCGTCGCCGATCACACCGGGCTCAGCGTGAGCGAGGTCGTGCAACGCCATTCGGGCGGCGAATATGTCGTGTTCTTCCTCGGCTTCCAGCCGGGCTTCGCCTATATGGGCGGACTCGAAGCCGCGCTGCACACGCCGCGCCGCGCGTCGCCGCGACTGGAAGTGCCGGCGGGCTCGGTCGGCATCGGCGGAGAGCAGACGGGCATTTATCCGGCCACTTCGCCTGGCGGCTGGCAGTTGATCGGCCGCACCGAGCTGCCGCTGTTCGACCCCGCGCGCCGTCCGCCCACGCTGCTGCAGCCGGGCGACCGGGTGCGCTTCACCATCGCGGGGATACACGCATGATCGATGTGATTCGCGCGGGTCTGCTGACCACGATTCAGGATCTCGGCCGTCACGGCTACCGGCATCTCGGCGTCGCGATGGGGGGCGCGCTCGACCGTCTGTCGCTGGAAGTCGGCAACCGGCTGGTGGGCAACCGGCCCGATGCGGCCGGTCTGGAAATCACCTTCGGTCCGACCGTGCTGCGCTTTCTGCGCGCCACGCGGGTGGCGATCACCGGCACCGAATTCGGCGCGACGCTCGACGGCAAGCCGGTCTATTCATGGTGGAGCCTGCCGGTG
The DNA here is from genome assembly GCA_963800185.1 of uncultured beta proteobacterium. Taxonomy (GTDB): domain Bacteria; phylum Pseudomonadota; class Gammaproteobacteria; order Burkholderiales; family Burkholderiaceae; genus Paraburkholderia. Next base: position 143,246 of record CAWCZW010000009.1, on the reverse strand, counting down.
CAAGCCGGTCAGGAACTGGTGCTGAACGCGGCGAAGCGCGGCATGCGCGGCTATGTGTGCGTGGCGGGCGGCATCGACGTATTGCCGATGCTCGGCTCGCGCAGCACCGACCTCGCCGGCTCAATTCGGCGGACTCGGCGGCCGCGCGCTGCGCGACGGCGACCGTCTGCCGGTCGGCGCGCCGCCGCCGCGCGGCCACGTCGGCTTCACGCCGGAGGCGCCGGAATTCGGCGTGAAAGCGCCCGACTGGTGCAAGTTCGTGCTGGTTCACGAACCGTTGCGGCGCGGCCGTCATCCGTCGGGCGTGCCGTGGGCGGTTCCGATCCGCGTGCTGCGCGGCCCGGAATACGACAGCTTCACCGAAGACGCGCACGAATCGTTCTGGTCCGACGAATGGCTGGTCACGCCGAACAGCAACCGCATGGGCTATCGCCTCGCCGGGCGCCGAACTGAAACGCACGCAGAAAACCGATCTGCTGTCGCACGCGGTGCTGCCGGGAACGATCCAGGTGCCGCCGAACGGCCAGCCGATCGTGCTGATGAGCGATGCGCAAACCACCGGCGGTTATCCGAAGATCGGCGCGGTGATCCAGGCGGATCTGTGGAAGCTCGCGCAGGTCCGGCTGAACGCGTCCGTCCGCTTTATCCCGACGACGCCTTACGAGGCGCGTCAGGCTTTGCTGGAAGAACGCACGTATTTGCGGCAGATCGACGCCGCGATCGCGATGCATGAAGAACGCTGCGCGCGCCAGTTGGCGGTCGCGGCGGTGTAACGGGAAAACGCAGGGCCGTCTCCGGTTTTCTGCCCGCAGGGCTGTCGCCCCTTCGGGAGCCTGGATGCGAAACGCCAGGTTGGCGGCGCTTGCAATCAGTAGGGGAACACCATGGAAATCGATTTGAACGCCGACCTCGGCGAAGGCTGCGGCTCCGACGAAGCGCTGCTCGACCTCGTCAGCTCGGCGAACATCGCGTGCGGCTGGCACGCGGGCGGCGCCAACGCGATGCGCGAATGCGTGCGCTGGGCGGTGCAGAAAGGCGTGTCGATCGGCGCGCATCCGAGCTTTAACGATCCCGAGAATTTCGGCCGCAAGGAAATGGATCTGCCGGCCGGCGAGATTTACGCAGGCGTGCTGTATCAACTCGGCGCGCTGTCGGCGATTGCCCAGGCTGAAGGCGGCCGCATCGCGCACGTCAAGCCGCACGGCGCGCTGTACAACCAGGCCGCGCGCGACGCGAAGATCGCCGACGCGATCGTCTCGGCGGTGCACGATTTCGATCCGTCGGTGGCGGTGTTCGCGCTCGCGAACAGCGGTCTGGTGACGGCGGCACGCAACGCGGGGCTGACTGCGATCGAAGAAGTGTTCGCCGACCGTGGCTATCGCGCGGACGGCTCGCTCGTGCCGCGCAACCAGCCCGGCGCGTTGCTCGACGACGAAGACGAAGTGCTGGAGCGCACGCTCGCGATGGTCCGCGAGCAAGCGCGTGCAAGCCGTGGACGGTCAATGGGTGCCGCTGAACGCGCAAACCATCTGTCTGCATGGCGACGGCCCGCATGCGCTGGCGTTTGCGCGACGGATTCGCAGCGCGCTGCAAGCGGCCGGTATCGAAGTGCACGCGGCGGGCGCCGCTCGCGTCTGAGCGACAGCGCCGACGCCACCGCGACAAACAGAGCAATTCAATTCTTGTGACACCTCCGGCGCCCCGCTTTCACGCGGGGCGTTTGCCAGCTGCCGGACTTATTTGCGGTACCCGCCATCGAGCAGCAGACGCGGGTGCAGACAGTTGCAGTTCGAAGTCACGCGGCCGCCAAGAGCCGCGACAACAAGAAGGCGCAGGCACGGGCCGCCCGACGCCATAACCATGTTCGCCGCCACGAGCGGCGACGTTGAACCCTGTTTGGAGATCCTGATGCAGACAACTGTCAGTCTATGGCCGCTGATTGGCGTGGCCGTTATCATCGTCGGCTTTTTATTGCGGTTCAATCCGATGCTGATCGTGGCCGTCGCCGCAATCGTCACCGGCCTCGCCGCGAATTTCCCGCCTGAAAAAATTCTTGCGCTGATCGGCACCGGCTTCATCAAGACACGCAATATCCCGCTGATCATTCTTCTGCCGCTCGCGGTGATCGGCCTGCTCGAACGGCATGGTCTGCGCGAGCGCGCGCAGGCGTGGATCGGCAGCATCAAGGCGGCGACCGCCGGGCGTCTGCTGATCGTTTATCTGCTGGTGCGCGAACTCACGGCCGCAGTCGGGCTGACCGGGCTCGGCGGACATCCGCAAATGGTGCGTCCGCTGATCGCGCCGATGGCCGAAGGCGCGGCCGAAACCCGCTTCGGCAAGCTCAGCGACGCGGTGCGCTTCCGCCTGCGCGCGTTCTCCGCCGCCACCGACAACGTGGGCCTGTTCTTCGGCGAGGACATCTTCGTCGCGTTCGGCGCAATCGTGCTGATGACGACCTTCCTGAAAGAAGCGGGCATCGTCGTCGAGCCGATTCATGTGGCCGTGTGGGGCATTCCGACTGCGATCTGCGCGTTCATCGTGCACGGCTTCCGTCTCTATCTGCTCGACCGGCGGCTCGAACGCGAATTGCGCGGCAACGCCCGGGTTTCGCCGACGCAATCCGCTGCGGGAGACAAAGCATGACGTTCACCATCAACTATCTGTTCTGGCTGCTGGGTGTCGTGCTGCTGGTGATCGGCGGCATGATCGTCACGGACAAGGAGCACCCGCGCCGCCTCACCGCGGGCGGCTTCTGGATTCTCTACGCACTGATCTTCCTGATCGGCGACCGCTTGCCGCCGGCCGTGGTCGGCGTCGCGGTGATCGTGATGGCGCTGATTGCCGGCTTCGGCGGCGTCACGGCGGCGAAGCCCAAGGCGCTGTCGCTCGAAGCCCGCAAGGCGAGCGCCGCGCGCCTCGGCAACAAGCTGTTCGTGCCCGCGCTGACGATTCCCGTCGTGACCGTGATCGTCACGCTGTCGGCGAGTCATCTGATCTTTGGCGGCGTTCCGTTGATCGAAAAGGCCAACGTCACGCTGATCGGTTTCGGCATAGGCTGCGTGATCGCGCTCGCGGTTGCCTGCGTGATGACGCGCGACACCGTCGGCCAGTCGATGAAAGAAGCGCGCCGGCTGGTCGATGCACTGTCGTGGGCTGCCGTGCTGCCGCAAATGCTCGGCATGCTCGGCCTCGTGTTCTCCGATGCGGGCGTCGGCAAGGCGGTCGCGCATGTCACGACGGCGTATATCAGCCTCGACTACCGCTTCGTCGCGGTGGCCGTGTACTGCATCGGCATGGCGCTGTTCACGATGGTGATGGGCAACGGCTTCGCCGCGTTTCCGGTGATGACAGGCGGCGTCGGCGTGCCGATTCTGGTGGGCGTGTTTCACGGCAATCCGGCGGTGATGGCCGCGATCGGCATGTTTTCCGGCTACTGCGGCACGCTGATGACGCCGATGGCCGCGAACTTCAACATGGTGCCGGTCGCGTTACTGGAGTTGCCGGACAAGAACGCGGTGATCAAGGTGCAGATCCCGACGGCGCTGAGCATGCTGGTCATCAATATCCTGCTGCTGAACTTCCTGATGTTTTTATAGCGCGTCAGCCCGCTTCCACCACGAAGCCGCGCTGCCGCAAAAGCTGCAGCACGCCCTTCGGGCCACCCAGATGCAACGCGCCGATGGCCACGAACACCGGCTTGTTCGGCGCGGCGATCTGCAGCATCCGCGACACGAAACGGCGGTTGCGTTCGTAGACGATCTTGTTGTCGATCGAATCGGAGATGCGTTTGTCGCGCGCGAGATTTTCGGATTTGGCGGCCTGCCACGCGGCGATTGCGTCGGCGTCGCCGACCTGCCAGAGCCGGTGCAACGCGCGCACATCCGCGACATTTTGCGCGGGCGTCTGCACGAGATCCTGCGCGAGCATTTCGCGCTGCTGCGCGAGCGACAGATTCGTGAACGCGCGCATTTGCTGAGGCAGCGTTTCGAGCCCGACAATCTTGCCGCGCGTCCTCAGATACACATTCTGCAATTGCGCTTCCGAGCCGTACTCGGTCTGCAGGCCCGCGCTCAGCGAGTCGTAGGTTTCGACCACCAGCGACGCGAGCCAGGGCCGCATCTTCTTGATTGCGTCGAGCGCGGCGGGATTGCTGCGCAATCTCATCGCCAGCTTGTGCCACAAAGGCTCGGGCAATAAGCCCGGCAGACAGTCGTGGCGGCAGACGCCGTACTTCGACACATCGTCTTGCGATACCAGCAGTTCATCGGGCGACAGTTCGAGCGCGAGCGTCGGCGACGCGGCCAGCGCGGCGAGAATCTGCGGACGGAAGGGCTGGGTCGCCGGATAGTCGTTCGGATCGCCGACATGCAGCGTTCCGAGCACATAGATCGTGGTCGTGCCGCGTGTTGCGACATAGAACGGCATGCGCGCGGGCTGCACACGCACCGGACCGCTCGCCGTCGTGCCCGGCGTGGCGGGCGGCAACGAAGGCGCAGGATGAAAGCCAGGCAAACTGGCGGGCGGTGGCGGCGGCACGCCCGGCACCTGAACCGCCGGACGCCCCGCTTGCGCGGGCGTATTGGCCGCCGCGCCCGCGGCATACGCGAGACCGGACGGCGCGAGACGCCCGGCCGGAAAAGTACAGACGCCAAGGAGCACGGCACCGGTCAGTGCGCGCGCTCCCCAGCGGCGTGCGAAAGCGGCATGGCGGCCGCCATCACGCGAGCGGCGCGCACGACGACGCGCCGCCACTGCATCAGGCATCCACGTCCCCCACCTCCTCGGCGCGATGACACGACACCTGACGGCCATCCACTTCACGCAGCTTCGGTTCTTCGCTGCGGCAACGCTCGATCGCATACGGGCAGCGCTGATGGAACGTGCAGCCCGACGGCGGATTCAACGGCGACGGCATCTCGCCCTGCAGCTTGATCTTGATGCTGCGATCCGCTTCGAAGATGGACGGCGTAGCCGACATCAGCGCGCGCGTGTACGGATGCCTCGGGTTCGCGAAGATCTTCTTCTTGTCGCCGAGTTCGGCGACGCCGCCGAAGTACATCACCATCACATCGTCGGCGATATGCTCGACCACCGACAGGTTGTGCGAGATGAACACGTAGCTGGTCTTGAACTGCTGCTGCAAGTCCATGAACAGGTTCAGGATCTGCGCCTGGATCGACACGTCGAGCGCCGACACCGGTTCGTCGGCGACCACGATCTGCGGATCGAGAATCATCGCGCGCGCAATCGCCACCCGCTGACGTTGACCGCCCGAAAACATATGCGGATAACGCTTCGCATGTTCGGGACGCAGGCCGACGGTGCGCATCATCTGCGCGATCCGTTCGGCGCGCTCGGTGGCGCTCAGTTGCGTGTTGATCGCGAGCGGCTCGCCCAGCGTCTGTTCGACGGTCTTGCGCGGATTCAGCGACGCAAACGGGTTCTGGAACACCATCTGCACGCGCCGCCGCAACGCGGCGATCTTCGCGTGATCCGCACCGGCCACATCTTCACCGTCGATCAGCAGACGACCCGCGCTAGGCGTTTCGATCATTGTGAGCTGACGCGCGAGCGTGGATTTGCCGCAGCCGGATTCGCCGACCACCGCCAGCGTCTTGCCGCGCGTGAGCGCAAACGACACACCGTTTAGCGCCTTCACCGTGCCCGACGCAAACATGCCGCGCTTGACGGTGTAATAGCGCGCGAGGTTGTCAGCGACCAGCACGTGATCGCCCGCATGGTCCGACTGGCGCCGCGTTTCAGGTACTGCGTTCATCGTGCGCCTCCATGGGTGTGAACGTTGGCGTCGCCGCTCAGGTTCAGGGGTTTGATGCAACGCACACGTGCGACTTCCGCGTGACCTTGCATCGGTGCAAGTGCGGGCCGCGCCTTCACGCAATCGTCGACGACGTACTTGCAGCGCGGCGCGAACAGACACCCTTTCGGTCGATCGTCGCGGCCCGGCACCATCCCCGGCAACGCCGCGAGCCGCACCGCGCCCACGTTGTGCTCGGGAATCGCCGCCAGCAGCGCTTCCGTGTACGGATGATGCGGCGCTGCGAAGATATCGGGCACCTTGTTGGTTTCGATCACTTCGCCAGCGTACATGACCGCGACGCGCTGCGCGACCTCGGACACCACCGCCAGATCGTGCGAAATCAGCACCAGCGCCATGCCGCGTTCCTTTTGCAGCTGGATCAGCAACTCCATGATCTGCGCCTGGATCGTCACGTCGAGCGCGGTGGTCGGCTCGTCGGCGATCAGCAGTTTCGGGTTGCACGCAATCGCCATCGCGATCATCACGCGCTGGTTCATCCCGCCCGACATCTGATGCGGAAACGAGTTGATGCGCCCTTTCGGATCGGGAATGCCGACCTGGTCGAGCAGTTCCAGAGCACGCTTGTCGAGCGCGCTGCCGCGCAGGCCTTCGTGCAGCTTCAGCACTTCCTTGATCTGATAGCCGACCGTGTAGCTCGGATTCAGACTGGTGAGCGCGTCCTGGAACACCATCGCGATATCTTTGCCGATGATCTTGCGGCGTTCCTTCGCCGAGGCCTTCAGCAGATTCGTGCCGTTGAACGTGACTTCGTCGGCGGTGACTTTGCCGGGCGCGTCGATCAGGCCCATCAGCGCCATCATCGTCACGCTCTTGCCCGAGCCCGATTCGCCGACCACGCCGACGACTTCGCCGGGAGCGACGTCGAGGTTGATGCGGTCGACGGCGGGCAGGCCGTTGAAATTCACCGCGAGGTTGCGGATGGTCAATAGCGTAGGTCATGTCATGCCATCCGTTTCAGTTTGGGATCGAGCGCGTCGCGCAGCCCGTCGCCGAGCAGATTGATCGCGAGCACCGAGATCAGGATGGACAGACCCGGCATCGTGACGATCCACCATGCGCTGTCGATGTAATCGCGCGCCGAGGCCAGCATCGCGCCCCACTCCGCCGACGGCGGCTGCACGCCGAGCCCGAGAAAACCGAGCGCGGCCGCATCGAGAATCGCCGACGAAAAACCGAGCGTAGCCTGCACGATCAGCGGTGCGGTGCAGTTCGGCAGCACCTGCGAGAACATCAGACGCATCGTGCCCGCACCGGCCACACGCGACGCCGTCACGTACTCTTTCTGCAACTCGCCCTGCGCCGACGCGCGCGTCAGACGCACATAGCCCGGCAGCGCGACGATCGCAATCGCCAGCATCGTGTTGACGAGGCCTGGACCGATGATCGCGACCACGGCGACCGCGAGCAACAGCGACGGCAACGCGAGCAGCACGTCCATGATGCGCATGATCGGCGTGTCGGCCCACTTCTCGAAGAACGCGGCGATCAGCCCGAGCACGATGCCCGGAATCAGCGCGAGCACGACCGATACGAAGCCGATCCAGAACGACAGCCGCGCGCCGTACATCAGACGCGAGAGGATGTCGCGGCCCGCTTCGTCGGTGCCGAGAATGAACTTCCAGTTGCCGCCGTCGAGCCAGGCAGGCGGGATCTTCACGTTGTCGCGGTACTGTTCGATCGGGCTATGCGGCGCGATCAGCGGCGCGAAGATCGCGATGAAGACCAGCAGCAGCACGATGATGCCCGCGCCGACCGCGCCACGGTTACGCGAGAAATTCGCCCAGAATTCACGGGCGGCGATGGCGCGGCCACTGGGCGGCGTGACCGACTGGGGGACTGTGTTTTGTATGTCTGCCATCGTGTTCACCTCGTATGGCGGATGCGTGGGTTAAGCACGCCGTACAACAGATCGACGACGAGGTTCACGACGATCACCAGTGTCGCGATCATCAGGATACCGCCCTGCACGACCGGATAGTCGCGTCGGCTGATCGCATCGATCAGCCACTTGCCGATGCCCGGCCACGAGAACAGCGTCTCGGTCAGCACCGCGCCCGCGAGCAGCGTGCCGACCTGCAGACCGATCACCGTCACCACCGGAATCAGCGCATTACGCAGCGCATGCACGACGATCACGCGTCCCGGCGGCAGGCCCTTCGCGCGCGCGGTGCGGATGTAGTCCTCGCGCAGCACTTCGAGCATCGACGAACGGGTCATGCGCGCGATCACCGCCAGAGGAATCGTGCCGAGCACGATGGCGGGCAGGATCAGATGGCTCAACGCGGATTTGAACGCGCCTTCGTCGGTGCCCGGCATCAGCGCGTCGATCAGCATGAAGCCGGTCACGTGCGGAATGTCGTATTCGACTGCGATGCGGCCCGACACCGGCGTCCAGCCGAGTTTCACCGAGAACACCATGATGAGGATCAAGCCCCACCAGAAGATCGGCATCGAATAGCCGGTGAGCGCGGTGCCCATCACGCCGTGATCGACCACCGTGCCGCGCCGCAAGGCCGCGAACACGCCCGCCGGCAGACCGACGATCAGCGCGAACAGCATCGCGCAGATCGACAGTTCGACGGTGGCGGGAAAGCGTGCGAGGAATTCGCCCATCACGCTGGTGTTGGTGATGATCGAGGTGCCGAGGTCGCCGTGCACCGCGCGGCCGAGATAGTGGACGTACTGCATCGGCAGAGGCTCGTCGAGCCCGAGACGATGCAGCGCGGCCGCATGCATCGCGGGATCGACGCCGCGCTCGCCCATCATCACTTCGATGGGGTCGCCCGGAATCAGGTGAATCAGCGCGAACGCAAGGATCGTGATGCCGATGAACGTCGGTATCACCATGCCGATGCGGCGCAAAACAAAGCGGAACATGGTTCGTCCCTATGGTCTTGGTGAAGAAAAAACGCAACCGGCGACGAGGGCTTGTGACCCCGGTCGCCGGACCATTTCGACCAGTTTTCTAACCGTGCGAAAAGCGTACTGCGCAAATTTTATGACTTGGCAAACCGATTACTTGACGCTGACGCCGTCAAAGCGTGCATAGCCAAGCGGCTCGATGCGCATGTCGACCACCTTCTTGCTGACCGGCTGATACACCGTCGAGTGAGCAATCGGCGAGAACGGCAGTTGCTGAGCGAAGATCTGCTGCGCTTCGACGTAAGCCTTCGTGCGTGCAGCCACGTCGGACGTCACACGGCCCTTCTGGATCAGGTCGTCGAACGGCTTGTAGCACCACTTCGAGAAGTTGTTGCCGTTCACCGCTTCGCAGCCGAGCAAGCGTGCCGAGCCAGTTGTCCGGATCGCCGTTGTCGCCCGTCCAGCCGATCAGCATCGTGTCGTCTTCACCGGCGTGAGCGCGCTTGATGTACTCACCCCATTCGTACGTGACGATCTTCGCCTTCACGCCGATCTTGGCCCAGTCGGCCTGGATCATTTCGGCCATCAGACGGGCGTTCGGGTTGTACGCGCGTTGCACCGGCATCGCCCACAGCGTGATGTCGAAGCCGTTCGGGAAGCCTGCCTTCGTGAGCAGCGCCTTCGCGGCGGTCGGATCGTAGGACGCGGCCTTCAGGTTCTTGTCGTACGACCATTGGGTCGGCGGCATCGGGTTGGTCGCGAGCTGGCCTGCGCCCTGGTACACCGACTCGATGATCGCCTTCTTGTTGATCGCCATGTCGAGCGCCTGGCGCACCTCGACATTGTCGACCGGCTTGTGCGTCACGTTGTACGCGAGGTAGCCGAGGTTGAAGCCCGGTTGCGACGGCATGTCGATGTTCGCTTCGGCCTTCAGCGGCGCGATGTCAGCGGGACGCGGATAGCTCATCACCTGGCATTCGTCGCGCTTGATCTTCTGCACGCGCACGCCGGCGTCCGGCGTGATCGAGAAGATCAGCTTCGAGATCTTCACTGCGTTCGGCTTCCAGTAAGTCGGATTGCCGTCGAAGCGGATCGTCGCGTCTTTCGTGTAGCTGCGGAAAATGAACGGGCCCGTGCCGACCGGGAACTGGTTGATGTCCGACGCCTTGCCGGCCTTCAACAGTTGATCCGCGTATTCCGCCGACAGCACCGACGCATATTCCATCGCCAGATTCTGGATGAACGGCGCGTTGACTTCCTTCAGCGTGAACTTGACCGTGTACGGATCGACCTTTTCGACGCTCGTGATCAGCTTGTCGAGGCCCATGTCGGTGAAGTACGGAAACTGCACCGGATACGCCTTACGGAACGGCTGGTTCGGGTCCAGCATGCGCTGGAACGAGAACACGACGTCGTCCGCGTTGAAATCGCGGGTCGGCTTGAAGAACGACGTGGTCTGGAACTTCACGCCATGACGCAGATGGAACGTGTAGGTCTTGCCGTCCGCCGACACATCCCACTTCTCTGCGAGACCCGGCTCGACCTTCGTGCCGCCGCGCTCGAATTCGACGAGGCGGTTATAAACGGTGAACGTGTTGGCCGTGAAGTCGACACCCGTCGTGTATTGGGCAGGATCGAAACCCGCTGGGCTGCCTTCTGAGCAGTAGACGAGAGTCTTGTTCGGAATCTCGGCGCGCGCGTTGTTCGCGCCCACCAGCGATGCCGCTGCAGCGGCGACGAGCGTCGTAACACGCACGGCGCGCAACAGATTGTTTTGCTTCATGTTTCCTCCAGGTTCAGGGCCGGCTACCGCCAGCGTAGCGCGATATTACTTGAGCTTGGCTCGCAGCAACAAGCGGAGGAAATTCCCCGTGTTGACGATCGGAAACACTTTGGGTATCAGGATGACCGCATGCGGCCGGCGAGGGCCGGCACATGCGGGTCTATCGGAAGAGTGGAAGCAAAAATGCGTCCTGCTACGGCTATTTCAGCCCGACATTCATGAATTGAGTCGGACCGAACGGATCGACCTTGAAACCGACCACGTTTTTACTGATCGGCTGATACACCGTGGAGTGAGCGATCGGTGTGAATGGCACCTGGTCTTTGAATATCTCCTGGGCTTCCGTATAAGCCTTGGTGCGCTCAGCCATATCGGTGGTGCCACGGCCTTTTCGAATCAGATCGTCGTAAGGCTTGTAGCACCATTTGGAAAAGTTACTGCCATTTACCGCATCGCAGCCGAGCAATACGCCGAGCCAGTTATCCGGGTCGCCATAATCGCCAGTCCAGCCGATCAGCATCGCCTGATGCTCGCCGGCATGGGCGCGGCGAATGTATTCGCCCCATTCATACGTGGCGATATTGACCTTCACGCCGATCTTCGCCCAATCGGCCTGAAGCATTTCCGCCATCAGGCGCGCATTCGGGTTATACGGCCGTTGAACCGGCATCGCCCATAACGTGAGTTCGAAGCCATCCGGATAACCCGCCTGTTTCAGCAGCGCTTTCGCCTTGTCCGTGTCGTACGGAGCGTCCTTCAGATTCTTGTCGTAACCCCACTGGGTGGGCGGCATCGGGTTGGTCGCCGCCTGGCCCGCGCCCTGATAGACCGAATCGATAATCGCCTTCTTGTTGACCGACATATCGAGCGCGCGACGCACCAGCACGTTATCGAGCGGCTTTTTGGTCGTGTTGTACGCGATATAGCCGAGGTTGAAACCCACCTGGCTCGGCATCGCGAGCGATGAATCCGCTTTAACCGTCGGTATATCGGCGGGGCGCGGATACGCCATCACCTGACATTCGCCGCGCTTGATTTTCTGCAAACGCACGGCGGGGTCGACAGTAATCGCGAAAATCAGTTTGCTGACTTTAACCACGCCCGGTTTCCAGTAATCGGGATTGCCGTCGAAGCGAATCGAATCGTCCTTCGTATAACTGCGGAAAATGAATGGACCGGTGCCGACCGGATATTGATTGATATCCGACGCCTTACCCGCTTTCAATAACTGGTCGGCATATTCCGCCGACAGAATCGACGCGAACGGCATCGCAATCTGTTGTAAAAACGGCGCATCGACTTCTTTAAGCGTGAAGCGCACCGTGGAGGGATCGACTTTCTCGATCTTCGAAATATTCTTCGCCAGCCCCAGATCGTTGAAATACGGAAACGGCACCGCGTACGCCTTGCGGAACGGCTGCTCCGGATCGAGCATCCGCTGGAACGTGAAGACGACGTCGTCGGCATTCATGTCGCGCGTCGGCTTGAAGAACGAGGTGGTCTGGAACTTGACGCCGGGGCGCAAATGGAACGTGTAGGTCAGGCCGTCCGGCGAAACATCCCATTTTTCGGCGAGCCCCGGCTCGATATCGGTGCTGCCGTGCGCGAATTCGATCAGCCGGTTATAGACGGTGTAGGAACCTGCGCTGAATTCGACGCTGGTGGTGTACTGCGCCGTGTCGAAGCCCGCGGGGCTGCCCTCGGAGCAGAACACGAGAGTCTTGTCGGGCAGCGTGGCCGCCTGCGCGGGCGCACACATCAAGGCGCTCGCGGCGACCGCGAACGCGGAAGCGGCGGGCAGGCAGAACTGGTGAAGCGCAAGCAGCTTTCGTGACACTGTCATATCGTCCTCCGCACAGCAGCCGGATCGACTGCGCTTTGATCATAGACAGCACAAAAATGAGCTTCAACAAGGGCTTACCATTTGCTTCCAGTCTGATGCCATGTGCTTACGGTCGTCTTTTCTGAATAGTCGGCGCCGTTTAATGGCCGATTTCGACGAACGTTCAGGCAGCGCCATGACTTCGTATCGATTCACCAATGGATGGTTTGGCAGTATCAAGGTGCTGTCCGCGCCGCTGTATCGGCTTTACGCGCAGAAGTTGTCGAAAGTAGAAGCAGGCGGGGAAAGCAGGCCGCGCGGCCATTGCAGCCGCGCGGATGAGTCAACCGGCAGAGCCTTCAGGCGTCCAGCCGTTCGCAGATCGCCGTGGTCGCCGCAGCGCCGTTGAGCGTGTAGAAATGCAGGCCCGGCACCTTGGCGTCGATCAGACGCCGGCACAGGTCCGCCACCACATCCAGACCGAACGCGCGGATCGACTCGCGGTCGTCGCCGAAACTCTCCAGCCGGCGCGCAACCCAGCGCGGCACTTCGGCGCCGCACATTTCCGAGAAGCGCATCAGTTGCGAGTAGTTCGTGATCGGCATGATGCCCGGCACGATCGGCACGTCCACGCCGAGCTTGCGCGCGTCGTCGACGAAACGGAAATACGCGTCCGCGTTGAAGAAGTACTGCGTGATCGCGGAATTCGCGCCGGCCTTCACCTTGCGGGCGAAGTTCTCCAGATCGTGACGCGGCGAGCGCGACTGCGGGTGGTATTCCGGATAACCGGCCACCTCGATCCAGAACCAGTCGCCAAATTCGGCGCGGATAAAGCTCACCAGTTCCGACGCATAACGCAGTTCGCCGACTTCGCCCATGCCGGACGGCAAATCGCCGCGCAGCGCGACGATATGGCGAATGCCGTGCGCACGGTATTCGTTGAGAATCGCGCGCAGGCTTTCCTTCGACGAACCGATGCACGACAGATGCGGCGCGGCTTCGACGCCGCTCTTCGCGAGGTCGATGACGGTATCGAGCGTGCCCTGCTGCGTCGAGCCGCCCGCGCCGAACGTGACGGACACGAACTTGGGCTTGAACGCCGCGAGTTCGCGCGCGCGTGGCGCGCAGCTTCTCGACGCCTTCCTGCGTTTTAGGCGGGAAAAATTCGAATGAGAGTTCGATCGGGTTCATGATCCAGTGGGTCAACCCAGACTGCGGTTGCCGAAAATAAGCGCGGACAGCAGCCACGAAACGATGCTGTACAGAATCGAGCCGAAGAACGCCGACCAGAAACCCGACACTTCAAAGCCCTTCAGCAGCGACGCGCACAGCCAGAAGCACAGCGCATTGACCACGAGGATGAAGAGTCCGAGCGTGACGATCGTCACGGGCAGCGTCAACAGGATCAGCACCGGACGCAGGATCGTGTTGATCAACCCGAGCACCACCGCGACGATCAAGGCGGTGCCGAAACTGCGGATATGAATCGACGGAACGAGGTAGGTGATGATCAGCAGCGCAAGCGCGTTGATCAACCAGGTCAGCAGCACGGTCATGTAGAGCTCCTTGCAGGCAGGATGTCCGTTGAATAGAAAAGGTGGCGAAAGCACGGGCATGGCGAACAAAGCGGCGCATCGCGCGCCGCCCTGTTCTCAGACTCTCATGCGGTTACAACCGCCGGTGTGTCTGGCTAAGCAGACTGCACGCGCTTAATAGCGATAGTGGTTCGGCTTGAACGGACCGTTCTTGTCGACGCCGATATAGCCGGCCTGCTCGTCCGACAGCACGGTCAGGTTCGCGCCGATGCGCGCCAGATGCAGGCGTGCGACCTTCTCGTCCAGATGCTTCGGCAGCACGTACACCTTGTTTTCGTACTTGTCGCCTTGCGTGAACAGTTCGATCTGCGCGAGCGTCTGGTTCGTGAACGAGTTCGACATCACGAACGACGGGTGGCCCGTTGCGCAACCCAGGTTCACCAGACGGCCTTCAGCCAGCAGGATCACGCGCTTGCCGTCCGGGAAAATGATGTGGTCGACTTGCGGCTTGATGTTGTCCCACTGGTACTTGCGGGTCGACGCAATGTCGATTTCCGAATCGAAGTGACCGATGTTGCAGACAATCGCGTTGTGGCGCATCGCTGCCATGTGGTCGTGGCCGATCACGTGGAAGTTGCCGGTTGCCGTCACGAAGATGTCGGCCTTGTCGGCCGCATATTCCATCGTCACGACGCGGTAGCCTTCCATCGCCGCCTGCAGTGCGCAGATCGGATCGATTTCCGTGACCCACACGGTTGCGCCCAGACCGCGCAGCGATTGCGCGCAGCCCTTGCCCACGTCGCCGTAACCGGCGACGACCGCGATCTTGCCCGCGATCATCACGTCGGTTGCGCGCTTGATACCGTCGACCAGCGACTCACGGCAGCCATACAGGTTGTCGAACTTCGACTTGGTGACCGAGTCGTTGACGTTGATCGCCGGGAACGGCAGGCGGCCTTCCTTTTCCATCTGATACAGACGGTGCACGCCGGTCGTGGTTTCTTCGGTCACGCCCTGGATGTGCGACAGACGCGTCGAGTACCACGTCGGGTCCGCGTCGAGGTGCGAAGCGATCGACTTGTACAGCGCGACTTCTTCTTCGTTGGTCGGCTTCGAGATCACCGAGCGGTCTTTCTCAGCCTTCGCGCCGAGGATCAGCAGCAACGTGGCGTCGCCGCCGTCGTCGAGGATCATGTTGGCGAATTCGCCGTTCGGCCATTCGAAAATGCGGTGCGAGAATTCCCAGTATTCGTCGAGCGATTCGCCCTTGAATGCGAACACCGGCACGCCAGCCTTGGCGATGGCCGCGGCAGCATGATCCTGCGTCGAGAAAATGTTGCACGAGGCCCAGCGGACGTCGGCGCCGAGCGCGGTCAGCGTCTCGATCAGCACGCCGGTCTGGATCGTCATGTGCAGCGAACCTGCAACGCGCGCGCCCTTCAGCGGCTGCTGCGCCTTGTACTCTTCGCGCGTTTGCACGAGGCCGGGCATTTCGGTCTCGGCGATGTTGAGTTCCTTGCGGCCCCAGTCGGCAAGCGACATGTCGGCAACGAGGTAGTCCTGGGAAGCTTGGGAATCGATAACTGCGGCGTTCATCACGCCCTCCTTTCTAAGTAGTGACTAGAAATTTGACGTGAGCGCGGTTCGATGCGGTGGTTGAGAAAGCGCAATGCGCATTCATGGCCCTCCGATTGAAGCCTTCGAGCCTGGCGGGCGGCCAGCGAATGCAGATTCGCGGTACCCGTCGCAACGCTCCTCGAAGACGAACGGCGATTGTAGCAAATCGAGATAGCTTCGGGGCGTGGGGATTGGATTTGGGGACGGTTCCGCCGTCCTCCTTGCGTGCGCCTAACTGACGTGCGCCGCATGCAATTGCATGACGCCTGCGGGCGCGGTGTCGGCCAATTGAGGCGGGAGACGGAATGCTTCGGCGACATCGGCGGGGTTGGGCGTTTGCAGGCCCAGCGTGCAACGACGGTAGCGCTCGGCGTCGATGCCCCCGTGGTAATGCATGCGCACGCGTTCGCATCTGCGAGGCGCGGGTTGCCGAAAAGCTCGCGCAGCGTCCACGAAAACGCGCCGTCTTCTCCGCCGATCCGGCGAACACCCTCGTCCATCAGAAAGCCGCCAAGCGCCGCAAAGGCCGCGCGCCGGATGATCAGGCTGATCGGCATCGTATTGCTGAGGGTGGCCGCGTGGGCGGCGAAGTCGAAGGTGGGGAAATCGGCGTAGTCGACATCGAGTCACACGCAAACCGCGTCGTGTTAGGGCGACAGCGTCAGATCGGCAGCCATCCCAGCAGCGGCGCGAGCAATACCATCACGACGCCGGCGATCATCATCGTCGAGACTGGCGACCACGCCCTCTTCGCGACCCAACTCGCGCGCCTTCGCGGTGCCCACGCCATGCGCGGCCGCGCCGAACGACGCGCCGCGCGCGAGCCGCGTGCGCAAAGGCACGAATCCCAGCACGAGTTCGCCGAACAGCATCCCGCAGACGCCGGTGGCGATCACGAACAGCGCGGTGAGGTCCTTCGGCGCATGAATCTTGTCGGAGACGGCGAGCGCGAACGGTGTCGAGACCGAGCGCGTCATCAGGCTGCGTTGCAGTTCCGGCGACAAATGCAGAAGCTTCGCCAGCATCAACGATCCGCCGACACCCACGAGTATCCCGACCGTCACACCGACGGACAGCGAAATCCAGTGCCGTTTCAGCAACTCGCGGTACTCGTAAATCGGCACGGCGAACGCGACGGTGGCGGGCCGAGCAGCCACATCAGCCAGCGCGTGTCCTCAAAATAGACAGGATAGGGAATGTGCGCGACGAGGACGATGGCCGCGAGCACGGCCGGCACGGCCACGAGCGGCGTGAGCCAGAGCGACCTGAAGCGCGCGTACAGCGCCTTCGACGCGAAATACAGCACGACGGTCAGAACCAGGCAGCCTGCCGCGATCAGACGCGAGGCGTCGTCGGCAAAAAGGGACGCGTAGAACTGGCTCATAGGTAGGCTCTCGGCGGAGATAAACCGGGCGGAAGATCAGCCCCGCGCAGCGTGCCGCGCGACCAGCGCGCGGCGCAGCGCCAGGCGCCGCTCGAGGCGGCTGGCCTGTTCGACTGCGAAGGCCACCGCGACCATCACCATCAGCGTGCCCGCGACGACCACCAGCGCAAGCCGCCAGCCGTCCTCGCGAAACAGGCCGCCGTATTGCACAGCCGCGACCGCCGCCGGAATGAAGAACAGCAGCATGTCGGACAGCAGCCAATCCGCGCCCGCCTTGATCCAGCGCGGCGCGATGCCGCCGCAAAACAGCAGCGCGAGCAAGACGAGCAGTCCGACCACGCCGCCGGGCACCGGCAGGTGCAACGTGCGCACGACGAAATCAGCGCCAAGCCAAAGACCGGCTATCGCCGCGCTTTGTACCGCGATCCGGGCAACCCGCACGACCCCGCTGGCTCGGCCGGTTCGAGCATGGGCGGCGGACGGAGCAAGAACGGGCGAGGCCATGGCAATCCCTGAATGGACTTCTGAAGAAAGGCAGTATAAGTTGCACTGCATCATAAATATAATGACTTACAATCATCGAAATCATTCCAATTTGGAATTCCGGAGCCTGAGATCGTGGAACTACGTGCGTTGCGGTATTTCGTCGAAGTGGTTCGTCAGCAGAGCTTCACCGTCGCCGCCGAGCAGATGTTCGTCACGCAGCCGACCATCAGCAAGATGGTGAAGTCGCTGGAAGACGAGATCGGCTCGCCGCTGCTGCTGCGCGACGGGCGTCAGATGGTGCTGACCGACGCGGGCCGCATCGTATATCAGCGGGGGCAGGACGTGCTCGCGGCGCACGCGCGCCTACAGGCCGAACTGAACGATCTCGACACGCTCGGGCGCGGCGAACTCACCATCGGCATTCCGCCGATGGGCGGGGCGCTGTTCACGCCGGCCATCGCCGCATTTCGTCAGCGGTATCCGAAAATCGAACTGAAACTGTTCGAGCAAGGTTCGCGCGCGATCGAAACGGCGTTGATCAACGGCGAACTGGAACTCGGCGGCGTGCTGCAACCGGTCGATCCGGAGAACATCGAAGTGCTGCCGATGACGCGCCAGCTCCTCTGGCTCGTCGCGCGCACGGGTTCGCGATGGGACGCGCTACACGAAGTGCCGCTCGCGCAACTCGCGAATGAGCCGTTCGTGTTCTACGGCGAAAGCCTCGCGCTGAACGACGTGGTGCTGAACGCTTGCCGCGCCGCGGGTTTTGCGCCGACCATCGTCGGTCGCAGCGGACATTGGGATTTCATGGCGGCGCTGGTGCTGGCTGGCGTCGGCATTGCGTTGCTGCCCGCGCCCTACTGCCGGCGGCTCGATCCCGCGCAATTCACGTGTTTGCCGGTCGTGGAACCGGAGATTCCGTGGGAAATGGCGATCGGATGGCGCCGCAACGGTTATCTGTCGCATGCGGCGCGCGCCTGGCTTCAGGTGGCCCGCGAAGCGCTGCCCGGCCAGGCGGGCGATGAGTTCATGCTCGGCCCGGGCATTGGGATGACGGGTATCGCCGCGGGACTGTCCGCGCCGCCGGCCGGATAAGGGAACGGCGGCACACGAGCGCTGGCAACGTTGAAGACTCGCAGATTCAGCGCATCGACGGCCCCGGCGATCTCACCTGCATTGGCCGCAATCAAACCGCAGACGCCGCCTTCGCCTCCGCACCCGCCGGCACCGTTCTCAACGCGGTCAGCCCGTCCCGCCGACTCGCCGCGATCAGTTCAGCCGCGCGCTCGCCGATCATCACCGTCGGCGCATTCGTATTACCGCCGATCAAGGTCGGCATCACCGACGCATCGACGATCCGCAGCCCCGTCACGCCGCGCACCCGCAATTGCGGATCGACGACCGAGCGCGCATCGCCGCCCATCCGGCAGGTCGCTACCGGGTGATAAATCGTATCGGCGTGTTCGGCGATGGTGCGGCGCAATTCCGCCTCCGACTGCCCCGAATGCGTGTACAGCTCGCGGCCGCCATGCACGGCGAGCGACGGCGAATCGAGAATGCGCCGCGCCATCTTCGCGCCGTCCACCAGCAGATCGAGATCGCGCGGATCGCTGAAAAACCGTGGATCGATCAAGGGCGCGGTGCGCGCGTCGGCGCTGGCGAGCGTGACGCTGCCGCGGCTGTGCGGCCGCAGCACGCAGACATGCAGCGAATAGCCGTGGCCCCAATGCATACGACGGTTGTGATCGTCGACGATGGCGGCGCAGAAATGCAGTTGCAGGTCGGGCCGCTCGAGCGTCGGACTGCTCTTCAGAAAGCCGCCTGCCTCCGCGACATTGCTCGACAGCATGCCGCGCCCATGACGCATGAACGTGACGAATTGCGGCAGCATCCGCGCAATGCCGCGCAGCGAAAAGCCCGTCGGTTCGATCGACGACACGCGCTTGTTGATCGTGAAATCGACGTGATCGATCAGGTTCTGGCCGACTTCGGGTGCATCGTGCAACACATCAATGCCGTGCGCTTGCAGATGCGCGGCGGGCCCGATGCCCGAGCACATCAGCAATTGCGGCGAGTTGAACGCGCCCGCCGCGAGCACGACCTCGGCGCGTGCTTCGAGCGTTTCGGCTTTTCCGCCGCGAACGATCTCGACGCCGCTCGCGCGCTTGCCTTCAAAGGTCACGCGCAGCACGGTGGCGTCGGAAATCGCATGCAGATTCGGGCGCGTGCGATCGTAGATATAGGCGCGGGCCACGCTGCAGCGGCGTCCGTCGCGCTGCGTTACCTGATAAAAACCGACGCCTTCCTGTTCCGCGCCGTTGAAGTCGTCGTTCGGCCGGTAGCCGGCTTCGAGCGCGGCTTTCACGAAGCGCTTCGAAAACGGATTCTGATAGCGCAGATCGGACACGCGTCAGCGGACCGGCGTCGCCGTGCCACGCATCGGCGCCGCGTTCGTTGCCTTCGGCGCGTCGAAAATACGGCAGCACTTCCGCCCACGACCACCCTTCGCAGCCCAGGCGCGCCCATTCGTCGTAATCGAGCGGATGACCGCGCGTGTAGATCATCGCGTTGATCGCACTCGATCCGCCGAAGCCGCGCCCACGCGGCTGATAGCCTTGCCGTCCGGCGAGCCCCGGTTGCGGGCGTCGTCAGATAACCGTAATTGGTTTTGAGCTTTTGCGGTACCACGACCGCCACGCCGACCGGCATGTTGACGAACAGATTGCGCTCGGTGTGCGGACCGGCTTCGATCAGCGCGATCGTCGCGTCGGGGCAGCTATCCGCGAGACGGCTTGCCAGCGAGCAACCGCCCGAGCCTGCACCGACGATGATGTAGTCGTATTGCATCCGCTCCTCCTTGTGGGCCGCGTTGCCCGCGAGCCCTGTCTCGTGCACACTTGTCTACGTGTGTTTTACCGGCATTGTAGGGAGCGTTGCCAGGCGGCGGCGGGTTCGCGCCAGAGCGATTCCTCTAAACGCAAGCGCCCCCGCGACCCTATGATGAAAGACGCGCTCGCGGCCGCCAGACGGCCTCTTGCGGCATTCAAACAGCGCACGGCGCGCGTCGTCCTCACAGCGTGCGCCTTGACACGCGGCAATGAAACAGCGCAGAGCGGGCGCCCCCTGCCACATCGTCGCCCGGCGCAGCAGCGGCGACCTCGCGATGAACGGAGACAGCAGATGGAACGGCACAGTATCGGCCAGACGCACGAGGTGACCAATCAGGCTCCGCCGCTCGCGGACTACAACCTGTTTTCCAGCGACGCCGCATTGTCCGCCGCACTCGAACGCGACGGCGCCGGCTGGCATCGCGAAGCGCTGCGTCGGCACGGCGCGGCGCTCACCACGCCGGACACGCTCGCGCTCGCCGAACTCGCCAATCGTCATTCACCCGAACTGGTCACGCATAGTCCGCGCGGCGAGCGGATCGACGCGCTGGAGTTTCATCCCGCGTGGCATGCACTGCTTTCGCTGCTGCGCCGCGAAGGTCTGCACGCGCTGCCGTTCTCCGATCCGCAACCGGGTGCGATGGTCGCGCGCTGCGCCGGTTACTTTCTGCATGCGCAACTCGAATCCGGTTCGCTGTGTCCGCTGACCATGACGTTCGCGAGCATTCCGGTGCTGCAACGCGAACCCGCGCTGTTCGACACTGCTGCGCGACAAGCTTTATGCACGCGAGCACGATCCGCGCGACGTGCCGCTCGCGCAGAAGAGCTCCGCGATGATCGGCATGGGCATGACCGAGAAACAAGGCGGCTCGGACGTGCGCAGCAATCAGACCCGCGCGTATCCACTAGCGGGCGGCGGACGTGGCGCGCGAATACCGGCTCGTCGGTCACAAGTGGTTTTTCTCCGCGCCGCAATGCGACGCGCATCTCGTGCTCGCGCGCACCGGCGATCACGAAGGCCTCTCGTGCTTCTTCGTGCCGCGCTTCGCGCCGGACGGCAGCAAGAACGCGGTGCAGGTCCAGCGTCTGAAAGACAAGCTCGGCAATCGCTCGAACGCGAGCAGCGAAGTCGAATTCCTCGACGCGTTCGGCGTCATGATCGGCGACGAAGGGCGCGGCGTGCCGACCATCATCGAAATGGCGAATTACACGCGGCTCGATTGCGTGATCGGCAGCGCGGCGTTGATGCGCGCGGCGCTGGTGCAGGCGATCCACCATGCGCGGCATCGCAGCGCGTTCGGCCGCCGTCTCGCCGACCAACCGTTGATGCGCAATGTGCTCGCCGATCTGGCGCTGGAATCGGAAGCCGCGACGGTGCTGTTCATGCGTCTCGCGCGCGCGTTCGAAGCCTCCGCCGACGCGGCTTCGTCGAACGCCTCTCCGGTCGAGCGCGCGTGGCGGCGCATCGTCACGCCGGCTGCGAAGTACTGGGTCTGCAAGCGCGCGCTGGAATTCACCGGCGAGGCGATGGAAGTCTGGGGCGGCAACGGTTATGTCGAAACCGGTCCGATGGCGCGCTTCTATCGTGAAGCGCCGGTCAATTCGATCTGGGAAGGCTCGGGCAACGTGATGTGCCTCGACGTGCTGCGCGCGATGGAGCGCGAGCCCGAAGCCGCGCAGGCGCTGTTCGCCGCGTGGCACGCGGACGCGCAGGCGCATCCGGCGTTGAGCGCCGCGCTCGGCAAGCTGGTCGCCACGCTCAACGGCCCCGCCGACGCGCGCGAAAGCTCGGCGCGGCGGATCGCGCAGCAGATCGTGCTGATCGCGCAAGGCACGCTGCTCGCGAAGCACGCGCCGGCCGAAGTCGCCGACGCGTTCATCGCCACGCGTCTCGCCGACGGTTGCGGCGAAAGCGGTCGCGTGTACGGCACGTTGCCGGCGACCTTCGATCACGCGGCGATCATCGAGCGGGCTTTTCCAGCGTGAGCTTGCCGTCGCGCTAACGCTCACGCGACGTCGCCACGCAGCAATCACGACAGTCACGACAATCGCGACAATCACGAATCAGATAAGCGCGATCGAACGCGCACCGTCATCCATCAGGGAGTGGACAGCCATGAAGAACGATCTGCCAGAAGTCGCCGCGCTCGAAGCGCTGCTGCGCGACCAGCGCCATGCCTATTTGCGCGCGCCGTATCCGTCATGGGAAACCCGCGCCGCGCATCTGAAAGCGCTGCGCAAAGTCATGCTCGACAATCGCGACGCGCTCGCCGACG
Organism: uncultured beta proteobacterium; assembly: GCA_963800185.1. Classification (GTDB taxonomy): domain Bacteria; phylum Pseudomonadota; class Gammaproteobacteria; order Burkholderiales; family Burkholderiaceae; genus Paraburkholderia. The sequence goes on along the minus strand of CAWCZW010000009.1, from coordinate 120,754 downwards.
CGATGAACGCCGATTTCGGCAATCGCGCGAAACAGGAAGTGCTGCTCGCCGAATTCCTGCTGGTGAAGGAAGAGATCGACGCCGCGCTCAGACACGGCAAGCGCTGGATGAAAGCGCAGCGCCGCAGCACCAACAAATGGCTGCTGCCGGCGCGCGCGAAAGTCGTGCCGCAGCCGCTCGGCGTGGTCGGCATCATCGTGCCGTGGAATTATCCGGTGCTGCTCGCCGTCGGGCCGCTGATCAGCGCGTTGACGGCCGGCAATCGCGCGATCATCAAGATGTCCGAACTGACGCCGCGCACCTCGGCGCTGTTCGAGCAACTGATCGGCCAGACCTTCGCACGCGATCACGTCGCGGTGGTCAACGGCGACGCGACGCTCGCCGCCGCGTTCAGCGCGCAACCGTTCGACCATCTGCTGTTCACCGGCTCGACCAAGGTCGGCCATGAAGTGATGCGCGCCGCCGCCGAACATCTGACGCCGGTCACGCTCGAACTGGGCGGCAAGTCGCCGGCCATCATCGGCGCGCACGCGCGTTTCGACAATGCGGTGGATAACCTCGTCGCCGGCAAGACGCTCAACGCGGGCCAGACCTGCGTCGCGCCGGACTACGTGCTGGTGCCGCGCGGCAAGGAGCAGGCGTTCATCGAACGGGCGCGCGCGCGCATGGCGAAGATGTACCCCGGCTTCGCACAGAATCCCGATTACACGTCGATCATTTCGGCGCGGCACTTCGCGCGCCTGGAACGTCTCGCCGACGAAGCCCTGGCCGCCGGCGCGCAACTGCACGCGCTGACCGGCACTGCACCCGACCCGGCAAGCCGCCGCTTTCCGCTGATCGTCGTCACGAACGCGCCGGACGACTGCGCGCTGATGCAGGAGGAAATCTTCGGGCCGCTGCTGCCGATCGTCCCGTACGACACGCTCGACGACGCGATCGCGTGGATCAACGCCCGGCCGCGTCCGCTCGCGCTGTATCTGTACGCTGACGACAGCGCCACGATCGACCGCGTGACGCACGAAACGATTGCCGGCGGCATGGCGATCAACGAAACGCTGATGCATCTGGCGTGCGAAAGCCTGCCGTTCGGCGGCGTCGGCGCGAGCGGGATGGGCGCGTATCACGGCTACGAAGGCTTCGTGACCTTCTCGAAGATGAAGCCGGTGCTGACCCAGGCGCGGCTGAACGCGCGCGGCTGGATCTCGCCGCCGTACGGCAAGCGGGTCAATGCGCTGCTGAAGTTGATGATGCGGTTCTGATCGGCGACTTTCTCGGCGCGAGCGGTAGCCCGGCGCTCGCCGCTTCAACGCGCGGCCGGGCCGCCTTCGACGTCGGTCGCGACCACGTCGGTCACGTCCTGTTCGTCGTCGCTCGCGCTGTGGGCGGACTCGATGCTCCGCGCCGCTTTCCAGCCGATGCAGCCACGCCAGCAATTCCGCCACCGCCTGATAAAGCTGCGGCGGAATGCGCGAGTCGAGGTCCACCTGCATCAGCAGGGACACCATTTCGGGCGCCTCGTGGACATACAGACCGGCTTCCTTGGCCCGCTGCACGATCATGTCGGCGACCAGCCCGTAGCCTTTGGCGACCACGCGCGGCGTGGCATCGCCGCCCTGGGCGTCGTACACGAGCGCGGCCGCACTGCGGCGATTCTTGCGGCTCATCAGATGTCCCAGTCGAAATCGTCGGACGCGGCGCGGCATCGCGTCGACCGCAGCGGCCGCGACGCGCTTCGCCAGCCGAAGCAGCCGAGCAGCCGATGCGGTCGACGCAGCCGCCGTAGCAGCCGCCGAAGCCGAGCGCGCATAGGCCGAAGCCGCCGCCTGAGCGCCCGCCGCACTCGTCGCGCCGTCGCGCCGCCGGCACGCCGCCGCCGATCTCGCGAATCAGTCAAGCCGTTCAGTTCGATACCCGCCGCCGCCAGCCGCTGACGAAAGCTCTCGCCCTGCGTCGCCAGCCGCGCCGCGCCGCCGGGACTCGCCTGCACGCGCGCGACCAGCCGCGTGCCGGTCAGCGTCAATTCGGCGTCGACGGTGCCGAGCGTCGGCAACGACAGCGTCAGACGCGTGCGCCACGGCTGATCGTCCTCGCTCGCGGTGCCGCCGCCGCTGCGGTCCCATTCGTCGCCGTCCTGTTCGATGGTCCAGTCGAGCCGCGCGCCCGGCCACGCTTCGCCGGTCCAGCGAAACTGCCCGGTGGCGAGCAGATCCAGTTGCTGGCGCACGAGCGGCACCGTCGCGGGATGCACCGCGCCGCCGTGACTGCGAAGTCTGGCGACGAACCGGCGTCGGCTGGTTGGCGCCGTCGCGCTGTGCAGGCTCGCGTGCGTCGACGGGCTGATTGTTCAGATCGGACAGCGAATTGGCCAGCACCTCGCCCGCCGCGAAACGCGCGGCCTGCGCGGTCAGGATCGACTGATTGGAGCGGGAGGCGCGTGTTGCGCATTGGCGTCGGACGCGCCATTCGGCGCACCGTTGGCGCGCCGTTGGCCGCTGCGCCCATGCCCTGCCGGTCGACGGCGATTCGGCGCGGACGCGTCGCCGTCGTCGCTGGTCCAGTCGAGCGGCAATTGCGCGGCCTCGGCGACCAGCTTGTTCTGCGCCTCGTCGGCGAGACTGTCGGGCGAGCGCTGGCCCGCCAGCCACTGCGCGAGATGCGATTCGTAAAAGAGACCGCTGCCGCTGACGGTCTGTTCGAGCGCGGCCGCGAGCGCCGCGACCGGCACCTGAGCCGCCGCGACATTGGCCGCCGCCGTCGCGCTCGAAGCCGCTGCCGGCGCGGCGGCGGGAGCAGAAACGGAAGCAGAGCCGCCGGCGTATCGAACAGCGGCAGCCCGTCGACGTTCCACATCGAGCGCGGGCGCAGCCGGCCAGATCGGCGTCTGGCCGAGCACCGCGAGCGTCGCCTCGCCGCCCGAGCGCGCGATCGCGTCGAGCGTCAGCGCGACAGCCGACAGCGCGGTTTGCGCGGACGGCGGCGGCGCGGAGTGGCCGCGGGAGGCGCGGTAGTCGGCGCGTTAGCGACGCCCGTCGCGCCGGTCTGCGAGGTGGCCGCGCTGCCCGGCTGGATGCCGAGCAGACTGTCGACCCGGCTCGTCAGTACCGAAGCGATGGCCGTGTCGATTCCGTTCATGCCGATTCCTTGGTCACATTGGCGGCTGCGCGCTCAACCAGAACGCGTCAAGGCGCAGTGCGCCGGACGCGTCGTACGCGGGTGCAGCCGGGGTGCCCTAGCGCAACCCGTACAGTTCCTTGAGCACGCGGGTCGGCCGTCCGGCGAACAGCGCCGACAGATTGGCCATGCGCGGATTCGCCAGATCGCGGATCGCGGCGTCGTCGGCGAGAATCTGCCGGATCAGCGCGTATTTGCGCAGACGCTCGGCTTCGTCGAGCTTGACCCCGGAGTCGGCCTCTTTCAACGCCTCCACCAGATGCCGGTATTCCTCCTGCAAGTGGACCAGATCGCTCCACAGTGCTCGCCGGGCTGCCATCAGCATGCGGCAGGAAATCGCTGCGACCGCCTCGTAGCGGGCGAAATATTCTGCGTTCGATGTCATCTCATGCTTTCCGCGGCCGGCTGGGCTGCCATCCGCGCGATCTCCGGGGCAATCCCGATCCATGCCTCTTCGAGCGTCGCCAGCAGGCCGTCGACTTCGACCAGCATCGCCTCGCTCTGTTTTATGTTGGCTTCGAGCAGCCGGCGCGCCATGTAGCTATACAGCGCGTTCAACCGCCCTGCAATCTCGCCGCCCACTTCAAGGTTGAGCGACTGCTGCAGCCCGCTTTCGATGATGCGAATCGCCTTGCTGATCGCCTTGCCGCGATCAGGCACGCTGGCCTTGCTGAAGATGCATGCGGGCCTGCGCGATAGCCTGCCTTGCGCCCTGATACAGCAACACGATCAGACGATGCGGACTTGCGCCCATCACACCCGTCTCGACGCCCACGCGTGCGTACGCATTGGCTCCAGCGTGTCCTTGGGAAAACATCAGCGCTCCTCCTCTCATACAGACTGCGGTTTGATCGTGGCGAGCCGGTCCGGGCGTCTGGCGACGCTCCGCAGCTGGCTTGTATCCGGGTTATCGGATAGGCAACGACAAAGCTTTAGGCCGATGTAAGGAGGATTAAGGGACGTATCGCGCACGAGCAAGCCTGCGCCGGCCGGGCTCGTCGACGTCTTCACATCGAGCCAGCGCCGGGCCGCCACGCCAGCAAGGGCGATAGACGGCCGCAGCGGGACACACCCTCGCGGGCGACTTCGCCGACACTCATGCAACCCGCATGCGAACCATGCAACGCAGTCGTGCAACGGCCTTGCGTCCCGTGACGGCCTCTCGCACCGTCCGAAGCGCGCTCAGACCGACATCTGCGCGATCTCGTTGTAGGCGGAGACCAGTTTGTTGCGCACCTGCAAGCCGAACTGGAAGCCGACGTTGGCCTTCTGCATGTCGACCATCACGTCGTTCAGCGACACGTTCGGACGAGCCCAGTTCGAACGCCTGCGATTCGCCGATCGCCGTTTTCTGGTCGTCGCTGATCTTGTCGAGCGACGCCTTCATCGCCGACGGCAAAGCTGCCGGCCGTCGCCGCACCGGTTCGCCTGCGGTCGCTACGTCCGGGTCGTGCCGCCGGCCGCCTGCGCCGCCATCGACTGCATTTGTTGCAGCGCCGACGAGAGCGCGTTCACGGGCATGGTCATGTTCTCTCCGTTAAATTGAACGACCGGCGCATTTCAGCCGTACCGATCTGACCGAAAGCATAGCAGCGCCCCTCGGTAGAAAGGCCCGAAACTAGGGGGAAAACCCCGCTCTATTCAAGCAATCGGGTTGAGCCGCGCTGCGGATAATTTCAAGGGTGAAAGTCTCTGTCCGTACGCCCGCCGACCCTCGGTGCGGCGGCAGGCGGCAGAACGCAAAGGCATCCCGGAGATACCCGACGCATGGATTCGTCAGCCAACTCATTGATCAACCCCGACGCCCGCATGGGGCTGGCCGGCGCGCAGCCAGGCGCCGGCGCGGCCGGCAGCGGCCAGGCCGGCGGCGCCGATGGCCTCGGCGGACTCGGCGGCATGGGCGGCAACTTCACCCAGCGGCTGTCCGGCCTCGCGCAGATGCGCGGCAACCCGCGCGCGCCGCTGATTTTCGCCGTCGCGCTGCTGGTCGCCATCGTGGCCGGCCTGTTCCTGTGGTCGCGCGCGCCGGACTACAAGGTGCTGTACAGCAACCTGTCCGACCGCGACGGCGGCTCGATCATCGCCGCGCTGCAGGCAGGCCAACATCCCTTACAAGTTCTCCGACAACGGTGGCGCGATCCTCGTGCCGGCCGATCAGGTGCATGAGATGCGCCTGCGCCTCGCGTCGCAAGGCCTGCCCAAGAGCGGCTCGGTCGGCTTCGAACTGATGGACAACCAGAAGTTCGGCATCAGCCAGTTCGACGAACAGATCAACTATCAGCGCGCGCTGGAAGGCGAACTCGAACGCACGATCGAATCGATTTCGACCGTGAAGTCGGCGCGCGTGCATCTGGCGATTCCGAAGCCTTCGGTGTTCGTGCGCGACAAGGAAGCGCCGTCGGCGGCGGTGCTGGTCAACCTGTATCCGGGCCGCGTGCTCGACGAAGGCCAGGTGGTCGCGATCACGCATATGGTGTCGTCGGCGGTGCCGGAAATGCCGGTGCAAGGCGTGACGATTCTCGACCAGGACGGCAATCTGCTGACCCAGCCGAGCACCGGCAGCGGTCTGGACGCGTCGCAGCTGAAGTATCGCCAGCAGATCGAGCGCAATACGCAGCAGCGCATCGACGCGATCCTGTCGCCGCTGTTCGGCTCGGGCAACGCGCACTCGCAGGTCAGCGCCGACATCGACTTCTCGCACAGCGAACAGACCTCGGAAAACTACGGCCCGAACGGCAATCCGCAGCAGGCGGCGATCCGCAGCCAGCAAACGCAGCAGCGCCACCGAAATGTCGCAAAGCGGCGCCTCGGGCGTGCCGGGCGCGCTGTCGAACCAGCCGCCGCAACCGGCCTCCGCGCCGATCACCGCCGGCAACGGCGCGAGCGGCGTGACCACCACGCCGGTCAGCGATCACAAGGACTCGACCACCAACTACGAACTCGACAAGACCGTGCGCCACATCGATCAGCCGATGGGCGGCATCAAGCGCCTGTCGGTGGCGGTGGTCGTGAACTACATGCAGGTCGCCGACGCGAAGGGTCACACGACCATGCAGCCGGTCACCGCCGACAAGCTCGCGCAGGTCACGCAACTGGTGAAGGACGCGATGGGCTTCGACGCGCAGCGCGGCGACTCGGTCAACGTGGTCAACAGCGCGTTCACCACCGAAGTCGATCCGAACGCCGAACCTGCCGTGGTGGCGCACGCCGCGACATGATCGCGCTGTACAAGCAGATCGCGACCTACCTCGGCATCGGCGCAGTGGCCCTGTTCCTGTACTTCGTGATGGTCAAGCCGGCGCTGCGCCGCGCGTTCCCGCCGCCGGAACCGGCCGTCCCCGCGCTGGCGTCGCCGGACGAGCCGATCCTGCTGGACGGCATCCCGGCCGCCGAGCGCGAAGGCGCGGTGGTCGAAATCGAGACCGACAGCGAAACGCTCGCGCTCGAAAGCGCGAAACACAAATATGAGCGGAACCTGGAATTCGCACGCGGCATCGCGCGCCAGGATCCGAAGATCGTTGCAACCGTCGTGAAAAATTGGGTGTCCGATGAGCGCTGAAGGCGTAGTGAAGAGCGCGCTGCTGCTGATGTCGATCGGCGAGGAAGAAGCCGCGCAGGTGTTCAAGTTCCTCGGACCGCGCGAAGTCCAGAAGATCGGCGTCGCGATGGCCGCGCTGAAGAACGTGACCCGCGAGCAGGTCGACGAAGTGCTGCAGGAGTTCGTCAAGGAAGCCGAGCAGCACACCGGCATGTCGCTGGATTCGAACGAGTACATCCGTTCGGTGCTGACCAAGGCGCTCGGCGACGACAAGGCCGGCGCGATCATCGACCGGATTCTGCAAGGCAGCGATACCAGCGGTATCGAGGGCCTGAAGTGGATGGATTCCGGCGCGGTCGCCGAACTGATCAAGAACGAGCATCCGCAGATCATCGCGACGATCCTCGTCCACCTGGATCGCGATCAGGCGTCGGAAATCGTCGCCTGCTTCACGGAGCGGCTGCGCAACGACGTGCTGCTGCGGATCGCGACGCTCGACGGCATCCAGCCGGCCGCGCTGCGCGAACTCGACGACGTGCTGACCGGCCTGCTGTCCGGCAGCGACAACCTCAAGCGCAGCCCGATGGGCGGTATCCGCACGGCGGCCGAAATTCTCAACTTCATGTCGAGCAATCATGAAGAAGGCGTTATCGAGAATGTTCGCCAGTACGACGCGGAACTCGCGCAGAAGATCATCGATCAGATGTTTGTGTTCGAGAACCTGCTCGATCTGGAAGACCGCGCGATCCAGTTGCTGCTGAAGGAAGTCGAGTCCGAGGCGTTGATCATCTCGCTGAAGGGCGCGCCGCCCGCGCTGCGCCAGAAGTTCCTGTCGAACATGTCGCAGCGTGCGGCCGAACTGCTCGCCGAAGACCTCGACGCGCGCGGCCCGGTACGCGTCTCCGAAGTCGAGACGCAGCAGCGCCGCATTCTGCAGATCGTGCGCAACCTGGCCGAAGGCGGCCAGATCGTTCTAGGCGGCAAGGCGGAAGATGCGTATGTCTGATCCGAACTCCCCGGCAAAGGACAGCCTCTCGGCGTACCAGCGCTGGGAGATGGCCTCGTTCGATCCGGTGCCGCCCGCGCCCGAACCCGCCGAACCCGAGTTCGACCACGGCGCGTTCGAGGCGGAACTGAACCGTCGGCGCGACGCCGCGCATGCACAGGGCATCGCGTCGGGCCATGTGGCGGGTCAGGCGCTCGGCTATCAGGCCGGTTATGACCAGGGTCATGCGCAAGGCTTCGCGCAGGGTCAGAGCGAAGCGCGTGAAGAAGCGGCGCGGCTGGCCGCTTTGGCCGAAACATTCAAGGCGGCGCTCGACGGCGCGCAGGGCGCGATCTCCGAAACGCTGGTCACGCTCGCGCTGGATATCGCGCAGCAGGTGGTGCGCCAGCACGTGCAGCACGATCCGACGGCGCTGATCGCCGCCGCGCGCGAGGTGCTTGCCAGCGAACCCGTGCTGGTCGGCGCGCCCGCGTTGATCGTGAGTCCTGCCGATCTGCCGGTGGTCGAAGCCTATCTGATGGAAGAATTGCAAACGCGCGGCTGGACCGTGCGCACCGACGCCGTCGGTGGAACGCGGCGGCTGCCGCGCGCAGGCCGCCACCGGCGAGGTGGATGCCGGCATCGACACGCGCTGGGAGCGCGTCGCCGCCGCGCTCGGCAAGGTGAGCACATGGTGAAGCCGACGCTCGAAGAGATCCGCGCCAGCGATCTGACGCCGCTTGAACGCGAACTGGCGCTGGCGTCGTTTGGCGCCGAAGCGCTCGCGGATGTGTCGGTCAAAAGCGCACAGCACGCGTCGCCGGCCGCGCTCGCGCAGCTCGGTTCGCGCTCGGCGCAGCCGCTCCGCATCAGTGCATCGGCGGCGGCGGCGAGCGCTGACCGGCGGCGGCCCCCGCTCGAATGCAGCGCACACGCGGCGCGGCTTCTCAACGCCGATACGGCCCGCGTTTCAGACTCTGCTCCGGACCCGGATTCGGACCTCACTTCGAGCCCTGCGCCCTCCCCTCTTTCCCGCCGTACGACCCCGCTCTCGACAGCAATCCGCACATGCAAGCGTGGCGCGGCCGGCTCGACGCGCTGCGCGAGCGCAATGCGATCGCGCGGCCCATGCGCGCGTGCGGGCGCCTGACGCGTGCCGCCGGGCTGGTGCTCGAAGCCGTGGGCCTGCGCCTGTCGGTGGGCGCCGAAGTGATGATCGAATTGCCGCAAGGCAGTTCGCTGCCGATGGCCGAAGCCGAAGTCGTCGGCTTTTCCGGCGACAAACTGTTTCTGATGCCGACCACCGAAGTGATCGGCCTGCTGCCCGGCGCGCGCGTGTATCCGCTCGAAAGCGCGCCGATCGCCGATCCGAACGCGGGCGCGAAGCGTCTGCCGGTCGGCTGGGAATTGCTTGGCCGCGTGCTGGACGCGTCCGGCCGTCCGCTCGACGGACTCGGCCCGCTCGGCACGCATGCCGATGCGCCGCTGTCCGTCGCCGGTCATCAATCCGCTGAATCGCGAGCCGATTCACAAGGTGCTCGACGTCGGCGTGCGCGCGATCAATGCGCTGCTGACCGTGGGACGCGGCCAGCGCATGGGCCTGTTCGCCGGCTCGGGCGTCGGTAAATCGGTGCTGCTCGGCACGATGGCGCGCTACACCAGCGCCGAGGTGATCGTGATCGGGCTGATCGGCGAGCGGGGCCGCGAAGTGAAGGAGTTCATCGAGCAGATTCTCGGCGAGGAAGGTCTCGCGCGCTCCGTCGTGATCGCCGCGCCCGCCGACGTGTCGCCGCTGCTGCGGATGCAGGCCGCGTCGTACTCCACCTCGCTCGCCGAATATTTCCGCGACCAGGGCAAGCACGTGCTGCTGCTGATGGATTCGCTGACCCGTTACGCGATGGCGCAGCGCGAAATCGCGCTGGCCGTGGGCGAGCCGCCCGCCACCAAGGGCTATCCGCCGTCGGTGTTCGCGAAGCTGCCGGCGCTGGTCGAGCGCACCGGCAACGGCCCGGCGGGCGGCGGCTCGATCACCGCGTTCTACACCGTGCTGACCGAAGGCGACGACCAGCAGGACCCGATCGCCGACTCCGCGCGGGCGATTCTCGACGGCCACATCGTGCTGTCGCGCTCGCTGGCCGAGGCCGGCCACTACCCGGCGATCGATATCGAAGCGTCGATTAGCCGGGCAATGACCGCGCTGATCGACGATAACCATCTGAACAAGACGCGTATGTTCAAGCAGATGCTGTCGCGCTATCAGCGCAACCGCGATCTGATCAACGTGGGCGCCTATTCGAGCGGACGCGACGCGGTGCTCGACCGGGCGATTGCGCTGTATCCGCGAATGGAAGCATTTTTGCAGCAAGGGTTTCGCGAGTGCGCGAACTTTGAACCGAGTGTCGGCATGCTCGACGCTCTGTTTGCCTAAGGAGGCTGACGATGGCGAAACACTTTCCGATCAAGACGCTCATCGGCCTCGCGCAGGACGACGTGGACGCCGCCGCACAACGTCTGGGCCGCGCGCAGCGCGAGCGCAACGACGTGGAAGCCCAGCTCAACGCGCTCGTGCAGTACCGCGACGAATACCACTCGCGCTTCAACGCGACCGCGCAGACCGGCATGCCGGCGGGCAACATGCGCAATTTTCAGGCATTCATCGACACGCTCGACGCCGCCATCGACCAGCAGCGCAAGCTGCTGGCCACGGCCACGGCGCGGGTCGAAGCGGCCAAGCCCGACTGGCAGCGTCAGAAGCAGAAGCTCGGCTCGTATGAAGTGCTGCAGGCGCGCGGCGAAGCTGCCGAAGCGAAAACCGTGGCGCGGCGCGACCAGCGCGACGCCGACGAACACGCCGCCCGAATTCTGCGGATGCGCGCCGAAGGCGTTTGACTGGCTGTACGTGCTTCACTGTCCTGATGCGAGCGGGTTCCGCTTGCCGACTAAACATCCCGTTTGACGGTTTGACAGGATTCCCTATGTCGCTTCTTTCACAGATCGGCTCGTTGCTCGGCTCGGCCAGCCAGTCAGTCGACCAGCGCAGCCGCAGCCGCTGCGGCGAACGCGATCCCGTTCTCGCAGACCTTGCAGCAGAGCATCGTCCAGCAGAACAGCGCGGCGCAGAGCCAGCAGCAGGCTGTCGGCTTCGGCGACTTCTGCGTCGTCGCTTCGTCTTCGTCTGCCTCGCAGGCGTCTTCGTCGAGCGTGCACGACGCACCGCCGCCCGCCGATTCGTCGACGCAAAGCGCGAGCGACGCGAGCAGCAGCGATCAGCAGAATAGCGGCACGACGTCGGCGTCGTCCGCTGCGTCGTCGGGCGCTGCGGACAGCACGCAGGCCGTCGAGCGGCAAGACCGGCGCGACGCATCAGGCGAAAACCGGCAATGCCGCGAGCCCGGCCGACGCCGCCACCGCTGCGGCATCCGCCGCCGCCCAGGCGCAGGCTCAGGCGCAGCGCAAGCGCAGGCCGATGCAGCGAACGCCACCGCGCAGAGCGCCGACGACACCGGCACGACGCTGGCCGACGCTGCCGCAACGCTGGCCGGCGCGACCACGACTCGACCTCGACCGACGGTACGACCGGCAGCGCCACAGGCAAGAAATCCGCGACCGATTCCGAAGTCTGTCCAGGACGCGTTGCAGGCGGCGCTGGCTGCGCTGACGAGCGGCCAGGGCGCGGTGCCCGCGCAGGCTCTGGCGGCTGGCGCGGCGGCGAACGCGAAGCCGGAAGGCCTACGACGACGAGCGGCAGTCTGAGCGGATCGGCGGACGGCAAGACCCTCGCCGCCGGATTGTTCGGCGAGAGCAAGGGATCGAGCGCGAAGTCTGCATTGACGAGCGCGACGACCGCTGCGGCGACGGCACTGGCGGACCCGTCCGCGGGCAAAGCGTCGCTGGACGCACTGGCTGCCGCGGCCGCCAATGGCTCGCAGGCCGACGACCTCGCGACCTTCAAGAGTGCCGCCGACGCCGCGACCGCCGCTCAGGCGGCCGCGCAAGCTGCGGCGAACGCGGCGGCCACGACGTCGGCGGCCCAGAGCACCGGCAACGCCAGTGCGGCCGACGCTGCCAACGCGTTGACTCCGCAGGTCGGCACGAGCGACTGGGAAGACGCGTTGAGTCAGAAGGTGGTGTTTTTGTCGAACGCGCACTCGCAGAGCGCCGAGCTGACGTTGAACCCGAAGGACCTCGGGTCCTCTGCAGGTTGTCCTGCAGGTTGCCGATAACCATGCACACGCATTGTTTGTCTCGCAGCATCAGTCGGTTCGCGAGGCTGTCGAGGCGGCGTTGCCGAAGCTGCGCGAAGCGATGGAATCGAACGGAATTGGGCTTGGCAGCGCGAGCGTGAGCGACGGCTTCGCCCGCCAGAGCAGCGGCCAGCAAAACGCCGATTCCGGCCAGTCGAGCGGCAAATCGAGCAGCAACCGCGGCTCGATAGCCGGCGTCGACGCGAGCGACTCCACCGACGCCGTGGCGAACGTCGCCGTGCGCAAAACCGTGGGGCTGGTCGACACGTTTGCGTGACGGTCGGCCGGCGCCCGACGCGCACATGAGAGCGCCCCGCAGACCCCAGCGCGCCCCGCTGAAATTTGCGTTGGCGGATTAACGAAAGCTGTGTCGGTCAACTCAAAGACCGGGCGGATCCAGACGTCGCGCCGACACGCGCAGCGTCGCCAGAAATGGCGTGGCGACGAAAGCAGAGCATGCACAATCGTCAACATCCGTGGGACACAACCAGCTAGCGCAGGCCCAAACCGAGACAGCCAGGCAGACTGGTTGAGAGAAGTACCGCGACGGCGCGCGTAGCGTCGCCGGAAATGGCGTGGCGACGAATGCAGAGCATGCGCAATCGTCAACATCCGTGGGACATAACCAGCTAGCGCAGGCCTAAACCGAGACAGCCAGGCAGACTGGTTGAGAGAAGTACCGCGACGGCGCGCGTAGCGTCGCCGGAAGAATGACTGCCTTGTCACGAGCGCGGAGTGTGCGGGGGCTCTGATTCCAGATGAGCCACTGCCCTCTCCAAGCCAGGGGATCCGCTTCAGGGCTAGCGGTGTGAGCCCGCTTTCTTTGCTTCCTTTCTTTGCGGCGGCAAAGAAAGGGAGTGCCGCCCCGCACAGGGGCAACGCTAATAGACCACCGCGAATTCAAGGAAGGGCCAACAGCCCGAACACGACCGCGAATTCAAGGAAGGGCCAAAGCCCAAACACCACCGCGAATTCAAGCAAAGGCCAACACCCTGGCCCCAACCCCAAAGCCCAAAACCAAAAAAACCAACAACCCGCCCCGCCGGGCAACCATTAAAAACCAGAGATAGCCTGCAATAACCCTTCTTTTCGACCCATCGCGCCGCAGGCAAATCAACAACAATCACATTCACCAGCACTAACGGCAAGCAAAAGCAAACCACATGGCAACCACAACCGCACCTCAGCAGACCGCGCCCGCCTCGCCGGGCCCAATGAAGCGCATCATCCTGATCGTTCTCATTGCGATCATCGCCGCTGGAGCCGCCGGCGCGGGCGTGTGGTTCTTCATGTCCAAACGCGCGCCGACCGCCGCCTCGGCCGAAGCACCGCCGCCTCCGGCGCCGCTGTTCTTCCCGCTCGAATCGATGACCGTCAACCTGCAATCGGACGACGGCCAGCAGCATTTCCTGCGCATCGGGCTGACGCTCAAGCTCACCGATCCGAAGGTCCAGCAGGAACTCACCGATCACATGCCGGAACTGCGCAGCCGCATCCTGCTCGCGCTGTCGAACCATCATCCGGACGATCTCGCGCCGCTCGACGGCAAGCGCGCGCTCGCCACCGAGCTGCAAACGCTGATCGAGCAGCCGACCGACAAGGGCGCACCGCCGGTCCACGTCCAGGACGTGCTGTTCACCGAATTTGTCGTGCAGTGACGTTCCGTGAAGCGATCTAGCACTGCCATCATCAACCGCCGCGGGACGCACGAGGAATAAGCAATGGGCCACGAAGAGTTCATGTCCCAGGAGGAGGTCGATGCCCTCCTCAAGGGCGTCACCGGCGAGTCCGACTCGGTCGCCGAGCAAAGCGACCGTGCGGGCGTACGTCCGTACAACATCGCGACGCAGGAACGTATCGTTCGCGGCCGGATGCCCGGCCTCGAAATCATCAACGATCGTTTTGCGCGTCTGTTGCGCGTTGGCATTTTCAACTTCATGCGGCGCTCGGCGGAAATCTCCGTCGGTCCGGTGAAGGTGCTGAAGTACAGCGAATTCACCCGCAATCTGCCGATCCCGACCAACCTGAACCTGGTCCACGTGAAGCCGCTGCGCGGCACGTCGCTGTTCGTGTTCGACCCGAACCTCGTGTTCTTCGTGGTCGACAACCTGTTCGGCGGCGACGGGCGCTTCCATACCCGGGTCGAAGGCCGCGACTTCACGGAGACCGAGCAGCGCATCATCATGAAGCTGCTCAATCTGACGTTCGAGCACTACGCGGCATCGTGGAAAAGCGTGCGTCCGTTGCAGTTCGAATACGTGCGCTCGGAAATGCACACGCAGTTCGCGAACGTCGCGACGCCGAACGAAATCGTGATCGTCACGCAGTTTTCGATCGAATTCGGCACGACCGGCGGCACGCTGCACATCTGCATGCCGTATTCGATGATCGAGCCGATCCGCGATGTTCTGTCGTCGCCGATCCAGGGCGAGGCGATGGACATCGACCGCCGCTGGGTGCGCGTGCTGTCGCAGCAGGTGCAGGCGGCGGAAGTCGAACTGACCGCCGACCTCGCGCAAGTGCCGGTCACGTTCGAACAGATCCTGAACATGCGCAAAGGCGATGTTCTGCCGATCAACATCCCCGAGCACATCACCGCGAAAGTCGACGGCGTGCCGGTGATGGAATGCGGCTACGGAATTTTCAATGGTCAGTACGCGTTGCGGGTCCAGAAAATGATCAGCGCAGCCGACACGATGAAGGAAGGTGGATATGAGTGACCTGAACGCAAAGCCCGCAGCCGAAGCGGCCGCAGGTGAGCCGCAACTGGCCGCCGGCGCGGTCAGTACCGAAGACGACGACGCGATGGCCGACTGGGCCAGCGCGCTCGCCGAACAGAACGACAACCCGGAAGTCAGCGCGGCGACCGCCGGCGTGTTTCAGCCGCTGTCGAAGGTCGAGCCGACCTCGACGCGCAACGACATCGACATGATCCTGGACATTCCCGTCCAGATGACCGTCGAACTCGGCCGCACCAAGATCGCGATCCGTAACCTGCTGCAACTCGCGCAGGGCTCGGTGGTGGAACTGGACGGTCTGGCCGGCGAGCCGATGGACGTGCTGGTCAACGGCTGCCTGATCGCCCAGGGCGAAGTCGTGGTGGTGAACGACAAGTTCGGTATTCGTCTGACCGACATCATCACGCCGTCTGAACGTATCCGGAAGTTGAATCGATGAAACGCTTTGCCGGTCGCGCCATGCTGAACGTTTCGCGCGATATCCCCGCTCTACTGCTGCGCACCGCCTTCGCGGCGCTCATGCCAGCGGCGCTTGTCGCGCCGTTCGCCGCGCACGCCGCCGACCTGAACGCGGTCAATAACGCCGCGAAAATCGCCTCGGGTGTCGGCGCCGGCACGGCGGTTCCGGCGCTCGGCGTCGGCGCGGTCCTGCAGACGATCGTCGGTCTGCTGGTCGTGATCGCGTCTGGTATTCGGTTGCGCGTGGCTCGCACGCCGCTTCGGCTTGCAGCCGGGCAATCGCGGCGGGCTGGTGAAGACCATTGGCGGTGCCTCGCTCGGCGGCAAGGAACGTGTCGCGGTCGTCGAGATCGGCGATACGTGGCTCGTGCTCGGCGCGGCGCCCGGCAATGTGCGGCTGCTGCACACGATGCCGGCAGGCTCCGCTTCGGCCGACGCCGTCGCCATCGGCGCACGGGCGCCGCAGGGCCAGGGCGCTCGCGCACCGTTGCCCGGCACCTTCGGACAACGCTTTCGCGACGCGTTGAAAGGCGAAGTCGGCAAACGTTTCAACGCGCAAGGCGGCGGGGATCGGTAATGCTGCAGTTCAGTTTTCAGTCAGCGCGCGACATGCGCAGCCATCGCGCTGTCGGCGGCTCACGTGTCGCCTCGACGATGATCGCCATGCTGCGCCGCGTCGCGCCCGCTTCTGCTGTTCGTGATGCCGGCGCTGCTGCTCGCGCTGCCGTCGCTGTCGTTCGCGCAAACCGCCGGTCTGCCGGCCTTCAACACGAGCCCCGGCCCGAACGGCGGCACGACCTATTCGCTGAGCGTGCAGACGATGCTGCTGCTCACGATGCTGTCGTTCCTGCCCGCGATGGTGCTGATGATGACGAGCTTCACGCGCATCATCATCGTGTTGTCGCTGCTGCGCCAGGCGCTCGGCACGACCACCACGCCGCCTAACCAGGTGCTGGTCGGTCTCGCGCTGTTCCTCACGCTGTTCGTGATGTCGCCGGTGCTCGACAAGGCGTATAACGACGGCTACAAGCCGTTCTCCGACGGCACGATCTCGATGGATCAGGCGGTGTCGCGCGGCGTCGCGCCGTTCAAGACCTTCATGCTGCGTCAGACCCGCGAAAGCGATCTCGCGCTGTTCGCCCGCATCTCGCACGCCGCGCCGATGCAGGGTCCGGAAGACGTGCCGCTGTCGCTGCTGGTGCCGTCGTTCGTGACCAGCGAGCTGAAAACCGGCTTCACGATCGGCTTCACGATTTTCATCCCGTTCCTGATCATCGACATGGTGGTGGCGAGCGTGCTGATGTCGATGGGGATGATGATGGTGTCGCCCGCCACCATCTCGCTGCCGTTCAAGCTGATGCTGTTCGTGCTGGTCGACGGCTGGCAGTTGCTGCTCGGCTCGCTCGCGCAGAGTTTCGTTTAAGCGTCGCTGAGCCTCCTCCAAACCCTCAACGTTTCCGGCACATTCACCATGACACCCGAATCAGTCATGACGCTGGCCCACCAGGCGATGTACGTCGGCCTGGTGCTGGCGGCTCCCCTCCTGCTAGTCGCGCTGGTGGTCGGCCTCGTGGTGAGCCTGTTCCAGGCCGCCACGCAGATCAACGAATCCACGCTGTCGTTCATTCCGAAGCTGCTGGCCATCGCCGTCACGCTGGTGATCGCCGGCCCGTGGATGTTGACGACCATGCTCGACTACCTGCGTCACACGCTCACCAGCATTCCGACGCTCGTCAACTGAGCGGCTCTGAAGCCGCTTCCGCTCCGCCCGCCGCCATGTTCACGGTCACCTACGCTCAACTGAACGCCTGGCTGACCGCGTTCCTGTGGCCGTTCGCGCGCATTGCCGCGCTGATCGCCACCGCGCCCATACTCAGCAACGTGTCGATGCCGATGCGCGTGAAAGTCGGCCTCGCCGCCTTCACCACGATCATCGTCGCGCCGACCATCGGCGCATTGCCGCAAGTGACGGTGTTTTCGGCGGACGGCGTGTGGATTCTCGTCAACCAGTTCCTGATCGGCATCGCGCTCGGCGTGACGATGCAGATCGTCTTTCAGGCGATCGACGCGACCGGCTACTTCATCGGCCTCGGCATGGGTCTCGGCTTTGCGACCTTCTTCGATCCGCAGGCGACCGGCTCGGGCGTGGTGATCTCGCGCTATCATGTCGACGATCGCGATGCTGGTGTTTCTCGCCGTCGACGGCCATTTGCAGATGCTGGCCGCGCTGGTGACCACGTTCCAGTCGGTGCCGGTGTCGGCCAATCTGCTCGCGCCGCACGGCTGGCAAACGCTCGCCAACTGGGGCGGCTCGATCTTCTCGGCGGGGCTGCTGCTGTCGCTGCCGGTGGTGGTGGCGCTGCTGATCGCCAACCTCGCGCTCGGCATTCTGAACCGCGCCGCACCGCAGATCGGCGTGTTCCAGATCGGCTTTCCGCTGACCATGCTGGTCGGCCTGCTGCTCGTGCAACTGATGCTGCCGAACATGATTCCGTTCTTCGTGCGGATGTTCGATGGCGGTATCGAAGAGATGGGGCGGGTCGCGGCGGGGTTGAAATAGCGCGGTTCGCTGCGCGGTTTTCCTTCGTTGCCTGGTGCGTTTGCAATAAAAAAGCCGGCTTCACACTGATTTCACTCACCCGACACGTTGTTGCATTCGCCGCTTCCGGACATAACACGCCACTGCAAACCATGCGACGCCCAAGGCGAGTGCGACAGTCAGCCACGACGCAATGGTTAGCGCAACGAGGCACAAGGTCTCAACGTCGTCTTCGTTGTATAGACCCACAACGCTAGTGGCGCGAACAGTGTCGCGCATCGCGTTCCATAACCATTCTGGAATCCATAGGGCCGTGTGAGAGATAAACGCCCCAAGAAACCAACCGCCGACAAGCGATGCTGCGACATACGCAAGCATGCTTGCGATGCGCGGAAGCCATCTTTTCATCGAACGTCCACCGTTCCGTAGGCGCGCAGACTGCTGCGGGGAACCGGCAAGTCAGGCTTACGGGAGAGAATGAACTGGCGAAGCTGGTCAAACTCAATGTGACTGCCCACGGTAATACAGCCTTCGCTTAGATGCTGCGGCCCCTCCCGGTGCAGACGAAAACTGCCGCGACGAATGCCGTCGATCATTGTCGTATCACCAGTACTCGGGTTCCACAGAGCAAACCATTTCGTCCTGTCGGTTGTTCCGTAGCCGTCTTCAGACCACAAATCGCGCGCCCAACCAAGCATTCCGCCGGATTGCCGGTCAACGATATAGTACGTGCCTGCCGGGAGCGGCCCTACGTCTTCTGCGGCTGTCGCTTTCGGGTTGTCACGTCCCCACTTCTGACCAGAATAGGCGGTGACTGAACCGAAGCCAGAGCAGTACAACGCGGACGTGGTTTTGTTGTTCAGTGCAAAGGTGCAGCGTACTGGCATGACGGCCCCTGGATGTCATTCCACTATCTTTGAAAATCCCTTGTAGCACGATGGGGAAATGCAAAGAGTGAAGAATCATCAAAGGTTTTGCCGCGTCCTTCGTGGCAGGATTTACACCTGAATCAAGGCGCATAAAATAAAACGCGCTTTCCAGGACTCGTCTGGTGCGTCACTCGCACCCCAATGCGCACTGTTTCGAGCGGACATTGAACGCCTAGCTGATGTCCTGTCGATGATCGTCTCGCTGGCCGAGAACCGTCCCGTGCCGATGGCTCATGCAAAGCAGCTATTCGCGCAGATCGCGCGCCTCGCACGCGGCGCGCTGGCCGGTGCCACGCCTGCCGAATCTGTCGATACGCGATAACCGTCGACGTGTAGGACAGACAGACGGTTTTTTTCGCGCAAATTGATTAACCGGATAACTGCGCCCAAACATAAAAAAACCGGCTTGCGCCGGTTTTTTTTCGTCTGCGTCAATGATGCCAGCGCGCAATCCATCAGTTATTGATGTACTGGAACAGCGACATGTTCTGGATCTGCGCGAACGCCTGCTGCGACGCCTGCAACGCAGCCTGCTGCAAGCGTGTACTTGCTGATCGTCGAGACCATGTCGACCGAGGTCAGATCGGCAAGATTGCTTTGCGTTTGCAGCGAGTTGGTCTGCGTGACGGTTTGCAGCGCCGTCACTTCCTGTGCGCGGCCGCCCACCGACGCCTGCACGGCCGTCACGTTGCTCAGCGTGTTCGCCAGTTGCGACAGGCCCGTGTTCATCGCGTTCTGCAAGGTTGCCTGCGCGGCGGCGTTGCCGGTCACCGGCTTCTGCAGCGCGGCGATCATCGCGTTCAGGTTCGCGAACACGTCGGTGCCCGCCTGATTGGCCGGCTTAACCGTGAACTGGTCGCCAGCAGCCGGCGTGCCGCTGATCGCCACCGTCTGACCGCCCATCGCGATGTCGGCGCCTGCCGTGTACGGCTGTTGCCGCGCGCGACCGGCCGGTGGTCGTATCCGTGACCGTGTAAGTCAGCGTCGAGCCGCTGCCGCTGAACGCGATCTGGTACGAGTCCGCATTCGCCGTGTTGGTCGGATCGTTCACCGTCACCGAACCGATCACGCCCGTGCCGGTGTTGCCCGAATTGCCCGCCGCGATCGGCTCGGCATTGGTCGAGCTGACGCTCTTGAACACCGCCGCGCCGTTGTCGCTCGTCGCCACCGAGTTGCTGCCGGTAACCTGCACCGTGCGCGTGCCGGTGTCGCCCGAATAGACGACTGCGCCGCTCGAATCGGTGGTGAACGCCGTGCGTGGTGTTCTGGAAACCGGCGAACAGCGAATTGCCCGAGCTGTCGGTCGCATTCGCGTAGGTCAGCAACTGGTCGCGCAGGCTTTCCAGTTGCGACGCGATCGCGGTGCGGTTGGTGTCGTTCAGGATCCCGCTGCCCACGCTCAACGCGGCCGTGTTGGCGCTTTGCAGCGTGGTGATCACGCTGCCGAGCGTCGAACTTTCGGACTGCAGCGACGACAACGCCGTGTTCTGGTTGGTCGTGTATTGCGACAGCGCCGTCGCCGTCGAACTCAACTGCACGGCCTGCGCCGCGCCGAGCGGATTGTCGGCGGGCGTGCTCAGCGAACGTCCGCTCGAGATTTCCTGATAGATCTGCGACAACTGGGCCTGCTGGTCATTCATTGTCGAGACGTTCATGCTGAAGTACTGCTGGCTGGAAATACGCATGGTTTAACGCCTTACGAGAAGATGCCGAGCAACGTCTGGAACAGGGTCGAAGCAGTCTGGATCACCTTGCTGTTCGCCTGATAGAGCTGCTGATATTGAAGCAGGTTAGCTGCTTCCTCATTGATGTTGACGCCCGACACCGACTGCTGCGCGGTTGTGATCTGCGTGACGAGCGCGGTTTGCGCGGTGCTCGAACTCTGGATCTGCGTGGTCTGGTTGCCGATCGTGTTGACGTAGTTCGCGTAGGCCTGGGTCAACGTGGACGTGCCGCCGCCAAGCGCCTGCGCCGAAGTCAGATTCGACAGCAATTGTGCGTTGCGGCCGTCGCTGGCCGCGCCGGTGTTCGGTCCGATCGTGAACGAGTCGCCGTCGGCCGGCGCACCGCTGATCGTGACCGTCACGTTGTTCATGATGCCGGGGCTGGTCGTGCTGCTCAGGTTCGACGGATTCGTGATGGTCAGCGTCGCGCCCGAGCCGGACGTGTACGGCACCGGCGTCGTCGACGACGAAATCGTGTACGACGTGGACGGCGATCCCGCCACCGTCACCACCGAACCCACCGGGAAGCCCGTCAGGCCCGTGCCGGCGGTGTACTTGATCGTCGACGCGGTGGTCGGCGCGCTGTAGCCCGCCGTGACCGAGCCCTGAGTGATCTGCGCGCTGCCCGTATTCGAGGCCGAAGCCGAAGCCAGCACCGGCGCTGCCGCAGCGATTGCCGACGGCGACGTGGTCGCCAGCGCGAAGCCGTTCAGCGCGCCGCGCGTGGGCTGCACTTCGAACGAGTCGCCCGCTTTCATCGTGCCGGTGCTCGAGAACTGCAGGCCGTCGATCGGGTTGGTGAGATTCAATGCGGATCCCACCACGGAGCCGGTCGAATTGTCGGTCAGCGTGTAGGTGGTGCCGTTATAGGCCAGCGTGTAGTCGCCGGTGGTCGGCTGGGTTGCGTCCGCGAAGCTCGCGCTCACCGTCGCGTTGCCGGTGTTCTGCGTGCTCGCGTTGACCACCGGTGTGCCGACCGTGAACAGCGCGCCGCCCGCTGCGCCATTCAGCGTGATGCCCAGTTCGTTCTGCGCATTGACCTGCGCGGCAAAGCTGGTGGCGATCGCGCCGAGTTGCGCTTCGGCCGGATCGAGCGTCTGTGAACGGAACTCCGCGAGGCCGCCCAGCGTGCCGCCGGACAACTGGCTGTCGGACAGCGTCTGCGGCGTGGGCGTCGGCTTCGCGCCGACCTGGCCGAGATAGGTGACGTCCAGCTCGCTCGGGTCGCTCGACGATGTCGCCGTGCCGAGCGCAAAGCTGTTGTCCGCCGACACCAGCGGCTGGCCGTTGGTCATGTACACGCTATAGCTGCCGTTGCTGGCTTGCACCGTCGAGACGCCGACCAGTTGCGACAGGTTCGACACGGCTTCGTCGCGCTGGTCGAGCAGCTGGTTCGGCGTCTGGCCCTGGTTGCTGGCCGCCAGAATCTGGCTGTTCAGCGAGGCGATCTGCGCGGTGTACGTGTTGATCTGCGTGACCGCGTTGCTCATCTGCGTGTTGACGCTCGAGCGCAGGCTGTCGTATTGCGCGCCGGCCGCATTGATCTGGTCGGCGAGGGTCTGCGCGTCGCTGACGGCGGTCTGCCGCGTCGCGGTGTCCGAGGCGTCGTTGGCGACGTTCTGCAAACCCGTGAAATAGCTGTTGATGGCAGTCGCAATCCCCGAGGTCGGGCTGCCGACCAGGTTATTGAGCTGCGTGATCATCGTGTTGTAGGTGCTCAGCGAGCCGCTGGTCGATTGGGCGTTGTTGAGCTGGGTCGCCAGATACTGGCTGTACGAGCGCTGCACGGTGGTCGTGGAGACGCCCATCGGCAGATAGCCCGAGCCGGTGTAGGTGCCGGCGGTTTCCGAATAGACCGGCGTTTCCATCGAATAGCCGGCGGTCGACGCGTTGCTGATGTTCTCACCAGTCGTCGTCAAACCCCACTGGGCTGCATTGAGTCCGCTGAGGCCGATAGATATGAGATTGCCCGACATGCGTCATCCTGAAGGGCGACACCGCACACATGCCGCCGGGTTACTTGAATAGCTTGTTTAACGGCCCCCGGCACGGAAAATTGAGGGCCGTTGCGATGTATTCGACGCCTCAGCGCACCAGTGAACGACGCTTCATTTCGAGTTGCGTGATCAGGCGTTGCAGCGTGTTTTCGGCGCTGCCCGGCAGCGTCAGAAAACGGAAACCGAGTTGATAGCGCTGCGTGCCGTTCGGCAGCGCAGTGGAGCGGTGCGACACCAGTTGCAGATCGAGCGACAGGCGGCCGAGCGCGCCCAGCACCAGCTCGCAATCTTCGAAACGCATGCCCATCGGCAAATCGGCGACGCGCACGTCCGCGGTGCGCATACCGACGCCACCCAGCGACAGGTCGTGCACCTCGAAGCGGAACGTCGCGCCATCGGGGAACCGGCCCGTGCACATATACGGATCGAGAACCGGCGCATCGACGCGGAAATACTCGCGGCGCTGCACGTAGAACAGCACCTCGGGGAAATCGGCCTCGAACGCGGGCATGCCTTCGAACTTCGTCTCACGCGGCGTGCCGACCGCGAATTCGACGCGCACGCCATCGGGCGCCGCGTGGAATTTGCAGCGCGGTGCGGCCAGCAGGCCGGTGTTCTGATTGGACACGCCGCCCCAATCGAAAGTGAAGGTGCGGCCGCGCACGTCGACGTCGAGCAGACGCGTGACTAGCTGGCCGCCCGGATATTCGACGGTGAGGAAATCGCCTCGATTGACGAGATTGCGCAACTGGACGCCGATCTCCAGCGGATTACGACGGCCGAAATCATTAGCACCTTCGTCTTGCGATACGTGCGCGTGGCCGTGCATCTCGCTTTGGCCGTTCGACTGGTTTATATCCATGGGCTTGCCGGTATGCATGTTCTTGCGGGCGCGTGCCGAGGGCTCCTGCCGGGGCCTTCTGACGGTCTGTTTCAAGGCCGCGGCACGCACATTCAACCGGACATTACAGCGCTTTTCCGGTATCGGGTCTAACTGATTAGCGGCAGCGTCCAGCCAAAATTTAGGGGCGTGTAATGAAATATTTGCCGCAAACGTTAAAACGTGTTCCGCCTCGCGCGGGTTGGCCGGGCGCCCTCTGGGCGACCGGCCTTCTCCGTCTTGTTATGCACCTGGCCCCGTCGCGTGCATGGATTTATCCGGGAATTTCAGCTGCTTCGGGCGCGTGCCGCCGATGCTGGTTGGCCTCGTCGCGAACCGGCATCAGCGGCACATCCCGTTCGAATGGCCGCTCAGGCCATCTTCTGCATGATCGACAGCAGTTTTTTCGCGTAATGCGGGTCGGTTGCGTAGCCGGCGCGCTGCATGCCGTTCGCGAAGCCCGCCACGTCGCGCGACGAATTGAGCACCTGCGCGTACCGCGGGTTGCTCTTGAGCACGCTCGCGTAGTCGGTCATGGCTTCCTGATACGAGTCGTACGCGCGGAATTTCTCGACCGTGCGCTGCGGCTTGCCGTTCACGTATTCGGTCGTGACGGTGGACACCGTCTTGCCGGTCCAGTCCTTGGTCGCCTTGATGCCGAACACGTTGTGGCTGGTCGAGCCGTCCGCCTTCTTGATCTCGCTCTTGCCCCAGCCCGATTCGAGCGCGGCCTGACCGATGATGAAGCGCGCCGGAATGCCCGTCGCGGCGCTGGCGGCCTGAGCCGGCGCGGCCAGCTTGTCGACGAACGCGTCGACTTTCGGCGAGGTGCCGTCGCCGCGCAACGGCGGCGTCAGCGAGCTATTGCCCGTGTAGGCCTTGCCCATCGCCAACTGGCCGTTGGCCTGCGCGTTGCCGTAGGCTTTCGCGAGCGCGTTCAGCGCGGCGCTCTGGCCTTCGTCGCCAGCGCCGCTGCTGCTGCCGCCGCCGAGCGCATTCGCCATGCTGGCGAGGCTGGTCGCGCCGCCCGCAGCATTGGCGCCGCCGACCTGCATGCCCTGATTGCGCATCAACTGCTTGAGCATCGCATCGGCCACGCCGATGCCCTTCTTCGACAACTCCTGCGACATCTGCTGATCCATCATCGACGTGAAGGTCGCGCTGTCGTGCGAGTCGAACGGGCCGTCCTGCGGCGTCGCATCGCGCATGCTTTTGAGCATCATCTGCGTGAACACGGCGTCGAACTGCTGGGCGGCCATCTTCATGCCGGCTTGCGGGGAAGCCTTGGCCTGCGCGCTCAGCGCGCCGAACCCCTGCACGTCGAGTGCAAACCGGTTGGTCAGGTCGTTCGCGGTATTGGTCGTATCCGAATTCATCTGGCGTCTTCCTTAGATGATTTCCAGGTCGGCGCGCAACGCGCCCGCCGCCTTCATGGCCTGCAGGATCGACATCAGATCCGCAGGCGTCGCACCGAGTGCATTGAGAGCCTTCACTACGTCGGCAAGGTTCGCGCCGGCAGTCACCATCTTCAGTGCGCCGTTGTCCTGCTTCATCTGAATCTGCGACTGACGGGCGGCCACCGTCTGGCCGTTCGAGAACGCGCCCGGCTGGCTCACGACCGGTTGCGTGTTGATCACCACCGACAGATTGCCGTGCGCCACCGCGCAGGTCTGCAGCGTGACCATCTGGTTCATCACGATCGAGCCGGTGCGCGCGTTCAGGATCACCTTCGCGGCGGCCTGCGCCGGCCGGACGTCGAGATTCTGCAATTGCGCCATGAAGGAGACCTGCTGCTGCGGATCGAGCGGCGCGCGCACCTGGATCGTGCGGCCGTCGAGCGCCATCGCGGTGCCGCTGCCGAAGTCGTTGTTGATCGCCGATACGACGCGCTGCGCGGTGTCGTAGTCCATGTCGTTCAGGTCGAGCTGCATGGTGCCGCCCTGCGATACCGTGGTCGGCACCGCGCGTTCGACGATCGCGCCGCCGGCAATGCGGCCCGCCGCCAGCGTATTGACCTGCACCTTGCTGCCGTTGGCGCTCGCGCCGGCGCCGCCGACGGCCATATTGCCCTGACCGAGCGCATACACCTGGCCGTCCGCGCCCTTCAGCGGCGTGAGCAGCAGCGTGCCGCCGCGCAGGCTCTTCGCATTGCCGAGCGAGGAAACGGTGATGTCGATCTGTTCGCCCGGACGCGCGAACGGCGGCAACACCGCCGTCACCATCACCGAGGCGACGTTCTTCAACTGGATGTTCGACAGCGACGACGACGAACTGCTCGAGCCTGCCGCCTGGTTGTTGATCGAGATGCCGAGGTTCGCCAGCATGTTGGCGAGCGTCTGCGTGGTGAACGGTGTCTGGGTGGTCTGGTCGCCCGTGCCGTCGAGGCCGACCACGAGGCCATAGCCGATCAGCGGGTTGTCGCGCACGCCCTGGATCTGCACGAGGTCTTTCAGCCGTTCGGCATGCGCGGGCGTGACGGTCACGGCGGGCAGCGCGGCGCAGGCCAGCGCGACCAGCGCGAGTGCGCGGCCGGCCCGCGAGGCCGCGCGGCAGACGGCGAAGCCCGCGGTCGAAACAGCGTGAGCGGCGCGGCGAAGAGAGACGGTACGCATGATCACCACGGCGACACGTTAAGGAAGAAGCGTTGTAGCCAGCCCATGTTTTCGGCCTCGTCGAGATAGCCCTTGGCCGAATACTCGATTTTCGCGTCGGCCACCTGGGTGGAATACACCGCGTTCAGGCTGGAAATCGTGTTCGGATTCACGACACCGGAGAAGCGCACGAATTCGTTGCCCTGGTTGATCAGCATCTGTTTTTCGCCGCTGACGGTCAGGTTGCCGTTCGGCTGCACGCCCGTCACCGTGACGGTGATGGTGCCGTTGAACGTGTTCGACGCATTCGCGCCGCCCGTTCCCGCGAACACATTGGTGCCGTTCGCGCTCAGATTGGCCTTGCTGAACAGACCGCTGAGAAAGCCCGCGGTCGGCACGGCCAGGGTCGTGCTGCCGGAGCGGTTGGCATTCGCGCCCGACGTCTTGGTCGCGTTGATGTTTTCGGCAATCACGATCGTGATGATGTCGCCCACATTTCGCGGCCGCTGGTCTTCGAACAGCGGCCGGCCCGCATAGCCCGGGTTGAAGATCGAGCCCGGCGCCTGCATTTGCGGCGGCATCGGCGGGACGGCCGTCATCGGCTGTTGCGTGATCGGCTGCTTCGGCACGAGGCCGCAACCGCCCAGCGCGGCGAGCAGCGTGAGCTGCACGAGCGCCTGAGCGGTGCGCGAATGAACCGGGGTGCGAGAGAAGTGCGACATCATCATTACCGCCTTTAATTCCCAGTCCCTCAAACCTGCATCTGGCTGAGCGTCTGCAGCATCTGGTCGGACGTGGTCACGGCCTTGCTGTTGATTTCGTAGGCGCGCTGGGTCTGGATCATGTTCACCAGCTCCTGCACCACGTTGACGTTCGAGGCTTCCACATAGCCCTGATTCAGCGTGCCCGCGCCATTCAGGCCCGGCTGCGCGATGTTCGGCGCGCCCGACGAAGCCGTTTCCGAAAACAGGTTTTCGCCCTTCGCATCCAGACCGGCCGGGTTGATGAAGGTGGCGAGCTGCATCGTGCCGAGCTGCTGCGTATTGGTCGAACCGGCGACGGTGATCGACACCGAGCCGTCGCTGCCGACCGTCAGCGAGGTCGCGTTGGTCGGCACCGTGATGGCCGGGATCACCTGATAGCCGCTCGACGTGACGAGCTGACCTTGCGCGTTGGTCTGGAACGAGCCGTCGCGCGTGTAGGCGGTGGTGCCGTCGGGCATCTGCACCTGGAAGAAGCCCTGCGCCGTTGATGGCGAGGTCCTTCGAGTTGCCGGTTTGCTGCAGGTTGCCCTGGGTGTACAGACGCTCGGTGGCGACCTGTTGCACACCCGTGCCGAGCTGGATGCCCGACGGCAGTTCGGTTTGCTGCGTCGAGTTCGCGCCCGGCTGACGGATGGTCTGGTACAGCAGGTCCTCGAACACCGCGCGCGAGCCTTTGAAGCCATTGGTGCTGACGTTCGCGAGGTTATTCGAGATCACGTCCATCTGCGACTGTTGCGCGTTCATGCCGGTAGCGGCGATGTAGAGCGAGCGATTCACTTTGTTTCTCCTTTGTCGGAGGCAGTTAGCGCTTTAGCGCTTAGCCTCCCCTGCTATATCAGACGCAGACCCGTCAGCTGAAGCTGAGCAGTTCATTCGCGGACTGATCGTTCTTGTCCGCGTTTTCGAGCAGCTTGGTCTGCATCTGGAATTGCCGCGCGTTGGTGATCATCGAGACCATCGCGCTGACCGGATTCACGTTGCTGCCTTCCAGCGATGCCGGCGCGACCGTCACGGTCGGATCGGCGTCGGCGGGATTGCCGTCGGCGGTGCGGAACAGGCCGTCGTCGCCGCGCGTCAGGGTTTGCGGATCCGGATTCACCAGCTTCAGCTGATCGATCGTCACGACGGCGGTCGGCGGATCGCCCGGCGTCAGCGCGGACACCGTGCCGTCCTTGCCGATGGTGATTTCCGCACCCGGCGGCACCGACACCGGGCCGCCGTTGCCGAGCACCACCTGATTGGTGGCGTTCACCAGTTGCCCGTTTTCGTCGATGTGCAGGTTGCCGGCGCGCGTATAAGCCTCGCCGCCGTCGGTGGTTTGCACCGCCAGCCATCCCGGCCCCTGGACTGCCACGTCGAGCGGATTGCCCGTCTGCTGGATCGGCCCCGGTGTGTAGTCCGCGCCCGGCGTCGACGACAGCACGAAGGTGCGGGTGGTGTTGTCGTTGATCGAGCTGCCGTCGCCGAACGACATCGGCACGGCGCGGAACGTTTCGAGCTGCGCGCGAAAGCCCGTGGTCGAGGCGTTCGCGAGGTTGTTCGCAACGATGGCTTGTTGTTCGAGCGCCTGGGCGCTGCCCGACATCGCGGTGTAAATCAGCCGATCCATGATGAGTCCCGTTCGATTACAGGTTGATCAGGGTCTGGTCGACGGTCTGCTGGGTCTTGATCGTCTGCGCGTTCGCCTGATAGTTGCGCTGCGCGGTGATCAGGTCGACCAGCGCGCCCGTCAGATCGACGTTCGAGTCTTCGACTTCACCCGGCACCAGGCTGCCGAGCTGGTTGGTGCCCGGCACGCCGATCTGCGCCTGGCCCGAGGCCAGCGTCTGACCGTATTCGTTGTTGCCGAGATCGACGAGGCCGTTCGGGTTCGTGAAGTTCGCCAGCGCGATCTGCCCGAGAACCGCCGTCGCACCGTTCGAATAGGTGCCCGTCAGCGTGCCCGAAGAGTCGATCGAGAAGTTGCTCAGGCTGCCGGCCTTGTTGCCGTCGGCCTGCATCGCGGCGACGTTGTCGCTGCCGCCGTACTGGGTCATGCCGGAAACATTCAGCGTCAGCGCCTGCGGCGTGCTCGAGCCGTCGGTGTTCGGAACCGAGAAGTTGAACGCGAGCGGCGTGGCGGTCGGGTTGCCCGAGGCGTCCGTCGTGCCGGTCAGCACGCCCGACGAATTGAAGGTCGCACCGCCGATCAGCGAAGCCGTGCCGGTCGAGTTGCCCGCGTAGACGTTCCAGGTGCCCGAGCCCGTCTTCGCGAAATACAGGTTGACCTGCTGCGAGCCGCCCAGCGAGTCGTACGCGGTGACGCTGGTCGCGGCGTTATAGGTCGCGCTGGAGTTCTGGTTGAAGGTGATCGGCTGCGCAGTGACCGCGTAGGTGTCGCCGGTGGCCGGGGTGCCGCTGAACGTGATGGTCTGGCCGTTACCGAGGCTGATCGCCGTGCCGGCGGTGTAACTGCCGGAAGCGACGGTGACCGCGCCGGTTGTCGTGTCGGTGACCTTGTAGGTCGTGGCGCTCGTGAAATCGACCGAGTAGCTGTCAGTGTTGGTCCCGGCAGCCGCGTTGGTGACCACCGCGCCGGTGGTGCTCAGCGAGCCGGTGTTGGTGGTGGCCGCCGTCACGGTCGGCGTGCCGTACATCAGGTCGTCCTGGGCGCCGAGATTCAGACCCGAGCCCGTGATGGTGGTCGTCACCACCGGCGCGATATCGCCGGTCGGGATTTGCAGCGGCACGGTTTGCGCGGTGTTGATCACGCCCGCCGAGTTCGCCGCGTAACCCATCAGCTCCAGGCCCTGGGTGTTGGTGATGTAGCCGTCCTTGTTCATCTGGAACACGCCGTTGCGCGAATACGTCAACGTGCCGTTATCGTTCATCTGATAGAAGCCGTTGCCGTTGATCGCCGCGTTCAGCGCAGCGCCGGTGCTGGTGAACGAGCCTTGCGCGAACTGCTGCTGCACGCCGCTCAATTGCGTGCCGATCCCGACCTGATTGCTCACCGCAGTGGCGACCGAGCTGGCGTACACGTCGGCGAATTCGGCGGTGCCGCTCTTGAAACCGACCGTGTTGGCGTTGGCAATGTTGTTGCCGATCACGTCGAGATCGCTCGACGCCGCGGACAAACCACTCAAACCTGTGTTGTAACCCATGATGACTCCGTATCTGGAAAGTCGTAACTAGCTGATTGACTCGGAATTAGAGAATCGCGTCGATGCCGGTCAGCGGAATGGTCGAGCCGTTCGACAGCACGAGGCCGCTGGTGCCGTCGGACTGCTGCACGACGCTTTCCACGGTCGTCGCACTGAGCGCCGTCGCGGTGGCAGGCTGGCCGCCGGCCGTCGCGCTGACGGTGAACGTGTAGGTGCCGTCCGCCAGCGTGTTGCCGGACGAATCGACCGCCGTCACGCCGACCGGCACGACGCCCGCCGACTGCTTGCCGAGGTCGATCGTGTTGACCACGGTGCCGGACGAGTTCTTGATCGTCAGCGTCACGTCGTCCGCGGCGGCAGGCAGCTGTACGCCGATGGTGCTTGCCTTGCCGCTGGAGACCGTCAGGCTGTTGCCCGACGCGAGCACGCTGCTGCCGATCAGCAACGCGGCTTGCGACGACTGACCGGCCGAGAGTTGCGTCGACAGCGAGGTCAGCGACGTGTTCAGCTGGCTGATGCCCTGCACGGTGCTGATCTCGGCCAGCTGCGAGGTCATCTGCGAGCTGTCCATCGGGCTGGTCGGGTCCTGGTTCTTCAACTGCGCGACGAGCAGTTGCAGGAAGGTGTTCTGCAGGTCGGCGGCCGAGGTGCCGGACGTGCTGCTGCTCGAACTCGTCGCACTCGAGGCACTGTTTGTGCCGTTCATCGTGTCGAGCAGGGTTTGCGAAACGGTCGCGCCGTTGTTGCCGATAGTGGTGGTCAAGGTAAGTCTCCTCAGGTTCCGATCGTGAGCGTTTTCAGCATCAGTGTTTTGGCCGTGTTAAGCGTCTCGACGTTGGCCTGATAGGAACGTGAAGCCGAAATCATGTTGACCATTTCCTGCACCGGATCGACGTTGGGCAGCGTGACGTAACCGTCCGCATTGGCCGCCGGGTTGCCGGGCTCATAAGCCGTCTTCATCGGCGACGGATCGTCCACCACGCCAGTGACCTGCACCCCGCCCACCTGCTGGCCGGACGCGCTGCGCGCGCCGCCGAGCGGGCTCACCGCGAACACGACCTGCTTGGCCTTGTACGGCTGGCCGTCCGGGCCGGTGGTACTGTCCGCGTTGGCGAGATTGGACGCCGTCACGTTGAGCCGCTGCGACTGCGCTGACATCGCGGAGCCGGCAACACCAAAAATATTCATCAGGGATGGCATGGTTTCCTGACCTCTCCTGCCGGTTCGACCCGGCTTCAAGTTAGTCCCGTAGCGATTTGTGCTTGGCTTACTGCTGTATCTGTTGCTGCATGCTCTGCATGTCTTTTACGAGCCCGACGTGATCGCCGAGAGCATCGTTTTGATCTGGTTCGACACCACCGTCATGCCCGATTCGAAGTGCAGCGTGTTGTCGGCGAACTGGACGCGCTCGGTGTCGATATCGACCGTGTTGCCGTCGAGCGCAGGCTGGGTCGGCGTCCGGTATTGCAGGCTGCCGTAGTCGTCGGGCGAGCCGCCGGTCGCCGTCAGCGTGGCCTTGCCGGCCATGTGGCCCGGCTCCGTCGACACCATCGTCATGCCGCTCGTCACGCCGGCCGGTTGCGTCAGCGCCAGCGTCGAGCTGTTCGATGCGCCCTGGCCGGCGGTGCTGCCGCCGGTCTTCTTCAGCGCGCCCGCCAGCGACGAAGCGAAGTCGACGTCGCGCGCCTTGTACCCGGGGGTGTCGGCGTTGGCGATGTTCGACGACAGCAGCTCCTGGCGGTAGGCGCGTACATCCATCGCCTGGCGGCCAAAGGCGAATTCGGCATCGAGTTTGTCCAGCATAGAAATCTCCCGAGAAGGTTCCCGAGGCGTTCCCGCCAGCGCCTCACTCGAGGATCGCAGTGACCGGGAAGGCCTTTTTGCATGAGGTGCATCTTATGGGCCGAACGCAAGCGGCAATCGGACGAATAACCGGGAAAGGGGGCTTCTATTCAACGTTTGCGCGAGAGACGCGCTCTCTAGAATGCAAGGCGTACCGATGCATTCGATGGAGAACCGTATGGACCAGCCCACTTCCGATCTGCCGCAGCGTGCGAGCCACGCGGCGGCGCATCGCGCGAGTGCGGGTTTGCGTGCTTCGCGCGGCTCGCTGCCGGCACGCACCATGCGGGTCGCGCCACGCCTGGTCATGCGCGCGGCATCGCGCCTCCTGTCGCGGATGGTGGTGAGCGTTGCGCTGTGGGTCGCGGGCGGCATCGTGCTGCTGCCGGGCAGCACGCAGGCTCAGGAAGCGAGCGGGCCGATCGTGATCGCCGGCCCGGCTGAGAACAATCCGGCGGCGCTGAACGAACTCGCGAAGAAGATGGAAGCAGCGACGCCCGCGCAGCGCGCGGCGCTCGCCACCGCGCTGGCGGCCGCCGCCGCGCAGACTGCCGGACGCGAGCCGCAGAACCGCGACGCCGATCCGTTTGCGCGCGCGGCCGGCTCGAACGGCGCGATCGTCATTCCGGGCGCGGGGGAACCCGCCGCCGCGCCGGCCATGATCCGAACTAACTTCAAGCCGGATGCAAACGGCGTCGTGACGATTCCAGCGCCGGGGAATGCCGCTTCTTCGATGAATGTGGCCCGCGTCAATGTCGCGCAAAGTCCGCGTGCCGGGTTGCCGGTTTTGCCCGTCGTGCCGGTCGTGCCGGTTGTGGTGGCGCCCGCATCGGCTAACGCTGCCAACGCGCAGCCGGTTGCCGCCAGCGTGCCCCAGGGCGGCTTCGACAGTCTGGCGTCGCGCGGCTTGCCGCCCGAGCTTGGCGCGAACGGCAGGCCTATCGTGATGGCGGCAGTGCTGCCGAGCCGTCCTCCCACCGTCAAATCACCGCAAGCGGCCGCGGCAGGCAAGGTGGCGGCGGCCGTCGCACCGGCAAATGCGCAGCCCGCTGTCAGCCGCTCAACCGGCGCCGCTACCCGGCCAGCAGGACCCGGAAGCCATTCACGCCGCCGCCCTCGCCTTCATGCAACAGCAGGCCGTCGGCTTGCCCGGCAAGGTCGAGATCAGCGTCGCAGCCGCTTTTCCGCGCGGCCTCGCCGCCTGCACGTCGCTCGAGCCGTTCATGCCGACCGGCGCGCGCATGTGGGGCCGCACGACCGTCGGCGTACGCTGCGCGGGCGGCCACCCCTGGACCATCTACCTGCAGGCACGCGTTTCCCTGCATGCCACCTACTACCTGGCCGCACGCGCGATGGGTCCGGGCGAAGTGCTCACCGCCGCCGACCTCGTCGCCCGCGACGGCGACCTGACCGGCTTGCCGCAAGCCATCGTCACCGATCCGTCGCAGGCCGTCGGCTCCGTCTCGCTGACGCGGATCGCGGGCGGCATGCCGCTGCGCCGCGACATGCTCAAGAGCGCGTCGGCGGTGTCGATCGGTCAGACCGTCCGGGTGGTGGCTGCCGGCGACGGCTTCTCGATCTCGGCGGAAGGCAGCGCGATGAACAATGCGTCGCCGGGTCAGCAGATCCGCGTGAAAACTGCGAACGGCCAGATCATCTCGGGCATCGTCCGGGATGGCGCGACGGTGGAGATTCAGCTGTGAACTGTCAGGCCGCCCCGAATCGCACGCTGGCTGAGGCCGTGGCTGCGCAACGGGCATTCCGGCAGGCGGCCGAGCCGCCGAAAGGGCCAGATTGCGTTGAAAAGCAAGGAAATGCGTGGAGCGATTGCGCTAAAGTTTTGATCAGCGGTTGCCGTTATCAGGATCAAATCGTTCAGGAAGCCAATCGTGAAAGTCGATTCCACAACCAATTCGAATCTGCCGACGTTGAAAGACGCCGTGTCCCGCTCCCAGCAGAGCGACGCCAGCGCAGCGAGCGCCGACAGCACGCCGAGCACCGCGACGTCGACCTCGCAAACCGCCGGCAGCACGTCGGGCGACGCCAGCGTCAGCCTGTCGGGTCTGTCGCAGCATCTGCTGCAGCCAGGCCGGGTCCGGCTCGGGCGACATCGACACGGCGCACGTCGCGTCGATCAAGCAGGCCATCGCGAATGGCACGCTGCAGATCGATTCGAGCAAGATCGCCGACGGCGTATTGCAGACGGCGCGCGACCTGTTGCAGAACAAGACCTCGTCGACCGGCAACTAATCGACACAGTGAAGTGTGGTGAAGTGGCCGGCGACGTTCGACAAACTCGGCTCGCGAATCATGCGCGGGCCGGCGTGTTTAGCGAGTTGTTGAGATGAAAGACGCCCTGCTTGCCACCCTCATCGAAGAATATTCGACTGTCGAGGCGTTTGCCTCGATTCTGACGCTCGAAACCAAAGCGTTGACCGCCGTCTCGCCGGTGGACCAATTGCCGCCGATCATCGAGAAGAAAACCGAACTGATCGGCGTGCTCGCAAGACTCGAAGCCGCGCGCGACTCGCAACTGGCCGAGCTGGGTTTTCCGGCCGGCTGGTCCGGCATGGAGCTGGCGGCCAGCACCGACACGCGGGTCGCCGAACAATGGGCGCTGCTGCAAAAAGCGGCCGACCGCGCGCGCCGCGTGAATACCAGCAACGGTGAACTGATCCGCGTACGGATGGATTACAACCAGCGGGCTCTCGCCGCGCTGCAGGTGAACGTGCCGCGCAAGGCCAACTTTTACGGCCCGGACGGACGGATTCCGTCGCAAGTCGAGGTGTGAATCTCTGACACCGGACTGAGGCGGCGTATGCGCGTCGCCTGATCAGGCCAATCGGTCTGTTTTCTGTATTTGTTTCTATTTTGCTCGAACAACAAAAAGCTCGTCTTTGACGAGCTTTTTTTGTTTTCCGGCTGCCTGTTTTAACCCTCGTTTCCCCACGATCCCCGGACGTTAGCCATCCGGCTAGCTGGCGCACACGCACGCGACACGCTGAAATGACAGGCCCTGTCCGAGCGTCACGCGTTCGCCGGTTCCTGCATCTGAACGTCGTGGCGCGACAGCCCTCAACCACTAGCAGGAGTGTGTAATCGTGTGTATAGTAAGAGGAGTGCCAGATGAACAGCGCCGAGGTCGTCAAACTGATTCAAACCGATGGCTGGCGTCTGATCCGCATATCGGGCAGTCACCATCACTTCCGGCACGCGGTCAAGCCCGGTCTCGTGACCATCCCGCATCCGAAAAAGGATCTGCCGCCCGGCACCCTGAACAGCATCCTGAAACAGGCAGGCTTGAAATGAAGAACTTGATTTTCCCGATCGCGATCGAGCCTGGCGACTCAGGCCACGCATTCGGCGTGGTGGTGCCCGACATTCCAGGTTGCCACTCGGCGGGCGACACACTGGAAGACGCCTACGCGAATGCCAAAGACGCGATCGAGGCGCATCTCGACACCTTGCTCGACGAAGGAATGCCCATTCCCGAACGGCGTACGCTCGACGAACATCGCCGTAATCCCGAGTTCGCGGGGTTCACCTGGGGCTTTGTCACCACGCGCAATATTCCGGCGTTGAAAAAAGCCATCCGCATCAATATCTCGCTGCCCGAGGCGCTGGTCCACGAGATCGACGCTTATGCGCAGGCGCGCGGCATGTCGCGCTCTGCTTTTCTCGCGCTCGCTGCGGAACACGAGATGGCTGACGCATGAACAAACAGTGGGTTGAGCGCATCGCGCCAGAACACCAACTGTCCAGTCGTCAGTTCGCCTCGGCGTTCGCCCAGGCCATTTCCCGCAGCCGCGTGCGCAAACGCGCCACGGCCTGGCTGTGCAACTGGCACACCCGCGATTCGCTCACTTCCATCACCGCGCCAATCTCACGCAGGTTCATGCCGCGCTCGTAGTACAGCGACATCAGCAGCTTCTCGCGATCCGGCAAGCGGTCGATCGCTTCCACCAGCGCCGAGCGCAGGCTGTCGTCGAGCAGCGCGGAGAGCGGATCGGAATGATCCACGCAATAGCGGTCGAGAAACGGCTCGTCGTCGGCGGAACGGTCGAAGTCTTCGTAGTAGATCAACTGGCTGCCATGCAGGTCCTGCAGCATCGACTGATATTCGTCGAGCGGCATTTTCAGTTGCTCGGCAATCTCGGTCTCGCTCGCCGAGCGGCCCAGGTTCTGCTCCACCTTGTGCACCGCCGTTTCGACTTCACGCGACGTGCGCCGCAAGCTGCGCGGCAACCAGTCGTTGCTGCGCAATTCGTCGAGCATCGCGCCGCGAATCCGCTGGCTCGCGTAGGTCTCGAACTGCGCACCCTGATCTTCCTTGTAGCGCCCTGCGGCATCCAGCAATCCGATCATGCCGGCCTGGATAAGATCGTCGAGATCGACGCTCGCCGGCATCTTGGCGACGATCTGCAAGCCGAGACGGCGCACCAGCGGTGCGTACTTCGTCAGAACTTCGGCTTGGGAAATCTTTCCCTGAGCGTTATACATCGTGCTCCCCTTGTCCTCGTGCCGCCTCTCAGGCGTGCTGCGGTGACGGTTGATCGGCGTGTTGCGCCGCTGTAACGGTCGCAGGCGCCATCCAGGGCGTTTGCGACGACATCGCTGGCCGCATCGGCCAGTACTGCAATTCGGCGGCAAGGTGCCGGAAGTCGCGCGCGGCAGGTGTCGACGGGAACGCATCGACGACACAACGCGACAACTCCTGGGCTCGCGCCATCCGCGCATCGGCGGCAATGCAACCGGCGTCTTCCAGCGCCACCGTCAGGTAGCGCCCGGCCACGCCGGCGAGATTCGTGAACGTGGTGTGGGCGTCGTTCACGCTTTGCACGTGATTGGCCAGCACCCGAAACTGCGCAATGGCGTGCGCGTAGTGCAGACGCTTCATGCACGCATACGCATCGGTGATCGCCTGGGCCGACACGCGCGTGACGACCATCACGTCGTGCGCCTGCCGCGCGAAGGGCGACAGATGCCCTTGCTCGTCGAGTTGCGCGTCGATCAGCACGATGTCGGCCGTGCCGCCCAGCAGCAGGTTGAACTGCTGCGCGGTGTGTCCTTCGCGATTGGCGCGCGAGGCGGCCAGCACCGAAAAGCCGAGCGGAGTGACGGGCGGCGGCATCGTCGAGGGTCATCTCGCCGCGCATCACGGCGGAGAAATTGCCCGCACCGCGCAAGCCGCCGAGCATCGCGCTCACCGAGCGCTCGCCCACGCATTCGTCGATCACGAGCACGTCCTTGCCCTGCTGCGCAAGCGCCGCCGCGAGGTTCACGACCACCGTCGTGCAGCCGACACCGACCGGGCCGCCCGTCACCGCGATCACGCGTGCGCCGGTTCGGGTCAACAGTCGCCGCAGTCCTTCTGCCTGATCCGAGATGAGCTTATCCAAAGTGAACCTCGTGCAGTTCGGCCGTCGAGCGTGCGGACAACGCGGACAGCAACGCGGGAATATCGTCGGCGTGCGGCACGAATGGCGAGTTGTCTCGCGGTATGCAGAACGCGCTCTTGATCAGGAAACTTCTTCGTCGCGACGTACAGGTTCTCCGGCACCTTCTGACCGGTCGACACGTAATGCACCGGCAGCTTGTAGCGGATCACCGTGTCGAGCACGCCGCCCAGGTTGGTGGCTTCGTCGATCTTGGTCAGGATGCAGCCGGCCAGCGGCTGTTGATCCGGCGCGCGCTGATACGCCTGCACGACTTCGTTGAGCGTGTCGCCGTGGCTCGTTGCGTTGAGCAGCAACAGGCGCTGCACCGGCTGACCGGCGCGGCACAGCATCGCGATCTGGTCGGACACGAGGCGGTCGCGCTGGCTCATGCCGATCGTGTCGATCAGCACGATGTGCTTGTTGCGCAACTCGGAGAGCGCGAGTTGCAGATCGGCGCCGTCCTTCACCGCGTGAACCGACACGCCGAGAATCTTGCCGAAGATGCGCAGTTGTTCGTGGCCGCCGATCCGGTAGCTGTCGGTGGTCAGCAGCGCGACCTTGCTCGCGCCGAAGCGCATCACGCAGCGCGCGGCGAGCTTCGCGGTCGTCGTGGTCTTGCCGACGCCCGTCGGGCCCATCAGCGCGAATACGCCGCCGCGCTCCATCAGCGCGTCTTCGTCTTCCATCACCGGCAGGTTCGATTCGAGCACGGTGCGGACCCATTCCATGCCGGCGTCCATGTTGTCGAATTCGTCAGGCAGGTTGTCGACCATCATCTGCACGAGTTGCGCGGAAAAACCCGCAGCGAACAGGTGCTTGGTAAGCGCGGCGCGCGCCGGGCTGCGGCGCTGGCGATCGCCCCAAAGCAGGCCGGCGAAGTGTTCTTCCATCATTCCGCGCATCGACGACAGCTCGTTCATCACGGTGTCGTTGACGACCTGCTCCATACGCGCCTTGATCGCTTCTGCGACGGCTGCGGGCGTGCGGGCTTCGTCGCCGCTCGGCATCGGCGCGATCTTCTGCGCGTTGCGGCGGGCGGCGACCTGGGCGGCTTCGCGAGCCCATTCGGGCGTGTCGGCGGCTTGCGGGCCGGCGAGCGGCGGCGTGGCGACCGCGCTGACTTCGACCGCTGCGCCGAGGCCCTTTGCGGTGGCGACCGACGGCGTCATCGGCGACGGCCGCGTGCTATGCGCACCTTCTTCCTGCTGCTGGTCGGCGGCGATACGGCGTGCATGGTCGATCAGCCAGGGGTTCGATTCGGCCATCGTGCGCGGCGCGTTGGTGTCGGCAGTCGCCGTGACCGGCGAAGGCGCAACGCCCGCGGCCTTCAGCAGATCGGCGCGCATGTCTTCCGACAGACGCGCGGCCGCTGCGCGGGCGCTCGGCACGCTCGCAATCAATTGAGCCGAAACCGGTGCTGTGCTGGCTGTCGTGCCCGGCAATGCGGCGCCCGGCACGGTAGCGGCAATTGCTGCGGAGTGGGCGGCAGACATCGCAGCAGACATCGCAGCGGGGATCGCTTTCGGAGCGGCCAGCGGCGCATCGTTCGCCGACAGATTCGCGGACAAGCCTGCCGGCAGGCTCGGCGTCATCGCTTCGGCGCCCGCTTCCGGGCTCGCGCCGAACACCGACGAAAACACATCCGGCATGCCGCTCGCGTACGGATTCGCCTGCATCGGCGGCAGCGCACGCGGCGCGCCGAACGACGGCAGTCCAGCGCCCGTATTCATCGATGCAGCCTGCCCATTCGCGCCCTGGCGAGCCTTGGGCGCGATGGACGCGAGATCGCTGTCGGCCAGCGCGACGATTTCGACGCTGCCGTCGTCCATCGTACGGTTGGACAACACGACTGCATCTGCGCCGAGGGCTTCACGAACGAGACGCAGAGCATCACGACTAGTCGCACCGATAAATTTACGAATGTTCAAGCTGGACCCCCGATGAGGTAAACGGACTAACGGACCGGCAACATACCGCTTCCCATTGAGATCAATTATTGCGAAAGCCGTCGAGCGACGATCGATGGATAAAGACCGTTAAAGGTAGGCAATTCGCACGATGGGGAGATGGCGGCTGTCACGCGCATTCGCGGATGAACAGCGTTCGCGCGGCTGCCGCGCGTGCCTGCGCAAACGGCTCGGCAAGGGACGGTAAGGCAATCTTCGACGACGGCCACACGCACGCGGCGATCCGCAACACGGGCGCGCTAAACACGGCGCTGGGAAGTGCGCCGCCCAAATGAAAACCGGCGCTCTGTCGAGCGCCGGTCGGAGTTCCTGCCGGGTCTGCGTGCAACGCGTTAAGCGTGCGCGCCGATCTGATTCACGACCCTCACGTTGCGCGTGTCGGGCACCTCGGCATACGAGAGCACCTTCAGCTGCGGCAGACTGCGACGCAGGAAGCGCGCGATCATCGGCCGCAATGCATGCTGAACCAGCAACACCGGCGCCAGCCCCGCGTTCTGCTGACGCGTCATCGCCTTCTGCGTTTCGTTCAGCAGCGTGTTGGCCAGACCCGGTTCGAGCCCGGGATTCGCGCCGGTGGAAAGCGCCTGCGACAACACCCGCTCCAGATTCGAATCGAGGCCCATCACCTGCATGTCGCCGGTGCCGGGGAACCACTGCTGCGTAATCGCGCGACCCAGCGCGAGCCGCACGGCGGCGGTGAGATCGTGCGCGTCGGTGATCTTCGGCGTGTGTTCGGACAGCGCTTCGAGAATCGTGCGCATATCGCGAATCGGCACGCCTTCTTCCAGCAGGTTCTGCAGCACCTTTTGCAGCGTGGTGAGCGGCAGCACCTTCGGCACCAGATCGTCGACCAATGACGGCGTGTCCTTCTGCATCCGCTCCAGTAGCGCCTGTACTTCGCGGCGGCCGAGCAGTTCCGACGCATGCGTGACGACCAGGTGATTCAGGTGCGTCGCCACCACCGTGCTCGAATCGACCACCGTGTAGCCGTACACCTGCGCCTGTTCGCGCAGATTCGTATCGATCCAGATAGCCGGCAAGCCGAACGCGGGATCTTGCGTCGGCGTGCCTGGCAGCGCGGCGGATACCTGGCCCGGATTGATGGCGAGCCACTGCCCCGGATACGCTTCGCCCACGCCCACTTCGACACCCTTGAGCGCGATCCGGTAACCGTTCGGCCGCAGTTCGAGGTTGTCGCGAATATGAATGACCGGCGGCAGGAAGCCGATTTCCTGCGCGAACTTCTTGCGAATGCTCTTGATCCGCTTCAGCAGTTCGCCGTCCGAGTTCTTGTCGACGAGTGGAATCAGCCGGTAGCCGACTTCGAGGCCGAGCGTGTCGATCATCGTCACGTCGTCCCAGCTGGCTTCGGTGTTCTCGACCGGCGCGGTCACGGCCGGCGTGATATCGACCAGCGACGGGCCGTTCTTGCGCTCGTCGGCGCGCTTTTTCA
This sequence comes from uncultured beta proteobacterium, assembly GCA_963800185.1. Lineage (GTDB taxonomy): Bacteria > Pseudomonadota > Gammaproteobacteria > Burkholderiales > Burkholderiaceae > Paraburkholderia. Next base: position 80,352 of record CAWCZW010000009.1, on the reverse strand, counting down.
TGGTCCGGCCAAGCTGGATCAATCCGCCGCCCAGCAGCAGAAACGCGAAGTGCGGCATGCCCGGGATCAGGCCCATCAGCACCAGAATGCAGCCCGTGATCATCAGCACGCGCGGATTCGTGAAGAGCTGGCCGGTAAGCTGCGTGCCGATGTCTTCGTTGGTCGCGACGCGCGACACGATCACACCGGCGGCGGTCGAAATCACCAGCGACGGAATCTGCGCGACGAGGCCGTCGCCGATGGTCAGCAGCGTGTAGTTCTTGCCCGCCGCCGCAAAACTCATGTCGTGCTGGACCATCCCGACGATCAGCCCGCCGATGATGTTGATCACCATGATCAGCAAACCGGCGATCGCATCGCCGCGCACGAACTTGCTCGCGCCGTCCATCGAGCCGTAGAACTCGGCTTCCTGCGAGACTTCCGAGCGGCGCTTGCGGGCCGCATCTTCGTTGATGAGGCCCGCGTTCAGATCGGCGTCGATCGCCATCTGCTTGCCGGGCATCGCGTCGAGCGTGAAGCGCGCGGACACTTCCGCGATCCGCCCCGCGCCCTTGGTGATCACCATGAAGTTGATGACCATCAAAATGATAAAGACGACGATACCGACCGCGAAATTGCCGCCCACCAGGAAGTGGCCGAACGACTCGATCACCTGACCGGCCGCATCGGGACCGGTGTGGCCTTCGAGCAGCACGATCCGGGTGGACGCCACGTTCAGCGACAGGCGCAGCAACGTGGAGAACAGCAGCACGCTCGGGAACGCGGCGAAGTCGAGCGGCTTCATCGTGTACATGCTGACGAGCAGCACCATCACGGAAAGCGCGATGTTGAAGGTGAACAGCAAGTCCAGCAGGAACGGCGGCAACGGCAGAATCATCATGCCGAGGATCATGCAGATCAGCACCGGCCCGGCGAGGGCTCTCAAATTGGCGGTACTGAAGGCATCCGGCCGTCGGGACAGGAATCCGGCGCGAGCGTTCATGCGGAGGCTCCTGAAGCGTCGTCGTTAGCAGGGTTGAGGGTTTCGGCGGCTTCTTCGTCGGCTTCATCGGCCGGGACACCGCCCTTGTCGAGTTCCGCCGGCACGTCGAGCCCGGTCGGTGCGGCCGGCTTGACGCCGCCTTCGGTGTTGAAGCGCCGCAACTGGAACACCCACGCGAGCACTTCGGCGACCGCGCCGTACAGTGGGCCGGGAATTTCGCTGGTTCAGTTCGACGTTGTGATACAGCGCCCGCGCGAGCGGCGGCGCTTCGAGCAGCGGCACGTTGTTTTCGGCGGCGATTTCGCGAATCCGCGCGGCCACCAGGTTCACGCCCTTGGCGACCACCTTCGGTGCGCGCATTTCGCCGTCGGTGTATTGCAGCGCGACCGCGAAGTGGGTCGGGTTGGTCACCACGACGTCGGCCTTCGGCACGTTCGTCATCATCCGGCGCCGCGCGGCAGCACGCTGCTGCTGGCGAATCTTGCCCTTGATGTGCGGATCGCCTTCGCTTTCCTTGTGCTCGCGCTTCACTTCTTCCTTGGTCATGCGCAGTTTCTTGTGGAACTGCCAGAGTTGGTACGGCACGTCCAGCCCCGCCACCACGAGCATGCCCGCCACGGTCATGCCGCAGCAGACGCCGATCAGATGCACGGAATTGGCGAGCGCGAGTTGCAGCGGCTGGGTGGCGAGCGCGAGGATTTCCTCGCGGCGATTCCAGATCGCGGTCCCGCCGATAATGCCGACCACCAGCGTCTTGGCGAGCGACATGCCAAGCTGGATCGGGCCGTTGATCGAGAACATCTTGCCGAGGCCCGCGATCGGATCGAGCCGGCTGAATTTCGGCTCAAGCCCCGCCGCCGACAACTGCCAGCCGCCCAGCGCCATCGGCGCGAGCAACGCGGCGAGCCCGGTGAAAGCGAGAATCGGCATCAGCGCATAAAAGCCTTCGCGGGCCGCCGCGCCCGCGCCGATCAGCATGCGGCTGGTCTCGAATGCGCCGGCATGGTCGAACGTGAGCGAGGCGCGCAACATGTTCTGAAAATGTTCGCCGATGCTGCCGGACATCCCCCATACACCGAAGAACCCCGCTGACAGCAGCGCAAACGTCGACAGCTCCCGCGAACGTGCGACCTGCCCTTCCTCGCGCGCCTTCTGCAGGCGCCGGGGAGTGGCTGCTTCGGTCTTTTCGAGGTCGCTATCCTCTGCCACAAAAACTCTCCAGTCGGCTGAGGCACGGCGCCTCTTTCCAGTGAGAGCGATTATTCCCGCTCGACGCAAGCACCGATCGGCGGATAAGGGCGGAGAAAGGGGGGTATTTCGAGGGATGGAACAGCGCGGCGGCGGGGTTCGTCACGCGCGCCCGGATAACGCCGGGAGAGAAGGCTGGCGGTATTCAAATGCCGCTGAATGCGGCGAAAAAACACGCCTGGCGATATCAGCGCCGGCCTTCAACCGAATGAGGTCCGGATCTCGCACGAGCCACGCGCCGGACTGAATTCAGCTCAGGCGTGCGCATGTGTCACGCGGACGCAGTGGCCGGCGACTTCACGCCGCCGGCCTTGCTGCGTCAGAACGCGACGTACGGCGCAGCGCCGCCGCTCGCGGTTTTGTCGATGCCATAGAACACGTGACGGCCATAGAAGAACGGCAACCCGAGGTCGAAGTTCGAATTGCCGCCGATCTGCCCGGCGAGGTTATTGAACGCAAAGGCGCTGGCATTGCTGAACAGCGTGGCCGCGCTCAGGATGCCGATGCTGGCGCTGGCGCTCACATTGTTCAGACCGACCAGCGTGATCGACCGGGTTTGCGCCGACGTCGGGCAGTAAAAGCCCGGGTAGGTGCTGCTGCACAGCGCGAGCGTGCTGTCGCCGAAGAAATAGCCGTTCGAGCCCGAATCGAGGAACGCCGTGACCGTCGTGCCTTTGAATACACTGTTATCCAGATTGCCGTAAGTGTCGGTCGTGAAACTCTGCGTCGCGGTGAGCGCATTGTTCGACTGCGTGCCGATGCCGAACACCAGCGTGCCGGTCGCCGACGCCGAGCCGGTATTCGACACCGGCGGCATTTGCACGATTACGCCGTTGTTGTCGACCGGGAAGCTCGTCACCGGGTTGGATACCTGCTGCGCCACGGTGAGCGGCGTGCGGCTGCAGGTCGACGAGCCGGTCGGGCACACGAAGTAGTTGCTGTTGGCCACGCTCAGGCAGTTCGTGCCGCAGTCGTTCGGCGCGGTGCCGATGCCGAGAATGCCGTTCGCGCCGAGATCGGAAACCGTGTTTTCCGCGGCGCCGGTGCCGCAGCTTCCCGAGGGCAAGCTCGTCGTGCCTATGTCGCCGATGGTCTGCAGCGCAATGGCCGTCGACGTCGTTTCGCCGCCGATGCTCACCGTCGCGGTACGAACCGAGCCCCATGTATAGCCGTCGGCAAACGTTGCGCATTCGGCAAGCGGCGAGCTGGTGCCGGTCAGCGTGCTTTTCGGCAGTGCGCTGAGCAGCGACGAGTTCAGCACCGAACTCACCACCCGCAAGCCGAACGAACCGGTGTCGACCTGGACGTTGTTGATGGTCTGGCAATTGGTCGTCGAGCCGGGCGCGCAGATCGTCACGCTGACCGTCGGAATATTGATCACGCCGCTCACGCCCTGGCCGACCGTGATCGCCACCGCGTTGGTGCTGTTTGCAGCAATCGGCTGCTGCGTGGGGCTGGGGGGCAGCGTTCCGCCGTTCAGCGCGCTCGACGAACTGTTGGAGCCGGAGCTGTCGCCTCCGCCGCCGCACGCGGCGAGCGTCGCCACCAGGGTCACGGCCACGACGGCCTGCATCCAGCCTCTGAGCTTCGTTGCAATCTGCATGGTTCGCATCGTCGTCCTCGCTATCACTGGATGTCGGAACCGCTGACGCCGGCAGGCAGCGCGGAAGGCAGCCATGCCTGACCGCTGAAACCGCCCATATGGCCGCCGGAGCGCACGACGAGACCGCTCTGTTCGACCGCGACCGGCCCGCGCGCATTGCCGCGCGCGGCACGCACGGCCTTCACGCCGTCGACATATTGCGAAAAGTAGCTGCCGAGCAGATCGCTCAGGTCCGGCATTTGCGGGCCGCGCCACGCGATACCGAAGACGGTGCCGTCGGTCGCCAGATATTCGCGGACAATGGTGCCGCTACCGAACGTGGTTTCACGCACGGTGTAGGACGAAGAGGTGGAAGCGGAAGTAGACGACGCGGCGCTCGATGCGGAGCGCATTACGCTCTGGGCGGCGGTCGCGCTGCCGCCAGGCTGAACGACGCGGGAAGAAACCGACGCGCCCGTGGGCGGCGTCATGGGAGCCCCACCCAGGCCCGCGTAGGCGGACTGCACGGACAATAGGGAACCGGGCAAGACAAGCGCCGTGACGATTCCGGCGCGGCGTAAACAACTCAGCATGACGAGGCTCCTCCCGAGCTGCAGCCGGGCTCGCACCTCGTACGAACCGGCCGCATATAGGCAGATGAAACGGCGGCGCTCCGGTCGCGATCAGGAGGAATCCCTCGCCGTGCCACCCGCCGAAGCCAGGTGTGACCGGAATGCGATGCCGCCGATGAAGCCCCTAGTATGCCTGCGCTTTCTTTCAGTCGTCAGCCCGGGTTTGCGCGGCGCCGCCTGCTGCATCTACCGATTGCATCCCGCGCGGGTTTGACTGCCGGTTGCGTGGAGCCACGCAACCGGCGCGTCAGAAGCCCAGGCTGGCCAGCAGATCGTCGACCTGCGCCTGATCCTGCACCACGTCCGTCTTGCCTTCCGGATTGATCTGCGGACCATTCAGCAGATGCTCCGGGCTGCCGGTCGGCGATACCTCGGCCGCCAGCGCCGCCGCGTTTGCCGCGAACTGCTCGCGGCGTTCGAGCGCGATGTTCTCGACCAGCACGCCCAGCAACTGCTGCTCGATCAGATACACGACGTCGGTGATCTTCTTGATCACCTGGCCGGTCAGATCCTGGAAGTCCTGCGCGAGCATGATTTCCATGAGCTGCGAGTTGGTCGCGGCGGTCGCTTCCGGCACGCCGCGCAAATACGTGCGCGTGTCGTTCATCAGCGCGCGCACTTCCTCGCGATCGATCGGCGCCGCGTACCACTGCTCCCAGCGCGCGTCGAGTTCGGCTGCACCGGTCTGCAACTGCTCCTGGATCGGCTTGGCGACGTCGATGGCCGACAGCACGCGCTCGGCAGCCTGTTCGCTCAGATCCGCGATGTACTTCAGACGGTCGCGCGCGTCGGGTACGGCTTCCGCCGCCCGCTCGACATGCTTGTCGAGCCCGAGCTCACGCATCGAGTCGCGCAGCGTGCGCGTCAGTTGTCCGATGCGGGCAAGAATGCGGTCGGACGCGAAGTCGCCGCTCTCGCCGGCTGCGTCGGCGCCAGGCGCTTGGGTCGGCAGAGTCACATCAGCTCCCGGCTTTCGCCATCTTCTCGAGAATCTTGTTGAGCTTCTCGTCGAGCGTCGCGGCCGTGAACGGCTTGACGACATAACCGCTCGCGCCGGCCTGGGCCGCCGCGATGATGTTTTCCTTCTTCGATTCGGCCGTCACCATCAGCACCGGCAGATGCGCGAGGTTGGCGTCGGCGCGGATTTCCTTGAGCATGGCCAGACCGTCGAGGTTCGGCATGTTCCAGTCGGAAATCACGAACTCGTAGGTGCCTCCGCGCAGACGCGCGAGACCTGCCTGGCCGTCTTCCGCTTCGTCGACGTTCGAGTAGCCGAGTTCCTTGAGGAGGTTGCGGACGATCCGGCGCATCGTCGGAAAGTCGTCAACCACCAGAATCTTCATTCCCTTATCCATTTCATTCCCTTTGCTTGATCCATGGTGCGGTGTCTGATCGCGTCGATAACGCTTCAAACCACCGCCTCAATCTATCCGGCTCGCATCATACCCGCTGAACGCGATCGCCCATCGATGACAAACGCGCCATGACGCGTCGGCTCATTTCCGCCAGCGATGCGATCTCGTCTGCCGCGCCGAGCGCAATCGCTTCTCGCGGCATGCCGAACACGATACAGCTCGCTTCGTCCTGCGCAAGGGTGTACGCCCCTGCTTTTTTCATGTCCAGCAGCCCGGCGGCGCCATCGCGCCCCATGCCCGTCAGAATCACGCCGACCGCGTTCTTGCCCGCGTGCTGCGCGGCCGAACGGAACAGCACGTCCACCGAAGGACGATGCCGGTTCACCGGCGGCTCGTCCGACAGGTGCGCAATATAATTCGCGCCGCTGCGGGCGAGCAACAGGTGAGCGTGACCGGGCGCGATATACGCATGTCCCGGCAGCACGCGTTCGCCATGCTCTGCCTCTTTAACGGTAATCCGGCACAAACCATTAAGGCGTTGCGCGAAAGATTTCGTAAACCCTGGCGGCATGTGTTGCGCGATCAACACAGCGGGGGCATCCGGCGGCAGCGGTACCAGCACTTCGCGGATCGCTTCTGTGCCGCCCGTCGACGCCCCGACGATAATCAGCTTCTCGGTACTGAGCAGCGGATTGTTGAAGAGCGGCGCGGCCCCGACCGGCGCGTGCGCGGCATGACTCGCCGCATGCTGCACCGGCGCCGCCTGGCGCACGCGCGCGCGGGCTGCGGCGCGAATCTTGTCGGCGAGCTTTTCCGAATAGTCGAGCATGCCGTCGCGAATGCCGACCTTCGGCTTGGTGACGAAATCGACCGCGCCGAGTTCGAGCGCGCGCAGCGTGATTTCGTTACCGCGCTCGGTCAGCGACGACACCATGACGACCGGCATCGGCCGCAGGCGCATCAGCTTCTCGAGGAAATCGAGGCCGTCCATGCGCGGCATTTCGACGTCGAGCGTCAACACATCCGGGTTGTGCTGCTTGATGAGGTCGCGCGCGACCAGCGGGTCGGGTGCGGTCGCCACCACTGTCATATCCGGCTGGCTGTTGATGATTTCGGTCATCAGGCTGCGGATCAGCGCCGAATCGTCGACGCACAGTACTTTGATCTTTTGCACGGCGCTCACGCCTCCTCTGTCGTTCTGGCGTTGTTTGAATTAATCGGGCGCGGGCTCGAACCGAACAGTTCGATACGCGGCTTCGCAGCGCCGCCGGTCGAGCCGAACAGCTCGATCTTCGGCCGGGCGGCACCGGAGGCACCGGCAGCGGGCGACGCAAACAGCTCGACCCGTTTGCGCGCGGCGGCAAGCCGCTCGGCGCGCGCTTCGGCGCTCTGCCGCACGAGCGCCTGTTCGCGCTCGGCCACGCCCGCTTCCTGCTGAAGGCGCAACTTCTTGACCATCACCTGGCCGGTGCGTGGCATGAAGGCGACCTTGCGCGGATGCGAGCCCTGCAAATCCTCGGCGACGATGCGGATTTTTTCGGTCGCCAGATAGCGGCGCACGAACTCCGAATTGCGATCGCCGATGTTCATCGTCGTCATGCCGGCGAGCACCGCGCCGCCGCCGAACACCTTGGCTTCGAAGCGCTCGCGCCGGCCGCCGGCCTTGATCAGTTCGTTGATCAGCACTTCCATCGCGTACGCGCCGTAGCGCATCGAATCCGATGCGGCGTGCGCGACGTCCGCGCCGTCGTCGGGCAGCATGAAATGGTTCATGCCGCCGATCCCGGCAGTGCGGTCCTGAATGCAGGCCGCGACGCACGAACCCAGCACGGTGACGAGCACCATGTCCTCGTGGGTCGTGTAGAACTCGTTGGGCAACAACTTCACGCCGGGGCGCTGGAAGTGGTTGTCGTAGTACAGATTGGTGGCGATCGGCAAAGCGCTGCTCATGCGATCACCCCGCTAGTCGAATGATGCTGCGGCGTTGCGCCCGAGGCGCGCGTGCGGCGTGCGCGCGCCGGTCGCATCGCGCGCCAGTTCGTAGACGGTCTGGCCGCGCAGCTTGAACGCCTGCGTCACGTAGGTGAAGTTTTCCGAATGACCGGCGAACAGCAGGCCGCCCGATTTCATCAGCGGCTCGAAGCGCGTCAAGACTTGCGCCTGGGTCGGCTTGTCGAAATAGATCATCACGTTGCGGCAGAAAATCGCGTCGAATTGCGAGCGCAACTGGTAGTCGCGGTCGGTCAGGTTCAGTTGCTCGAAGCGCACCAGCGCGCGCACTTCGGGGCGCACCTTCACCATGCCCGCATGCGCGCCCGTGCCTTCAAGGAAAAAGCGCTTGAGCCGCTCGGGCGACAGGTGCTTCACCTGATCGAACTGATACACCCCGGCTTCGGCCTTCGCGAGCACCTGGGTGTCGATGTCGGTGGCCAGCACCGACGCCTGACGCGCGCCGCTGTCGCCGAGCGCTTCGATCAGCGTCATCGCGATCGAATAAGGCTCCTCGCCCGTCGATGCCGCCGAACACCACACCGACACCGGCTGCGCACGGCGCGGCACGAAATCGGCGAGGATCGGAAAGTGATGCGCCTCGCGGAAAAAGGCGGTCAGGTTGGTGGTCAGCGCATTGGTGAACGCCTCCCACTCGGCGGGATTGTTTTCCGCTTCCAGCAGATCGAGATACTGCCGGAACGTGTCGAGACCCCGCGCGCGCAGTCGGCGTGCGAGACGGCTGTACGCCATGTCGCGCTTGTGATCCGACAGCGAAATGCCTGCGCTGCGATGAATCAGCTCGCGAATACGAGCGAAGTCCGCCGTGGTGAATTCAAAGTCACGGTTCGACTCGCCGGATCTAACCGGCTCCTGCCGCTCCGGCCGTGGTTGTGCGCGCGTTGCCATCATGAAAGTTCCTGCCTGCGATACGAGCCATCCCGCTTTCCGCCCGAAGGGTGCCCCAGGGAAGAAGGGATTGGGTTCGCGGGGTTGCACGCGCCCGCCGGTTCTGCCTGCACGCAGTCGCCCCGCGACACGCTTTGCCGGCGTGTTTCGATGAATCGCTCAGCAACGAGCGAGAAGCGGGATGACTGCATGACTTTGTGCCACTTCCTAAAACGTTTCCCAGTCCGAGTCGGAGCCCGCCGAGGCCGCGCCTGCTGCGGCCGGACGTGCTACGGATTCGGATGCCGCGCGCGCTGCCCTCGGCTTGAGCGCGGGTTCGACGCGCGAAGCTGCGTCGTGAGAAAACGATGCTGAGGTTGCGTTCGTTGCTTCGCTGCCCGCTCCGCTGTTTATTCCACTGTTTATTCCGCTGCTTTTTCCATTTGTTGCGCCTGCGGCATTTGCCGTGGCGGCCGCGGACGCCGCGCCCGTTCCAGCATTACCTGCCGACATCTTTGGCGCGGCCTTCGCCGGCGACGCTTTATGAGCTCCGCCATGCACCCGCGCTGCCGCCTGCGGACGCACTGCCGCCGTGCCGCCGCGAGTCTGTCCGCCGATCACTTTCCAGCCGCTGATCACCGTTTGCAACTGACGCGTCTGCTCCTCGAGCGACGCCGCTGCGGCCGCCGCCTCTTCGACCAGCGCCGCGTTCTGCTGCGTGACTTCGTCCATCTGCACGACCGCGCGATTCACCTGCTCGATCCCGCCCGACTGTTCTTCCGACGCCGCGCTGATTTCGCCCATGATGTCGGTCACGCGCCGCACCGCCTGCACGATCTCGTCCATCGTCGTGCCCGCGCGGCCGACCAGCGTCGAGCCGCTTTGCACCTTGTCGACCGAATCGCCGATCAGTTCCTTGATTTCCTTCGCCGCGCTCGCGCTGCGCTGCGCGAGGCTGCGCACTTCGCCGGCCACCACCGCAAAGCCGCGGCCCTGCTCGCCGGCACGCGCGGCCTCGACCGCCGCGTTCAGCGCGAGAATATTGGTCTGGAACGCAATGCCTTCGATCACACCGATGATGTCGACGACCTTGTTCGAACTGGTCGCGATGTCCTGCATCGTCGTGACCACTTCGCTCACCACTTCGCCGCCGCGCGTGGCGATGTCGGATGCGTTGACGGCCAGCTGACTCGCCTGACGCGCGTTCTCGGCGTTCTGCCGCACGGTGCCGGTCAGTTGATCCATGCTCGATGCGGTTTGCTGCAACGAAGCGGCCTGCTGTTCGGTGCGCTGCGACAGATCGGTGTTGCCCATCGCGATTTCGCGCGCGCCGGTATCGATCGATTCGGTGCTGCCGTGAACGGCCTTTACCATCGTCGACAGGCTGTCCTGCATCCGTTTGATGCCGACAAACAGGCGCCCGATTTCGTTACTCGCGCTGACGTCGATCGGTTCGGACAGATCGCCCGCCGCCATCCGTTCGAAGCAGGCAGTTGCGTCTTTCAGCGGTTGCACGATCAGGCCGCGCAACGCGAAGCGAATCCCCACCACCAGCAGCAACGCGAGCACGGTGACGCCAATGATCAGACGTCATCATCAGCGACGCATTGGCCTGCGCGTCCGCCTGCTGCGCGCTCACGCTCTGCTGCAACGCCTTGACCACCGCCGACGCCGCCGCGTCGTACGCGATGAACATCGGGCTGATCTTCGTATCGGCGATCGCGTGATACGCCGCCATGTCATTGGCGTTCAACGCGGCGAACTCCGGCTCCACGCCGTCGTGCATCACCGTGTTGTGTTTGGCGACCACATCGTCGAGCAAGCGCCTGATCAATGCCGGGCTTGGGTGCGTCGAGATACGTCTGCCAGTTCTGGTTGCTCTTCGCGAGCAATTCCTGCGCGCGCGAGAGCGCCTGCTTCGCTTCGTCGGCGTTACCCGCGCTTTGCAATGCGTTGAAACGGTCCACCGCGATACGCGAACGCAACAGGTACGACCCCGAGTCGTCGAGCGCGTGAATCGACACGAGATCGCCGCGCGAAATACGGTCCAGCGACGCGCTCGCCCGATTCAGCGCGGTGAGACCCAGCGCGCCGACCACCACGGTCAGCGTAACCAGAAGGATCCCCACCAACGTCAGCGACGTGCGGATCGACAACCTGTTCAGCATCTTGACGCTCCCTCTCCAGTCTCGTTCGCGGTTTGTCGTTACGCGCCCAGCGTTTCGATCAGCGCCATTTCGCGGCTGGTCATCAGCTTTTCGATGTCCATCAGGATCAGCATCCGGCCGTCGACGGTGCCGAGGCCCGTCAGGTACTCGGTCGTCAGCGTCGCGCCGAATTCGGGCGCGGGCATGATCTGGTCGGTGGCGAGCGTCAGCACGTCCGACACGCCGTCCACCACCATCCCGACCACGCGATGCGCGACGTTGAGGATGATCACCACCGTCTGATGGTCATACTCGACACGGCCCAGATGGAACTTGATGCGCATATCGACGATCGGCACGATGATGCCGCGCAGATTGATCACGCCCTTGATGAACTCGGGCGCGTTTGCGATGCGCGTCACGTTGTCGTAGCCGCGGATTTCCTGCACCTTGAGAATGTCGATGCCGTACTCTTCGGCGCCGAGCGTGAAGACGAGGAACTCCTGACCGCCGGCGTCGGCCTGCTGCGCGTCGCGGCGGCCATTCGTACCGCTCGCGTTTGCAACGCTCGAATTGATGGATTGGACTTCTGCCACGTTAGCCCCCAAACGGTTGGGATGAAATGAATTGAGTGAGTGTTGCGCGTCGTGCTCGTACGAGGGTCATCATGCGAGGCTCATCGCGCCATGCGCATGGCGGGTTTCGCGGTTCAACGCCGCCACGTCCACGATCAGCGCGACGCTGCCGTCGCCGAGAATCGTCGCGGCGGAAATGCCGTGCACCTTGCGGTAATTCGTTTCGAGGTTCTTCACCACCACCTGCTGCTGTCCCACCAGTTCGTCGATCAGCATCGCAAAGCGGCGCCCTTCGGTTTGCATGATGGTGACGATGCCCTGCGTGGGTTCCTGCTTCGCTTCTTCGACGTTGAACACTTCGTGCAACGCGACGAGCGGCAGATATTCACCGCGCACGCGCACTACGCGCTCGCCGTTGGCCACCGTGTAGATATCTTCGGCTTGCGGTTGCAGCGACTCCATCACGAAGTTCAGCGGCAGAATGAAAATCTCGTTGCCGACCTTCACCGACATGCCGTCGAGAATCGCCAGCGTAAGCGGCAGAACGATTCGCGTGGTGCTGCCCTTGCCGGCGTGCGAGGTGATTTCCACGTGACCACCCATCGACTGGATGTTCCGCTTCACCACGTCCATGCCGACGCCGCGGCCCGACACGTCCGTGACCTGTTCCGCCGTCGAGAAGCCCGGCAGGAAGATCAGGTTCCAGACTTCTTCGTCGGTCATCGTGTCGCTGACCTGCATGCCCTGCTTGGCCGCTTTCGCGAGAATCTTGTCGCGGCGCAGGCCCGCGCCGTCGTCGCTCACTTCGATGACGATGTTGCCGCCATGATGTGCCGCCGACAGCACCAGTTGCCCGGTCGAATCCTTGCCCGCCGCGCGCCGCGCTTCCACGGTTTCGATGCCGTGGTCGAGACTGTTGCGCACGAGGTGGGTCAACGGATCGATGATCCGCTCGATCAGGCTCTTGTCGAGTTCGGTCGCCTGACCGAAGGTGACGAGTTCCACTTCCTTGCCGAGCTTCGCCGCCAGATCGCGCACCAGACGCGGGAAGCGGCTGAACACGTAATCCATCGGCATCATGCGGATCGACATCACCGCTTCCTGCAGATCGCGCGCATTGCGTTCGAGCTGCGCCATGCCGTTGAACAGACGATCGTGCAGCGCCGGATCGAACGTGCTGGTGGTTTCCGCGAGCATGGCCTGCGTGATCACCAGTTCGCCGACCAGGTTGATCAGTTGATCGACCTTTTCGACGCCGACGCGAATCGAGCTGCCTTCCGCGGCGGCGGCCGCCGCAGCCGGACGTGCCGCCTTGCGATCGTGCTCGGCCGGTGCCGCGGCGCTGGCTGCCGGCGCCGGCTGATGCGCCGCTGCCGGTTGCGCGGCGGCCGATGCCGAAGGTGCCGCTGCCGCAGGAGCAGCCGGTGCGTCGAACAAACCGTGAGTCGCCTTGCCGGCGGGCGCAGCGGTGTGGGCCGCCGGGGCCGACGAGGCTGCGTGTTCCGCCGGACTGGCGTGCGTTACATGTGCTGCGTGCGCCGGCGACGAGTCGGCGTCGGGCGTTCCAGGTTCGCCTTGTTCCGTTTCATCCACCGGTGCAGTGCCGCGGCCGATCGAGATCTGACTTTCGTCGATCACGAAACAGCACACGGCGATGATGTCGTCGGAGGTCACATCGGTCGCGAGCCACAGCGTGAGATCGCCGCCGCTCTTGACCTGCCCGACGATGTTCCCCAGGTTACCCAGCTCTTCGGCCAGCAGTTCCTGGTCCTTCTCACCCACGCCCCGTAGCGTAATTTTCAGATGGGGACCGGCGTTGTCGTCGACACTGCCCGCCCCCGCGGCTTGCCCGGTCTGTGCCGGTTCGCCGTCATCCCATCCACCCGCCGCCTGCACCGCCTGTTCGACGACGTGCTCGGGCGGGGTACCTTCCTTCTACTGCGATTGTTTCAACCGATGCCGATGCCGCAGCCGAGCCGGTGCGCCGCCGCCGAGGCTCTCCGCATGCAGCTGTTCGAGCTTCGCGCAAATCGCCTTCGCCACCGCCGCATCCGGTTCGGCGCTCGCGCGATAGTCGGCGAGCTGGCCGGACAACACGTCCTTGGTTTCGAGGAACGTGTCGATCATGTCCTTGCGCAGCACGATTTCGTTATTGCGCGCGCGATCGAGCAGCGATTCGAGAATGTGGGTCGTTTCCGTCAGCGCGGTAAAGCCGAAGGTTGCCGCGCCGCCCTTGATCGAGTGCGCCGCGCGGAAAATCGCCGCGAGGTCTTCGGGGTCCGGGTGCGCGATATCCAGATTGAGCAGCAACTGCTCCATCTGCGCGAGCAGTTCGTCCGCTTCGTCGAAGAACGTCTGATAGAACTGAGTGATGTCGAGTGTCATGCCTGGGTCACCGCGAGAGTTCCTGTCTGGGCGTTGGGCTGTCGTGCCGTCGCGCCGGGTGCTTCGATAGTTTCTTTAACGTGTCTGAGCGGAGTGCTTAGGCGAGATCCGGCTCGGCCAGCGCCGCCACCAGTTCGGTCAGCATGTCGGGGTCGAGCGGCTTTTCGATCCAGCCGGTCGCGCCCGCCGCGCGCGCCGCTTCCTTGAACGGCTCGCCCGATTCCGTCGTGAGGACGAGGATGGGCGTCGCCTGGTAAGCCGGATTGCCGCGCAACGCAGCGATCAGATCGAGGCCGGTCTTGCCCGGCATGTGCTGGTCCGTCAACACGAGGTCGAACGACATGGCGAGCGCGTTTTCGAGCCCTTCGTTGCCGTCCGCCGCGAGCGTCACTTCGTAGCCGGCCGTCGTCAGCGTCGCGGCAAGGATCTGCCGCATCGATGCCGAATCGTCGATTGCCAGAATGTGCCTGATCATGAAAACCTCGCTGCACTTACGCTATGAATCGCCGGACTGTCCGCGCCAGTTGGGCGCGCGACTCGCCAGGCGATCGCTGTCTGTTACTGGACTGCTGCGGCCGGCGCTGCGCGGGCGCTAGCAGCGGCGGCTTCGGTGCAACCGTCACCGGCTGCGCAATTTTTTGCAGCAACGGCTTGGAGCCGGCTGCGTCGTCGGACAAGGTGGTCGTGGTGGAGTCGTCGTGATTCAACGCGTCCTCCGACTTCTTGTTCAACACGATGATGCTGATGCGGCGGTTTTCCGGGTCCATCGGGTCCGCCTTGTTCAGGTTCTGCGTCGACGCGAGGCCGAGCACGCGCATCACCTTCGCTTCGTCCATGCCGCCGGCGACCAGCTCGCGGCGCGACGCATTCGCGCGGTCCGCGGACAGTTCCCAGTTGCTGTAGCCCTTCTCGCCGCCCGCGTACTGCGCGGCGTCGGTGTGTCCCTGCACGATGATGCGGTTCGGCACGTCGTTCAGCGTGTGGCCGATTTCGCGCAGGATGTCGCGCATATACGGCTCCACTTCGTCTTTCGCGGTCGCGAACATCGGCCGCTTCTGCGAGTCGACGATCTCGATGCGCAGGCCGGTCAGCGTCGAATCGATGCGGATCTGCTGCTTGAACTGGCGCAGCACCGGATTCGCCTCGATCGCGGCCATCAGCTTGACCTGCAGATCGTGCAGGCGAACCTGTTCGCGGCGCTCCAGCTCGCCCTGCAACTGCTTCTGCGCCTCTTCGTTGTTATGCGAAATGGTCTGCTCGGCGCGGCTGCTGCTGCCGTCGGTGGAGCGCGTCACGCCCTGCGCGTCGGTCGAGATATCGCGGCCGCCGCCTTTCAGGATGCTCGAATCCTCGGCGCTGCGGTCGCCGCCCCAGAGCGTGATCTTCAGCGGCTGGTTGAAGTAATCGGCGATGCCCTTCAGCTGCACCGTGGACGCCGAACTCAGCAGCCACATCAGCAGGAAGAACGCCATCATCGCGGTCATGAAGTCCGCGTACGCGAGCTTCCACGCGCCGCCGTGATGACCGGCTTTCTTCGGCGCGGCGCGCTTGACGACAATGGCGCGGTCTTTGTCCTTGCTCATCGATTCGGTTCCCGGCGCCCTTTACTTGGCCTTCACGCGGCGCACGTGCTCTTCCAGCTCGGCGAACGACGGACGTTCGGTCGAGAACAGCACCTTGCGGCCGAATTCGACGGCGATCGCCGGTGCGTAGCCGTTCAGGCTCGCGAGAATCGTCACCTTGATGCACTGGAACATCTTGGTCGACTCGGTCACGCGCTGTTCGGCGACGCTCGCGAGCGGCCCGATCAGCCCGTACGAAAGCAGAATGCCGAGGAAGGTGCCGACCAGCGCCTGCGCGATCATCTCGCCGAGCACGGCGGGCGGCTTGTCGGCGGAGGCCATCGTGTGCACCACGCCCATCACGGCGGCCACGATCCCGAACGCCGGCATCGCGTCGCCGACCTTGTTCAGCGCGTGCGCCGGGGCTTCGCCTTCCTGGTGATGCGTTTCGATCTCCTCGTCCATCAGGCTTTCGATTTCGAACGCATTCATGTTGCCGCCCACCATCAGACGCAGGTAGTCGGTCAGGAACTCGATGATGTGATGGTCGGCGAGAATCTTCGGGTACTGGGTGAAGATCGGACTCTTCGACGGATCGTCGATGTCCGCTTCCAGCGTCAGCGTGCCTTCCTTGCGCGCTTTGGCCAGCAGGACGTAGAGGAGCGCCATCAGCTCCATATAGACGTCCTTGTTGTACTTCGCGCCCTTGAACAGGGTTGGAATGACGCGCAGCGTCGCCTTGATCGTCTTCATTCCGTTACCGAGAATGAACGCGCCGACGCCTGCGCCGGCGATCATCAGCACTTCAACGGGCTGCAGCAGCGCGCCAAGATGGCCGCCTTCCAGCGCGTAACCGCCGAAAACGGACAAAAGCGTCACGAGTGTTCCCACGAAAATCAGCACTGCCGAGCCCTCACAAAGAAGCGACGGTCACCGTCGTTAATTGGTTTACGGCAACGGAACAGAAAACTTTGACGGAAAAGCGGCTGAGCGCTGCGGTGTAAACCAGAGGGTGCGTCACACGGCGCCGCATGCGGCACGGCGAGGCGCGAAGCGCGGCCGGTGAGCCGCCCGCAAGCCTTGACTGGCGGGCCGGGCAGGCCGGCCCGACGGAGCGGCCGGTCGGCCGCCAGATGTCCGCTGGCTCAGACTTCGAGCGCAGCGAGGCTTTCGCGAGCGCGGGCGTCGGCGAATTTCTTTGTCTTACCGGCGCGCGAAGGCGGCTGGCACAGCCCGCAGACGAACGCGTGCTGCGGATCGTGCGCGTGCGCGACAAAATGTCCGCCGCAGCGGCAGCAGGAGGTCATCTGCAACATGCCGGAGTCGAAGAAGCGCACCAGCGTCCAGGCGCGCGTGAGACTGAGCACGGGCTCGTCGTCGTGCAGACTGACGTGCTCCAGATAGAGCCGGTAGCTCTTCACGATCGACTGGATCGTCTTGCAGCCGCCGTGGTCCGGCCATGAAACGGTAGATGTTGTAGAACAGCGATGAGTGAAAGTTCGGCTGCCAGGTCATGAACCAGTCGGTCGAAAACGGCAGCATGCCCTTGGGCGGCGACACCCCTTTCAATTCCTTGTACAGCTTGATGAGCCGGTCGCGGGACAGACTGGTTTCCGCTTCCAGCAATTGCAAACGCGCGCCAAGCTCGATCAGCTCGATGGCTAGGGTGATTTCCTTGACTTCGAGGACGACACTTTTGATAGGCCATCAGCCGAGTTGCTCGACAGGCTGGCCGGCCATCAGGATCGCGGAATGCGCCTGAGCCACAGCCGCCGATTTGCCTTTGTCCGCCAGCGCGGAGAGCACGGCGTGGTCGTCGAAACGGAAACGGCACAACACCTGATTGGACGCGGCCAGCTTCACGGTCTGCGCCAACGACAGATTGGCGAGCACGTCGGCTAGCTGGTCCGAAATCCCCATGCGAAACATGCCCATCGGCTTGTCTTCGCGCAGCAGACGCTGCGCGAGCAGGAGATAAGACAGGTTGACTTCTCTGATCTCACTGAGCATATCGCTATTCGCGCTCATGATTCCCCCGGGGTGTGTCTGGCTGGTTAGGCCGTGTAAGGAAACGTTTGCCTGAGCGCGCGCACTTCAATCCGCACGAATCGGCTCGTTTCTGGTGTTGCCAACATTGTGTCTAAATGTAACTGGGACGAAAATCGGACAGACACCCAGCCTCTGTGACGGATAAATCCGTCATTCGTGTAGGAATTTTTCCTACAAAGGCGAGTGTGAAGGGGAAGCAAATGCGGAGGAAAGCCCGCGCAGCCTGCGATTCGCGATGCGCGCCGGATATCTGGCTCAGTGGAAAATGAACCAGATGGTGAGTTTCGATAACTCACCACCCGCAGCCTGCAGAGGTGAAAAAGAATTATAAAACCTTTTCACTTTGCTGTAATGAAGGCCGGCTAGGCGCTGCTCTCGGCCGCCCGGGCCCGCCAATTGCTGAAGAGAAGCACCGTTTGTCAGCGTTCGCTTAGGTGGAAATGATCGTTCCCGATTATCGGGACGCCTCCCGGACGAGCTGTAACCGACCATGTTTCGCGCTGTAACAACATTAAGCGTTTGAAAATTAACTCGAATTGGCGCGGCCGATCCCGATAATGAGGCTAAGGGATTACCCGATGCAGGATTCGGAGCACCCCCGGGCGGCGGCTTACCGCGCCCAACCGTCCGTCAGGCATTCGCTCCTCCGCTCTATTCGAGCGCCGTTATGCGATGCCGTTTGAATTGGAGAAAACGCATGCGAATCGCACAAATTGCGCCGCTGTATGAAGCCGTCCCGCCGAAACTTTATGGCGGCACCGAACGTGTCGTGTCGTATCTGACCGAAGCACTGGTCGATCTCGGCCACGATGTCACGCTGTTTGCCAGCGGCGACTCGGTCACCTCCGCGAATCTCGACGCCTGCTGGCCGCGTGCGCTGCGTCTCGATCCGACGATCCGCGACGCGTTGGCGCCGCATGTCCTGATGATGGAAAAGGTGCGCAAGGTCGCGCATGAATTCGACGTGCTGCACTTTCACCTCGACTACATGCCGTTCCCGCTCTTCACCACGATGGACACGCCGTTCGTGACGACGCTGCACGGCCGTCTCGATCTGCCGGAATTGCAGCCGGTGTTCGATGCGTTTTCAGACGTGCCGGTGGTGTCGATTTCGGACTCGCAGCGCTCGCCGCTGCCGCAGGCGAATTGGCTCAACACGATCTATCACGGTTTGCCGGAGCAGTTGCTGACGCCGCAAACGCACAAGAAGCCGGAATATCTGGCTTTCCTCGGCCGCATCTGCCCGGAAAAGCGCGTCGATACAGCTATCAAGATCGCTGCCCAAAGCGGTTTGCCGCTGAAGATCGCCGCCAAGGTGGACAAGGTCGACCAGGAATACTTCAAGACGCGAAATCGAACCGTTGCTGTCGATGGCGCACGTGGAGTTCGTCGGCGAAATCAACGAGGCGCAGAAGCCCGAGTTCCTGTCGGGCGCGAAGGCGCTGCTGTTCCCGATCGACTGGTCGGAGCCGTTTGGCCTCGTGATGATCGAGTCGATGGCTTGCGGCACGCCGGTTATCGCGTTCAACCGCGGCTCGGTGCCGGAAGTGATCGACCACGGCGTGACGGGCTACATCGTCGAGGACGTGCAAGGCGCGGTGGCCGCACTGCAACGTCTCGATGAACTGTCGCGCACCGAAATTCGCGCGCAGTTCGAACGCCGCTTCAGCTCCAAGACGATGGCGCAGAACTACGTCGACGGTTATTCGGCGCTGATTGAAGCAACGCGCCGCCCGGTATTGCGCCAGGTTGCCGTGGGCTAACGGGATGGACTAAAGCGGTCGACGCGTTTTTGCGATCAACCGCTTTAAGCAGTTAGCCGCCACCTACGTTGCGCATTCCGATTTGGCAATGAATGGGACGTTAGTTGACAAGTGAATCGTTTGCGCAAGCAGGAATTCAGACTTGTCCGCCAATTTCTGCAGAAAAGCCGCCTCATGGGGCGGCTTTTTTATTGGTGGGATGGAAGCGCTTCGATCGCCGATTAGCGCATCGCAAATAAGACTAGCCCCAGAAAAACCTTCAGTTCGCTTTCGCGATAGCTGACAGCCGAATCAAGCTGCGCCAATCAGAAAACGTTCCCGATTCTTACCGGCAATCCACTTGGGTGGCTTACCGCGCCCGCTCCACGTATTTCCCGATTTCGGATCCTGATATTTAGCCGGCAGCGGAGCCTTTTTGGGCGGGCGTCCGCGCTTGGCGGCGACTGCAAAACCGAGGTCCTGCGCACTTAGACCGTATTCAGCGATCTTTTGGCGGATGTCGGCGACTACATTGTCGATTTCAGTACGCCGGGCTTCTTCTGCTTGTGCCTGCAATTTGGCGATCTGCGCCTTGAGGTCTGCGTATTGAGACATTCGGTTCTCCCCTTTTTAGAACTGATTCGATCGCAGACTAACTGCAATTATAAAAATTCGCAATGGACAATAATACCGATTTAACGAGATATCCTCTGATAATTATTAAGGCGCGCTGAATCGTAAAGCAACGTTTTATCTCGAAATAATAGGTAAAGCGCACTCCGCATTGACAATTGTTGACACTGGATTTCCCGGACTTTCCCTAGAATGCGCGCTCAAGACATGCACCACCATTGAGCCGTGCGTGTTTCCCGAAGCACCACTTTTTAGGAATACCAATCATGCCATTGTCAAAACGTCTTGCTGCCGAACTATTCGGCACTTTCTGGCTGGTGCTCGGAGGTTGCGGCAGCGCCGTGCTCGCCGCCAATTTCGCGGGTCCGGTTCACGGCCTGGGAATTGGCTTCGTGGGCGTGTCGCTCGCGTTCGGCTTGACCGTGCTGACCATGGCTTTCGCGATCGGCCACATTTCGGGCTGTCACCTGAATCCGGCGGTAAGCGTCGGCCTGAGCGTCGCCGGCCGCTTTCCGGCGCGCGACCTGGCGCCGTACATCGCTGCGCAGGTAGTCGGCGCACTGCTGGGCGCGCTGGTGCTGTCGGTCATCGCGTCGGGCAAACCGGGCTTCGATCTCGTCGCGAGCGGCTTTGCCAGCAACGGCTACGGCGACCGCTCGCCGGGCCACTACTCGCTCGCCGCCGCATTCGTTTGCGAAGTTGTGATGACCGGCTTCTTCCTGTTCGTCATTCTCGGCGCAACCGACAAGCGCGCGCCGGCCGGCTTCGCGCCGATCGCCATCGGCCTGTGCCTGACCTTGATTCACCTGATTTCGATTCCGGTCACCAACACGTCGGTCAATCCGGCGCGCTCGACCGGTCCGGCGCTTTTCGTCGGCGGCGCAGCGGTGGATCAGTTGTGGATGTTCTGGGTCGCGCCGATCATCGGTGCTGTGATCGCCGGTGTGCTTGTATCCGCTAATCGCGGAGAGCCGCAGCGGTAATTCGCAGAAGCTGGCTCTCGACTGATTCGCAATGGCAGCGCATTCAACGGCAATTCGAATTAAATTGAGCGGTATTTTTAGCGGGCGCTACATCGCCCGCTTCGTTTTGGTGCAAATGACGCGCGATGCCGGTCAGTCCGGCAATGCGCGGGTGCGCCCGCTGCTAGAATCGGGCGACCTCCCAAGCTCGCATAGGTGCTCCCGATGAACCGTTTCCGCGGATTGCTGCATGGCGTCCTATTCTCCGTCGGCGGCTTATGCGCCGGCTCGCTTGCAATGTCCGCCGCTCCCGCGAATGCAGCGGATGGCAATACCGAAACGATCGTCTTCGTGCGACACGGCGAAAAACCCGCGCAAGGCTACGGGCAACTCAACTGCCAAGGGCTCAACCGGGCACTGGCGCTGCCTGCGGTCATTGCGGCCAAGTTCGGCAAACCCGATCTGATTTACGCGCCCGATCCGGGCCAGCAGAAAGACGATAGCGGTCATCCTTATTACTACATTCGGCCGCTGGCGACGATCGAGCCGACCGCCATTCAATTCCAGATGCCTGTGCAAACGCCCTACGGCTTTGCGCAGATCGACCAGTTAGGCAGCGCGCTGGTTAATCCCGCGAATCGCAACAAGCTGATTGTGGTGGCCTGGGAGCACAAGCTGATCGTCAAGCTATTGCGGCAGATGCTGGCCGCTCACGGCGGCAATGCCGCTGACGTGCCGAAATGGCAAAGCGACGATTTCGACAGTATCTATATTGTTAAGCTCGACTGGCAGAACGGCACCGCACGGGCCAGCTTCAAACATGACCAGCAAGGATTGAACGGCCGCGCGACGGATTGCCCGTGTGCGGCATTGCCGGGGGCCTCCCCGGCGGCAGCGGTGGGATCAGCGGCTTCCGCAGGCGCGGCACATTAATCGGGTAATACAGATGTAAGCCGTAATTACGCGCGCTACGACTTAAATCGCCTGGAATTCGGTCCCGACCGTTATTCGGATTGAATTAATAAGCCGAAGACGCTTATCAGACGCGGCTCGCAGCGGACCGCACGCGATTTACGGTTCGTTGCCGCCGCGCTTCACCTGGCTTTCAATTTCCGCGACGATGCTTGCAGTCCGTAACATCTCGTCGCAGTCCCTTTCCGGTTGAATGCGTACATTGGTCCTGTGCGACAAACACACGTCGCCTCACAGGAGAACAACATGAAACGCATCGTCACTCATTTGCTGGTTGCTGCCGGACTCGCTGCGGGCGCATGCGGTGTCGCGCAAGCCCATACGGATCTGAATATCGGCCTGTCGCTCGGCGCACCGGTTTATGCACAGCCAGCACGCGTCTACGCGGCGCCGGAACCTGTGTACTACGGCGGTTGGGATCATCGTTATGACCATCGCGACTACTATCGCGGTGATCGTCGATATGACCGTGGCTGGAATCACGACGACCATCGCGGGGGACGCGATGATCACGGCGATCGCCGCGGCGGATGGCACGGCTAACCCGCTTGATCGCACGAGGATTAATCGTCCGTGCTTACGCCAGCAGCTAACTCAGCTGGCGTCGACGCCCCCGGCCCGCCTCCACTACCGTGGACGCGGGCCGGTTCCATTCCGGCTCAGGACGTCAGTTCGTCGTCGAGCGAAAACAGTTTGCGCAGATGATGCGCGACGCCCGCTTCGAAGTTGTTGCCGATACGCGGCACATTTGGCAGACGCTTGATGAGGTCGGGATTGGCGTTGTTCATCATGAACGGATGGCCGGCCGTTTCGAGCAGATCGATGTCGTTCATGTTGTCGCCGAAAGCCACGCATTGCGACGCGTCGAAGCCGAGGCGCTCGAGCACGATCTGCAAAGCGCGGCCTTTCGATACGTTCGCCGTCATCACTTCGAGGCAATCCGGCAGCGAGTAGGTTACGTACAGCGCGTCGCCGAATTCGCGTTCGAGATTCTCGGCGACGTGCGCAAGATCGGCCGGATCGCCGATGTACAGCGCCTTCGCGATATCGACGCCGTCGTGCTTCGGCAAGTCGGTGACTTCGTAGGTAAAGCCCGAATCCTGGTGAAATTTCAGCAGTTCAGGCGCATGGCGATCGATCAGCCAGGCCTGATCGGCGAACAGATTGACGATCACGCGACCATGCGCGCCGACGATTTCCGGTTGCACCAATTGCTTGACGATGGCCGGCGGCAGATCGTCGGCGTGGATCACCGTGTTGTCCGGTGCATGAATGCGCGCGCCGTTCGACGTGATCAGATACGGGCTGATGCCCAGAACGTCACGAATGCCCGCGACGTCGCAATAGTGGCGCCCTGTTGCGATCACGAACCGCAGGCCGTCGCTTTCCAGCTTGCGCACGGTGGCGACCGTGAACGGATCCACCTGGTGATCCGCGTTGAGCAATGTGCCGTCGAGATCCGTGGCGATGACTTTGTACATGGTATGGGCAACCGGGCAGCGTCAAATAGCGTATTTTACCGTTGCCTGTCGTATCTGCCGGATCGTGCGCTGCCGCGCGCTGCAGCGCCGCAACGCTTCTCAGCTCGCGAGCCGGACGCGCGGCTTCGCGCTGCGCCAACTGCAATCCACCGTGCGCCGAATCGGCCAACGGCTCACGCAAACGCGCCTGATAAATTTGCGGCACATAGTCGCGCAACGGCGCGCCGAGTCCGCCGCACAAGGCGACCGGCAGCGTTCCCGACGGATCCAGCGCAGCGATCATCTTGCCCACTTCGGCCCCCGCGTCGCCCAGCAGACGCGCGGCGAACGGATGCGTGCGGTGCTCGACGGCGATACGGCGCGAGGCTCGCATAAGCGGTCTGATTGGCTGCACAAAGCCAGACGACGAGGCCGTCGCGGATCATGTGCGCCGATGTGCGCGAGCAGCGCCTGCGCGAGCTCGTCGTTGGGACCGCGTCCGTCGAGCGCGTGCTGCGCGTGCACGATAACCCGCAGCCCGAGCCACGCACCGCTCGCTTCGTCACCCGACGGAAACCCGTAGCCGCTGACGACGCGGCATGCGCCGTCGCTGTCGAGCACGGCCGCGACGCTGCCCGTGCCCAGCGCGACGATCACGCCCGGTTCGCCGCCGTGCGCGCCCAGCAGCGTGGTAAAAGAGTCCTGCTCCACGGCGAGCCCCGCCAGCGCTGGGCGCCCGCGCGTGAAACTCGGCCAGCCAGTCCCGATTGTTCGCTCCCGCGAGACCGCAACCGAGCACGCAACGCGACCAGTCCAGCGCCATGCCGGCGCGCGCGAACGCTTCGACGCAGCCGGCCTCGATGGATTGCCACGCCCGCTCGATGCCAAGTCCCAGCCCCGACGGCCCGCTTGCCGCCTGCGAGAGTTCGCGGCCCTGCGCGTCGCCGAGCACGACGCGGGTGCCGGTGCCGCCGCCGTCAATGCCGATCAGAAAGAAGTCGTTGTTCATCGAATCGAGTGAGTTCCGTGAGTGAATAGCGCATAGCGTGGCAGGTCAGTTTCAATCCTGCAATTGGCCGAATGGCCGACTTGCGGCGCGCACAGCTTCAGCTATGCTGGCGAGCGACATGACTACGCGGGAGCGCGACAGTGACACAGCAGCGATGCAACTGGGTATCGAGCGAAGCGCTCGCACAGTATCACGACGCAGAATGGGGCGTGCCCTCGCGCGACGACCAGCACCTGTTCGAAATGCTCGTACTGGAGGGCGCGCAGGCGGGTCTGTCATGGTCGACGATTCTCAACAAACGGGCCGGTTATCGGCGCGCTTTTGCCGATTTCGATATCGACAAAGTCGCGCGTTTTACGCCGAAGCATGTGGATGCGCTGGTGGTGGACGAAAGTATCGTGCGTCACCGCGGCAAGATCGAAGCGGCCATTAACAACGCTCGCGCCGTGCAGCAGATTCAGGCCGAACACGGCTCGCTCGCCAATTTCGTGTGGTCGTTCGTCGACCAGACGCCCATCCAGAACGAATGGGCGTCATATAAGCACGCGCCGGCATCGACGGAAATTTCGGATGCGCTGAGCAAGGGCGCTCAAGCGCTACGGCTGCAAATTCGTCGGATCGACCATCTGCTACGCGTTCATGCAGGCGGTCGGCATGGTGAACGATCACGAGACAAACTGCATGTGCCGCGCGCGTTGCGCGGCTTTGGGCAAGAAAGGACGCAATCGCAGAGCGGGTTGAGTCGGCGTAGGCGGCGCCGCTTGGTGGCGTCTATGGGCGCCTCATGCCGCTCATTGCCACTTAGTGCCGCGCTTCTAACAAACGCATAGTCCGCCCAGGGAAAATCCTGAACGCCGCCGTGACTCGCGCGGCGTTCGCCCGATTCCATAAGGCCGGACGGTTAGAAGCGAGGGTCTCCAAATTGCGGAACGTGGCTCGACAAGCCCGTCCGGCCAAGTCCCGCTGCGCTTCTCGCGCATTCCGGTCGTTATACGTTTATGAGCGCATCAGATGCGACGCCCGCTGTCCGGCCATGCATCGCGACGTTAAAAGCGCGCCAAAACCGGGAATTGAAGGTGTTTTCGTGGCGTTAGTCCGCGCTTCGCAAAACGGCCTACGCCCGATACTGCTGCTCATGCGCTCAAACAACGAATAACCGCTGCGGCAAGCACGGGAGACCAACCATGAAAACACTTAACTTCCTGACGCATCAGGATATTTTCGATCGGGCCGTGGACCACCTGTTCGACCAGAAACGCGCTGCGCTGCTGCCGCGAGGCGGCGGGGCCTATCGCGGATATTGCGGCGGCTGTCCTGTCGGCAATTTCATCAAGCCGCGCGATTACATGACCGCGATGGAAGGCATTCCGGTGCGCTATATCGGCAAAACGCCCGTCGAGGTGCCCGCATATATGGATGTCGGCGTATCGGCGCTGAAAAAAGCACTTTTGCGCTCGCGAATCAATGTGTACGACCCGGCTACCGTCGACCTGCTCAGTTGCCTGCAAAACGTGCACGACGTGTTCGGCACGTGGGAATGGCGCGAGCGGCTGGGCTCGATTGCGCGTCAATTCGGGTTATCGGCGGGGCGGCTGAAGAGCGCCGCCTAGAGTCTAGCGATGCGTGGCGATGCGGAGGCGTCGCCGCGCATCGACGCAATTTCAAACATCTCCCAATAATGCGCGGCGAATCGCCCGCAACTTCCCCCATCTTTCAGCCGACGCTCCAGCTCAGCAGTCAATAGCGACCGCCCAAAAGCAAAACGGCGATGTGGCTTCTTTCGAAGCTCACACCGCCGTTCGGCAGTCGTAAAAGCGTGCTTAGTGCAGCTTTTTCGGCAGCATCTGGCTGCGCAGGCGCTTGTGCAGACGCTTCACAGCAGCAGCCTTTTTACGCTTACGTGCCGTAGTCGGCTTTTCGTACGATTGACGCTCACGCAGTTCAGCGATCAGGCCATTCTTTTCGATTGCGCGACGAAAGCGGCGAATCGCCACTTCGAACGGCTCGTTTTCCTTCAGAAGAATCGTCGTCATGTAATTCCTAACTCAATCACTTGATACGGGTTAATTTGCGTGGCGGGAGACCGCTCACGCGCCGGCCCTCCGGTCGTTTCAGTTCATGGCCAGTAACAGGCAAACGCGGGGAAACCCCGGCCAAACCACGAATGAAACGAGAGGCAAAGCGGCCACGGAGGCCGGAAAAGAGAGGTGGGGAGCTCACCGCGGAACGCGGACAGACGTACTTCAAAGCCGCGCCTGTTGCCGTTTCGCCAACCTTTCATCAATGCTTTTCAACAAGAAGACACATTGACGAAACAGGCAAAGATCTCAATTCACTCCCGATGATATCAGGAAACTCTCCATCCTACCAGGGGTTTACGGATTGCGCCAGGCCTCCCGCGCGACTCAATTGCTGGCCTCGTCGAGCTCACGGATATCGTCGCCCGTCAGCATCAGATGGACGGCGGCCGCGAGGCTTTTGAGCTGCTCCACCGACGTCGCGCTGGCAATCGGCGCAGTCACGCTGGGCCGCGCGATCAGCCACGCAAGCGCAATCGTGGCAGGCGTGCTGCCGTGCCGTTCCGCAACGCGATCGAGCGCGGCCAGAATCCGCAAGCCACGTTCGTTCGAGATACTTTTCGACCCGGCTGCCGCGCGCCTTATTGGCCAGATCGGCCTGTGAACGGTATTTGCCCGACAAAAACCCGCTAGCGAGACTGTAATACACCACCGCGCCGAGCTGGTTAGCGAGCACCACCGGCTCGATATCGCGCTCGTATTCCGCGCGGTCGTACAGGTTGTACTCCGGTTGCACCAGCTGATATTCGGGCAATCCGTGCTTGCGAGACACCGCCAGCGCTTCTTCGATGCGCGCACCGCTATAGTTCGACGCGCCGATCACCCGCACTTTGCCCGCGTCGACCAGCTTCTGGTAGGCGCCGAGCGTTTCCTCCAGCGGCGTTGCAGTGTCGTCGTCGTGGGAAAAATAGACGTCGATGTAATCGGTTTGCAGGCGACGCAGC
Source organism: uncultured beta proteobacterium (assembly GCA_963800185.1). GTDB lineage: Bacteria > Pseudomonadota > Gammaproteobacteria > Burkholderiales > Burkholderiaceae > Paraburkholderia. The sequence goes on along the minus strand of CAWCZW010000009.1, from coordinate 53,158 downwards.
GAATCTTCAACTGCCGCCTGAATGTTCGCCGCCGACAAACCCTTGCGCTGCGGAAGCTTCGACACTTTGGTCGCGAGCACGATCCGGTCGCGCTTGCCGCTCTGACGGAACCACTTGCCGATGATGGTTTCCGACTCGCCGCCCTGGTTGCCCGGCACCCAGGCCGAGTAGACGTCGGCGGTATCGATGAAATCGAGTCCGGCATCGACGAACGCATCCAGAATCGAAAACGACGTGGCTTCGTCGGCGGTCCAGCCGAATACATTGCCGCCGAACATCAGCGGCGCGACCTGCAATTCGGAACGTCCAATCCTGCGTTTTTGCATGACTTCTCCGGGATCAATTACGAGAAAGACGAGAGAGCGAATGAGAATACGCCGACTTCGAATTAGCTGCAGTGCATCTGCCAATCAGCCCGAAACCCACGCTGGAAGGCAGGCTACAAGCGGCTTTCAGCCTCATGCGCGGCACTCCTCTCGCAAAACTCTCATCAAACAATTGGGTCGCAATTGCATAAAGTCTCTCAAGTTTTTTTTAGGCGGGCCGACATCCTTCACTGAGGCGGCCAGCAATGAACATGTGCTTCCGCCGATGCCAACAATGGCAGGTTTAGGGCTAATGCCTCTACAGGAGAATTTTCATGCTTAGCATTAACAGTAATATCAGCTCGCTGACCGCTCAGGAAAACCTGAACAGCTCGGGCAGCGCACTCTCGCAAGCAATTACCCGCCTGTCGTCGGGCAAGCGCATCAACAGCGCGGCGGACGACGCAGCAGGCCTGGCCATCTCCACGACTCTGCAAACCGCGATCAACGGCCTGAACCAGGGCGTTTCGAACGCGAACGACGGCACGTCGATGGTGCAGACGGCCAGCACGGGTCTGAGCCAGATCACTGTCCAGCCTGCAAACCATCCGTTCGCTCGCCAACCAGGCAGCAGGCGGCTCGCTGTCGTCGAGCAACCAGGCAGCACTGCAACAGGAAGTTGCACAGCAAGTCGCTGAAGTGAACCGTCTTGCATCGCAAACCACCTACAACGGTATCAACCTGCTGAACGGTTCGGCAGGCGTGGTCAACGTTCAGGTCGGCGCGAACGTCGGTCAAACCATCAGCCTCGACCTGAGCCAGGGCGTGTCGGCAGCTTCGCTGGGTTCGGGCGTGCCGCAAGCAGGCAACACGCTGGGCACGATCACCGGTCTCGACCTGAACTCGAACGGCACGGCGAACTCGTCGGGCGGCACGGGCGCGATCACGCAGATCAACGTGCTGTCGAACGGTACGGGCGGCTTCACGTACACCGACCAGAACAACCAGTCGCTGTCGACGACCGCTGTCAGCAACCTGTTCTCGACGACGTCATCGGGCGGCATCCAGTCGCTGTCGCTCAACGGCAGCACGACCGGCCTGGCAGTAAGCAGCCAGATCACCGCGATCAACGATGATTTCACGACCGGCGGCGGCTCGGCTGCTAGCGCAGGCACGGTGCTGGGCAAGATCTCGGACCTGAACATCGACCCGACGACCGGTTCGGCGGCATCGGCAGGCACGCCGAACGCGATCACGTCGATCACGGTTGAAGCCGACGGCAACGGTGGCGTTCAGTACGTCGACCAGAACGGCAACTCGCTGTCGAGCGCTGCATCGACCGCGCTGTTCACGTCGTCGTCGACGGGTATCGCCATGACGGCCGGCGCCAGCTCAGGTGGCTTGACTTCGACGGTCGGCACGACGCTGTCGAGCATCAACACGAACAACGCTCCGACCTCGGTCGCTGACGTGAACGTGAGCACGACTGCAGGCGCAAACCTGGCGATGGAAACCATCGACAACGCGCTGGCAACCATCAGCAACATCCAGGCAACGCTGGGCGCTGCGCAAAACCGTCTGACGGGCATCTCGACGTCGCAGCAAGCTGAGTCGACCGACTTGTCGAGCGCACAATCGCAGATCACCGACGCTGACTTCGCGCAGGAAACGGCGAATCTGTCGAAGGCTCAAGTGCTGCAACAAGCTGGTATCTCGGTGCTGTCGCAAGCTAACTCGATGCCGCAACAAGTGCTGAAGCTCCTCCAGTAAGGTAGTCTTCGCCAGTCGGCGCGGATGAACCGTCACGCTTCATCGACGGTTCATCCGCGTACGCGTTTCACCGGGAGGCTCGGCCTCCCGCCACGCATACGGGCACGACGCGCTTTGACGCCAACAGTCGCGCGGCCCAGACTTTGTACGGAGCCATTTCATGTCGACCATTTCGACGTCCGCAAGCACCAGCAGTGCCGCAGCCGCCGCTGCGCAAGCCGCCGCCGCCGCCGCGTTGCAGTCGGCCAGCCAGTCCATCATCAGCGGTTCGACGGGCTCGTCTCTGGATGTGTCGTCACTGGTCACGGCTCTGGTCAATTCGAAAATCGCCGGTCAGACAGCCACGCTGACGGCCAAAGCGACTACCGACAACACCCAGCTTTCCGCGATCGGCCAACTGTCGGCCTCGCTGTCCGCGCTGCAAGTCGGTCTCGCACCGCTTTTCAACGGCTCGCTGCAGACCGCGTTCACCGCGACGGCGAGCGGCACCGGCCTTACCGCGACCGCTGCCTCGGGCGCGGTAGCAGGCACCTACTCGGTGAAGACGACGCAGATTGCGCAAGGGCAAAGCATCTCCTCGGGCGCGTTCACATCGGCCCAGACCAAGAGCATGGGCACCGGCTCGCTGACGATCATGGTCGGCAGCAGCTCGATGAGCCTCGCGGTCAACTCGACGAATAACACGCTGAGCGGGATCGCCGCAGCGATCAATAACTCCAGCACCAACCCTGGCGTCGCGGCCACGGTCGTGAACGGCGCGGACGGCGCCCACCTCGTGCTGAGCTCGACGACGACCGGCGCAGCCAACACGATTACCGTCAACGTCACCGACACGAATTCGAGCGATGCGTTGCAGAGCCTTGCGGTGAAATCCGTTGCGGGCTCCGACTCGGACACGTCCACGTTCACGTCCGCCGCCGACGGCACGACCACTTCGATCGGCGCATCGACACTCGCCACCGGCAGCACGTGGACGCAAAGCTCGGCCGCCCAGGACGCGGTGTTCTCGCTGAACGGTACGATCGCCACCAGTTCGACGAACGCCGTTACAAGCGCGCTGGACGGCGTCACGATGAACCTCGCGTCGGCGGCAGCGGGCACGACTCAAACGCTGACCGTCGCTGCCGATACGGCGACACAAGTCACCGACATCGAGAATTTCGTCAGCCAATACAACGCGGTCGTGAGCACGATGACCTCGCTGACCTCGTTCGATTCGAGCGCGGCAGCCGGTTCGCAAGGCGGCCCGCTGCTCGGCGACTCGATGCTCGACGCGATCCAGAACGGCTTGGGCAACGTCGTGAGTAGCGGCATCAAGGGAGCCGCGGCCGGCACGACGCTCGCCTCGCTCGGCATTACGCTCAATAGCGACGGCACGATGTCGGTCGACACCACCGCGCTGACCGCCGCCGTGCAGTACAACCCGAACCAGGTCGCTGCCGTGTTCAACACGAGCACCGGTATCGCGGCGCAGCTGAACACCACGATCAGCGCGTACACGACCACGGGCGGCATCATCGACGTGCGCACCGACGCGATCACGACCGACCTGGACAGCATCAAGGACCAGTCGAACACGTTGACGGCGTACCAGGCGCAGCTCACGTCGCAGTACAACAACGAGTTCACTGCGCTGAACACGCTGATGGCGACCACCACCAGCAACTCGAACTATCTGACGCAGTTGTTCGGCGGCACGAACAGCTCGGGTTCGATGTCCGACAACAAGGCGTAGTAAAGCAGCAGAGGAGTCCGGAAAATGACTGAAGCACGCCCCGAAACGAATCAGACCCGGCTTGTCGAGCAGGTGCTCGCGTTGACCGAGGAAATCGACCGTGCAGCGCGCATCGCCGACTGGCAGCGAGCCGCCCTTCTTTCGGAACAGCGCTCGCCATTGCTGATGTCGTTTGCGCCGGAGCAGTCGCCCGAAGCACTGGCGCTGATTCGCCGGATTCAGGCCATGGACGACGTCACACTGCGCGAAGTCAGGACCGCGCAGTCGGAACTCGCTTCCGAATTCCGCTCCGCCATGGACCGCACCAATGCCGCGAATCGCTACAACAGCGTGGCGTTGATGCGATAAGCGCAGGCGTTAGCTTCCTGCTGCAGGTTTGAGCACTCATAAGAAGAACAGGCCGGCTGATCCGGCGAAATTGTTCACAAGGCCCGCCTCGCGCGGGCTTTTTTTTCGCATGGTCGATTTTAGCGCCGCCGGTTCCGATGCGGCCACCCGCCGAAATACGGGGCAATCCGGCCTCTACTCCCCCAATCGTCCGTAACGGGCGACCGTAGACTAATCACAGCGCATTGCGCCTGCGTTTGCCCGCTTTTTGCCAGTTTGCCGATGTTGGCAACGAGTGGGTCTAACGCAGGCAGCAACTCATGCAATACCGACACAACCGCATGTCACACCCGGTCTCGACCCTGCCCATACCGCTTCGACAGATGCGACGGGACCGCGCCCGGCAGACGTGCCGTTACGCAACATCCCAAGTACGGAAGCGAATTCATGACTACCGATGCCGATCTGCACCAGGCTTTGACTCACCACCGCGCCCGGCAGCTGCCCGAAGCGGAGCGGCTCTATCGCGCGATCCTGCAGGCTCGCCCGGATCATCCTGAAGCGAATCACAACCTCGGCGTGATGGCCATCCAGACCGGACAGCCGGGCGCCGGGCTGCCGTTCTTCAAGGCAGCCGTCGAAGCTGCGCCACAACGTCCGGAGTTCTGGTCGCTCTATCTCGATGCGTTGATCATGACCGGTCGCGACGAAGAGGCGCAACAGGTGGCCGCGCAGGGACGGCAGCGCGGATTGGCGCTGTACGCGACGCAGGTCGAACCGGTCGATGCGCCAGCGCAGCCAGGCAACGAACTCGACGCGCTCGCAGACGAATTCATCCTGACGATGGAGACGCTCGACAAACAGGGCCTGCACGCCGACGCGGAAAACCTCGCGCGTCAGATGACCGGCCTTCTGCCGGAGCACGTCTATGGTTGGAAGGCGCTGGCGTACGCGCATCTGCGACGCGGCGATCTGGCCGGGGCATTGCAACCGCTCACGGAGGCGGCAACCCGCTCGCCCGCAGATGCCGAGCTTGCGCGCCACCAGCGCGCGGCCCAGGCCATGCACGAAGCACTTGCGCTGGAACAGCGCAACGAATTGCATCAGGCGGGCAAGCTTTTCCTGGAAGTTCACGCGGTTTATCCCGACCATCCTCTTGTCAATCATCGGCTTGGCGTGATTTCGATCCGACTGAACCAGTCGGCAGCCGCAGTGGACTACATGGAACGGGCGCTCGGCGGCGATCCCAACAATTGCCAGTACTGGGCCAACTACATCGACGCGCTGCTGCAGGCAGGCGAACTGAAGGCCGCGTGGATGGCGCTAGAAATGGGCCAGCAACGGGGTTTGAGCGGACCGAATATCGACAAGCTGATCGGCGTCATGACGATGATGTCGACCCAAACCACCTTCATGGTGCCGAGGCCACTGAAAAGCCAAGGCGAGCAACCCGCGACTGCACAACCGAATTCGTCGATCAGCGCAGTACTCGCCGCTGCCAACCCGCCGAAGACCGCCGCCCCTCTTCGCAATGACGGCAAAGCCGCGCCGGCCACCGGCGAAATCGCCGCGCTTGTCGACCTGTACAACCGTGGGCGCATCGACGAAAGCATCGCCGCCGCGCGCAAGCTCATCGACGCTTTCCCATCGCACGGCTTTGGCTGGAAGTTGATGACCGTTTCGCTACATAACCTCGGCCGCTATGACGAGGCGATGGAATACTGCGCGACGGCTCGCGAGCTTTTCCCGAACGACGTCGAATTGCTGCAAGTGTCCGCCAGCATTCTTGAAGCCGGTGGTCATCACGAGAAAGCAGAAGCCCATTGCCGCCTGATGCTCAAGCTGCGCCCGGATTATCCGGAAGGCTTGCGGATTCTCAGTATCGTACTGATCTCGATGGGCAAACTGGAAGAAGCCGAGCGCGTTTCCCTGCGTGCGGTCGAGGTCGCTCCGAACGCAGCGCTGCCGTACAGCGCGCTCGGCGTGACCTACATGAAACAGGGCAATCTCGACAAAGCGGCCGCCACCTTTCGGCGGGCGATCGAACTCAATCCCAACGGCGATCTCGCGTACAACAACCTCGCGTTTTGTATGACCCACAGCGAGAATGCCGACCCGGTGGAGTTGTTCGCGACCCACCGCATGTTCGGCGAGCAATTCGAGACGCCGCTCAAGCCGCATTGGGCGCCGCACGACAATGTTAAAGATCCGGAGCGCCGTCTGCGCGTCGGCTTCATTTCCGGCGATTTCTGCCGCCACGCGGTGTCGAATTTCTTCGAACCGGTGCTGGAACATCTCGCTCGCGATCCCCGGCTTTCGCTGCACGCATTCTCCAATACGTCGACCGTCGACCAGGTCACGCAAAAAATGCGCGCGACTTTCGAACACTGGCATCCCGTGTTCGGCATGAAGGAAGATGCGATCGCCAAGCTGGTCCGCGACAACGAAATCGACATCCTGATCGATCTGGCGGGCCACACTGCGAATAACGGGCTGCTCGCGATGGCGCGCAAGCCTGCGCCCATCCAGGCATCGTGGATCGGCTACCCAGGCACGACGGGCCTGACCGCCGTCGACTATTTCCTCGCCGACCGCTACTGGGTGCCATCCGAACAGTTTCGCGACCAGTTCACCGAGCAGATTGTCTACCTGCCCGCGCTCGCGCCGTTCAGCGCCGATCCGCTGTGTCCGCCGGTCAATCTGCTGCCCGCACAAAGCAAAGGCCATATCACGTTCGGCAGCTTCAACCGGATGGACAAACTGCGCCGCGAAGTCATCGCGCTGTGGGCGCGTTTGCTGCGCGAGGTACCGAACTCGCGCATGCTGATAGGCGGCCTGCCCGCCGACGGCAGCCTCGGTGACCTCCCGGCATGGTTTGCAGAAGAAGGCATCGCGCGCGAGCGCCTCGACTTCCGTCCCCGCTCGAGCGTGCCGGTCTATTTGCAGCAGCATCACCACGTCGACATCTGCCTCGACACGTTCCCGTTCTCCGGCCTCACGACTGCGCTGCATTCGCTGTGGATGGGTGTCCCGACACTGACGCTGCCAGGCAAGACCGTTCCGGGACGCAGCGGTCTGACGGCGATGTCGCATGCCGGACTCGAGATGTTCATCGCGCAGGACAAAGACGATTTCGTGCGACGTGGCGTCGAGCTGGCCTCCGATATTCCGGCGCTCGCCGCGCTGCGCGCCGGCATGCGCGAACGCTGCGAGGGCTCGCCGATGTTCCGTCCCGCGCAGATCGCGGACGGCGTTTCCGAAGCGTTGCGCGTGATGTGGCGCCGCTGGTGCGCGGGTTTGCCGGCGGAGTCGTTCGAGGTGCAGGAAACGGCTGCGCAGCAGGTGGCGTGAAGCAGGCGGGTCGACGCTCTGCCGCGCGGCCCACAACAATAATCGATTGAAATCAATGAAACCGATCCGACTCGTATGCGGCACGCGCCGCAGCCGTGAGCAGTTTTCCAATGAAACGGCGCTTGGCCGTTCGCTGAAGCTTTACAAGCATTTGACGGAGCCGCAGTTGCATCTGTTCGACAACAACACGCTAGGGTTGTCGACGATCTATAACAACGCGATCCAGTATGCGCAGCAGCATCCGGCGATTCTCGTGTTCATTCATGACGACGTCTGGCTGAGCGATTTCTTCTGGACCGAGCGGATCGCCGAGGCCGTCGCGAAGTTCGACGTGATCGGGCTTGCCGGCAACAAGCGGCGCGTCCCGGGGCAACCTTCGTGGGCATTCGTCACGCCAGATTGCCAATGGGACGAACGTCAGTTCCTGAGCGGTACGGTCGGACACGGCAAAGGCTTTCCGTGCGAAATCGTTTCGTCGTTTGGTCCGGCAGGTGTCGAGGTCAAACTGCTGGACGGCCTGCTGCTCGCCGCCGACAGCACGACGCTGGTCAACAGCGGTCTGCGCTTTGACGAGCAGTTCGCGTTTCACTTCTACGATATGGATTTTTGCCGGCAGGCCGAATTAAAGGGCCTGCGCATGGGCACCTGGCCGCTTAGCGTGGTGCATGAAAGCGGCGGTGCGTTCGGCAGTCAGGGATGGCGCGACGGTTACGCGCGATATCTGCGGAAGTATGGGAGCTGAGGTTTAAGGAATTAGCGTGACGTTGCAGCGAGCCACGCTCGCTGCAACGTCACGCATCACATCACAGCCCGTTCAACGCGATAATGTCACGGCCAGATACGCGGCGTACAGCACGCCGCACACCAGCAACGCCCACACCGGCAGACCGCGTTCGCGCACATTGATACGCAGCCACGCGGCGGCGATCAGCGTGATCACGATGCCCGTCACCACTTCGATGCGCGGTGTCCACGGCGTCAGCAGAATGCCGATGGCGGGCAGCAGCGTCCCCTGAAAAACCATCGCGCCGGTGATGTTGCCGAACGCGAGCGTATCTTTGCCGCGCCGGATCCACAGAATGCTGTTGACCTTCTCGGGCAACTCCGTGGCAATCGGGATGATCAGCAGCGACAATAGCAGCGCCGATATGCCGAGCATCTGCGACACGCCACGTACGCCGTGGATGAAACCTTCCGCGCCCCACACCAGCAAGCCCACCGCTATCAGCAATTGCAGTGCGATGGTCGCGAGGTTGGTCCGCACGCCCAGGCGCGAGAGCAGCATCTTGCCGGGCGCTTCGGTGCCGTGCCCCGCATCGACGAGGCCGCTAGAGGCGCGGAAAGTCATCACCACATACGTGACATAGACACCGACCAGCGCGACGCTGAACAGCGCGCGTACGATCATCTGCGAGTGCGGCACGTACATCGCGGCGGCCGCCAGCACGAACGCACTCAGGAAGTAATTCAGATCGCGCGTGAATCCGGTGCGTTCGGGCACGACGTGGCCCATGACACCGCGCGAGCGAAGAACGGCCAGCGTCATCAAAAACGTGGACAGCGTGGAGAGCATCAGCGGCGCGCCGAGAATCGCGCCGACGCCGATTTCCTGGTTGACCGTTTGATCGCTCGTGCCGCCAGCAATGGCGAGCAGCGGCACGAGCGTTTCCGGCAACGCCGTGCCGACCGCCGCAAACAGCGATCCGGTCACGCCCTCGGAGATTTTCAGACGTTCGCCCAAATGTTCGAGCGCATTGGTGAAGAGTTCGGCCGCCACCAGAATGACGACCAGCATGACTGCGAGTTCGAAGAACAGGCTCGTCATGCCAGGCATCCCGCGCACGATTTGAAGGCACGGCCAGGCACACGGCGACGAACTGCCAGAGTGGCATGCGGGAAAAATGGTGGGATGCTACGGTGATTCACGGGACAACTCCGCGGCCGGACGACTATGACAAACCAATGACGTACCGCCACCCGTCCGACCAGAACGAGGCAATACGCCAATGGTCTCGCCAAACCGACCCGGTCGAACGCGCCATGACCCGCAGGCCAAGTATGTTGACGCGCTCTCCTTCAAAGGATGAAGGAAGGCTACTCCCCAGTGACGGGGGGATTCTAAGGGGAGACGACGCTTTCAACAAATTCACGGGGACGCCTGCGGAATCGCCGGAGACTGGCCGGCCATGATACCGCCCGCGTCGCCGCCCCGCTCCTACGGTCCCACTCCAGTCATCCCGCCGTCGACGCGCAACACCTGCCCCGTGACAAACGAGGAAAGTTCGGAGGCGAGAAACAACGCCATATTGGCGACATCTTGCGGCTCGGCCGCGCGCTTTAGTGCCGAAGCCGCGATGAGCTTGTCGCGCGACGCGGGCGTCATCTGGTCAAACATGTCGGTGCGGGTCACGCCTGGCGCGATCGCGTTGACACGAATACCTGATGCGCCCAGTTCCGCGGCCATGCTTTGCGTCGCTCGTGCGAATGCTGCTTTGCTTGATCCGTAGACTAGCGTGCCCGGATCGGCGATCTGCGCGGCCGTTGACGTGATGTTGATCACGGAACCGGACTTGTTGCGCGCCATCAGACGCGCGAGCCCTTGGGTCAGAAGAATCTGGCCGAAAAAATTGATCTCGAAGACACGCCGCAACTCGGCCATCGACGTCATCTGGAACAGCGACCCGCTGGCCACTCCGGCGTTGTTCACGAGTATGCCGACCTTGGGCGAGACCGCCATGATTTCCTTGACCGCGCCCTTAATCGATGTTTCGTCGGCCAGGTCGAGCCGCACGGCTTGCACGCTGACGCCGCACTCGTCCTCAAGCGCCTTGCACTGGTCCAGCGTATCAACGCCGATCTCGCGCACACACGCGACCACCGCGGCACCATGCATCGCGAAGGTTCTGGTGACGGCCTGCCCAATGCCACGGTTGGCGCCTGTTACCACGGCGACCTTGTCTTTCAGCAACCCTGAAGCGTCTCGCATATCCATGACATTCTCTACTCGAACCGGCGTGTACGGCGCGTGTGTTTCCCGTTCGTGGCTCGCACCTGCTCACCGGCAGCGGAATTTTTCCGACCTGCGGCAGAAGCCGTTTGCCGGAAGAAAAAGTACGCACAGGTCCGGCGCTCGCGCTTGACCTGTGCGCTTCAGTTAGCCTTGCAACTCGTCGACGATTTTCGCCGCGATTTTTTCCGCGACCAGCCCGTGCCTTTCGAGCAGGTACCGGTACTCCCTGCCTTATCGAAGCGATCCGGCAAACCAAGAAGTAACTGCGGTGGGCTCAATTTTTGTCGTTTATATTTGCGACCGCACTTCCCAACCCACCGATAACTGAATGCTCCTCGACTGTCACCAGCAATTTCGATCCCGCCATCGCCGTGTCGACCGCCTCTTTGTCGAGTGGTTTGACGGTGTGCATATTGACGACGCCGGCTGCGATACCCTGCGCTTCGAGCAGATCCGCAGCCTTCATTGAACCGTATACCATCGAACCATTGGCAATGATGCTCACGTCGGCCCCCGTTCGCAGAGTGATCGCCTTGCCGATCCGGAATTGTACTCTTCCGTGTAGACCGGCGGGTTGTTAACCGCTCCGTCAGCCTTATATACATTGGGCCGTTGAATTCTGCGGCAGCATGCACGGTCTTGATGATTTCGGCGCAATCCGCGGGACCGACCACGGTCATGTTTGGAATCGCTCGCATGACGGCCATATCCTCAATGCCGTAATGAGAATTGCCCAGAAACGCCATGGAAACCCCACTGCCTATTGCCACGGCCTTGACGTTCATCTCCATGTAGCCGAGGTTCATGCGAATCTGTTCAGCCCCGCGCACTGAAAACGGCGCGAACGAACTTGCGAAGACGTTATAACCCTCTTTGACAGCCCGCCGCCACGCCGATCATGTTCTGTTCAGCAATGCCGATATTGAGGAACTGGTCCGGATAGGTTTTCTTGAAGCGGTCCAGACCCGAAGAATTGCCCAGATCGGCCGACATCACCATCAAGTCAGGATAATGTTCGCCGAGAGACAGAACCGCCTGGCCAAATACGCCACGCGATCCGAGGCGTGACCACTGGCGGGCATTGCTTGCGTTTATTTCCATCATTCCCGGCTCTCCATCACTGTCTCGGCTCCGCACAACTCCGATAGCGCCAGTTCATAGCTCGCCTTGGTAAGCCGGTTGTGGTGCCATTCATTGTTGTTTTCCATGAACGAAATCCCCTTGCCCTTGACTGTATGTGCGACGACTACCCGTGGCTTGTCTGGCGCGGGCGGCGCTTCGAAGGCCGCGACCAGTTGCGCGACATCATGGCCGTCAACGTCGTACACATCCCAACCGAAGCTACGAAACTTTCCGGCCAGATCCGCCAGATCGATGATCTGGCGAGCATCGCCGTCGCTTTGCAGCTTGTTGTAGTCGATCGCGATCACAAGGTTGTCCAGCTTCAACTGGCCTGCGGACATCACCGCTTCCCAGACGGAACCTTCATTGCACTCTCCATCGCCCAGCAACACGTAGGTTCTGAACGGCTGCTGTTTTCTCCTGGCCGCTAACGCGATCCCGATCGCCATCGACAGTCCCTGGCCAAGACTGCCATTGGACGACTCGATACCCAAATCCAGATTCTCACTGGATGGGCAATCAGATCGCTGCCATTCGTCTGAAAAGCATTGAACACTGCTTCATCGATAATCCCTGCAGCAAGCAGCGCGGGAAAATAGCCGAGTACGCCATGGCCCTTGCTCAGAATGAACCGGTCGCGCCCGGGCCAGCGAGGATCGACCGGGTCGTAGCGTAAAACGCGGGCGTACAGCGTGGCCATGATTTCCACCATGGACAGACCGCCGCCCAGGTGGGTGCTCAAATTGCAGTGGTGGCGATATCGAGAATTTTCCGGCGCATGAAGCCAGCCATGAGCTGAATATCGGGTAATGCAGTTCAAGTCTCCTGAATTAAACCATTTCGCCGCTCATGCGCGAAACTCGTGCCGTGGCCCCTCCAGTCAGACGCGAGCGGCGCAACGCCGCAATTGGACGTTGAAAAGATTTTGGGTCTATGTCACGCGGAACCGACCTTGCGGTAAAGCGGTCCCCGCTCATACACGGACTCCAGCATGCCCCAGTCGTCCGCCCCGAGTTTGTTGCCGGCCGGAAACGGCGGAACGGCATGTGTTGACAGGCGGCCCAGCACACGCCGGTCCGTGTAGTAGCGCGAAAGGTATGTGTGACAAAAGCCGAAAAGAGGCGGATATCGGCGAGCTTGCACGCATTGATGGTGGCGAGACGCTGGGGCCCGTCGACTCGTCGAATGCGTTGCCAAACTTCTCGCTCGCCACCTTCGCGACGACGCCGACAAATTGTTCGATCAGCTGCGTCACGCCATCCGCAACTGATAGCCTTCGACATCAGAGTCGACGCCGACGGCATACCGAGTTCAGCATCGCCGGGCAACATCGTGTCCCAAACCGCTCTGATCATCCGGAACCCATTAGAGTGTTCAGATTGCGGCTGATGAAATCGCAAATCATCAGCGTCAAAGCCTGAGCGGTAGCAACCGGATTGACCGCACCCGCCGTCACAAAAATACTGCTGTCGACAATGAACAGATTTTTCACCGCGTGAGACTGGCCGTGGCTGTTGACGACCGACTGAGCCGGGTCGCTACCCATGCGGGCTGTGCCCATCAAATGCCAGCCCGTGTGCTTGACCGGAGCGAACGACGACGTCACCTTTGCGCCGGCCGCTGCGAATACCTGCTTACTCGTTTCAATGCCGTGCTTGAGCATCTGCTTCGTGTTCGCACCCAGTGTGTAAGACACTTTGACACCGGGCATACCGCTCAGTCGCAGTGCTCCGGGTAGGTCAACCCGGTTGTCGCTTCGGGCGATCTTCCGATATCACGGCTATGCCAGCGGTGTGATTGAACAGACGGGCAAACTGCCTGTGATGATCGGCGCCGATCGGGACCTGACGCATGAAGTAGCCGGAAACCGCAGTCTCGACCGGCGGTGCGCCCCGCAACACCTGCATCGTGTAGCCCCGCACGAAATCGCGATCGGGAGCCGTTTCATAGAACTGCTGGCTGAACAGGCAACGACCATGTGGACCAATGCTCGAATGCAATTCCTGCTCGAAAACGCCCTCTACATACGCGAGCGGATGCAACATCAGGTTCCGTCCCACGAGGTCATGCTCGTTGAGCAACCCATCGGGAAAAGCACTCGATCGGGAATTGAGCAACAGACGCGGCGTGCCAATGCCGCTACACGCCACCACCACGACTCGGGCATTCACGCGGTGTGCACGTCCGTCTACATCGACATAGACAACGCCATCGGCAACGCCTCGGGCATCCAGCGTAATTTCGCGCACCCGGCATTGCGTCCCACTTCCACGCCTTGCTGCCGCGCCGCCGGCCAGTAAGTCACATCCACGCTGGCCTTGGCTTCCTGCGCGCATCCCGTGTTGCAAGGTCCAAGGTTGACGCATGGTGCGCGATTGCCATGCTTGTGTGTGCTGATGGCGCTGTAGGACGGCCACCAATGCCAACCCAGATCGTTGAAACCGGCGGCCATCGCTTCCCCATCGCGCCAAGCGGTACCGGGGGCAAGAGCGTGTCGTAACCCGGACTGGCAGGGTCGCCTACCAGGCCAGCCACGCCCATCATGCGTTCGTTTTCAGCAAAGAACGGTTTGAGCGTTTCGTAGTCGAGCGGCCAGTCATCCCCCACTCCGTCCAGGCTCCGGTCCGGAAGTCCGACGGATGAAAGCGTGGAAGATGTCCGGAATACAGAATAGTGCTGCCGCCAAAGCCGTTGAAATTGGCGATTGATATCGGTGAAGCGGAGTCGTCGATCGGATAGTCAGAGGAATTCGCGCGGATCGCCGGATTGGATATGTACGCACCGGCACGCGCAATCCCAGTCGACAGATGTCGAAGGGTACTCCGAAGGACGCGTGACGGAGCCTTGCTCGAGACAAACGATACGCAGCGAGCGATTCCGACTCAGGCTCCAGGCAGCAGCAGCACCGCTAGCGCCGGACCCGACGATCACGATATCGACAACCTCTTTCATGCACTGCCCTTCTTGCTCGGCAGGTACCGCTCCAGGATTTGCGGAATGGTGATCAGCATGTCGGCCTCGCAAGCAACATCGCCGTCCACTCTGGCGACGCCTCGTCCCTTGCAGATGCCCCGATTCCACGACAGCACCTCAGTATCGATTTCAAACTTCTTCCTGGCGAGCTTCCTTGCGATAGCGCACTGTATGCTGCAAGGCATGCGTCACCATGCCCTTGAGTCCGGGCAAAGTCGTAATGGCGACCGTCAGCATCTCTCGCCAGCGCTTCGACTGCAAGGCGCCCGGCATATTAGGGCCGCCCGGAAAGTGCACGGGAAATACCACTCGTTCATGGTCAGATTTTTGTAGCCGCGAGCGATTTTCCGGGCAGCACTCCGTCAACATGATCGATCATCAGAAATGGGTACCTGTTGGGCTGGTACTCCTGCAATTCGATGCAGTTGAGACTGAACTTTCCATCTGTTCCTCGTGTATCCGTCGGGTATCGGTGTGTCACTGAAAATCGATCAAGCGGGACAGGCTTTCGACAATGTCGTAACCATCCCAGACCAGATCCATCTTCAACGCGCGTCCGACCGGAACAATCCGGTCGATGCCACGCAGTCGCTGCGAAACGACGAAATCGCGTAGCCGGGCCGCATCGAGCCCGAAGTAGGTCAAGGTCTGATAGCGCTCATTAACAGTTACAAACCACTTCATACAAGGACGCCAGCGTGACCTCATGAATGGTGCCCGCGTAGCCCCTGCAGTCGTCCTGACGACCGGTCAGCGCGGCTTGCTGGATGCAGTAGAGCAGATTGCAGTGCCGTTCGATGGACCGTACCTGTTCGTTGCCAAGCGCGTGCAGACAGGCGTTCAGTGCTTGTCCCATGATCAGCACGGGCTCCGGCGTGTAGCGGCTACTTGCATTCTTGACCAGCGTGGACCACAGACGCGTGCGGGCCGCGCCGACAGTTTGTGTGTCGCCGATCCAGGCAACCAGTTGCGGCGAAGAACGGACGACCTCGTGCCATCAGATAGAGGTCGTTGAACAGGCCGCTGCAGAGCGCTTTCGAACTGGCACTATCCCGCTTCCGGACCACGCGCGGATCGATAAGGCACAGTGAATAACGATGGGCAATTCCCGCCTCGCGCGAGCGTGGCCGGCACGGCAGGCTACGCATGTGCTGCACAGTCTGATCAGCCACCGCACCCAGCCTCGCGTCAGCAACGGATAACCAGAACCGGTTGATCTCATCATCTTTGTGGGAGCGCCGTTAGCAACACGTATTTGGACAGCATCAGCATGCCGCTCCTGTGCCAGAAGTGCCGCAACGATGCTTGTAATGATATCTGCCGTCGCCGAAGCTTTACACGGCAAACGCGGAAAACACCGGCATTCCCCGCCAGCGCCAGAACGCAAGCGAAAGAGCAAAATTCACGGGCACATTAAAGGTCATATCAGGAACGACAGGCCGAGACCCATTCTTACCCGTGTGTCCGAGCCTTGCGCATCGGCTAACCTGGTCAAGTTAGCGCGACGGCACCGGTGGGCAAAAGTCGCTGCATTCAGGCAGCGTTCTCGCTTCCGGATGAGCCAGCAGCATCCGCGAAAGGTCCGCGAAAAAGTCCAGACGCGCGTCATCGAATACCGGTGTGGGAAGATTCAACAACCGGTCTGTGTTACCGACCCGGATCTCTATCCTGCGCGCGATTTCATCGGGAATAAGTCTCACTGCATCCCCTCGTTTCTGCGTTCTGAAACCGGCAGTGCACATTCGAATCAGTGCCCATCCGCCCGCAAGCACAGTCATCGACACCTGCAATCTCGCCAACGTCCTCGCTGAGCAGCGAATGCCCTGGGTAGGTATGCGAGATGCACCGACAGCAATTGAATCAACCCCGGCTTGCCTGGCGGCAGAGGGCTGAAATCGCGAGGGTCGCGAATGATCACGTCCGACCATGACGACGTATGAAGGCGGCCGTGCTCGCATTCCATGAAAATCGGATTCCGGTACTTCTGCTCCACCATGCCGTAATAGTTATCAGCACGCGAGTAAGGCCTGCGACGGCGCGCAGCGGGTCCCGAAATTCCGCATGGCTGACGGCTTGCGACTGAAGCTGTTTCCAGCCGCCGCCGTGAATCAGGATGGCTCGCTCCAGCGGCAAAATTTCTTCTAGCTGTTCCAGCGCCCGCACGAGATGCACCCAGACAATGAAGGTGAAGCCGAACAGCAGAATGTCGTGGTCGGGATACTTCTCGATAAAACCCCGCACGCGCTCCACATCGAGCGACATGTCGTCGTTCAGAGCGAATTCAACGTCGCGCCCGAAAATAAAAAACCCATCACCCCGGCCGTGCGCGCCGAGAACCGGTAGCGGTCTGCCACGGTCGCGCGGCAGTCGATCACCAGCATCGGCAGGCGCTTCGGACCGATGAAGTCACCGACGATGCGCGACAGCACCTTGACCTGAAGCGCCAACATATATCGTGCGAGGAATATCTGCGAGGTGTTCTGGCCGCTGGTGCCCGACGAAGTCATGGTCTTGACCACTTCCGTGTGCGGTACGCTCAGCAGTTTTTCGTGCTTGAAGAGCCGCACCGGCAGAAACGGCAGCGCATCCAGTTGCATGGCGATGCGACGCGTGCCGAACTCTGGCCAGGATCACCCCGGTACTGCGGGCAAGCCTCATAGTGCCGATCGCTCAAACGCTGGAGTTCGGCCAGTAGCGCAGGGCCCTTCTCCTCACGGCGTGCAAATACAGGCCACTGCTGGACGTCGCTCATGACAATTGGCCCAAGGTTTGATAGTCGACCTTGCCCGTTGCCAGGCGCGGCAACTCGGGCAGCGCAAGGACCGCGATCGCCGACGAATGAAGCCCAAGAGTTTTCGCCATATCGATACGAACGTTGTCGGCCACCACGTAAGAACTTCCCCACGTGGATGATCAACTGATCGTCACGGCCATGTGCGGCGCACTCAAGCCCCTTGTAAGCAGCCAGTTGCTCGACTGCGTCCAACGATATGCGATTGCCGAAAATCTTCAGGAAGCGCCGAAGCCGTCCTTCGATGAAGAAGAATCCCTCATCGTCGAAGCGGGCCAGGTCGCCGGTCCGAAGTACGCCTTGATTGATATCACCTAGCGCCAGGTCGCCGGCGTTTTGCGCATAGCCCATTGATACATTGGGCCCGGCGTAGATCAGTTCGCCAACTTGCCCTGCCTCTTCGATTACCTGGCCGGCCTCGTTCTCGATCCACAGCCGGCCACCAGGAATCGCGCCACCGATGCTGCCAGGCCTGCCCTCTACTTCGCCGTGCGGCAGCCAGGCCATGCGGGCGGTCGCTTCGGTCTGGCCGTACATCGGCACAAAGCGGATATCGCGGCTGTGGCAGATCCCGCTGACCTGGTGCAGGCGAGTTGAATCCAGCCGGCCACCCGCCAGCGTTAGCGTGCGTACGGAAGGCATCTTGAGGCGTTCCAGTCGCAGCTTAAGCATCATTTCATAGCTATACGGCACGCCGGCGAAACTGCTGACCTGGTGATCGTTGACCAGACGCCAGAACCCGGCATCCATCGAACGAGCGATTCGACAGGACAATCGAGGCACCGGCATGCAGGTAACTGTTGATGACTGACAAGCCATACGAGTAGTTGAACGGCAGCGACGTGATGGTCGCTCGTCGGCCGTGATCCGCAGATAGCTGGCAATCGAGGACGGCATTAGCCTCGAGGTTACGCTGCCGTCAGACGCACCAGCTTGCGGCGATCCCGTGGATCCGGAGGTTGTCAGCAACAGCGCCAGATCCTCGTGGAGTTTGGCCATCGCGGCGCCGACGCGACGGTACAAACCGTAGGCGCCGTCCTCACTCAGTAGCGTGCAATCCGATCTCGCACCGGCCGCCTCAATCGGCATGAAAAGCAACGCCGGATCGTATGTGGCGAATAAGGCGATCCAGCTGGGCGCCTATCCAGCCCTTTGTGGAGCAGGAGAGGGACCGTCCCGCGCGCCAGAGAAGCGAGGTAGCACAGGACAGTCGGCAGATCGTTGTCTCCAACGATGAAAATAAGTTGCCGGGGCGGCAACTGCGCGGCGAGGGCATCGATGGCTTCATGCAGTTCGGCATAGCCAAGCGTTGCCCCGCCTTCGACGATGAGGGCGGGGCGCGCAGCGTGCTGCCGACTGACGAAGCCGGATGTCATACCTCGACCGCGTACTTCTTGAGCGTCTCGATACCGATCGTGTACGACCCGAACTCGATGATGTCTTCGGTCTCCATCATGATGCCGAAGACCTCTTCGAGCGACGCGATCATGCCCATATGCCCCACCGAGTCCCACGCCGGGACGCATTGGTACACAAACTGGTCATTCAGCGCTTCTTGCGGCACTGAAAAGCAGTCCATAAAAACCTTGTCGTACTTGTCCTCGTTCGTCATCTTGTCTGCCAGTTTTACTTGAAGACCTTGCGGTCGGTATTCGGGTGAGCGACACGTGCCGGGTTGCCCAATGCGATCACATCGTCGGGGATGTCGGCGTAGACGACCGAACCCATGCCGACAATGACATTCGAACCAATGCGCACGCCCTCCTTGATCAGCGCGCCCATCCCGATAAAGCTGCCGGAGCCGATCACGCAGCCTCCGCCGATATTGACCATCGAGGAAATCACGCTATGGTCGCCGACCTGAAGGTCGCGTCCGACGATAGCCATGGTATTGACGCAGGATGCTGTCCCAACAGCGCGTTGCTGGAAATCGAGCAGAACGGCGCGATCACAACGCCGTCGCCAAGCACGGCGCTATCGGCCACCAGGGTGCTGCGGTCGATGACGCGAGCTAGCCGCGCGCCCTCCACACGCAACTTCTCGCTGAGCTTTTCCCGTGCAGCCGGCTCGCCCAGCGCGATCACAAACTCAGCGTGGTCCATCTGGCCTTTCACTTCGGATGAGTCGAAAGGAAACAGCGGCGCGTTGTAGCGCGCGTGCTCGGGACGGACGTCATCGACGAAACAGATCTGCGTCCACTGCGCCGTGACGGCGTTCTGCCGCCGGGCAATGTCCATGACCTCTTTGCCGAAGCCGCCTGCACCGTAACAAAAAGCCTGGGTGTCACGATTTGAAGTCGTCGAAAGAACTATGGGAGGCAGCTTTTACCCCGGTCACCGGGGAAGCAATCTGGAAGAGTTGTATTCGTGCAGAGGCGGCGCCAAACCCCGAAGATGCGACCGGAATACCTGCCAATTTGGCGTATCGGGCAGTCGGAGAAACGCGGCAAACGACACGCCGCATGCGGCTTGGCGGCGATGTGTATGGTTAGGTGTGGGTATGTGTCGACGTCATGGTCGAGCCTGTGAGACCGATTCGACCCGACTCGGCCGCCGTATCGCACAGCTCCCGGAGAAACGATCAGACCGACATGCGAACGGGGAGCCCCACCACACGGGTCAGGTCTCCGCCGCTCTCGTCCAACTTCGTTCGAACCGTTATGCGACAGCTGAGGTGCCTGGAAACCTCCAGAATGCTGCGCTTCATTTTCATGTTCTGGCGAGTGACGTGCCGGCTTCGGTGATGCTCTTCCAATGAAAATCCGGCAGTGCGCATATCTGTTCGGCGGCGGCGGGATATTCGTCCGCGGTAGCCTGCAGATAGCGCAGCCGATCAGTCCATTCGGGAACGCGTCTTTCAGCGTGGTCAGAACGACGATCAGTCCGTCATCTTCGTTTTCACCATCGAGACTCGCCAGCGTTTGCTGGATTTTCTGAATATCTCCTGCCGCGTCGAGAATCAGGACGCCCGGAGTGACGGACCCTTCATCGACCACTTGCCCAGCGGGGAGGGGGCGCACATTCTCCATGCATCGCAAATAGGTTTCGTGATATCGACCATGATTTTTCTGCAACGAATAGCGCTTGAGAACCTCCGCTTGCGCGGTACGGGCAACGCCTCTGCGCTCTTGCGGGTTGTCGATCAAACGTGCGATGGCCTCGACCCAGGCATCCGCGGAATCCGAAACGCGCAAGCTCATGTCAGCGCCTGTTGGCACTTTCCTAAGGCCGGGACATCACTGCAGATGGCCGCCGCGCCAGCCGCCGAATACTCAAGCCATGCAAGGGACGCGTGGTCAACATCAAGATTGCCGTGTCGCCATGGCACCAGCGCGATATCCCACTGCATCTCTTTCAGTTTCGCCGCGTATTCCTGATACAACGGCGGCACATCGACAACGGCCACATCTGAGCGATGTGACCAGTTTTCCGGTGGCGCGCCGAAAAGGAACAACTGGATTTTTCCACTGTATCTGGCCAGAACTTCATTCAACGCACGTTCTATCACCGGAAAATCGTACCGCTGCAACGCTGCCGTGGACAGGCCAATATTCACCTTATCCGGATTTTCGCGGACCGGCTGGCGGAGAATGTCGACGTCGATAAAGCTCGGTAGCACGTGAACGGTCGGGTTCAATCCACGAAGCGCCTGTGCAATCTCCTCGGTGGGAGCCACAACTGAGTTCGCGCGCCGTATCACATATTCGATATTTTCTTTGGTATGCTTTCCCTGCCTGCATCGGATGACGATCCGGAAGGTCATGAAGAAGTTCGTCCGTTTCGTAAATGACCGGTATTGCAAGATCGAAAATCTGCTTCAACCGATCGACCGAAAATTGACCCGGTATCAGCCGATGCATGACGATCAAATCAGCTTTGCTGATTGCTGCCATGTCCACGGTGTTGTCGACGATCCCCCATCCCAGTTCCCAATTTTTCCCCAGCAAGACGAACGGTTTCGTCAAGCGAACATAAGAACGTGAATGGAATGGATCCTCGCCCGACAATACGGCAACCGTATGCCGGTTCTTATCTTGTGGCCTGCAGGCGCTGGCAGCGCAAACGTCCCGGGAAAGGACAAACGTTGTTTTCCAGCTTGCCCCTGCGCGATGCGGCTTGCGTTTGTTCGATGAAATACGGCAGTCGGGCATCGAAAACAGCGAGTTGGGCGACAAAAATCGAATGGATCACCCCAACGGTTGCGGTTGCCCGGGCGAGGCCGTTTCTTTCGCTCACCATAGCCGAGCCATTGGTGCCAAACATGAATTTATCAGGCGCCTCTTTCAAACCACCCTCGAGCATATAAATGACGGGGCAGCCGCACATCATTGCCTCCGCGCAAACACCCGAGGCTTCATAGCTGTATAGAACCTTTCCCGTCTGGAGCTTGGCGGCAAGCTCGGCCAGAGAAACCGGGTTGGCCATGGAAATGAGTTCCGCGTCCGGAGGAAACAGCGAGAAATCGATTTTCTCAAGCGGGAATCGGTACTGAAACACGAACGTCTTGTTTCTTTCCTTCGACGGATCCGGCTTGAAAATATCCGGGCTAATCACCGGCAGAAACAGAAAGTCAGCCTCTTCTTTCTTTTTATCCCCCAGAAAATTATCCGAGTAATAAAGTAAGATATCATCCTTTCCCTCATCCATCGGCCGACCGGTGAGAAAACCGATCTTGTTCAGGATGTAGCGCACGCAAACTTGGGTATTAATGGAATTACCGCAGACGACCTCTGGATACACGGCAATCGGAATCAGCCCGCTGCGCAGATGGTTGTCCATTATCTCCCGGGTCAGCAGCGGCGTATGCAGGCCGGGGCCGATTGCCTGCGTCCCAGTGATATATGCCTCATATCCGTGAACATTTAAAGCATGGCAGAGTTCATGGAGAACGACGATGCCGGCCGAAGTCTCCCGATACGCGGGAGCATAAATATAGAACGGATGCTTTGAGGGTTGATGCGAAAGACTGGTCGGCATATTTTATTAGATCGATGTAGAGGTGGCGTCGTGCATGCTCAAACGCACCCGCATTCGGACTGTCACTGTGGCACCACGCGAAACCGTTCGCGCCCGCATGGGCAGGTCGCTGACTCCATGCCGGCCCTGCTCCACAATCAACTGCCTGCAATGATGTCGACGACCCTGCTGATGTCGTCATCCGACAGCGCGGGGTAGATCGGCAGGCATAGCACTCTGGAGGAAGCGTCAGCAGCCACAGTCAGATTATCGCGTTGCGCGGATGGCAATCCGCGGTACATCGGGAAGTCCGAAATTAGCGGGTAGAAATAGCGGCGAACAATGATCTCGTTATCGCGGAACTTGCGATATAGATCCTCTCGGCCAAGCGGAAAGCCCTCGTCCACGAGAATCGGGAAATAAGCGTAATTAGCAGTCTTCTCGCCGGCATCGCCCAGACAGCGAATCCCGAGTATGTCGCGCAAAAGCTCGCGGTAAAGCGTGTCGATCTGTTTGCGACGGGCCAGTGCTGCATCGATGTGTTTCAATTGCAGCAGTCCAAAGGCCGCATTCACCTCGCTCATCTTGCCGTTGATTCCTGGCGCGACGACAGTGACTTCATCAACGTGGCCGAAGTTTTTCAGGTTGTCGATGCGCTGCTTCGTTTTTGCATCCGGGCAAATGATCGCGCCGCCTTCAAAGGTATTGAAAACCTTGGTTGCGTGAAAATCGAGAATGGCGAGATCGCCATGTTGCAACACGCTGCCAGCTTCGGTCTGCACGCCAAAGGCGTGCGCCGCATCGTAGATCACCTTCAGGTTGTAGTTGTCAGCGATCATCTGGATTGCTTCGACGTCGCACGGGTGGCCGTAGCAATGCACGGGCATGATCGCCGTAGTCTGAGGTGTAATCGCTGCCTCAATTTTTTTCGGGTCGAGATTCAGCGTGTTCGGGTCGATGTCGGCGAATACCGGCTTAATCCCGTTCCATAGCAATGAATGCGCGGTGGCGACGAACGAATAAGGCGTGGTGATGACTTCACCCGTAATACGAAGCGCCTGGAGCGCGGTGACCAGCGCAAGCGTTCCGTTTGCGAACAGCGCGAGATGCTGAACACCAAGATAGTCACACAGCGCATCTTCGAGTTGACGGTGGAATGGCCCGCCATTGGTCAGCACCTTACTTTCCCAAATCTCTTCCAGATAAGGCAGAAACTCTGCCAGCGGCGGCATGTGCGGCCGGGTAACGTAAAGACGTTCGTCGATCCGCGGCGAAATCACGCGAAGCGGCACGCTGGCGTTCATTATTTCCCTTGCCTCAAATGGGTGTAGTTTCCGGTGGCGTCTTTGACTGCCTGTTCGCTCACGCAGGAATACGGGGTCCATTTACAAACCTTGCTACATGCCGCGCATTGCTGGAGATGAGCTAGTTTTTAGTGTGCCACCGGCGCTTATCACTTGATCGACCAATTAAGAGGGCGAATTCGAGTCAGTTCGAGCAATAGGCAAAAGGTGCGATTTTGGGCTTGGACGGGGATGCATTGACGGCCGAATGAAGTGGCTCGGGACAACAAGTCAAAAGGGGGAGGGTCTCGCGATTGAGAAAAAAGCGTCGGCTCGCGCCCATTGCACCACAACGCGGCAGTGTATTCATGATGTCGCGGATAGCGCTTATTCGCTGACGTTGGCATCCTACGTCAGACTATGGGATTCGCTGGGAAGAAACCGGATCGCTGAAACGATCCAGTGGGAAGGGGAAGCGATTGCCGTAAGGCTTTCGCGTGCACATTGGCGGGGACTGAAAAACGATCTGCATGCGGCCGATCTATTCGGCTTGGTTACAGACTTGGTGCGCCCGGCTGGGATCGAACCAGCAACCCCTGCCTTCGGAGGGCAGTACTCTATCCATTGAGCTACGGGCGCTTCACGCGAAAGCGCGGCAACCGGAACGGATGCGACGCCAAAGCAAGACCGCAAGAATACCCGGTTTCGGCCGGACCGTCCACCTGACGGCCCATATGACACGATCTCGCGCCCGTCAACCGCGCTTCGCGCTTCGGGTAAACGCCTGCTGAACAGCCCGCCGCGCGCCTCGCCGCCGCCGAAATCTTGCGTCTATAATCGTCCGTGGCTGATCAAAAACAAGAAGTTGCCGTCACGCTGTACCGCTCACATACCCACGGAGACGAGACAAGCATGAGCGAAGCACCCCACGGAGCCCCGATCAAAACCCCAGGACAGCTCATCGCCGCGATCATCGCCGGGTTTGCTGTGCCAATCGTCATCATCGTTCTGCTGGCCGTCTACGTCGACAATTCGACGCGCACTGGCGCCGGCACCGATTCTCTCTCCGAAGACCAGGTCACGTCCCGTATCAAGCCGCTGGCTCAGGTCGATATTCGCGACGCCAATGCGCCGCGCGTCGTACAAGAGCGGCGAAGAGGTTTACAAGGCGGTTTGCTCGGCGT
Source organism: uncultured beta proteobacterium (assembly GCA_963800185.1). Classification (GTDB taxonomy): domain Bacteria; phylum Pseudomonadota; class Gammaproteobacteria; order Burkholderiales; family Burkholderiaceae; genus Paraburkholderia. Next base: position 28,352 of record CAWCZW010000009.1, on the reverse strand, counting down.
GTCACGCGTCGGGAGCGGCGGGCGCGCCGAAATTCACCAATACCGCCGACTGGGCCCCGCGTATCGCGCAGGGCTTCGACACGCTGTGGCATACCGCGCTCTCCGGCAAAGGCGCGATGCCGCCGCGCGGCGGCACCAGCCCGGACGACTACAGCGATTTCGAAATCGCCCGCGCAGTGGTTTATATGGCGAACAACTCCGGCGCCAGCTTCCCCGAACCGGCACAGCCGGCAGCGGGCGCGGCGGCCGCCTCCGGCGCGGCCGCTGCTGCACCGGCAGGCGCGTCGGATGCCGGCGCGGCCCAGGCCGCCGCAGCTCTCGCGGCGATGGCGAGCGTGCCTCAGGCCGCCGCACCGGCGGCGGGCGGCACGCAAAGCGCGGACGCCTCGCAAGCCGGCAAGGCGCTGTATCAGCAGGTTTGCCAAGCCTGCCACGCGGCCGGCGTGCTGAATGCACCGAAGTTCGGCGATAAGGAAGCCTGGGCGCCGCGTCTGAAAGACCCGATGGACACGGTCTATAACTACGCGCTGCACGGCAAGGGCGCGATGCCGGCGAAGGGCGGCTCGACTGCCTCCGACGCCGACGTCAAGGCCGCAGTCGATTACATGGTTAGCGCGGTGAAGTAACACACTGAACGGCCAATCGCATTGCGGCTTTCCTCGGCCGCGGACAGAAAAAATCCCTGCCTTGCGGGAACGCAAAAGCAGGGATTTTTTATGCGCAACGACTATCCGGCGCAGCGAAACGCCAGAAAACCACCGGGAGCAACTGCCTCGCAGGAAGGCCCTCAAGCATCCGGCACGCGCGCGCGGGAGCTCGGGCGTGCGACGAGACGCTTCACCGTCAGACCTCGATCCACTTTCGCCGCCTCACGAACGCCCGCTTAGCCTGACCCACAACGCACCACCGCACTCGCCCGCTCAAGGCTTCTGCAACAGCGCCTTCAAACTCGCCAACCGGTCTTTCGGCGACATCGGCGCTTCTTCGGGTGTCGGCGGCGGCGCATCGTCCAGCAGCATTTCGGGGATAAACCGCGACGGCTCGCACACCACCGTCTCCCGTGCGCGCTTGCGCTTCTTGCACCAGTTCAGATGCAAACTGCGCTGCGCCCGCGTGATCGCGACATACATCAGGCGGCGTTCTTCCTCGATGCGCGCGTCGTCGATCGGCTCGTCGTCGGGACCGCCGCGATGCGGCATGATGCCCTCCTCGACGCCCACCAGAAACACGTGCGGATACTCCAGCCCCTTCGACGCATGCACCGTCGATAGCCGCACCGCATCCGGATCTTCCTCGCGGCCTTCGAGCATCGACATCAGCGCGACGGTCTGAATCAGGCCGAGCAGGTTCTTGCCGGTATCGCCGAGACCGTCGGCGGTGTCGTAGCCAGTGGCCTCGCTATTCGCGGCATCGGCAGGCTCGGCCTTGGTGCCTTTGCGCTTGAGCCACTCCATGAACTCGAGCACGTTCTGCCACTTGGCCTGCGCCTGACGTTCGTCGAACGCGTCGTACAGATACGCCTCGTAGTGAATCGCGTCCATCAGTTCGTCGAGCAGCGGGCCCGCTGCGTCCTTCTCCGCGCGATCGGTGAGGCGCTGCATGAAGTCGCAGAACACGCGCATCGGCTCGATCTGGCGCGGCGACAGGCGCGCCTCGATCCCGCCCATGTACACCGCTTCGAACAGCGACACCTTCGCCTGACCCGCAAACGAGCCGAGCGCCTCGAGCGTCGTATTGCCGACGCCACGACGCGGCGTGGTGATCGCGCGGATGAACGCGGGGTCGTCGTTCGCGTTGGCGATCAGGCGCAGATACGCGCAGATGTCCTTGATCTCGGCTTTGTCGAAGAACGACTGGCCGCCGGACAGCACATACGGAATCCGCTCGCGACGCAGCACCTGCTCGAAAATACGCGCCTGGAAATTGCCGCGATACAGGATCGCGTAGTCGCGGAAATTCGCGCGCCGCTCGAACTTGTGCGCGGACAGACGGAACACGACCGACTCCGCCTCGTGCTCTTCGTCATTACAGCCGGTGACGGTGATCGTGTCGCCCATTCCGTGTTCGGACCACAGCTTCTTCTCGAACAGCTTCGGGTTGTTCGCGATCACGTTGTTCGCGGCGGTCAGAATGCGCACCGTCGAGCGGTAATTCTGTTCGAGCTTGATCAGATGCAGCTTCGGAAAATCCTTGCTCAACTGGCCGAGATTTTCGAGCGTGGCGCCGCGCCAGCCGTAGATGGCCTGATCGTCGTCGCCCACCGCCGTGAACGCCGCGCGCTTGCCGGCCAGCAGCTTCACGAGTTCGTACTGGCACGCGTTGGTGTCCTGATACTCGTCGATCAGCAGATAACGCAGCTTGTTCTGCCACCGGTCACGTACCTGCTCGTTCTTCTCGAACAGCTCGGCGGGCAGGCGGATCAAATCGTCGAAATCGACTGCCTGATACGCGTGCAGCGTCGCCACGTAATTGCGGTAGACGATCGCGGCCTGATGCTCGTCTTCGTTCGCGGCAATCGCGATCGCCTGCTCCGGCATGATCATGCCGTTCTTCCACAGCGAAATGATCGACTGGATCTTGCGGATAAAACCCTTATCCGTCGAGCCGACCTGCTCCTGGATCATGCCGAAGCAATCGTCGGAATCCATGATCGAGAACTGCGGCTTCAGGCCGACGTGTTCCGCCTCCTGCCGCAGAATCTGCACGCCGAGCGAGTGGAACGTGCACACCGTCAACTGATTGACGGGCACTTTGCGGCCTTCCTTGCCGGGCGTGGTGAGCGTCTTGCCTTCGAGCAGCTTGCCCACGCGCTCGCGCATTTCCAGCGCGGCCTTGTTCGTGAACGTGACGGCGGCGATGTGGCGCGGCTCGAAGCCTTTGGCTTCGATCAGATGCGCGATTTTTTGCGTGATCACGCGCGTCTTGCCGCTGCCTGCGCCGGCGAGCACGAGACACGGACCGTCGAGATAACGGACCGCTTCATTTTGAGCGGGGTTCAGGCCTGCGGACATCGTCTGGATGGGTGATGCGGTTGAAAACTGCGGTTGTGGGCGCGTCGGTGTGGAAAAACACCGGCCGAAGGCCCGGGGGCATGCTGCGCGCCGCCGGCCGGATCGGGTGCTGCGCAAGCCTGCGAAGCTGATCTGGCCCGCCGCGAATCGCGCGAGAGGAGCGATGTTAACACGGATGCCAGGCCGGGACGCGGGCGACCCATGCGCACGAAAAAAGTCCGGCCATCTGCGTGGTCCAGGGTCGATCAGGACGGGCTTCTGCAACGAATAACCTTAAACAACGACGCGTCACACGTCACATGAAGGCGCGCGTGAGACGCCACTGCCGAGGAAGCTCGCGGCGAAAACCCCACTGCCGCCCGATCCCCGGAACCCTGCCGCACGCCGCTCACCTGCCACGCGGCTGCCGCTCGACCGTCAGGACATGCCACAATTACGGTGTTGCGCGCCGTCGCCGCGGTGGCAAAACGGCGCGCCGATTTTGCAGGAAGACACGCATGTCCGCATCGCTGAAGATTGGATTGATGGGTTACGGTTTTGCCGGCGCGACCTTTCATGCGCCGGTGATCGCACATTGCGGACGCGCGAGCGTCGCGGCCATCGCGACCGGTCAGCCCGAGCGCGCGCTCGCCGACTATCCGCACGCAAAAATCGTCGCCGATCTCGACGCGCTGCTGGCGCTCGACGAGATCGACTGCGTCGTGATCGCGACGCCCAACGACACCCACTTCGACCTCGCGCGCCGCACGCTCGAAGCCGGCAAGCACGTGGTGGTCGACAAACCGGTCACGCTGACCGCGGCCGAGGCCCACACGCTCGCCAACATCGCGCTCGCTCGCAGCAAACTGTTCGTGCCCTTTCACAACCGGCGCTGGGACGGCGATTTCCTGACCGTCCGCGATCTGCTTGCGCGCGTGGAACTGGGTCGCATCACGCAATTCGAATCGCATTTCGACCGGTTCCGGCCGGAAGTGCGGCAGCGTTGGCGCGAAGAGGCGTCGCGAGGCGGCGGCTTGCTGTTCGATCTGGGCCCGCATCTGATCGATCAGGCGCTCGCCTTGTTCGGCGCCCCGCAAACCGTATCGGCGACAGTGCGCACCCATCGCGACAACGCCGGCGCGCCGGACTACGTGCACATTCAGCTTGGCTACGGCGAGTTCGAAGTGGTGTTGCACGCCAGCGCATTGACCGCGCTGGTCGCGCCGCGATTCGCGATCCACGGCACGCGGGGCAGCTATGTGAAATACGGGCTCGACACCCAGGAAGACCAGTTGAAAGCCGGCCTGCGTCCCGGCGATGAGGGTTTCGGCGCAGGCAACACGGCTGGCGTGTTGCGCGTGCTGGAAGGCGATCAGGAAGTGGAACGCGAACTGCCGACGCGCAATGGCGACTACGCGGGCTTCTATATCGCGCTGGCCGATGCGATTCAGAATGGCGTCGCCTTCCCGGTCACCGCTCAGGATGCCGTTGACGTCATGACCATCATCGAGTTGGCCGCGCGTAGCTCCGAAGAAGGCGTGCGACTGCCATTCGAGCGCATTCGCTGACCTCATTCAAAGCGCGTCACAGCGGGCTGTGTACCAAAAACAGCCCGCGCCGCCGACGCCGCACAGGCGTGCCGTACCTGACAAAAGACAAACTACATAACAGGTACATAACGTTACAAAACATCCTCCCTGCGTCGTCAGCGCAAATCCGCCATCATCCGTTGCTACCCAGTAGCACCACCAAAGACAACGACTCCCGGAGAATCCATGCCTCGTATCACTCGCGTCATTGCCGCGTGCGCTTTGCTCAGTTCCCTCGCCGCCTGCGTGGTACAGCAACCCGCCCCGGCGCCGCGTCCTAACCCGCAGCAGATCGCGGATCAGCGTCTGCATCAGGTGGACGGCCGGATCGACAATCTTGGCCGCCGGATCGACAACCACGTGAATCAGGGCTATTACCCGCCCCCGCAAGGCGGCGCTTTGCACCATCGCCTGGAAGTGATCCGTCAGGAAGCGCACGACATGGCCGCGCAACACGGCGGCGGTCTGTCCGGCGAAGAGCAGCGTGTGCTGAATCAGGAACTGGATAACGCCGCGCACGCCATCGGCGAGTAAACGTACTGGCCGCACTGGCGTTTCCATAACCTTTGCAGAGACAGCGCGGGCATCACGTCCCGCGTTTTTTTGACGTGTGCAAAGCGCCGCGTCAACCCCCGCAAGGCCTGCGGGCCTTCAATTGACAAGCCTCCAGCCGTCGCGTACATTCGCCGCACGCGTCGGGAGAGCGCGCTGGCCGCTGAATATCGCAGGCCGCGCCGCCGAAGGGGCATACCCGCAAACTCTCAGGCAAAAGGACCGACCGCGTCGAAAAACCCGCTTCAAGGCAGCACCGAGGCATCCGGTTTTTCGCACTCTGGAGAGCGGCAGTAGCCATCTGCATCGTCCAAACAACGAGCAGATTCGGGCAGGCTGCCCACCGAAGGGGCGCGCGTCTCACCGTGACGAATCACGTTCTCACGGCGGCGCAATCTCTCAGGTATCGAGGACAGAGGGGTCATGCAAAACCACGCTCGCAGGCATTCGGCCGCGAGGCGTAGCGCCGCATGGCCTTTTTTGTTTCGCGAGATGCCCGAGGCCCCATGACCGAACTCAAACACACCCCGCTCAACGCCACCCATCGTGCGCTCAATGCCCGCATGGTCGATTTCGGCGGCTGGGACATGCCCGTCAACTACGGCTCGCAGATCGAGGAACACCGCGCCGTGCGCACCGACGCCGGCATGTTCGACGTCTCGCACATGTGCGTGGTCGACTTCACCGGCGAGCGCGTGCGTGCATTCTTCGAATACCGCGCTGGCCAACAACGTCGGCAAGCTGCAAACGCCGGGCCGCGCGCTCTACTCCTGTCTGCTGAACCCGAATGGCGGCGTGATCGACGATCTGATCGTCTATTACTTCGGCGAAGATCACTTCCGCGTGGTCGTGAACGCCGGCACCGCCGACAAAGACATCGCCTGGTTCGGCCAGCTCAACGCCGAAGGCGGCTTCGGCCTGACCATCACGCCGCGTCGCGATTACGCGATCGTCGCCGTGCAAGGGCCGAACGCGCGCGAGAAAGTCTGGCAAACCGTGCCGGCCGCCCGCGCCGCCACCGAAGCGCTCAAACCCTTCAACGCCGCGCGCATCGACGCAACGCCGTTCGGCGAATTGACCGTCGCGCGCACCGGCTATACCGGCGAAGACGGCTTCGAAATCATCGTCCCGGCAGATCACGTCGAAGCGCTGTGGAACGCGTTGCAGGCTCAGGGCGTTCGCCCCGCCGGTCTCGGCGCACGCGACACGCTGCGCCTCGAAGCCGGCATGAACCTGTACGGCCAGGATATGGACGACAACGTGTCGCCGCTCGACGCCGGTCTCGCGTGGACCGTCGATCTCACCTCGCCGCGCGACTTCGTCGGCCGGGGCAAGCTGGAGGCGAACGGCTCGCAGGCGGCGTTCGTCGGCCTGATCCTGCTGAAGGAAAACGGCAAGGCGGCGGGCGTGCTGCGTGCTCATCAGAAAGTCGTCACGCCGCACGGCGAAGGCGAAATCACCAGCGGCACTTTTTCGCCGACGATGCAGGAATCGATCGCCTTCGCGCGCGTGCCCAAAGGCGTGCAGCCGGGCGACACCGTTCACGTTCAGATTCGCGATAAAGCCGTACCCGCAAGCGTGGTAAAACTGCCATTCGTGCGCAACGGCAAAGTGCTGGCGGTTTAGGCAGCCCGCGCGTGCGTCCCTCGAAAAAACGATCTGAAGTTTTTTTGCCTCGTGTATGAGGAGTCTGGCAACTCAAAGCGCCAGGCTTGGGACCTTCCCCATTTAAGTCACTACCGAATCACCGCATAGGAGCATCCGATGAGCATCCCGGCCGATCTGAAATACACCGAATCGCACGAGTGGGTCCGCACCGAAGCGGACGGCACGCTGACGGTCGGCATTACCGACCACGCGCAAGAAGCGCTCGGCGATATCGTCTTCTTCGAAGTCCAGGAACTGGGCAAGACCGTGACCGCCGGCGACACCGTCGCCGTGATCGAATCGGTGAAGGCCGCTTCCGATATCTACGCGCCGGTCTCGGGCGAGATCATCGAGGCGAACACGGCCGTCGCCGACACGCCGGATTCGGTCAACTCCGCGCCGTACGAAAGCTGGCTCTTCAAGATCAAACCGGCCGACGGCGCGACGCACGATCGTCTGATCGACGCCGACGCGTACTCGAAGTCGATCGGCGCCTGATTCACCTTTACGTTTAACCCGTCAGGTGCGGCGGGTTCTTCCTGAAACGCTGAAACAGGAAAGACAGCCGCACCGCCAGGAACACCCATGAAGCTCGAACACCCGGATCGTCTGATGAACCGCACTCCTCTCTCGCTCGCCGCGCTCGAAGTGCACGACGCCTTCGCCGAACGGCATATCGGCCCCGACTCGGCCGACCAGCAAGCGATGCTCGAAGCCCTCGGCTTCGCGTCGCGCGCCGCGCTGATCGACGCCGTGATTCCGAAGACGATCCGCCGCACCGAAACGCTGCCGCTCGGTCCCTTCGCGCAACCCAAAAGCGAAGCCGAAGCGCTCGCCGCGCTGCGCGAACTCGCGGACAAGAACCAGGTGTTCCGCTCGTACATCGGGCAGGGCTATTACAACGCGCACACCCCGACGGTGATCCTGCGTAACGTGCTGGAAAATCCGGCGTGGTACACCGCGTACACGCCGTATCAGCCGGAAATCTCGCAAGGCCGTCTGGAAGCGCTGCTGAATTTCCAGCAGATGGTCGTCGACCTGACCGGCCTCGCGATCTCGAACGCGTCGCTGCTCGACGAAGCCACCGCCGCGGCCGAAGCGATGACGCTGCTGCAACGCGTGGGCAAGTCGAAATCGAACGTGTTCTTTATCGCCGACGACGTGCTGCCGCAAACCATCGAAGTGGTGAAGACGCGCGCGACGCCGGTCGGCATCGAAGTGAAAGTCGGCCCCGCAGCGCAAGCCGCGAGCGCGGATGCGTTCGGCGTGCTGCTGCAATACCCGGGCGTGAACGGCGACGTGCGCGACTACCGCGCGCTGACCGAAGCGATCCACGCAGCAGGCGGCCACGTGGTCGCCGCCGCCGATCTGCTCGCGCTGACCGTGCTCACGCCGCCGGGCGAATGGGGCGCGGACGTGGCCGTCGGCAATACGCAGCGCTTTGGCGTGCCGGTCGGTTTCGGCGGCCCGCATGCGGCTTACCTCGCCGTGCGCGACGAATTCAAGCGTCAGATGCCGGGCCGTCTGGTCGGCGTGACGGTCGATGCACAGGGCAACCCCGCACTGCGTCTCGCGCTGCAAACGCGCGAACAACATATCCGCCGCGAGAAGGCGACCTCGAACGTGTGTACCGCGCAGGCGCTGCTCGCGATCATGGCCAGCATGTACGCGGTCTATCACGGCCCGCACGGTCTGAAAACCATTGCGCTGCGCGTGAACCGCATCGCCGCGTTGCTCGCCGAAGGCGCGAAGCAACTCGGCTACACGCTCGTCAACGAAACTTTCTTCGACACCCTCACGTTCGACACCGGTGCACGCACCCAGGCGCTGCTCGACGCGGCCACCGCGAAGCGCATCAACCTGCGCCGCGTGAGCGCGACGCAAGTCGGCCTGTCGATCGACGAAACCACGACGCGCCACGATCTCGCCGATCTGCTCGCTGCGTTCGCGCAAGCGGCTTTCGCGAGCGACGTGCCGCAAGTCGATGCGCTCGACGCCAAGCTCGCGGCATCGAACACCGCGTCGGTGCCGGCCGCGCTCGAACGTACCAGCGCGTATCTGACGCATCACGTGTTCAATCGTCATCATTCGGAAACGGAAATGCTGCGCTATCTGCGCAGCCTGTCGGACAAGGACCTCGCGCTCGACCGCTCGATGATCCCGCTCGGCTCGTGCACGATGAAGCTGAACGCGACCTCGGAAATGCTGCCGGTCACGTGGCCCGAATTCGGTCAGATCCATCCGTTCGCACCGGCTGAGCAAACCGTCGGCTACCGCGAAATGATCGATCAGCTCGAAGAGATGCTGGTCGCGGCAACCGGTTATGCCGCCGTCTCGCTGCAACCGAACGCCGGCTCGCAAGGCGAGTACGCGGGTCTGCTGATCATCCACGCTTACCATGCGTCGCGTGGCGAAGGTCATCGCAATGTCTGCCTGATTCCCGCTTCGGCGCACGGCACGAACCCGGCATCGGCACAAATGGCCGGCATGCAGGTCGTGGTCGTCGCGTGCGACGCGCAAGGCAACGTCGATATCGACGACCTGAAGAAGAAGGCCGAACAGCACGCCGACAAGCTCGCGGCAATCATGATCACGTACCCGTCCACGCACGGCGTGTTCGAGGCGAACGTGCGCGAAATCTGCGAGATCGTGCATGCGCACGGCGGTCAGGTGTACGTTGACGGCGCGAACATGAACGCGATGGTCGGTTTGTGCGCGCCGGGCCAGTTCGGCGGCGACGTTTCGCACCTGAACCTGCACAAGACGTTCTGCATTCCGCACGGCGGCGGCGGACCGGGCGTCGGTCCGGTCGCGGTCGGCGCGCACCTCGCGCAATTCCTGCCGAACCAGATTTCGTCGGGCTACGAACGCGCGCCGAACGGTATCGGCGCGGTGTCGGGCGCACCGTACGGCTCGGCGTCGATCCTGCCGATCTCGTGGATGTACATCGCGATGATGGGCGCGAAGAACCTCACCGCAGCCACCGAAACCGCGATCCTCAACGCGAACTACGTCGCGAACAAACTCGCGCCGCATTATCCGGTGCTGTATTCGGGCCCGGGCGGACTGGTCGCGCACGAGTGCATTCTCGATCTGCGTCCGATCAAGGAAACCAGCGGCATCAGCGTGGACGACGTCGCCAAGCGCCTCGCCGACTATGGCTTCCACGCGCCGACGATGAGCTTCCCGGTGCCGGGCACGCTGATGGTCGAGCCGACCGAATCGGAATCGAAGGAAGAACTCGACCGCTTCATCGAAGCGATGATCGCGATCCGCGACGAGATTCGTGCGGTCGAAGAAGGCCGTTCGGATCGCGAGGACAATCCGCTGAAGCACGCGCCGCACACGGCAGCGGTGGTGATCGCCGACGACTGGAAGCACGCGTATGCGCGCGAAACCGCCGCCTATCCGCTGAAGACGCTGATCGCGAAGAAGTACTGGCCGCCGGTCGGCCGCGCGGACAACGTGTACGGCGACCGCAATCTGTTCTGCTCCTGCGTGCCGATGTCCGACTACGAGTAACGCAAGCGCGAGGCGCCGCCGCGTATCGTCCGCTGCCATCGCAAGATGGCAAAAAAGGACGATGCGCGGCGCTGCCTGCGATCCTGTCACTGATGGCCGCAAACGGCTAACATCACACACCGAATCAGCCAAACTAGGAGTTTCGCATGGCGCGAAAGGTGCGATCGATGGAAAGCCGGGCCGACGCAAAGCAAGCCCGAACGTGGCGGCCAAGCTGCACTCTATTGCTGGCTGGCGCAGCCGTGCTGCTGCCGCTACAGCAGGCGCGAGCCGCAATGAATTTCTGCGCGGCGCCCGCGTTGCAAACCAGCGAGCGCACGAATGCCGATCCCGGCGTGAAGTCACTGGTGAGCAACGTGCAGGCGCATCTGAACGAGCAGCCGCACGCGCTCGCGAAGCTGCACACGGAAGGCACGCTGCCGCACGAGGGCATCTACGATCAGAGTGTCGAAGCGGAGAAGGATCTCGATCTGCTGCGCGACGCCGCGCTCGCGTGGCGCGCGACCAGCGACGATCGTTATCTGAAGCTCGTCGACCGCCTGCTGTATGCGTGGGTCACCACCTATCAACCGAGCTTCAATCCGATCGACGAAACCCGTTTCGAAGGGCTGATCCTCGCGTACGACATGACCGCGAGCGCGCTGCCCGTGAAAACGCGCAACGCGTCGATGGCGTTTCTGACGAAGCTCGCGAACGGCTACATCGCGCAGATCGACGCGCAGCCGCGTCCGCTGAAAGGCACGTTCCGCAACAACTGGCAGAGTCACCGTATCAAGCTGATCGCGATGGCCGCGTTCACGCTCGATAACCGCAAGATGATCAACGCGGCGCAGCGTCTGTTTGTCGAACATATCGGCGACAACATCAATCCGGATGGCTCGACGATCGACTTCAGCGAACGCGACGCGCTGCATTACGTCACCTACGATCTGCAGCCGCTCGTCACGGCCGCGCTCGCCGCCCGTCGCCACAACCGCAACTGGTTGCAGGAGAAAGGCGCAAACGGCGCAACTCTTACTCGCCGCGCTCAACTGGCTCGCGCCGTTTGCGACCGGCAAAGAAGCGCATGAAGAATTCGTGCATTCGAGCGTTCCGTTCGATGCAAAACGTCGCGAAGCCGGTTTGCCTGGCTATTCGGGTCCATGGGATCCGAAGAACGCGACCGAACTGTTTCACCTGGCCGCGCGTCTCGATGGACGCTTTACGCCGATCGCGCTGCAACTCGCACCCACACCGCCTGCGTGGCTCGCCGTGTGTTTGCCGTTGCCGGCGCGCTAAACCAATTACTTTTCAGCTGGGAGCAGTCAATGGCAGTGAGCGTGTTCGACCTCTTCAAAATCGGCATTGGGCCGTCCAGTTCGCATACGGTTGGGCCGATGCGCGCGGCGCTGATGTTCGTGCAAGGGCTCGAACGTGACGCTCTGCTGGCCGCGACTGCATCGGTGAAGGTGGATCTGTACGGATCGCTCGGTGCAACCGGCAAGGGCCACGGTACGGATCGCGGCGTGATGCTTGGCCTGCTGGGCGACGCGCCCGACACGGTCGATCCCGACACCATCGCGCAACGGCTCGAAGCCGTGCGAGTGACGCGCAAGCTCGCGTTGCTCGGCACGCACGAGGTGCCGTTCGTGCAGAAAGAGCACATTTCGTTTTATCGGCAGGCGTTGCCGGAACATCCGAACGGCCTGAAACTGCGTGCATTCGATGCGCAAGGCGAGACCTTGCGCGAGGCGACGTATCTGTCGGTGGGTGGCGGTTTTGTGGTGACGGCCGGTGCACCGAACACGAAGGTGCTCAGCGCAGTCGACCAGCTTCCGCATCCGTTTCGCAGCGGCAACGAGTTGCTCGCGCTGTGCGAATCGAGTGGAAAAAGCATCGCGCAATTGATGTGGGAAAACGAGCGCGTCTGGCACACCGAAGAAGAAACGCGCAGCGGCTTGCTGAAAATCTGGGACGTGATGCAGTCGTGCGTGTCGCGCGGTTGCGGTATCAACAATCCGGCTGCGGATGGAAATTTGCCGGGACCGTTTCAGGTGAAGCGCCGCGCGCCGCAGTTGTATCGCGCGTTGTCGGGCAATCCTGAGTTGGCGCTGCGCGATCCGTTGTCGATGGTCGACTGGATCAATCTCTATGCGATCGCCGTCAACGAAGAAAACGCCGCGGGCGGCCGCGTCGTGACCGCGCCGACCAACGGCGCGGCCGGCATCATTCCGGCTGTGCTGCACTACTACACGCGCTTCATGCCGGGCTCGAACCAGCAGGGCGTGATCGACTTCCTGATGACGGCGGCGGCAATCGGCATTCTGTACAAGCTGAACGCATCGATCTCCGGCGCGGAAGTGGGCTGCCAGGGTGAAGTCGGCGTCGCGTGTTCGATGGCGGCGGGCGCCCTGGCCGCGGTGATGGGCGGCACGCCGAGACAGGTCGAGAACGCGGCTGAAATCGGCATGGAGCACAACCTCGGACTGACCTGCGATCCGGTCGGCGGGATGGTGCAGATTCCGTGTATCGAACGTAATGCGATGGCCTCGGTGAAGGCGGTGAATGCGGCGCGTATGGCGCTGCGCGGCGACGGCAGCCACTACGTGTCGCTCGACTCGGTGATCAAAACCATGCGCGAAACCGGCGCGGATATGAAGACGAAGTACAAGGAAACGTCGCGCGGCGGGTTGGCGGTGAATATCGTCGAGTGTTGAGGACGGTGTTTCACGCGCTGCTTCGTGCTGAATGAAAACGCGGACCTTGCCGGTCCGCGTTTTTTTATGCGCGGGTTCCGTCCGCATCAACCACTGGTCCGCAACGCCGTGACAGCACGTGCACGCTCGGCGTAAGCTGTCGGAGCGCCCATCGCCTGACCAGCCTCACTGACGGCCACGGCCGATGCGGCATCTCACATCGCTCTCACGCACTGCCAGGAGGTCTCTTCGCAATGTCGCTGTCGAATGCTCCCGTTTCTGATTCCAACGCCGCCCAAACCACCGGCGCGCGTCTCGTTGTCGATGCCTTGCTCACGCACGGTGTCGAACGGGTTTTCTGTGTTCCCGGCGAGAGCTTTCTCGCCGTGCTCGATTCGCTGCACGACGAAACCGAACGCATCCAGACGATTGTGTGCCGGCACGAAGCCGCCGCCGCGAACATGGCGGAAGCGGTCGGCAAACTGACCGGCCGCCCGGGCGTCGCGATCGTCACACGCGGACCGGGCGCGACGCACGCGTCGATCGGCGTGCACACCGCGTTTCAGGATTCCACGCCGATGATCCTGCTGATCGGCCAATGCGCGCGCGAGCATCTGGACCGCGAGGCATTTCAGGAAATCGACTATCGACGCATGTTCGGTCAGATGGCGAAGTGGGTCGCGCAGATCGACGATCCGAAGCGCATTCCCGAATATCTGAGCCATGCGTTTCACACGGCGACCTCCGGCAGGCCTGGGCCCGTTGTGCTGTCGCTGCCGGAAGATGTGCTGAGCGATGCCTGCGCCATCGTCGCCGGTGCGCCGGCTTATCAACGCGTGGCGGCGTCGCCGTCCAGCGCGCAGATCGACCGCGTGCGCGAATTGCTCGAAGGCGCGCAACGGCCGATGGTGATCGCGGGCGGCAGCGGCTGGACGCCAGCTGCCTGCGCGGACCTGCAGCGCTTTGTCGAGAGCTGGCATTTGCCGGTCGGCCTCGCGTTCCGCTTCCAGGACACGCTCGACAACGAGCATCCGAACTATGCGGGCGACGTCGGCCTCGGTATCAATCCCGCGCTGGCGCAACGTATCCACGATGCCGATTTGCTGCTCGTGCTCGGCCCGCGCATGGGCGAAGCGACGACCAACGGCTACACGTTGCTCGACGTGCCGAAAACGAAGCAGACGCTGGTGCATGTGCATCAGGGCGCGGATGAGTTGGGACGCGTCTATTCGGCGGATCTGCCGATCGTTTCCGGCATGCCTGAGATGGCGGCATTGCTCGCGGCACTGAAGCCTTCATCCGACCAACCCGCGTGGGCCGGCGCGGCAGACGACGCGCATCGCTCGTACCTCGAATGGCGCAAGCCGCGCCCGATTCCCGGCGACGTGCAGATGGGCGAAGTGATCCAGCAATTGCGCGCGCATCTGCCGGACGACGCGATTCTCACGAACGGTGCGGGCAATTACGCGACGTGGCTGCATCGGCATTTTTCGTATCGGCATTACCGCTCGCAACTCGCGCCGACGAGCGGGGCGATGGGCTACGGCGTGCCGGCGGCGATTGCGGCGAAGTCGCTGTATCCGCAGCGCGCGGTGGTGGCGCTCGCCGGCGATGGCTGTTTCATGATGGCCGCGCAGGAACTCGCGACGGCGATGCAGTACGACCTGCGCGTGCTGTTTATCGTCGTCAACAACAGTCAGTTCGGGACGATCCGGATGCATCAGGAGCGGCATTATCCGAATCGCGTCTATGGCACCCAAACTACGAATCCGGACTTCGCTGCGTTCGCCAGGTCGTTCGGCGCGCACGGTGAAACGGTCGAGCGCACCGAAGATTTTCTGCCCGCGCTGCAACGCGCGATGGACGCGCAACGCCCGGCGTTGATCGAGATCCGGATGCCGCAGGAAGCGAGCACACCGGGCGCGACGCTTGAGCAGATTCGCGAGCAGGGGCGCAAGCTGCGGGGAGAGTAAAGAAGCGCCGACCCATAAAAAAACCCCGCCGAAGCGGGGTTTTTGTTGAGCGTCAGAAAGCGATACGCGCTTACTTGCCGCCCACGCTTTGCAGCGTCGTCCACTTACCGTCGACAACCTTATACAGCGTGATGCCGCCGTTCTTCAGATCGCCGTGCGCGTCATACGCGAGGTTCGCCGACGTCACCGCCGGCATCGACGTCTTCGCCAGCACCGGCAGGTACTTCGCCGGATCGGTCGAGTTCGCGGTCTTCATTGCGGCGAACATCGCCATTGCGCCGTCATACGCGTACGGCGAGTACGTTTGCACGTCCTCGTTGAAGCGCTTCTTGTACTTCGCGACGTAGTCCTTGCCGCCCGGCATTTCTTCCAGCGGCAGGCCGGCCAGCGATGCCACCGTGCCGTTCGCCGCGTCGCCCGCGAGCTTGATGAAGGTCGGCGTGTGAACCATTTCGCCGCCCATCAACGGAGCCTTGATGCCCAGTTGCTTCATCTGCTTGACCATCGGTGCCGCTTGCGAATCCGCGCCGCCGTAATAGATCAGATCCGGGTTGTTCGACTTCAGCTTCGTCAGGATCGACTTGAAGTCCACCGCCTTGTCGTTCGTGTATTCACGATCGACGATCGTGCCGCCCGCCGCCTTCGCCGCCTTTTCGAACTGATCGGCCAGACCCTGACCGTAAGCCGTGCGGTCGTCGACGATCACGATCTTCTTCATGCCCAGCGTCTTCACCGCGAACGTGCCGGCGACCGAACCTTGCTGCGTGTCGGACGTCATCATGCGGAACGTGGTCTTGAAGCCTTGCTGCGTGTATTCCGGCGCGGTCGCCATCGAGATCTGCGGAATGCCCGCGTTCGCGTAGATGCGCGAAGCCGGGATCGTGGTGCCCGAGTTGAAGTGGCCGAGCATGCCCTTGATGCCGTCGTCCACCAGCTTCTGCGCGACGGTCGTGCCGGTGCGCGGGTCAGCCTGGTCGTCGGCTGCATCCAGTACGAAGCGAACCTGCTTGCCGCCGATCACCGGCTTGGTCGCGTTCATGTCTTCCACAGCCAGCGTGATGCCGTTCTGAAAGTCCTTGCCGTAGTGAGCCTGTGCGCCCGTCATCGGACCGGCGAAACCCACCTTCACGTCTTCCGTCGATTGAGCTTGTGCCGTCCCCGCAACCGACATCGCAGCAACCAGCGCCGCGCCTGCCAGCTTTGTCATCTTGTGTTGCATCGCTTCTCCTTGGTACCAGGTGAGTGTGGAGCGGTATCGGGGTCGCCGTACCGCTTCCGTTTTAATTGAGTGATCAGAGAGGTTCGCTCAACCGATCGTCATCAAATTCGCATTACCGCCGGCTGCTGCCGTATTCACGCTGACCGAGCGTTCCGTCAAGAGACGCTCGAGTGCGTAGTCTTCATCGCCGCTTTCCAGCGCGCGGGCCGCGACGCCCTGCACCGAGACGATCGGCCCCGAGCGCTTCGCGACTTCCTTCACCAGCGCGAGCAGTTCGTCGCTATCGCCTTCGAACAGCACCGCGTCGAATGGCGCATCGGCGCTCTTCTTCACGCTGGCATGCGACTTCAGCGACGCGGGCAACTGCGCCACCAATTGTTCACCGGCCGCGCCTTCGAACAACGCACGATTTCCCGTAGCCAACGCCGCTGCAAACTGCACGCGCGCGCCGCTCGCCGTCGACGCAATACACAGCACCGTGCCGCGTGCGCCCAACGTGTAGGTGTTGCGCTCGCCGGTCGGCCCCGACAACACCGCGGTCGCGCCCGCCGGCACATGCGACAGATAACCGTCGCAACGTGCGGCCAGCTCGGGCTGACGTTCGGAGATCAGCCAGTCGCGCAGCGCGGTCAGCGCAGCGGTCGGATTGTCGCCGTTTTCGGCAGCGCGCGGGGGCTCTGCAACCAGCGTCTGCGCCAGCGACTTCGGCAAACCAGCCGGACGCTTCGCCAGCAGACGTTGCAGATACAGCGCACCGCCCGCTTTCGGACCTGTACCCGACAGGCCTTCGCCACCGAACGGCTGCACGCCCACCACCGCGCCGATCACGTTGCGGTTCACATAAATATTGCCGACGTGTGCTCGGCTGATCACGTGAGCGATCGTTTCGTCGATCCGCGTATGGATGCCGAGCGTCAGTCCGTAACCGGTCGAACGAATCTGTTCGAGCAGCTTGTCGAGCTGGCTGCGGCGATAGCGCACCACGTGCAGCACCGGACCGAACACTTCGCGCTTCAGTTCGTCGATGCTGTCGAGTTCGATCAGCGTCGGCGGAACGAAGGTGCCTTGTGCGCAACCGTCCGGCATCGGCAGCTGCTCGACCTTGCGGCCTTTGTCGCGCATGCCCGCAACGTGTGCGTCGATGCCGCGTTTCGCGTCGAGGTCGATCACCGGGCCGACATCGATCGACAGACGATCCGGATTGCCCACCGCCAGCTCGCGCATCGCGCCGGTCAGCATTTCGAGCGTGCGGTCCGCCACATCGTCCTGCAAACATAGAACGCGCAACGCGGAACACCGTTGACCGGCGGAGTCGAACGACGACTGCAGCACGTCCGCGACCACCTGTTCGGCGAGCGCCGACGAATCGACGATCATCGCGTTCTGGCCGCCCGTTTCGGCGATCAGCGGAATCGGTTTGCCATCCGGGTCGAGCCGGTTCGACAGCGTCTTGTTGATCAGACGCGCGACTTCGGTCGAGCCGGTGAACATCACCGCGCGAGTGCGCGGATCCGCCACCAAAGCAGCGCCGACCGTTTCGCCGTCGCCCGGCAGCAGTTGCACCGCGCCGGCCGGCACGCCGGCTTCGCGCAGAATGCGCACGGCTTGCGCGGCGATCAGCGGCGTCTGTTCAGCGGGCTTCGCGAGCACGGTGTTGCCGGCTGCGAGCGCGGCGGCCACCTGGCCCATGAAAATCGCCAGCGGGAAATTCCACGGGCTGATACACACCACCGGACCGAGCGGACGATGCGTGTCGTTCGAAAACTCTTCGCGGATTTGCGTCGAGTAGTAGCGCAGGAAGTCGATCGCTTCGCGGATTTCCGCGACCGCGTTCGCCAGCGACTTACCGGCTTCGCGCACCACCAGACCCATCAGCGTGTGCATTTGCGCTTCGAGCAGATCGGCGGCACGCGCGAGGCAATCGGCGCGGGCGTCGACCGGCGTCGCCTGCCAGATCGGCGCGGCGGCCACCGCATGCGCGAGCGCAGCGCTCACGTGCTCCGAGCTTGCTTCGACCACCGTGCCGACGAGGTCGCGATGATCGGCCGGATTGCGCACGTCGCGCGCATTGCCGACTGCGATCTCGTTGTCCTCGAGCATCGGCGCGGCGCGCCACGGATGATGCGCGCTCGCCAGCAACGCCGACGACAGCGACGCCAGCCGATGCTCGTTCGACAGATCCAGCCCCATCGAATTGAGACGCTCGGCGCCGAACAGATTGCGCGGCAGCGGAATCTTCGCGTGCGGCGCGCCGAGCGGAACGATCTTCGACGCTTCGTCGACCGGATCGGCGATCAGGTCCTTGATCGCGACGTTTTCATCGGCGATACGGTTCACGAACGACGTGTTCGCGCCGTTTTCCAGCAGACGGCGCACGAGGTACGCGAGCAGCGTTTCATGCGTGCCGACCGGCGCGTACACGCGGCACGGCCGGTTCAGCTTGCCGGCGGACAGCGGCCGGTAACTTCCTCGTACAGCGGCTCGCCCATGCCGTGCAGGCACTGGAACTCGTACTGGCCGGGATAGTAGTTATTGCCCGCGAGGTGATAGATCGCCGACAGCGTGTGCGCGTTGTGCGTGGCGAACTGCGGATACACCGCGTCCGGCGCGCCGAGCAGCTTCTTCGCGCAGGCCACGTACGACACGTCCGTATAAATCTTGCGCGTGTAGACCGGATAGCCTTCGAGGCCGTCCACTTGCGCGCGCTTGATTTCGGTGTCCCAGTACGCGCCCTTCACGAGGCGAACCATGATGCGGTGACGGCTGCGGCGCGCCAGATCGATGATGTAGTCGATCACGAACGGGCAACGCTTCTGATACGCCTGCACGACGAAGCCGATACCGTTCCAGCCTGCCAGTTCCGGATCGAAGCACAGCGCTTCGAGCAGATCGAGCGAGATTTCGAGGCGGTCGGCTTCTTCGGCGTCGATATTCAGGCCGATGTCGTAACGGCGCGCGAGGATCGCCAGCGAGCGCACGCGCGGCAGCAGTTCGCTCATCGTGCGTTCCTGCTGCGAACGCGAGTAGCGTGCGTGCAGCGCCGAAAGCTTGATCGAAATGCCCGGGCCTTCGTAGATGCCACGGCCGCCGGCGGCCTTGCCGATCGCGTGAATCGCCTGTTCGTACGACGCGTAGTAGCGCTGCGCGTCGGCTTCGGTGGTCGCCGCTTCGCCGAGCATGTCGTACGAGTAGCGGAAACCGCGCGCTTCGTATTTGCGGCTGTTGGCCAGCGCCTCGGAAATGTTCTCGCCGGTGACGAACTGCTCGCCCATCAGGCGCATCGCCATGTCGACGCCCTTGCGGATCAGCGGCTCGCCGCCCTTGCCGATCAGACGCGTCAGCGCCGACGACAGACTCGTTTCGCTGTTGGTCGTGATCAGCTTGCCGGTGATCATCAAGCCCCAGGTCGCGGCGTTGACGAACATCGACGGCGCCTGGCCCATGTGCGATTTCCAGTCGCCCTTGCTGATCTTGTCGCGGATCAGCGCGTCGCGGGTGGCGCGATCGGGAATGCGCAGCAGCGCTTCGGCGAGGCACATCAGCGCGACGCCTTCCTGGCTCGACAGCGAGAATTCGTGGATCAACCCTTCGACGCCACCACCCTTGCTCTTCGAACGCAGCGTTTCGACCAGCTTGCCGGCCAGCGCCTGAACGTCGCCAGCGAGGTTCGCGGGCAAACGCGCCTGACCGAGCAGGAACGGCAGGCACTCCGGCTCCGGACGACGGTAAGCCGCCGTGATCGCCGCGCGCAGCACCGACTGCGGTTGCACGTTCTGCGCGAAATCGAGGAACGGGTGCGACGCACCGTCTTCTTCGTTTTCGACTGCGGCGCCGTCGGCCAGATCGGCCGAACCGGTCACACCCGACAGTTCAGGAGGCAATTGGCCGTGCTCGATCTTTTCGAGGTACGCAAAGATCGCCTGCTTGATCAGCCAGTGCGGAGTGCGTTCGAGACGGGTGGCGGCATCTTTCAGCCGCGTGCGCAGAAGGTCGTCGACCTTGACGCCAAGGGTGGTGCTAGCCATGTTTCCTTCTTCGGAGACCAGACGAATGCCTGGAGAAAGACTAAAAGTTGGGCGAATCGTACGCTTCTCAATAAAAAGGTGCAACCGCATTTGGCGCGTGGTTGCACCCGGTTGGAAGCCCTACCCAACATGGCTTTTCGGCCGATAACGCCGGGCGTGGCGAGGCCGGTTGCGATCAGTGTTTTCCCTGGCCTGATTCTTTTTGCATTTCACCCTTATCAAACCGTTCGACGCGCCGTTATAGAGCCATAGCGGTACGCGGCCTCACGGCACGCAAAAAAACGATACGGGGTTTTTGAGGACGGGTGAAATGGAAAAGTGGCTGGTAGTAGCGGGCATCTGGGCGATGTGCGCGGCTTGCGCCGTGCTGTTTATCCGCGGCGCGACGGCTCGCTCGGACAAGCGCGCGGCCGTCGAAGGACACGCGCGCGCGAGCTCGCGTGCTTCGGCGGGCGAGCGGCGGGCAGCGCTAAACGATTGATGCGGTGGACTTGCGCCTGAGATGGCGGCGCTGACTTTCCGCTGAATGTCCTAAGCAATGAACGTGCGCCGCGGGTTCGACCCAGCGGCGCAGCGGAACGCGCACGTCAGTGCGAAACGGAAGCCGCCGGCGAGAACTGCGCGCAGGTGTCGTCGGGCGAGACGAGCTGGTCGTGCAGACGACACAGCCGGCTATGCGCGACGCTCGCGCCAAACCCGGAACTGAATACCGCGAGGCCCGGGATGCTTTGCTCCAGTGAATGCCGATCGTCGGCGCGATACCGGCAGCTTGCGCAATACGGCTCGCACGCCTGTTCGCGTGCGTCCGCAGTGACGGCGAGGCGGACGGGAAGTCCCGCTGTCATCAGCCCTGCCCCAAGCTATTCCAATACGACGCGAATACGTGCGCGGACAGCGCGTAGCCGATGGCGATATTGACCGCCACGCCCGCCGTGAACGCGAGAAACGGCTTGAGTCCGGTCGCCGTGAGCGAGCGCAAGCGCGTGGTCAGGCCGATGCTCAGGAAGCAGAAAGTGAACGCCCACGTACGCAGCGCGGTAATCGGCGCGACGAATTCGGGCGTCACGACCTTGCGGTAATCGGCCAGCGAATAGTGGCTCGCGATCCACGTCACCAACGCGGACGCAATCACGAAACCGATCACGAACTTCGGAAAGCGCGCCCAGATTTCACCCGCATTCGCCCGGGCTTTCACGCCGCTATCCTGCGATTCCCAGCGCGTCGTCGCGACGATCGCCAGCACGAAGGCCCAGATGCCGATCCAGATATCGCGGCCGACCACCTTCATCAGCGTGAACGCCTGCAACGACGCTTCCGGCGCGCCGGCGATCGCACCGCCCGCGTGTTTCGCGAAGTCGCCATAGGCTTGCGCGGCGGCGATGCCGGCGGCGTCGGCGAATTCGGAGGTGCCGATCCACGCGCCCGCCACCGCCGTTGAAAGCCCCAGCGAACGCGACGCGAACGGCAGCACGAAGATCATCACGATCGCCCACAGCACGACCAGCGTGATCGCGACCGAAGCCTGTTCGCGTTTGGCGCGCACCGCGCCGGCAATCGCAATGGCCGCCGACACCCCGCAAACCGCTCCGCCGACGCCGAGCACGGCGGCAAAGCGTCGATCGAGTCCGAACGCCTTGGCGGCAAAGAAAATCACGAAGAAGGTCACGAGCGACACGATGGTCGCCTGGCCGACCGCCACCGGACCGGCCCACACGAGCAGCGTGAACGGCAGCGTCGCGCCGAGCAGCACGATGCCGACCTTGATATAAAACTCGACCCGCAAGCCCGCCGAGAACCATTCGGGCAACGTGAACACGTTCGACACCAGCA
Organism: uncultured beta proteobacterium; assembly: GCA_963800185.1. Taxonomy (GTDB): domain Bacteria; phylum Pseudomonadota; class Gammaproteobacteria; order Burkholderiales; family Burkholderiaceae; genus Paraburkholderia. Next base: position 6,330 of record CAWCZW010000009.1, on the reverse strand, counting down.
AGCCGAGCGCGAGCGCCACCAGCGGCGGCTCCAGGTTGTACTTCGAGGCGTTGACCCACGCGCCGATCGTGAAAATCAGCGCCGACGCAATGAACAGGATCAGGAACGACGCGAGGAAAGCGCCGACCCGCTGCTTCAGCGCCGCGAGGCTCACGCCGAACAGCAGCGCGAACACGACGAACAGCGCCACGTAGTTCGGCAGATGCTTGCCGAGGTCCTGCGCGGCCTGGCCGACGCTCGTCCATTTGGCCGGCGCGACCGCGAGCCACTTGATGCTGCTGCCCGACGCGAACAGCGCCCACGCGATCACGATCACCAGCAGGCCCACCCACACGGCCCACCAGTCTTCAGTCGAAAAAAGTCCGCCGCCGTGCGCGCTCTGCCGGTTCGTGGGCGCCGCGCCTGTCGGCAGAGTTTGATTGGTATCGCTCATCGCAATGCCCCGAGGAAGTTAAGGTGCATCGGCGCGGGATTGTTGGAGTTTTGCCTGAAATATGCGCCGATCCGGCGAAATATAGGCGAGCGGCGCGTTAAAGCGAAACGACCATTCGCTCTATGAATATGACTGGAAGGAGTAAGGCCGCCGAAGGCTAAGCGGCTGGCGTCAGATGTCGAGAGGATCGACTTCGAGATTCCAGCGCAGCACGCCTTTCAGGCCGCGCAGCAACGGCTGCCAGGCGCGCAGCGTGGCCTGCAACGCGGCCCGCGACGCGCTTTCGATCAGCAATTGCGCGCGATGCACGTGCATCACCTTGACGATGGTCAGCGGCACGGCGTCGTAGACGGTGACGCGTTCGGCGGCCGGAATGCCGGTCAGCTCCGCGGCGGCTTGCTGCAGGAACGCGAGCGCGGCTTCCAGCGTGCGTCCCTCGGCGCGCAACAATGCCTGATAGACGAACGGCGGCAGGTGCGCATCGCGCCGCTCGGCCAATGTCGAATTGGCGAAGCCGACATAATCCTGGCGCCCCAGCGCGTGATACAGCGCGTGGCGCGGATAGCGCGTTTGCACCAGCACTTCGCCAGGCAGACCGGAGCGACCCGCGCGGCCGCTCACCTGCATCAGCTGCGCGAAGAGGCGCTCGCTCGCGCGGAAGTCGTGGGAGAACAGCGCGGTGTCGGCATTCAGCACGCCGACCAGCGATACGCGCTGGAAGTCGTGCCCCTTCGCGATCATCTGCGTACCGACGAGGATGTCGACCTCGCCGGCGTGAACATCGGAAAACAGCGCCTGCGCGCTGCCTTTGCGGCGCGTGCTGTCGGCGTCGATACGCAGCACGCGGGCGCCCGGCACCGCGCTCGCCAGCGTTTCTTCGACGCGTTGCGTGCCGCGCCCCATCGGCGCGATATCGACGTTGCCGCACTCCGGGCACGAGCGCGGAATGCGCGCTTCCCAGCCGCAATGGTGGCAGCGCAGCGCGCGCTCGGGCTTATGCAGAACGACGTAGGCCGTGCAGCGCGGACAACCGGCAACCCAGCCGCAGGCATCGCAGGCGAGTTGCGGCGCGTAGCCACGACGGTTCAGGAAGATCAGACTTTGCTCGCCGCGCTCGAGCCGCAGCTTCAGCGCGGCAATCAGCGGCCCCGACAGGCCTTCCACCGACGCCCGCCCGCGCCGGCGTTCCTCTTCCAGATCGATCAGCCTCACGGTCGGCAGCACGGCGTCGGCGACGGCGCGGCGCGACAGCGTGAGCCGCTTGTAGCGCCCCTGGTCGGCCTGCCACCAGCTTTCCAGCGACGGCGTCGCCGAGCCGAGCACCACCGGCAATGCCAGTTGCTTGGCGCGATAGATCGCCAGATCGCGCGCCGAATAGCGCAAGCCTTCCTGCTGCTTGTAGGCCGGATCGTGCTCCTCATCGACGACGATGATCGCGAGCTTCGGCAGCGACGCCAGCACCGCGAGCCGCGTGCCCAGCACGATGCGGGCGCGGCCGGTATGCGCGGCGAACCAGTTGCGGGCGCGCTCGCCTTCCGCGAGACCGCTGTGCAGCGTGACGATCGCGGTGCCCTCCAGCGCGGCGAAGCGCGCGCGGAAGGCCGCTTCGAATTGCGGCGTCAGATTGATTTCGGGTACGAGGACGAGCGCCTGCGCGTCGGGCTTCGCGGCCAGAATTTCGGCGAGCGCGCGCAGATACACCTCGGTCTTGCCGCTGCCCGTTACGCCGTGCAGCAGGAACGGCGCGAAGCCGTCCGCGTCGCGGATTGCTTCGACGGCGGCGGCCTGCTCGTCGGTGAGCGTGGGGAGCGCGGGCGCTTGCGCTGAGTTCTCGGCTGGCCAGAGAGCCGACTACGGCTGCGGCTTCGATCACCTCCAGTGCGACCCAGCCTTCGTCCTGCCACGCGGCGAGGCTCGCCAGCGCTTTGGGATGAAGCGCGCGGGCGTCGGCGGCAAGCAGGAAGTCCGACTCCGGCCAATGCCTGCGCCAGCTTTCTCAACGCGCTCGCGCGGGCCGGCAATGCGTCAGGCAACGCCGTTCGGCCTTCGGGCGTCAGGCTGTAGCGCTCTTCGGGCGCGAACAGGCGCGACCAGCGCGAAGCGTCGCGCAAGGCTTGCGGCAACGCAGGCAGCGCCACTTCGCCGAGACCGCGTTGATAGTAGTCCGCGGCAAACGCGGTCAACCTCAACCATTCCGCCGACACCGGCGGACACGCCGTGCATATGCTGCTCACCGAGCGCAGGCGGTCTGGCGGCACGTCACTGTGAGTGGTCACTTCGCATACGAGTCCCACCACGTGCCGCTTGCCGAACGGCACGCTGACCAGCATGCCCGGCGCGACAGCATTCGGGCGTGTCGCAGCGGTAGTCGAACAGGGTCGGCAGCGGATGGTCCAGCGCGACGCGGACGAATACTTCGCTCACGCGGTGGCTGTGAGAAGTTGGGCTAGCGCAGGACGGCGTTGCCATGTCGCTGACACAAATATGCGCATTGGATCGCCAGCGAACCCGACGAAGTTAAAGTAACACTTCAATTCCGGCGCTAAGTTTTGGATTCCGCTGAAGAATTGCAAACGTCCGCCAGCCTGTGGATAACTTTGTTGAGAACTTCGGTCAGAAGGGCCGGAAACCGCGCCGTAGCGGCCTTCTGTGGGATTCCGCACATTTCCCTCGGTCGCCCGGAAACCCTTGCCAGACAAGGCTTAGATCAAATGCGCCCGCACTGTGCAAGGGTCAGGACACGACGAAAGCTTCTACTGCGCCGCAGCGTGAGGAATGTGCATAAGTCAAGTCTTGACAATCGCAAGACCCCCATCTGACGGCCCCTTGACGTACAAATTTCCCCTTAGGCCGAGAGCCCACCTCGCTGCAATGCAACAAAAATGGTAACGATTACGGCATCATGCTGGTGCATGCGCACCGCTGCGAATCGCGCGGCTGTGACGATGCACTTCGTCGACGAGTTCGGCGACATTTTCGGGCGGAGTGAACTGCGAAATGCCGTGGCCGAGATTGAAAACGTGGCCCGGATGATTGCCGAAGCTATCGAGCACTGCGCGCGCTTCCATGCGGATCGCGGCAGGCGGCGCAAACAACACCGACGGGTCGATATTGCCCTGCAGCGCGACCTTGCTGCCCACGCGTTCGCGCGCATTGCGCAGATTGACCGTCCAGTCGAGGCCGACGGCATCCACGCCGATCTCGGCAATCTCGTCGAGCCACAGGCCGCCGCCCTTCGTGAAGGTGATGACCGGCACTTTTTCGCCGTCGTGCTCGCGCTTCAGCTGGCTGACCACCTGCTGAATGTAGTGCAGCGAGAAGCGTTGGTAGATGCCGTCTGCGAGCGCCCCGCCCCACGTGTCGAAAATCATCACGGCTTGCGCGCCGGCTTCGATCTGCGCGTTCAGATAGGCCGCGACCGAGCGCGCGTTGATCTCGAGAATGCGGTGCATCAGATCGGGACGCGCATAAAGCATCGACTTGACGGTGCGGAAGTCCGCCGAACCGCCGCCTTCGACCATGTAGCACGCCAAAGTCCATGGGCTGCCCGAAAAGCCGATTAGCGGCACGCGCTGACGGCCTTGCGCATCGGTGAGCGCAGTGCGGATTTCGCGCACGGCGTCGGTGACGTAGCGCAGCGTGGCGTCGATGTCCGGCACCGCGAGGCGCGCGACGTCGTCTTCCGTACGCACGGGGCGCGCGAATTTCGGGCCTTCACCGGTGACGAACTCGAGGCCGAGCCCCATCGCGTCGGGCACGGTCAGGATGTCGGAGAACAGAATTGCGGCGTCGAGCGGATAGCGCTCGAGCGGTTGCAACGTGACTTCCGTTGCGAACGCGGGGTTCTTCGCCAGGCCCATGAAGCTGCCCGCGCGACCTCGCGTGGCGTTGTATTCCGGCAGATAGCGGCCAGCCTGGCGCATCAGCCAGATCGGCGTGTAGTCGGTCGGCTGGCGCAGCAGCGCGCGCAGAAAAGTGTCGTTCAGGAGTTTATGGGCCACGTTGCGTACGACTCAGGGCAAAGGGGCATTTTACCGGAGCCGGCTCGCCGCATCGCGCCTGATGCGGGCAATAACTGTTGCGCGAAGGGCTTGCGTCACGCTTTTGAGCGACTTTGCCCTGGCGATCCGCCCTAAGGACACCTGGCTGAACGGCCGATGTTCAAGCGGGACATTGCCGGGCTATGATCCGACGGCCTTACCAGACAATGACAGCACCAGCAAGGAGACTCGATGAACAAGGCAGCCCTCGCAATGCTCGGCACGCTCGCCGGCATCCTGATGCACGCAGGCGTGGCCGGCGCGCAAACCAGCGGCCGCCGCGCCTTCGCGGCTCGACGAAATTCATTGCGCGCGGCACGCTGCGCGCCTGCACGACCGGCGACTACAAACCCTATTCGTTCTATAAGGCGGACGGCCAGTTCGAAGGCATCGATATCGACATGACGGAGTCGCTGGCGAAATCGCTTGGCGTCAAGGTCGGAGTACATCAAGACGTCGTGGTCGAATCTGATGAACGACTTCGTCGCGAAATGCGATATCGGCGTGGGCGGCGTGTCGCCCACGCTGGAGCGGCAAAAGCGCGCGTTCTTCACGCAGGCTTATATGGTCGACGGCAAGACGCCGATTGTCCGATGCGACGACGTGAACAAATATCAGACGGTGGCGCAGATCGACCAGCCTGCCACTCGTGTGATCGTCAATCCGGGCGGCACTAACGAGCGTTTCGCGAAACAGTACTTCCCGCACGCGACGCTGACGGTCTATCCGGACAACGTGACGATCTTCAAACAGATCCTGGCCGGCAAAGCGGACGTCATGGTGACGGACGCGTCGGAAACCCTGCTGCAGCAAAAGTTGAATCCGGGCCTTTGCTCAGTGCACCCGGACAAGCCGTTCCAGTATGGCGAGAAGGCGTGGCTGCTGCCGCGTGGCGACGTGGCGTTCCAGCAGTACGTCGACCAGTGGTTGCACCTCGCGCGGGCGACTGGCGAATATCAGGCGATCTCGGATAAGTGGCTCAAATAGCGGAGTAGCACAATCGTCGTTGAGGCGTTTTTATCGACCGATGCCGGTAATTTGCGCGTCCGGAAGAACTTACTGAGCCGCCAGAATCATGTAACCGCACTCTGTGATATCAGGCAAATGAAGAATCGTGCCAGCTGAATATCAGCCGTAAATGCGGCCCCTTTTTCATATCTGCCGATTAGCCCGGCGGATGTTGCAACGCAACATCCGCTTCTTGCAGCCGTAGACCAAGTTTTAGGGGCCGCAAAAACTTGTGTAACACGGGCTTCTGCTCGAAAAAAGATGTACGTGCAACCATTTCATGCGGAATCGACTGAACGAATTACGCGGCGATATGCGCCGCGAATAGCATCAATCACGCGTATGAAATTGCGGCGACAGTCATCGGTAAAAATTACGTTTAAAACGTTAAATTTTGGCAATATGTCCCGGAGCGCCTTATCTGGCGGGCGTTACAACCTGAAACACTTTGTTACCGCGCTCGTAGGTTAATTCGCCCACAATGCCCTCAACGGTTTCAACACGGATGTGGCTGGGTGCGTGGTGTGAGCGGATACGATGCACTTGCCGGTCGGCGTATGCCGAAGCCCTGTGAAGGGGCATCCCTGCTGGGGCCGTAGTCGGCGCAGGGTCGTCGTCTCAGTCGGTTCCAACTTTGGTCTCCTCGCGCTAACCCCGTAGCGTGTGGTTTTTAGCGGGCTCCAGGCCCGCTTTTTTTTGTCTGGCCAAACGTTTGCGTGTTGCGAAGTTGGTCTTTTCAGCCCCTTTTGGGACCCCTCTCCGAGCGGCTTTTCGGGCTTCTCCACGCGGATTGTCGAGCAATCTCCCCGCCCCTATTCCATACATCTGGTTTCGTCGCTTCGTAGGATT
>CAWCZW010000008.1:0-216858 GCA_963800185.1 uncultured beta proteobacterium | reverse complement strand
AGCGGGTCGACTGCCGGGTAGATACCCAGCGAAGCGATGTCACGCGACAACACGACGGTTGCGTCCAGGTGGCCGAAAGTCGTAGCCGGCGACGGGTCGGTCAAGTCATCCGCAGGGACGTACACGGCCTGAACCGACGTGATCGAGCCAGTCTTGGTCGACGTAATACGCTCTTGCAGCTTGCCCATTTCTTCAGCCAGCGTCGGCTGATAGCCCACTGCCGACGGCATACGGCCGAGCAGCGCCGACACTTCCGTGCCTGCCAGCGTGAAACGGTAGATGTTGTCGACGAAGAACAGCACGTCGAGGCCTTCGTCACGGAAGTGCTCAGCCATCGTCAGGCCGGTCAGCGCAACGCGCAGACGGTTGCCCGGCGGCTCGTTCATCTGGCCGTACACCAGCGCGACCTTGTCGAGAACGTTCGAGTCCTTCATTTCGTGATAGAAGTCGTTCCCTTCGCGGGTACGCTCGCCAACACCGGCGAACACGGAGTAACCACCGTGTTCCTTGGCGATGTTGTTGATCAGTTCCATCATGTTCACGGTCTTGCCCACACCGGCGCCACCGAACAGGCCAACCTTGCCGCCCTTGGCGAACGGGCAGATCAGGTCGATAACCTTGATGCCGGTTTCGAGCAGTTCCGTCGACGGCGACAGTTCGTCGAACGCCGGAGCCTTCTGGTGAATACCGCGAACCACGTCCGAGTTGATCGGGCCGGCTTCGTCGATCGGGCGACCCAGCACGTCCATGATCCGGCCCAGAGTCGGCTTGCCGACCGGCACGCTGATCGGCTTACCCGTGTTCTTCACGCCGTGCCGCGACGCAGGCCGTCCGAAGCACCCAGACAGATGGTACGGACAACGCCGTCGCCCAGCTGTTGCTGGACTTCGAGGGTCAGTTCCGAACCTTCGAGAATGAGCGCGTCGTAAATCTTCGGCATGTCCGAACGCGGGAATTCCACGTCGATCACCGCGCCGATGCACTGTACGATCTTGCCTTCTACCAAAGCAGTAGTACTCATCGCTTTTCCTTTAGATACTCAATTCTTCACTCGCGCAAAGGCGCAATTTCGGTGGGGTGCGCCACGAAGGCGCACACGAAGCGGCTTGCCTGACCGTCAAGGTCAGACTGCCGCCGCGCCACCGACGATTTCCGACAGTTCTTTCGTGATCGCGGCCTGACGGCTCTTGTTGTACACGAGCTGCAGTTCGTTGATGACCGTCTTCGCATTGTCCGAAGCGGCCTTCATCGCGACCATCCGTGCCGACTGCTCCGATGCCATGTTTTCCGCGACGGCCTGATAGACCAGCGCTTCGACATAACGCACCAGCAGTTCGTCCACCACTGCCTGCGCATCCGGCTCGTAGATGTAGTCCCACTGCGTGCTCGGCGTCGTGCCGTCTTCTTCCGTGCGCTCGAACTGTTCTGCCGACAGCGGCAGCAGTTGCTCGATCACCGGCTCCTGCTTCATCGTATTGACGAAGCGCGTGTACGCCAGGTACACCGCCGAAACCTTGCCTTCCGAGTACAGGTCGAGCTGCACCTTGACCGCGCCGATCAGCTTTTCCAGATGCGGCGTATCGCCCAGATGCACGACGTTCGACACCACCTTGGCGCGCAGACGGTTCAGGAAACCCAGACCCTTGGTGCCGATCGCAGTTGCTTCGACCGTCTTGCCCTGGCCTTCCAGTTCCTTGAACTTCTGCAGCGACGCACGCAGCACGTTGGTGTTCATGCCGCCGCACAGACCTTTATCGGTCGTCACGAGGATGAAGCCAGCCGTCTTCGCGCCTTCGTTCGACACCATGAACGGGTGACGATACTCCGGGTTCGCACGGCTCATGTGTGCAGCGATATCGCGGACCTTGTCGGCATACGGGCGAGCAGCGCGCATGCGCTCCTGAGCGCGGCGCATCTTCGATGCGGCCACCATCTCCATCGCTTTCGTGATCTTGCGCGTGTTTTGCACGCTCTTGATCTTGCCGCGAATTTCCTTCATTCCAGCCATTGCTTGCTCCTTGATCGCCTAGCCTTAGCTACCCCCCATCCTAAGCAGCGCGGGTTCAGTTGCCTGCGGCCCGCGCCGCTTCAATGTCCGTTTATGCCTTGCGGATCACTCGCAGATCAATAAGCGCCGGACTTCTTGAAGTCTTTGACGGCCGTATGCAGCAGGCCTTCGTCGTCCTTCGAGAGTTCCTTGGTATCTTCGATGCGCTTGACCAGGTCAGCGTGGCTCGCCTTCAGGTGTTCGCGCAGGCCCTTTTCGAACGGCAGGACTTGCGAGACTTCCAGATCGTCGAGGTAACCGTTGTTCGCGGCGAACAGCGAAACACCCAGCTCCCACACTTGCAGCGGCTGATACTGCGGCTGCTTCAGCAGTTCCGTCACGCGGCGGCCGCGTTCGAGCTGCTTGCGGGTTGCTTCGTCGAGGTCCGATGCGAACTGCGCGAATGCTGCCAGTTCACGATACTGCGCGAGGTCGGTACGGATACCGCCCGACAGCTTCTTCACGATCTTCGTCTGAGCCGCACCGCCAACACGCGACACCGACACGCCGGCGTTAATTGCCGGGCGGATACCTGCGTTGAAAAGGTCGGTTTCCAGGAAGATCTGGCCGTCGGTAATCGAGATCACGTTCGTCGGAACGAATGCGGTCACGTCGCCTGCTTGCGTTTCGATGACCGGCAGTGCCGTCAGCGAACCGCTCTTGCCCTTCACTTCGCCATTCGTGAACTTCTCGACGTACTCTTCCGAGACGCGAGCAGCACGCTCCAGCAGACGCGAGTGCAGATAGAACACGTCACCCGGATAAGCTTCGCGGCCCGGCGGGCGGCGCAGCAGCAGCGAGATCTGACGGTATGCCCAAGCCTGCTTGGTCAAGTCGTCATAAACGATCAGCGCGTCTTGACCGCGGTCGCGGAAGTATTCGCCCATCGAGCAGCCGGCGTACGGCGCGAGGTATTGCATCGCTGCCGATTCCGAAGCCGAAGCGGCCACGACGATCGTGTATTCCAGCGCGCCGGTTTCTTCCAGCTTGCGGACCACGTTCATGATCGACGAAGCCTTCTGGCCGATCGCGACGTAGATACAGAAGAGGTTCTTGCCCTTCTGGTTGATGATCGCGTCGACTGCGACTGCGGTCTTGCCGCACTGGCGGTCGCCGATGATCAGCTCACGCTGGCCACGGCCAACCGGCACCATCGCGTCGATCGACTTCAGACCGGTTTGAACCGGCTCCGAAACCGACTTACGCCAGATCACGCCCGGAGCGATCTTTTCGATTGCGTCGGTCTTCTTTGCGTTGATCGGGCCCTTGCCGTCGATCGGGTTACCGAGTGCGTCGACCACACGGCCGAGCAGTTCCGGACCCACCGGCACTTCGAGAATGCGGCCCGTCGTCTTGACGATGTCGCCTTCCGAAATGTGTTCGTACTCACCCAGAATCACGGCGCCGACCGAGTCGCGCTCGAGGTTCAGTGCGAGACCGAAGGTGTTGCCCGGGAATTCGAGCATTTCGCCCTGCATCACTTCCGACAGGCCGTGAATACGCACGATACCGTCGGTCACGGAGATCACGGTGCCCTGGTTGCGAACGTCTGCGTTCGCTTCGAGGCCCTGGATCCGGCTCTTGATCAGCTCGCTGATCTCAGAGGGATTGAGTTGCATTATTCGCTCCTGATAGTCAATTCTGTTGCGTGCCAGCCGCTTCAGCGCGTGTCGCGCTTCAGGCCGTCAGAGCCGTTTGCATGCTGGCAAGCCGCGCGCGGACCGAGGTATCGAGCACTTCGTCGCCGACCGTCACGCGCACGCCGCCGATCAACGACGAGTCGACTTCGACCGTCGGCTTCAGCTTGCGTTGGAACTTGCGTTCGAGACTTGCGACGAGTTCGTTCAACTGCGCGCCTTCGAGCGGGAATGCGCTGACAATCAGCACATCGGCCGCCCCTTCGCGGGCGTTCTTCAACTCTTCGAACTGCACAGCGATTTCCGGCAGCAATTGCAGGCGATGGTTATCGACCAGCATTTGCACCAGATTCTTCGCTTGCGCGTTGTCCTTGAGCGGCGACTTGACCGCGGCCAGCAGCAGTTCGCTGACCTGGGCGCGGCTTACTTTCGGGCTCGAGGCGATCGACAGCACTTCGGGCAGACGCGCAACCTGTGCCAGCTCCTGCACGAGCGTGGACCAGGCGGCGATGTCACCAGCTTCGGCCACGCCAAACAGCGCTTCTGCGTACGGACGGGCGATGGTTGCAAGTTCGGCCATGATCAGAGCTCGGCTTTCAGTTGATTCAGCAGGTCAGCGTGAGCCGCCTGGTCGACTTCGCGCTTCAGGATCTGTTCAGCGCCCTTGACAGCGAGTGCAGCGACTTCGCCGCGCAGCGTTTCGCGCGCCTTCACGACTTGCTGGTCCGCGTCGGCCTTCGCTTGCGCGATGATGCGAGCGGCTTCAGCTTGTGCCTGAGCCTTGATTTCGTCAGCGACTGCCACAGCGCGCTTTTCTGCGTCAGCAATCCGTTGCTGACCGTCGTTGCGTGCCTGAGCGAGTTCCTGGTCGACGCGCTTGTGAGCCGCTTCGAGTTCTTGCTTGCCCTTTTCAGCAGCCGACAAACCGTCAGCAATCTTCTTCGAGCGCTCGTCGAGGGCGTTGATCAACGGCGGCCACACGAACTTCATCGTGAACCACGCGAGGATCAGGAACACGACCATTTGCGCAAACAGGGTTGCGTTGAGATTCACGGTGTTTCCTTAAACGTTGCTAGTTCGGAAAGTGAAACGGCAAGGCGCTCATCGATTCTGTATTCGATCAGCGCCTAAGTGCCCGTTCCGCCCTGCGCCTTTACCAGTTATAGCTCAGGCGCAAACTTCCGAGGAACCTCAGCCTGCCAGCTTCGACAGCAGCGGGTTCGCGAACGCAAACAGCATTGCCACACCAACGCCAATCAGGAATGCCGCATCGATCAGACCAGCCAGCAGGAACATCTTGGTTTGCAGCGGGTTCATCAATTCAGGCTGACGTGCACATGCTTCGATGTACTTGCCGCCCATCAGGCCGATACCGATACAGGCGCCGATAGCACCCAGGCCGATGATGATGCCGATACCGATGGCGGTCAGACCCTGGATGTTGGCGATGAAAGCTTGCATGATCACTCCTTTGTGAAAAGTCTTTTAGAACTGGTTGGAACTGGGATTTGAAAAACGATGATTCTTTTGTCGACGGCGCCGGTTAGTGCGTGTCGTGTGCCTGGCCGATGTACACCAGCGTCAGCATCATGAAAATGAACGCCTGCAGCAGAACGATCAGGATGTGGAAGATTGACCACACGCTGCCTGCGATCACGTGGCCGATGAAGCCAAGCACCGTCGTGTCCGCGCCGAAGCTCCAGATGCTGCCGAGCAGGGCAATCAGCAGGAACAACAGTTCGCCCGCGTACATGTTGCCGAACAGCCGCATGCCGAGCGAGACCGTCTTCGCGACGAACTCGATGATGTTCAGTGCAAGGTTCGGGATCCACAGCAGCGGATGCGCGCCGAACGGAGCGGACAGCAGTTCATGCACGAAGCCGCCGGCGCCCTTGATCTTGAAGTTGTAGTAAATCATCAGCACGAACACGCCGAGGGCGATACCGAGCGTGCCGTTCAGGTCGGCAGTCGGCACGATGCGGTGGTGCGGGATGGTTTCGGACAGACCCAGCCAGCCAATCACGTGGCCCGGCAGGTCGACAGGGATAAAGTCGAGCGAGTTCATCAGCGCGACCCAGACGAACACGGTCAGGGCCAGCGGTGCGATGAAGGTACGCGAGCCGTGGATCATCGACTTCGATTGATCCTCGACCATTTCGACCAGCATTTCGATTGCGCACTGGAAACGGCCGGGCACGCCCGACGTCGCCTTACGGGCAGCGAGATGCAGGATGAAGATCGTGGCCAGACCGCAAACGATCGACCAGAAAAGGGTGTCCAGATTCCACACGTGAATGTCGAAAATCGACGTCTGATGCGCGGTGGAAAAGTTCTGCAAGTGGTGCGCGATGTACTCGGACGGATCCATTGCGCGCGTGCCTTCGCTAGCTGCCATATCGTTAAAGCCACCCAAATTGTCGAAAATCGTCTTAGGCCGCACCCGCAGCAATGCTGTATTGCGGGAACACGCCGGGTGCGGATCGTGTCTTATCCGCACACCTGTTGCCGGCGCTACGCGCCAGCCTGAATTTTTTGCTGCTACTTTGCTACTGCTACCTGGTGGCTAACCTTAGCGCCAGGCCAGGGCGATCCAGTATGTCTTGAGCGCGATGAGGTAGGTCACGAGCAGCGGCACCCAGCGTACGTCGTGATACCAGAACGCGATGGCTACAAACATCGCGATCGTTGTCCCCATCTTGAGCGCTTCGCCGATCATCCAGCTCATCACTGTTTCAGCGCCGCTCAGTGTTCTAAGGCGCGCCGCAAACAGCGCGCCTGGTATCCAGCAAATTGCGCCCCCCAGGAACGCGGACAGCGCAGCAGCGCCCGGCGGCTTATAGAACAGCCACCACACCAGCGTAGCACCCAGGGACAAAACCATTTGCGCTGCCACGACCTTGAAAGGCGTAACGCGCGATGGACGACTCACGTTGGGACCAAACAGCTTTTCAGCTTCGGCCCGCGTGAGCGGAACGATATTGTTATCTTCTTGCGCGACATCCCATTCATCGCCAGACGTTGCTTGCTGACCGGTGGACCGAACGGAAGCGGAGCGTTCATCGCGGTGTCCGTCGTGCCCATTGTTCGGCGCTTGATTCGACGTTTTGACCGCCATCGCAGTGTTCCGAAAGTCTTGTTCCAGCCCGCGAGCTTACGCTGCGCTTACGGGGTTGCCGTGCAATTAAATCCGGGCGATTGTAAGCGATAGTTGCAGGCAATTCAAGACTTTAGGCCGTTCAATAACCTGCGTGAAACGCGCCTCCACAATGCGGCAACGACGCTTTTTTGGGTGAAAACACGTCAAATGTAAGGCGGCAAGGGGACGGCAAAACATGACACACAAATTGGGTTCGCGGATGTGCGGCGAACGGTCGCGAAAGCGCTGTAGCGGACGTCTCGTAAATGCAACAAACGTCACTTTATGCGCTTAGGAATTGGACAGGTGACGGCATCTACGGGTAATGCGAGCGCTTGAATTATCGGAACTGCCCTGCCCTCTTCGAAATACTTCGCTCGTAATTTAATTAGGAATCCAACTAATATGGATCAAGCTCTCGCTGCCTTCGGAATCCTGCGGAGCACGAGAGAAACGTTCGTACCCACTCCAAAAGCAAACGGGCGACTCTATGAAGAGTCGCCCGCTCATTGCGCACCGCTCGTGTGCAATCGGTCGAATCAGGCCGTCGCATTGCCCCGCAAGCGCATAAGAATGCCTTCCAATGCATCCAGGTCGCCGAAATCCACCAGCACCTGTCCGCGACCACGTCGGCCCAGCTTGATCTTCACCGTGGCCGACAACAGAGTCCGACAACTCCTCTTCCAGCCGACGCGTATCGCGCCCGCCGTCTGGATTCGCACGTGCCTTGACCGCCGGCACCGCCTTGGTGGTCGTCGTCACCAGTTTTTCGGTTTCGCGCACCGACATGCGCTTGTTAACCACCTGGTTAGCCAACGTGATCTGCGTAGCGGCATCGACGGCGAGAAGTGCGCGCGCGTGCCCCATATCCAGATCGCCAGCCAGCAACATGGTCTGCACCGGCGACGCCAGGTTGAGCAGACGCAGCAGATTCGACACCGCGCTGCGCGAGCGGCCAACCGATTCCGCCGCCTGTTCGTGCGTAAAATTGAACTCGTCGAGCAACCGCTGGATGCCCTGCGCCTCTTCCAGAGGATTCAGATCTTCGCGCTGAATATTCTCAATCAGCGCCATCGCGGCGGCAGCCTGGTCCGGCACGTCCTTCACCAGTACCGGCACCTCTTCAAGACCCGCGAGACGTGCCGCGCGAAAACGTCGTTCGCCCGCGATGATCTCGTACTTGTCCGCCGAAACGGGACGCACAAGAATCGGCTGCATCAACCCCTGAGCGCGGATGCTGGCGGCCAGCTCCTGCAGCGCGCCTTCATCCATGCGCGTACGCGGTTGATACTTACCCGCCTGCATCTTGCTGAGCGGCAACACGTTCGGCGCACCCTCGATCGTCGCCGCCTCGGTGATGTCGGCCGTACCACCCAGCAACGCCTCCAGACCGCGGCCCAATCCCTTCTTTCTTGCTACTGCGTTCATTGTGCTTCCTCGATCCGCTTAGGATGCCTGGGGCGCGTCGTTCAAGGCGCGCACCCGCTCAATCATTTCCGCGCCGAACTGCACATATGCCTGCGCGCCACGTGAAGCCTTATCGAACACCACGCCCGGCAAGCCATAGCTGGGGGCCTCGGCAAGACGCACGTTGCGCGGGATGACCGCGTCGAAAACCTTGTCGCCGAAATGCTCTTTCAGCTGATCCGAAACTTGCTGTTGCAACGTGATACGCGGATCGAACATCACGCGCAACAAACCGATGACCTTCAGGTCACGGTTCAGGTTGGCATGTACCTGCTTGATCGTGTTGACGAGATCGGACAGGCCTTCGAGCGCGAAGTACTCGCACTGCATCGGGATGACGACGCCATGCGCGGCGCACAGGCCGTTAAGCGTGAGCAGCGACAAAGCCGGCGGGCAGTCGATCAGAACGAAGTCGTATTCGGTCTCGACCGCCGCGAGTGCGATCTTCAGTTGACGCTCACGGTTCTGCACGCTGACGAGTTCCACCTCGGCGCCCGCCAGTTCGCGATTCGCGGGCAACACGTCGTAGCCAACGGCCTCAGGACGGATTCGCGCACTGGCGACCGACACGCCGTCCACCAGCACTTCGTAGACGGTATTCGCGCATGCTGCCTTGTCTATGCCGCTGCCCATCGTGGCGTTGCCCTGCGGGTCCAGATCGATGAGAAGGACTCGCTGTCCCTGCGCTGCCAAACTCGCGGCCAGATTCACTGTGGTCGTCGTCTTGCCGACGCCGCCTTTCTGGTTCGCAACGCAGAAGATTTTTGCCATCGTTGGAATGTCCCTTTTGCTGCTAGATGAAGAAGAATTGCTTTTGATTCTGAGAAAGCCGCGAGCCGCGGCTAACGGTTAATGCCCGGCGTCCACCAGAACCTTGATCAAATGACGCTCGGCGTCGAGCGACGGCACTTTCAGCCTGATGATCTGTTCCACGTGGGCACCTGCCGGCAGACGCTCAATCTCGCCGTCCGGACGCACGCCCTTCATAGCCCAGATCGCACCCTGCTCCGCAACCAGATGACGGGCCAGTGTAACGAAATCCGACAGCTCTGCGAATGCGCGCGAGACAATTACGTCGAACTTTGCAGGTACTTCGGCGCCCGGCTTCAAAGTTTCGACCCGGCCGGTGACGACCGACAGATTCGTCAGACCCAATTCCGCCTTCGCCTGGGCTTGAAATGCTGTTTTCTTATGAACGATGTCGTTCGTGGTAATCGTCCAGTCGGGCAAGACGATCGCCAGCACGATGCCCGGCATACCGCCACCCGACCCCACATCGAGAACTGACGACGGGCCCGAGCGGCGCAAGGTGCGGCACGATCGAAAGCGAATCGAGAATGTGCTGAATCAACATTTGCCGCGGATCGCGGATCGCCGTCAGGTTGTAGACGGCATTCCACTTCGACAGCAACGCGACGTAGTCCAGCAGCTTGCTGAGTTGGGCATCGCTCAAATCAAGGCCGAGATCGCGAACACCGTCCGCAAGCAACGACGCCAATTCCTGTGAAGCAGCGCTCCCCTTCTGTCCCACCATCATTGCGTCACCGGCGCGTTGTCGGAGCCCGGTGCGGCAGGCTTGGTCGAACGACGTCCCAAGCCACGCTTCAAGTGAACCATCAGCAGCGAGATCGCGGCGGGCGTGATGCCGGAAATCCGCGACGCCTGACCAATGGTTTCCGGGCGGAATTGCGTCAGCTTTTGGCGGGCTTCGAATGACAGGCCTCTGACTTCCGCGTAGTCCAGCCCTTCGGGCAACCGCGTGCTTTCATGAGCTTCGTTGCGCTCGATCTCGTCAGCCTGACGGTCGATATAGCCCTGATACTTGATGCCGATCTCGATCTGTTCCTTGATCTGCGCGAGTAACACGCTGTCGTCTGCAAGTACTTCTGGGGCTGCGCATTCGCCGGCACGCAACCCACACACGCCGTCATAGCTCACGCCTGGACGACGCAACAGATCTGCCAGGCTGTATTCATGGTCGATCGGCTTGCCGAGAAGGGCAGTGGCTTCGTCGGCCGGCAAATTCTTTGGATTCACCCACGTCGTACGCAAACGCTCTGTTTCACGTGAAACAGCGTCACGTTTACGGCTGAATGCATCCCAGCGGATGTCATCGACCACGCCAAGCTCACGGCCAATCTCGGTCAGTCGCATATCGGCGTTGTCTTCGCGGAGGCTCAGCCGATATTCAGCGCGGCTGGTAAACATCCGATACGGCTCCGAAACGCCACGCGTCACAAGGTCGTCGACCAGCACGCCAAGGTACGCCTGATCGCGACGCGGACACCATGCGTCCTTGCCTTGCACGTGCAAGCCGGCATTGATACCCGCCAGCAGACCCTGCGCCGCCGCCTCTTCGTAGCCCGTCGTGCCATTGATCTGGCCGGCAAAAAACAGGCCGCTGATCACCTTGGTTTCCAGCGATGCCTTCAATCCGCGCGGATCGAAATAGTCGTATTCGATCGCATAGCCCGGCCGCAGGATGTGCGCGTGTTCCAAACCGCGCATCGAACGGACAAGCTCCAGCTGCACATCAAACGGCAAGCTCGTGGAAATACCGTTCGGATAGAACTCATTGGTCGTCAGCCCTTCCGGTTCCAGGAAGATCTGATGCGATTCTTTCGACGCAAAACGGTGAATCTTGTCCTCAATCGACGGGCAATAACGCGGCCCTACCCCTTCGATCACGCCCGTATACATCGGCGACCGATCCAGTCCTCCACGAATAATGTCGTGGGTTCGCTCGTTCGTATGCGTGACCCAGCAAGGCACTTGTCGCGGATGCTGTTCAACACGACCGAGGAACGAAAAGACCGGTACCGGATCCAGATCGCCCGGCTGCTCTTCGAGTTGAGAAAAGTCGATCGTGCGACCGTCGATACGTGGCGGCGTACCCGTCTTGAGCCGGCCCTGCGGCAGCTTCAATTCCTTCAACCGCGCGGACAACGACACCGCAGCCGGATCGCCCGCACGGCCACCGGTGTAGTTGTTCAAGCCCACGTGAATCTTGCCGTCGAGGAACGTGCCCGCCGTCAGCACAACCGCTCGGGCGCGAAAGCGAATCCCCACCTGAGTCACGGCGCCGACGACGCGGTCGCCCTCCACCATCAGATCATCGACAGCCTGCTGGAACAACCAGAGGTTCGGTTGATTCTCCAGCCGATGCCGGATCGCCTGCTTGTACAGCAGGCGGTCAGCCTGAGCGCGGGTCGCCCGAACTGCCGGACCTTTCGACGAATTGAGGATACGAAACTGGATCCCGCCTTCATCCGTCGCGGCCGCCATGGCGCCGCCAAGAGCATCGACTTCCTTGACCAGATGGCCTTTGCCGATGCCGCCAATCGACGGATTGCAGCTCATCTGGCCGAGGGTTTCGATGTTGTGGGTCAGCAGGAGCGTGGTATTGCCCATGCGTGCCGAGGCCAACGCGGCTTCGGTGCCGGCATGACCGCCGCCGACGACAATTACGTCAAATTCTGTGGGAAAGAGCATTGCGGATCTCACGCCAGATCGTCGCGTGAGCCTTTCAAAGGAAGAGGTATGGGCGAATTATAACGGGTTCGGTTTAGGCCCGAATTTCGTCCGAATGGCTAACTGATAAAAAAACGGCGTGTTTCACGTGAAACACGCCGCTCTGAAGTGCGAGGAACAATGGAAGCGCGCTCTAGGCCACTTTTTTGGCCAAGCCCCAGATATGTCTCAATCACGCGAGGATTTTTCGCCAGATCCGCCGCCGCCCCTTCCAGCGCCAACTCTCCAGTCTCCAGCACGTACCCATAGTCGGAGATTTGCAGCGCGGCCCGCGCGTTCTGTTCGATCAGCAGCGTCGCAACGCCCGTCTGCCGCAACGCGCTGATGATGTGGAAAATCTCTTTCACGATCAACGGCGCCAAGCCCAAACTCGGCTCGTCCAGCATCAGCAGATCGGGCTTGCCCATGAGCGCCCGCCCTACCGCCAACATTTGTCGCTCACCGCCGGATAACGTGCCGGCCGCCTGCTTGCGCCGCTCCTTCAACCGCGGAAAAAGCGTAAACACCGGTTCGAGCTGATCGAGAAAGTTGCGCTCCCCTGCCCGCTTCCGTCGATACGCCCCGAGCACCAGATTGTCTTCGACCGTCATCGACGCAAACAACTCGCGTTTTTCCGGCACCAGACACATACCGCGCGCGACCCGCTTTTCAACCGGCACCGCGCTGACGTCTTCACCCTGGTAAACCACCGCGCCCTTCGCGTGGCCCGTGCTCGGCAATGCACCCATGATCGCGTTCAATAGCGTGGATTTTCCGGCGCCATTCGGGCCGATCACCGAGACGATCTGCCCAGTCCGCACTTTGATCGCCGCGCCATGCAGCGCCTCGACCTTACCGTAGCGCACGGACAAGCCGCTCACATCGAGAATCGGTGCAGCAACATTCATTGTGTTCTCCATCACTCCACCCCGCCCAGATAGGCCTCGAGCACAGCTGGGTCCTGCTGCACGTCCTGCGGCAGACCTTCGGCAATCCGCGTACCGAACTCCATCACCACGAGCCGATCGGTAAGATTCATCACGAAATCCATGTCGTGCTCGACCAGCAGCACGCTCATCCCTTCCGCCTTCAGGCGACGCAGTAAATCCGCGAGTTGCAGCTTTTCCTGATAACGCAAACCGGCGGCCGGCTCGTCCAGTAGCAGCAGCGTCGGGTCGCAGCACAACGCGCGGGCAATCTCGAGAATCCGCTGTTGACCCAACGCGAGGCTGCCCGCTTCGTCATACATATGCTGCTCAAGCCCGACGCGACGAATCTGGCGAGCGGCTTCAGCCATCAGACGCGCTTCTTCCGCGCTGTTCAGGCGTACCACGCTGCGCCACACGCCGGCCTGCCCTCGCAGATGCGCGCCGATCGCGACGTTCTCGAGTACGGTCATGCCCGGCAGCAACTTCACGTGCTGGAAGGTGCGACCAATCCCGCGCTTGACGATTTCACGTGAACTCAACGAATCGATACGTTCGCCACGGAACGTGATCTCGCCGCTAGTCGCCTGGAGCACGCCGGTCACGAGATTGAACGTGGTCGACTTCCCTGCGCCGTTCGGCCCGATCAACCCGATGATCTGCCCGGCTTTTACCTCAAAGCTGACATCGTTCACCGCGACCAGGCCGCCGAACTGCTTGCGCGCCTTGTTCACCGTCAGCAGGTTCTCGCCGCTGGCCGGCTTGCTGCGCTGCGGCAACGGCTCCGCGTGATCGGACAGCTGGGCGCGCGAGCCGCGCGGGAAAAATCGCGCGACGAACGGCCAGACGCCTTGGCGTGCGTACTGCAGCAGCAGCACCATCAAGATGCCGAACACGATGACTTCGAAGTTGCCGTTTTCACCGAGCAGCTTCGGCAGCAGCGTTTGCAGATAATCCTGCAGCACCGTCAGGATCGCCGCGCCGAGCACCGCGCCCCACACGTGCGACACGCCACCCACCACTGCCATGAACAGAAATTCGATGCCGTGGTTCAGCCCGAACGGCGTCGGATTCACTGCGCGTTGCAGATGCGCGTACAGAAAGCCCGAAATCGACGCCAGCACGGCGGCATAGACGAAGATCACCACGCGCATCCAGCCCGTGTTGACGCCCATCGCCTCGGCCATCATGCCGCCGCCGCGCAGCGCGCGAATCGCCCGGCCCGGCCGGCTATTAAGCAGATTCTGAACAGAAACCACTGCGCCGAGGACGACGACCCAGATCAGGTAGTAGATATGCCGGCCAGACTCCAGGTTGATGCCGAAAACATTCAGCACCGGAATCCCGTTGATGCCGTCGTACTTGCCGAGCATGTCCAGATTGCCGAACAGGTAGAAGAGCGCAAGGCCCCACGCAATCGTGCCGAGCGGCAGGAAGTGACCGGACAGACGCATCGTCACGAGGCCGAGCATCAGTGCGATCAGCGCCGTCACCACCACGCCTGCGATTAGCGCAAGCCATGGCGACACGCCGTAGGTAGTCGTCAGATACGCGGTCGCATAGGCCCCGATGCCGACGAACGCCGCCTGCCCAAAGCTCGTCATGCCGCCAATGCCGGTCAGCAGCACGAGCCCGATCGCGACGATCGAGTACAGGCCGATGTAGTTGAGCAGCGTCACCCAGTACTCGGGGACGTGAATCGGCTGCGGCAACACCGGCAGCGCGAACAGCACCACGAGGAACAACCAGAAGAACTTGTTTTGCATGATCCGTTTCATCGTGTCACTCCTCTTCCTCTTCGGCATGCGGGCTGGCAAGACTTCGCCAGAGCAGCACCGGGATGATCAGCGTGAACACGATCACTTCTTTATAAGCGCTCGCCCAGAACGACGAATACGACTCCAGCAGGCCGACGAGAATCGACCCGGCAGCCGCCAGCGGATAGCTGACGAGTCCGCCGATAATCGCGCCCGACGAAGCCCTTCAGACCGATCAGGAAGCCCGAGTCGTAGTAGATGGTGGTCAACGGTGCAACGAGGATGCCGCACAGCGCGCCAAGCCCCGCGGCCAGTGTGAACGCGAGCCGCCCTGCCTGCGTCGTGCCGATGCCGACGAGCCGCGCGCCAAGCCGGTTCACCGAAGTCGCGCGCAACGCCTTGCCCGAGATCGAGCGATCGAAGTACAGATACAACGCGCCGATCAGCACAACCGCCGTGCCGACGACCCACAGGCTTTGCCCCGAGATCGACAGACTGCCGAGGTTGAAGGTCGCGTCCGAGAACGCGGTGGTGCGCGAACCTTCCGCGCCGAACATCACCAGGCCGAGGCCGACCATCGCGAAGTGCACTGCCACCGCGACGATCAGCAGCAGCAGCGTGGTCGCTTCCGCGATCGGCTCATACGCGAGCCGGTAGACGAACGGTCCCATCGGAATCACGATCAGAAGCGTCAGCGCAATCTGCACGATCATCGGCAGCGGTTGCAGGAAAACGCCTCGCGTGAGCGCATAGACCGCGATCGGGAACAGCAGGTATTTGCCGGCCAGCATCGCCAGCGTGCGAGCCACATGTCGACGCCGCTCCGCATGCCGCGCCATGCCCCCTACTTCGACGACGAAGCAGGCCGCGCCCATCGCCATCAGCAACCAGCAGGTAGCCGGAAACTTCTGCGTCTGCAAGGCGGCGAGCGTCAACGCGCCGTACGAAACAAACTCCCCCTGCGGGATGAAAATCACCCGCGTCACGGAAAACACCAGCACCAGCGCAAGCGCAAGCAGCGCGTAAATCGCGCCGGTGGTGATGCCGTCCTGCGCGAGGATCGCCGCAATTGATAGATCCATACTTCCTCGTCCTGAAGCGTCGAAATCGAAAACCGGGAACCGGTCGACGTGGCGGCAAGATTCGCGGCCGTCCGCCGACCTGCAAAGTCTGAAAAGACGTCCGCCGCACCGGAACACGGCGCGGCGGGCGATGCCATTGTCGTCGAACAGAATGGCAATGCGGCGTCTTAGGCCGCAGAGTGCGCGAGAGGCGCGTACCGCTTTTTGTTGTTAGTCGTTCTGCAGCTTCCACTTGCCGTCGACGATCTGCACGATCACGCGTGCACGCTTGTCGAGGCCGTTGTGGTCGGTCGTCGTGGTGTTCATGATGCCGTGCGAGACCGGCAATTCCTTGATGTTCTCAAGTGCGCCGCGCAGCGCCACACGGAACGCTTCGGTGCCCGGTTGAGCCGTTTTCAGCGCGACGGGAATCGCGGCTTGCAGCATCTGGCCGGCGTCCCATGCGTGACCGCCGAAGGTCGCCACCGAACCCGCGCCATAGGCTTTCTCGTACGCCGCTTTATAGGCTTCGGACGACGCCTTCACCGGATTCGAGTCCGGCAACTGATCCGCCACGAGGATCGGGCCGGCCGGCAGGAATTCGCCTTCGCAATCCTTGCCGCAGACGCGCAGGAAGTCGTTGTTGGCGACACCGTGTGTCTGATAGACCTTACCCTTGTAGCCGCGCTCTTTTAGCGTCTTGGCCGGCAACGCGGACGGCGTGCCCGCGCCCGCGATCAACACCGCGTCGGGGTTCGCGCCCATCGTCTTCAGCACCTGGCCCGTCACCGATGCGTCGGTGCGATTAAAGCGCTCGTTAGACACGATCTTCAGATGATGCGCAGCGGCCGCGGCGGTGAACACGTTGTTCCAGCCGTCGCCGTAGGCATCCGCGAAGCCGATGAAGCCCACGGTTTTCACGCCGTGACGCTCCATGTAATCGGCGATGGCGTCGGCCATCAGACTGTCGTTTTGCGGCGGTTTGAACGCCCATGCGCGCTTCGCGTCCATCGGCGAAATGATGGCCGCCGATGCCGCCAGCGAAATCACCGGCGTCTTGCCTTCGGCTGCGGGATCGAGCATGGCGAGCGAATTCGGCGTGACCGTCGAGCCGATGATCGCGTCCACATGATCTTCGTCGATCAGCTTGCGCGTGTTCTGCACGGCCTTGCCGGTGTCGGATGCGTCGTCGAGAACGATGTATTGCACGGTCTTGCCGCCAATCTCCTTCGGCAGCAAGGCGATCGTGTTCTTCTCAGGAATCCCGAGCGATGCAGCCGGCCCCGTCGTGGACAGCGTCACGCCGATCTTCACCTGAGAGAACGCTGCGCCGGCGCCGCACATCAACGCCATCGCGATGCCTGTGCGTACCCATTGCCTGGTCTTTTTCATTGCGAGTCTCCAAACGCTTTGAAGCGCGTATCTGTAATCCGGCTCATGGGCCGGGTGTCTGAATCTAGTTTTAGGGCTCAGGCGTGCCAAGCATGGTTTTCCCCTGCTCGGCATGAATGCCTTCACCGTCTTTTTTCTGGTGCCACTTCCCTGCTGCAACCACCGCTACGAACTACTGAAATTTCTTCATCGAACCGACTACTAACATGTTAGTAGTATTGCGTTCTGCATCATTGACGGTCAATAGACTGTACGGCGAATGCGGGTTTGTCCTGAACCCGCCGGACCACACTTTTCACTTGAAGCGCTTGCGCGGTGCCTTCGCGTCAAACCGGCAATAAAAAAGACGCGTCAACTGCACGCGTCTTTTCTGATGGGCTCCCGTATCGCTTTGCCTTCGCTCAGTCGCCGGCCAGCTTCCACTTGCCGCCGACGATCTCCACCATCACGCGCGCACGCTGGTCGAGGCCGGCGTGGTCATTCGCGCTCATGTTGAAGATGCCGTGCGACGCGGGCATGTCTTTGGTGCTTTCCAGCGCGGCGCGCAGTGCCTCACGAAACGCGGGCGTGCCCGGCTGGCCTTTCTTCAACGCGAGAGGAATCGCGCGTTGCAGCAGCAGCCCTGCGTCCCAGGCGTGACCGCCGAAAGTCGATACCGAGCCGGCACCATACGCGCCTTCATACGCATGCTTGTACGCCAGCGCGCTCTTTTTCACCGGATTCGAATCGGGCAGCTGATCGGCGACCAGCAGCGGACCCGCCGGCAGATACGTGCCCTCGCAATCCTTGCCGCACACGCGCAGGAAGTCGTTATTCGCGACGCCGTGCGTCTGATAGTACTTGCCCTTGTAGCCACGTTCCTTCAGTGTTTTTTGCGGCAACGCGGCCGGCGTACCCGCACCCGCGATCAGCACCGCGTCCGGGTTCTGCGACATCACTTTCAACACCTGGCCGGTAACCGACGCGTCGTTGCGCGCGAAACGTTCATTGGCGACCACCTTGATCTTCGCGAGATCGGCGGCCTTGCTGAACTCCTTGAACCAGCTTTCGCCATAGGCGTCGGAGAAGCCGATAAACGCGACCGTCTTCACGCCGTGATTGGCCATGTGCTGCGCGATGGCAGTGGCCATCAGAATGTCGTTTTGCGGCGTCTTGAAGACCCACGCGCGCTTCGCATCCATCGGCTCGACGATGCTCGCAGCGGCGGCCATCGAGATCATCGGCGTGGTGCTTTCAGCGGCGACGTCGATCATTGCGAGCGAGTTCGGCACGACGGTCGAGCCGATCAGTGCGTCGACGTGATCTTCGCTGGTGAGCTTGCGGACGTTCTTGACCGCATTGGTGGAATCGGTCGCATCGTCGAGCACGATGTAGTCGATCTTCTGCCCTGCCACTTCTTTAGGCAGCAGCGCAATAGTGTTCTTTTCAGGAATTCCGAGCGATGCAGCCGGTCCCGTTGCGGACACCGACACGCCAATTTTCACGTCTGCGAATGCATGGGTGCTCCATGCCGAAGACACGCCCGTAGCGACCAATGCCGCGCTAATCCAACGCAATGCCGACTTCATCCTGCTCCTCTATCTACCCCGGTTATTCATTTGAATTTAAATCCGCGGATTTAAATACCGACCCAGCGGTCGGTGAATAGCGAGTTTAGCGGACGAAAGCGCGGCCCCGCAAGCATTTTGCAGGGTTGTGTGGCGTGGAATCAGCGAATAACCGGTGAATTAAAAAGGGTCACCGAATTAGAGAAAAATCCGAATGCCGCTTAACAAAAGTACAAATAAAAAGCGCTGTTGGATATCAATCCAACAGCGCTTTCGTCTGGGCACTTAGTGCCTCATTGTCTCCTCGTTCTCCACCTGCAAATTCGGTGCTGCATCAGAACTGCATGAAGATTAAACGACGACCCCTTCGGCTACAACTAGCAATTACCCTAGTGGTGCACTGCGGCACCAAAATGGCGCGCGTTTATGCCGACTGCGCCCGCTTCTGTTTAACACTTCCGCGCAAGCGGTTTGCAGTCTACCTCAGCCATCAGCCTCAATCCAATACATCGGATTCCAGATCAATTGTGCGATGCATCGTATTCAGGCTCGCAGCGGCCGAACCCGCGCCACGATCTCGCCGACAATACCGCGCCGGAACGCCAACACGCACGCGATAAAAATGATCCCCGTGACGATGGTCACCGACTCGCCCAACGAGCGAAACCAGTCGATACCGGTAGACGCAGCGAGCGCCGAGCCGATATCGCCGAGCCGGTCTTCGAGCGCGACGATCAGCGCCGCGCCGAGCAACGGCCCAAACAGCGTGCCCATGCCGCCGACCAGCGTCATCAGGATCACCAGGCCGGACATGGTCCAATACGCATCGCTCAGCGTTTCGAAACCCTGCACGAGCACCTTGAGCGAGCCCGCCAGACCCGCGATTCCCGCCGACAGAATGAATGCGAGCAACTTGAAGCGATCCGTGTCATAGCCGAGCGACACCGCACGCGGCTCGTTTTCCTTGATCGCGACCAGCACCTGCCCAAACGGCGAGTGCACGATCCGCACGATCAGCAGGAACGCCAGCACCATCACCGCCAGCACGACGAAATACAGTGTCACGTCCGGCGAAAGATCGAGCAGGCCGAACAGCTTGCCGCGCGGCACGCCTTGCAGCCCATCCTCGCCATGCGTGAACGGCGCTTGCAGGAACACGAAGTAGACCATTTGCGCGAGCGCCAGCGTCACCATCGCGAAGTAGATGCCTTGCCGGCGAATCGCGAAAAGCCCGACCAGCAGGCCGAGCACGGTCGCCGCCGCGGTGCCCGCAAGCACGCCGAGTTCGGGCGAAAAACCGAGCGTTTGCATCGCATAGCCCGTCACATAACCGGCCGATGCCAGAAACATCGCATGACCGAACGACAGCAAACCGGTATAGCCAATCAACAGATTGAAGGCAGCCGCGAACAACGCGAAGCACATCACCTTCATCACGAAGAGCGGATAGATGCCGAGCACCGGCACCGCGAGCAGTGCGATCAGCAGCAGGCCGTAGAGGACTTTTCTCTGCATCATTTTTCCTTGCCGAAGAGACCCGCCGGGCGCACCAGCAACACGAGCGCCATGATCACGAAGACGACGGTCGCCGACGCTTCCGGATAGAACACGCGCGTCAGTCCTTCGATCACGCCGAGCATGAGACCGGTGAGTATCGAGCCCATGATCGAACCCATCCCACCGATCACGACCACGGCGAACACGGTGATGATCATCGGCTGGCCCATCAGCGGCGACACCTGGATGACCGGCGCGGCGAGCACGCCGGCAAACGCGGCCAATGCGACGCCGAAGCCATACGTCAGCGTGATCATCAGCGGGACGTTGATGCCGAACGCTTCGACCAGTTTGGGATTTTCAGTGCCCGCGCGCAGGTACGCGCCGAGGCGCGTCTTTTCGATCACGAACCACGTCGCGAAGCACACCACCAGCGACGCGACGACCACCCACGCGCGATAGTTCGGCAGGAACATGAAGCCGAGATTGGTCGCGCCGGACAGCGCCGACGGCACGTCGTACGGCTGGCCCGACGAACCGTAGATAGAACGGAACACGCCTTCGACCACCAGCGTCAGCCCGAAGGTGAGCAGCAAGCCGTAGAGATGATCGAGCTTGTAAAGCCAGCGCAGCATCGAGCGTTCGATCACCACGCCGAACAGTCCGACGATCAGCGGCGCGAGAAAGATCATCACCCAGTACGGCAGGCCGAAATACGACAGCCCCATCCACGCGAGCATCGCGCCGAGCATGAACAGCGCGCCGTGCGCGAAGTTGATCACGTTGAGCAAGCCGAAGATGATCGCCAGCCCAAGACTCAGAATCGCGTAGAACGAGCCGTTCACGAGCCCCAGCAGCAACTGGCTCAGCATCGCCGGAAGCGGAACGCCAAAGATGTCCATTAAAGCCCTTAACCCCTGAAGCTATCGCCTGGGTGAGTTCGGTCGCGCACGACCGGACCGGCGCGCGGCGGGCATCGACGAACGCCCGTCGCACGCGGCATCTGAAAACGGTGGGTTGCCAGCCCTGGACCGGCAACCGTCATGCCTTCACGCAGCGCCTATTTCCACAACGCGCAACGCGTTTGCGCCTTGGTCGTGAACGCCTGCTCGCCAGGAATCGTCGCCATGATCTTGTAGTAGTCCCACGGCTCCTTGGATTCAGCCGGCGTCTTCACCTGCATCAGGTACATGTCGTGGATCATGCTGCCGTCCTGACGGATGTAGCCCTTCGCGTAGAAGTCGTCGATCTTGGTCTTGCGCAACTGGGCCATCACCTTGTCGGTGTCGGTCGAGCCGACCGCCTTCACCGCGTTCAGGTAGGTCATGGTCGCGGAGTAGTCGGCGGCCTGCAGGCTCGACGGCATCTTCTTCGTCTTGTCGAAGTAGCGCTGCGCCCACTTGCGCGTCTCGGCGTCCTTGTTCCAGTACCAGCTATCCGTCAGCACCAAGCCTTGCGTGGTTTCCAGACCGAGGCTGTGCACGTCGTCGATGAACATCAGCAGCGCGGCCAGCTTCATCGTCTTGGTCAGGCCGAATTCCTTCGCGGCCTTGATCGAGTTGACCGTGTCGCCGCCGGCGTTCGCGAGGCCCAGAATCTGCGCCTTCGACGCTTGCGCCTGCAACAGGAACGACGAGAAGTCCGACGCCGACAGCGGTGCGCGCACCGCGCCCAGCACCTGGCCGCCGTTCGCCTTCACGACCTCCGAGGTCGCTCTTTTCAAGCGCCTTGCCGAATGCGTAGTCGGCGGTCAGGAAGTACCACGTCTTGCCGCCCTGCTTCGTCACCGCCGAGCCCGTGCCGTTGGCGAGCGCGGTGGTGTCGTACGCGTAGTGGATCGTGTACGGCGTGCATTGCTCGTTGGTCAGCGTGTCGGCACCCGCGCCGATGTTGATGTAGACCTTGTGCTTTTCACCCGCGACGGTGTTCATCGACAAACCCGTCGCCGAGTTCGTGCCGCCGATCAGCATGTCCACACCGTCACGGTCGAACCACTCACGCGCGCGCGATGCCGCGATATCCGCCTTGTTCTGGTGATCCGCGTAGACCAGCGTGATCGGCTTGCCGTTCACCTTGCCGCCGAAGTCGGCAATCGCCA
This sequence comes from uncultured beta proteobacterium, assembly GCA_963800185.1. Lineage (GTDB taxonomy): Bacteria > Pseudomonadota > Gammaproteobacteria > Burkholderiales > Burkholderiaceae > Paraburkholderia. The sequence continues at coordinate 194,783 of CAWCZW010000008.1, read as the reverse complement.
TGCGGATCGCTTCCAGGCCGCCGGGGCCATCGATGTCTGCATACAGCCCCGAAAGATCGGTGATGTAGCCGATCTTCACCGCGTCGTCGGCCGCTTGCGCGCTGCCAATCGTCAACCCGGTAAGCGCGGCGCCCGCAGCAACCGCAAAACAGAGGGAAGTAAGCCGCGCGAGTGGGTTCTTTTTCATTCGTGTCTCCTGTTTCTTCGCTTGTGGTTATGAGAGGCTGATGAGAGGCTGTGACGCAATCGGACGCGTTTTTATACGCCCAGTAAATCGTGCAACACCGGCATCTTGCCTTCGAGTTCACCCGCCCCGAAGTGCTCGACGATCGCACCGTGCTCCATCACGTAAAAGCGGTCGGCAAGCGGCGCCGCAAAGCGAAAATTCTGTTCGACCATCACGATCGTGTAGCCGCGCGCCTTCGAGCGTGATGATCATCCGCGCGAGTGCCTGCACGATGACAGGCGCGAGGCCTTCCGAGATTTCGTCGAGCAGCAGCAGGCTCGCGCCGGTGCGCAGGATGCGCGCGACCGCGAGCATCTGCTGTTCACCGCCCGACAGACGCGTGCCCTGGCTCATCGCGGCGTTCCTGCAGATTCGGAAACATCGAATAGATTTCTTCGAGCGACATCATGTGCGCCTTGTCGCCGACAGGCGGCGGCAACAGCAGATTCTCCTCGCACGAGAGGCTCGAAAAAATGCCGCGCTCTTCCGGGCAATAACCGACGCCGCAATGCGCGATGCGGTGCGTCGACAGGCTGATCGTTTCGCGTCCGCCGATACGGATCGACCCCGTGCGCCGCCCGGTCAACCCCATGATCGCGCGCAGCGTGGTAGTGCGGCCCGCGCCGTTGCGGCCCAGCAGCGTGACGACCTCGCCACGATTCACCGTCAGATCGACGCCATGCAGGATGTGGGATTCGCCGTACCAGGCTTGCAAGCCCGCGATTTCGCAGCGCGGGTGCGCCGCCGTCGGCCGCCGCCCACTTCGACGCCTTCGCGCTCGGCAAGCGTATTCATGCGTGCGCTCCGGCGAGCGACGCGTCGGCGCTGCCCATGTAGGCCTGCATCACGAGCGCGTTCTTCGACACTTCGGCGTAGCTGCCCTCGGCGAGCACCTCGCCACGTTGCAGCACGGTGATCGTGTCGGAGATGCCGGCGATCACATTCATGTTGTGCTCGACCATCAGAATCGTGCGTCCGCTCGATACTTTCTTGATCAGCGCCGTGACGCGATCGACGTCTTCATGGCCCATGCCTTGCGTCGGCTCGTCGAGCAGCATCAGTTCGGGTTCCATCGCGAGCGTGGTGGCGATTTCCAGCGCGCGCTTGCGGCCGTATGAAAGTTCGACTGTCGCGACATCGGCGAAATCGGTCAAACCGACCTGCGTCAGCAGATCCATCGCGCGATCGTTCAACTGACGCAGCGTGCGCTCGCTTTTCCAGAAATGAAACGCCGTGCCGAGCGAGCGCTGCAAACCGATCCGCACGTTCTGCAATGCCGTCAGATGCGGAAACACCGCGGAAATCTGAAACGACCGGATGATGCCGCGCCGCGCGATTTGCGCCGGACGTTCACGCGTAATGTCGATGCCATTGAAGACGATCTGGCCCGCAGTCGGCGTCGAGAAATTTGGTGAGCAGATTGAAGCAGGTCGTTTTGCCGGCACCGTTCGGGCCGATCAGTGCATGAATCGAGCCACGGCGCACGCGCAGGTTCACACCGTTCACGGCGATGAAGCCTTTGAACTCACGGGTAAGGCCGCGCGTTTCGAGAATCGTATCGCCGAGAATCATGTTCCCTTCCATACGGAGTGAGGCGAAGCACTGCGATCTTCCGCGCAAAGCTCTGCGCGACTTTTAATGACGGCGGCACCCCATGCCGCTCGTTGGCGTGCTGCACCAATCCGGACGGTAATCCATGACGCGACACGCAGCATGGCTGCCATTGTCGCGCCAATGATGCAGCGCATTCATTGGGATTTGCACTTAGTGGGGATGCCTGTTCAAGGCGTGGCCCGGGTGCGGCTCGAGCATGGAATACGCGTGTGAGGCGTCCACCAGACCCGCCTGGCCGACGTCTCACACGGTGAATCGTGTCACGCTGTCGCGACTGTCACACAGCGGACATCGAAGGCGTGGGACTGGTCTGCGCCGACAGGCTGCCCGTCGCGCGGGCGCGGCGATCTTCGCGGATCATCTCGCTCGCGCGCTCGGCGATCATCAGCGTGGGCGAGTTCGTGTTGCCCGACGTGATGGTCGGCATGACCGATGCATCGACCACGCGCAATCCGTCAACACCGATAACCCGTAGACGGTTATCGACGACGGCGGCGGGATCGTCGGTCGTCCCCATGCGGCAGGTGCCGACCGGATGGAAAATTGTCGTGCCGACTGCGCCAGCGGCCTGCTGCAATTCCTCTTCGGTCTGATACTGGACGCCCGGCAAAATCTCCTGCGGCCGATAACGTGCGAGCGCGGGCGCCGCTGCGATACGGCGCGTGAGACGCAGCGCGTTGGCGGCGACGTGGCGGTCGTAGTCGGTGGACAGATAGTTCGGTGCGATCAACGGCGGCGCTGATGCATCGGCGGACGCGATGTGAATGCTGCCGCGCGAAGTCGGCCGCAACTGACAGACCGACGCCGTAAACGCATTGAACCGATGCAGCGGTTCGCCGAAACGATCGAGCGAAAGTGGCTGCACGTGGTACTCGAGATCGGGACGCGTGAGCGAGCGATCGTCGGGATCGGATTTGGCGAACGCACCGAGTTGCGATGGCGACATCGACATCGGGCCGCTTTGCAACAGCGCGTACTGCGAGCCCGATCATCAGCTTGCCCCACCAATGCGCGGACGCGGTGTTGAGTGTGCGCACGCCATCGACTTTATAGGCCATGCGCAATTGCAAATGGTCCTGCAGATTTTCGCCGACACCGCGCAGGTCCTTGACGACCTCGATGCCCAGATTCTGCAGACGCGCGCCGTTGCCGATGCCGGACAGCTCGAGCAATTGCGGCGAGTTGACTGCACCCGAACTGAGGATCACTTCGCAGCGAGCCTTGGCGAGATAGTCGATGTTATCGCCGCGATATTCGACGCCTGTGCAGCGGCGTCCTTCGAATACGACGCGCTGAGTATGCGCGCCGGTAATGACCGTCAGATTGGGGCGCTTCAATGCGGGACGCAAGAACGCTTTCGAAGCGTTCCACCGAATGCCGCGTTTCTGATTGACGTCGAAATAGCCGACGCCGGTGTTGTCGCCGCGATTGAAATCGTCCGTGGCGGGAATGCCGTTCTGTTGCGCCGCTTGCGAAAACTCTTCGAGAATCTTCCATTTCAGACGCTGCTTTTCGACGCGCCACGGACCACCCGCGCCGTGCGATTCGTTCGCGCCGGCGTGATGGTCTTCGCTGCGTTTGAAGACCGGCAAAACGGAGTCCCACGACCACGCAGCGTCGTTGGTGACGCGCGCCCATTCGTCGTAATCTTCGCGCTGGCCGCGCATGTAGATCATGCCGTTGATCGACGAACTGCCGCCCAATACACGTCCACGCGGATAAGACAGCGCGCGCCCGTTCAACCCCGCTTCCGGCTGCGTTTTATACAGCCAGTCCGTGCGTGGATTGCCGATGCAGTAGAGGTAGCCGACTGGCACGTGAATCCAGTGGTAATCGTCTTTGCCGCCTGCTTCGAGCAACAGGACCTGGATGTCCGGATCTTCGGTCAGCCGGTTGGCGAGCACACAACCCGCCGTGCCCGCGCCGACAATGATGTAATCGAATTCGCCTTCGAGCCGCCGCGATGCCGCTGGCGAACTTTCGGTGTGGCTCATCGTTTAGTCTCCTTAGCTTTTTTCCTGCGAGCCGCGTGGCGTTCACGCGGCCGCATGCGTCAGGCTTTAATTATGTTTTGCACTGCCGCTGCGTTGCGGTTCGACGCATCACCAGAAGCGCCGCCCAACGCGAACACGTCGACGACTATTTGGCAACCGGCATCGTAAATTCCGCACCCTTCGCGATACTGTCGGGCCAGCGCTGCATGATGCTCTTGTAGCGCGTGTAGAAGCGCACGCCTTCCTCACCATACGCATGGTGATCGCCGAACAGCGACTTCTTCCATCCGCCGAAAGAATGCCACGCCATCGGCACCGGAATCGGCACGTTGATACCGACCATGCCGATCTGGATCTGCCGCGAGAATGCCCGCGCTACGCCGCCATCGGATGTGAACAGCGAGACGCCGTTGGCAAATTCATTCGAGTTGATCAGTTCCACCGCCGACGCGAAATCGGGCACCCGCACCACGCACAGCACCGGGCCGAAAATCTCTTCGCGATAAATCTTCATATCGGTCGATACATCGTCGAACAGCGTGCCGCCGAGAAAGAATCCCTTCTCGTGCCCGTCCACCTGATGCCCTCGTCCATCGACCACCAGCTTCGCGCCCGCCTCGACGCCGGAGTCGATATAGCCCACCACTTTCGTCGCGATGCACGGCGGTCACGAGCGGTCCCATCTCCGCCGCCGATTCCATCCCGTTGAGTATCTTCAGACTCTTCACGCGCGGCGTGAGGCGCTCGATCAGTTCGTCGGCGATATGGCCGACTGCGACCGCGACGGAGATCGCCATGCAGCGTTCACCCGCCGAACCGTAAGCCGCGCCGATCAACGCATCGACGGCCTGATCGAGATCGGCGTCCGGCATCACGACGAGATGATTCTTCGCCCCGCCCAACGCCTGCACGCGCTTGCCGTGTTTCGTGCCTTCCGTGTAGATGTATTCGGCAATCGGCGTCGAGCCGACGAACGACAAGGCGCTCACGTCCGGATGCACGAGCAGCGCATCGACCGCGATCTTATCGCCGTGAACGACGTTGAACACGCCATCGGGCAAGCCGGCCTCCTTCAGCAATTCCGCGAGACGATTCGAGCACGACGGATCACGCTCGGACGGCTTCAACACAAACGTATTGCCGCAGGCAATCGCGACCGGGAACATCCAGCACGGCACCATCATCGGGAAATTGAACGGCGTGATACCGGCGACCACGCCGAGCGGCTGACGCAGATTCCAGTTGTCGATGCCGCCGCCAATCTGATCGGTGAAATCGGTCTTCAACAGATTCGGAATGCCACATGCGAATTCGACGATCTCGATGCCGCGCATCACCTCGCCCTTCGCGTCCGAGAACACCTTGCCGTGTTCGCGCGTGATCAGCTCAGCCAGTTCGTCGTGGTGACGGTCGAGCAATTCCTTGAACTTGAACAACACACGCGCCCGCTTGATCGGCGCGGTTTCGCTCCATGCAGGAAACGCGGCGTTGGCGGCGGCGACCGCGGCGTCCACTTCGGCGACGCTCGCCAGCGGCACGCGTGCGCTCACGCTGCCGAGCGCGGGATTGAAGACCTCGCCGAAACGGCCGCTGGTGCCGTCCACCGCGCGTCCGTTGATCATATGCGTCAGCGCGCGTGCGCTGGCCGCGCTACGCACGGTGTCGTCCTGATATGTCTCGCTCATGTGTGTCCTCTTCGTGTGAAGTCTTCCGCCCGGCACCGATAGCGCGACAAAGGCGTGATGAGTGGCAAGCGTACGGCGTTTCGGGGCAGCAAATCCAATGAGTATTGCTCAACTGCGCTATAAGCCGCGCTAATATCAGGATATGGATCTGACACTGCTCCGGGCTTTTATCACCGTCGCGCGCGAGGGCAACCTCACGCGTGCTGCGGTGCAGCTACATCTGACGCAACCGGCCGTCAGCCTGCAAATCAAGCACTTGCAGGCGACGCTGGGCGTGACATTGTTCACGCGGACCTCGCACGGGCTTTCCCTTACGCGTGATGGCCAGGCATTGCTGCCGCACGCCGAACGCGCGCTCGGCGCCGCCGCCGACGTGCAGCGCGCCGCGCAATCGCTGCGGCACGAAGTACGCGGACGGTTGCGGATCGGCACGATTCTCGACCCTGCGTTTCTGCGGCTGGGCGGTTTTCTGAAGCAACTGGTGGAGACGTGGCCGTCCATCGAAACCGCGTTGCGGCACGGCATGTCGGGCTGGGTGCTGGAGCAGATTCGCGCGGGCGAGCTGGATGTCGGCTATTACATCGGTCTGCCCTCCGATGACGACACGCGCGAAGGCCCCGCGTTTCACGCGGTCACGCTCACCCACTTCCAGTATCGCGTGCTGGCGCCGGCGGGCTGGAAAGACCGCGTCAAAGGCGCGCGCGACTGGCGTTCGCTCGCCGCGCTGCCGTGGATCTGGACGCCGCCCGCGTCCGCGCATAACAGATTGTTATCGCGCTGCTTCGGCGAGGCGGGCGTGAAGCCGGTCAAGGTGGCCGAAGTGGATCAGGAGCCGTCGATGCTCGATCTCGTCAAATCGGGCGTGGGCCTCACGCTCGCTCGCGATGCCACCGCCATTGCCGAAGCGCATGCGCACGCGTTGACCATCGTCGAAGGAATGACGGTGCCGACCCAGCTCAGCTTCGTCACACTCGACGAACGCAAGGACGAACCCGCGATAGCCGCCGCGCTGAAGCTGATCGAACAGCAATGGGCCACCTGAGGGAAAACGCGGACGCCTCGCGACGCGGTCGTGAAACGACGGCGTCACGCAGTTTTTGTTAGATTGAGGGTTCGCGCTCTTACGCCGGCTCTGCATCACTCCCGTTTCGCATGACTTTGTCTCCCTGGCAGCTTCGCCTTGCAATACCGGAAGCCGCCGTCCCTCCCTTTTTCGACAGGAACCTGACATGGCACGCAACATCGAAATCAAAGCCCGCGCCCAGCACTTCGACGAACTGCGCGAACGCGCAGCGAAGCTCGCGCCCGATGCGCCGCTGATCTTCCGCCAGCAGGACTTCTTCTACGACGTACCGCGCGGCCGTCTGAAGCTGCGCCAGTTCGACGACGGCACGCCCGCCGAGCTGATTTTCTATCAACGCGATGACCGCGACGGCCCGAAGGCGTCGTACTACACGCGCAGCCCCGTGACCAATCCCGAAGCCATGCACGCGCTGCTCGCCACCGCGCTGACCACGCGCGGCATCGTCACGAAGGAGCGGCATGTGTACCTAACCGGACGTACGCGGATTCATCTGGACCGGGTCGACGGTCTGGGCGATTTTGTGGAACTCGAAGTTGTGCTCGCGCAGGACGACGACGAGGAAGGCGGCCACGCCGAAGCCCACGAAATGTTCGAAACCCTTGGTGTGGCTGAATCGGACCTGGTGGCGGTGGCCTACGTCGATATGCTGAATCTGGAGAGCAAGCCTAAGCAGGCGGCTTGACGTAAAGCCGGCGCAGGGGCTTTGAATCGGGCGTCGGAGTAAACGTTTTTGTGAGCCAGAGCGAAGGCTGCAAGCCTGCTGCGTCAGGCCGGAGCCGCACCCGGCGACAGATGCGCGAGCGGCAGCGGCCCATTGCGCTTGAACGTAGTCAGCACGATGTTCGAGCGCACACTGTCGACGCCAGGAACACGCATCAGCTTTTTCATCACAAAGGTCGACAGATAATTCAGATCGGGCGCGACGATGCGTAACAGGTAATCGGCGTCGCCCACCACCGCGTGGCACTCCAGCACTTCCGGCAGCACGTCGATTTGCTGCTGGAATTGTTCGATGATCGAATCGCCGTGGTGCTTCAGTTTCAGACTGGTAAACGCGGTGACGCCGAGCCCGAGTTTCTCCGGCCGTAGAACGACGCGATAGCCGTCCACGACTCCCACCTGTTCCAGCCGCTGCAAACGTCGTCCGATCTGCGACGGCGACAGCGGCACTTCTTCCGCCAGTTGCTGATGCGTAGCGCGGCCAAAGCGCTGAAGGACATCCAGCAGCGCGAGATCGAAGTGATCGAGTTCCAGCATGACAATTATCCGCATTAAATCTTTTTTCGATGCGCGATTATTGCATATATGCACCCATAAACGCCACTATTGCGCCCTTCCCGCACGCTTGGCGCTCTACACTTGCATCACAGTTTTCACTCGCAAAGCGCAGCATTCATGTCCAACAGCACCGCCAACACCGTCAAGCTGAAAGAGCAATTCGACGCCGGTCTCGAAACCCGCGCCGACTTCACCATCGACCAACCCACCGAACGCTATGGCGCGGTCGATCACGCGGTCTGGCAACAGCTCTACACGCGCCAGACTGCCCTGCTCAAAGGCCGCGTATGCGATGAGTTTCTGGCGGGCATCGAACGCATTGGCATGCCGACGGACCGCGTGCCTTCTTTCGACGAAATCAACGCGAAGCTCACGCCTGCCACCGGCTGGCAAATCGTCGCCGTGCCGGGCCTCGTGCCCGACCAGGTGTTTTTCGAGCATCTGGCGAACCGTCGCTTTCCTGTGACGTGGTGGATGCGGCGTCCGGATCAGCTTGATTATCTGCAGGAACCGGACTGCTTCCACGATCTGTTCGGCCACGTGCCGCTCCTGATCAATCCCGTTTTCGCCGATTACATGCACGCGTACGGCCGCGCCGCGCTTGCCGCCGACGACGCTGGCGCACTGCCTCTGCTCGCACGACTTTATTGGTACACAGTGGAGTTCGGCCTGATTCGCGACGCAGGCAGTCCGAACGGTGTGAAGATCTATGGCGCAGGCATCGTGTCGAGCAAGGGCGAGACGCTATACAGCCAGCAGAGCGGCGCTCCGAACCGTCTCGGCTTCGATCTGGAGCGCGTGATGCGCACGCGTTATCGCATCGACACGTTTCAGAAAAGCTACTTCGTCATCGATGACTTCGAGCAGTTATTCGGCGTCGCGCAAACCGATTTTGCGCCGCTGCTGGAGAGGCTTGCCGCTGAACCCGCGTTGATGGCCGGCGACGTGCTCGACGACGATCGCGTCATCACGCGCGGCTCGCAGGAGGGCTGGCAAGCCGATGGCGATATCTGAAGCGCAAGCGGAGAGCAGGCCGCGCCACTCGCGCTGCGCAGCAGGCTCGGTGCATCCGTGAAAAAATAGTGAACGCGCATGGCCACCGGCGTGCGTGCGCAACACGTTGTTCCTATCGACGAGGTATCGCCATGATTCAGAAACTGACCCCCGAAGAACGCGCCAGCAAACTCGCCCAGCTCAACGGCTGGCAACCGGTCAAGGACCGTGACGCGATCCAGCGCAAGCTGCAGTTTGCCGACTTCAACGAAGCATTCGGCTTCATGACGCGCGTGGCGATCAAGGCGCAGGAAATGGATCACCACCCGGAATGGTTCAACGTCTACAACAAGGTGGAGATCACCTTGTCCACGCACGAGGCCAGTGGTTTGACCGAGCGCGACATCAAACTCGCGTCGTTCATCGACAGTATTACCGCGTAATACAAGAAATTTTCGGCCTGGCTGGCGCGGTTATCCGCCAGCTACTGAACAATTGACCGGAAATGAAAGGGCAATGCAGGTTATCCCTCGCCCAAACCTTCAGTTCTACAGGCTATTCTTAAGGCGCACGTAAGATTCCCACGCTTGCCTGGCAAACCCGTCTAAACGATCCGGCGATAGCGTCTGCTGACGCTGTACAATCAGCAGCGCATACGGCTTGGAGAGCGCGCTTGCCTCCTTGCACAGAACGAGTTCGTCACCGCTCGAAGGTGAGCGGGCGCGCCAGAAGTTGATCGCGGCTTCCAGTTCGTGGATGGTTATATCGGACATGACTTCGTGATCGCCTCGCGTGCAACATGGCGGCTCGGTGGCTGCTTCGTGGCCCGTTCCTGTCCCTCCGGCACGGCCACCCGCACGCTGCCTGTGCAGCAGGCGCCCCGGCGAACCGCTTGCCCAAACGCCTAAACCCATTGTACTTGAGCGAAATCCATGCGACTCCTTCTGATCGAAGATGACCGCCCCATCGCACGCGGCATCCAAAGCAGTCTCGAACAAGCCGGCTTCACCGTCGACATGGTCCATGACGGCATTTTCGCCGAACAGGCCCTTACGCAAAACCGCCATGAGCTGGTGATTCTCGATCTGGGCTTGCCCGGTATCGACGGCATGACCCTGCTCTCGCGTTTCCGCCAGAGCAATCGCCACACGCCGGTCATCATCTTGACCGCGCGCGACGAGTTGAACGACCGTGTCCAGGGCCTGAATTCCGGCGCCGACGACTACATGCTGAAGCCGTTCGAACCCACCGAACTTGAAGCCCGCATTCGCGCCGTGATGCGCCGCAGCGGTCCGCACGGCGACATGCCGCGTCCGGAAGTGTCGCTGGGCGGTGTGCGTCTGTCGGGCGTCGATCGCCGCATCTTCAACGACGACAAGCCGCTCGAATTGTCGCCGCGCGAGTTCGCGGTGCTAGAAATGCTGCTGCTGCGCCATGGCCGCGTGGTCAGCAAGGCACAACTGCAAGACCACCTGACGCACTTCGGCGGCGATCTCGGCGACACCGCGATCGAAGTCTACGTGCACCGGGTGCGTAAGAAGCTTGAGAACTGCCGTGTCGAAATCGTCACGGTGCGTGGCTTCGGTTATCTGTTGCAGGAAATCCGCCAAGCCGCATAATCGTCGTGAAGGCCGCCCACGAACTTCGTGGCGGCCTGACGGTGCCGGGCCGGCGCCGCGCACGTATCGCCTACGTGCTGTGCGATTCGCCGGCATCGGCGAAATTTAACGGCGCCTTGCGCCGTAGCCCTCTTCCCGCGCGTTCGATCATGCCCCAGCCGGCCGCCAATAGTCTGCGCCGCACGCTGCTGCGGCGCCTCGCTGCACCCCTTTCGCTGCTTGCGCTGATGAGCGGCCTGATCGCTTACTGGCTGGCGTGGCAATACACGCAGCATGTCGTCGACCGCTCGCTCGCCGACCTCGCCACCGCGATTTCCAAACAGATCCAGATTGCCGGTCCCGATGCGAAGGTGACCGTACCGCCGCTCGCGCAAGCAATGTTCTCCGATCCGGTCGAACAACTCGTCTACCGGATCAGTAACGGCGAATCCGAAATTGCCGGCGACGCCAGTCTTCCGCTGCAAGGCACCAGCGTGCGCCGCATGCATTACGCGTACGTGTTTGAAACGGAGCATCAGGGCACGACCGTGCGCGTCGCACAGGTGCGAGTCGATCAACCCACCGGCAATCCGATCGTGATCGAAGTGGGCCAGCCGGTGCATCACCGTTTCCGGATCGCCGCCGAGTTCCTGGTCGCGATCATGATGCCGCTGCTTCTGCTGCTGCTGGCGGGCTGGGTGATCGTGTGGCGCGTCGTCAACCAGCAACTCAATCCGCTCACCGATCTCGCGGATTCGCTGAACCGGCAAACTCACACATCGCTCGAACCGGTCGACGAAACCTATGTGCCCGTCGAAATCCGTCCGCTCACAGGCGCGCTGAATGCGCTGCTCGACCGTTTGAAAACCGCGCTCGACGGCCAGCGCAAATTCATCGCCGACGCCGCGCATCAGCTGCGCACGCCGCTGACCGCCGTCAAGCTGCATGCTGAACAGGCAGCCACGGCGCGCGATCCGCAGCAAACCCTCGTGGCGGTGCGTGAGTTGCGGGCGGCGGCCGACCGCGCGGTGCGTCTGTCGAATCAGTTGCTGTCGCTGGCACGCGCCGAGCCGGGCGAACAGGCTGCGCGCTTCGTCAATGTGGATATGTCCGCGCTCGCGTTCGACACCGGCGCGGAATGGGTGCCGCGCGCGTTGTCCTGCCATGTCGACCTGGGTTTTCAGCGGCTCGACGACCCGGCCAACGATCATCCGCTCATGGCGCGCGGCAATCCCGTGCTGCTGCACGAAGTGATCGCCAATCTGCTGGATAACGCGCTCAAGTATGTGCCGCCATCGCGCTTCGATGGTGGGCGCATCACGGTGACGGTGTCTCAAACGGTCATCGACGATTTGCGCATGGCCGAGATTGTCGTGGAAGACAACGGGCCGGGCGTGCCGCACGCGCAGCAGGCAGATCTGTTCAAACGCTTTTTCCGCGGCGACGGTCAGAGCGAAGCGGGCGTGGATAGCGGCGCAGGTCTCGGTCTCGCAATCGTGCACGACATCATGGTGCTGCATCGCGGCAGCGTGCACTACGAAGACGCGCCGGAAGGCGGCGCACGTTTCATCGTGCGGATACCGCTGCAGCCGGCGGCGGTTCACAGCGAGCCTCCGCCAATCGAGGTGCCGCGGCCGGCAAAAAAATCGGCGCACTCGGCGCCGATGGACATTTGACTGTATTGGGATTCAAACGGGCTGCTTCGCGTGCGTCATGCTCAACTCAGTACATGAGCCGCGACGACAGCCCGCGCGTCACTTCTTCTTTGCTTTTTTCGCCGACGTTTTGGCTTCCGGCACCTTGGCTTTCTTCGCCGACTTGCCGGCCTTGCCCTCGCCCTTCTCTTTCTCCGGCGGCGCCAGCATCGTGCCACGGCACTTACGCGAGCCGCACCGGCACTCGTATTCCTTCTTCAGCTTCTTGGTCTGACGCGCATCGATCACGAGGCCATAGTCGTAAAAGACTTCCTCGCCTTCAGCGATATCGCGCAATGCATGCACGTACACGTGACCGTCGATTTCCTCGGCTTCGCAGTTCGGCGCGCACGAGTGGTTGATCCAGCGCGCGCTGTTGCCGTCCACTTTGCCGTCGATCACCTTGCCGCTATCCAGCGCGAAGTAGAACGTGTGATTCGGCTCGGCCGGATTGTGCGGATGGCGGCGCAATGCTTCTTTCCAAGAGATCCGCTCGCCTTTGTATTCGATCAGCCGCTCGCCGGCTGCAATCGGTTCGAGGGCAAACACGCCTTTGCCGTGCACACCCGAACGGCGCACGGCGATCCTGCGTGAACTCATTGAATGAATCCTTGTGAAGAACTGGGGATGATGTCCGGCAGCCGCCTGAGATGCCTGCGTCTGACGCGCTGCTTTTTCCTGACGCCAATAGCAAACGCGGCGCCCTGCGAGCGCCGCGTCGACTTGCGACGCTCATGCGCCACATCCGGCATCCTACACGCTCAAGACGGCTTCCTTCAACCGTCAAAAAGACGTGTTCATGCAAGCTGTCTTGTCCGCTTCAACGTTGTCCGAACGAAATATCGCCGAACAGCGCTTTTTGCTCGCGTGGCTGCGACCGCCAGTATTGCGGCGGCGCTTCGACCGTCGCGCCCAGTTGCGCCGCGGCGTGCCACGGCCAACGCGGGTTGTAGAGCAACGCGCGCGCCAATGCGATCAGATCGGCGTCGCCCGCTTCGATCAGTTGCTCCGCATGCAGCGGATCGGTGATCAGGCCGACGCCGATCGTGGTCAAGCCGGTCGCCTGTTTGACCGCCTTCGCGAACGGAATCTGATAGCCCGGCTCGAGCGGTATTTTCTGCAACGGCGACACGCCACCCGAGGACACGTCGATCCAGTCGCAGCCACGTTTCTTCAGCTCCTGCGCGAACGCGATGGTGTCCGCGAGCGTCCAGCCGCCTTCGACCCAGTCGGTTGCCGAGACACGCACGCCGACCGGTTTGTCGGCGGGAAATGCGGCGCGCACGATATCGAAGATTTCGAGTGGAAAGCGCATACGATTTTCGAGCGAGCCGCCGTAATCGTCGTCGCGCTGATTGGCGATCGGCGACAGGAATTGATGCAGCAAATAGCCGTGCGCGGCATGCACTTCCAGGGCGTCGATGCCGATGCGCGCAGCGCGCCGTGCCGTCGCGGCAAACGCTTCGCGGATCCGGTTCAGCCCTGCCGTATCGAGCGCGAGAGGCGGCTCCTCACCGGCCTTATGCGGCAACGCGGACGGCGCGTGCGGCAACCAGCCCCCCTGCGAAACCGGAATCAACTGGCCGCCGTCCCAAGGCACGTGGCTCGACGCCTTGCGTCCCGCGTGCGACAGCTGCATCGCCACCTTGATCGACGAATGCTTGCGGATCGCGGCCAGCACCGGTACGAGCGCGGCTTCGGTCGCGTCGTCCCACAAACCGAGATCGCCCGGGGTGATGCGGCCGTCCGGTTCGACCGAGGTCGCCTCGATGCACAACAGGCCAGCACCGGACAACGCGAGACTGCCGAGGTGGATCATGTGCCATGCCGTTGCCTCGCCGCGTTCGGCGGAATACTGGCACATCGGGGACACGACGATACGATTGGGAAGCGTCACGCTGCGCAGCGTGAGCGAAGAGAAAAGCGCGCTCATGGATGTCGCCCAGTAAAAACCCGAGAGCGATCGAGCATAGCACCGTGAGCGGTTTACTGCATGTCAGTGCGGGTCAAGGCAAAGGGAGGCCGGATTTCGCTTCCACTTGATCGAGCCATTCGCCAAACATCCTGCAGGTGGCGGTTTCGAGCGCCGGACCGAATTGCGCGGTCTCGGCGCGCAACTGACGTGCATCGATACCGTGGCCGGCAAGCTCTCCCGCATTGCCGATCAGCCAGGGTTCGAACCGGTCGGTGCGAATCTCCGGATGACACTGCAAACCCAGCACATGATCGCCCCACGCAAACGCCTGGTTTTCGCAGGCTGACGTCGAGGCTAGACGGGTGGCCCTGTCAGGCAGATCGAAGGTATCGCCATGCCAATGCAGCATGGACGTATGCGCGCCATCCAGATGACGCACGGGCGACGCGCGGCCGGCATCGGTCAGCGTGAGCGGTGTCCAGCCGATTTCGGCATGCGCTGCAGGATAGACCCGTGCGCCGAGCGCACGCGCAATGAGCTGAGCGCCGAGGCAGATGCCGAGCGTCGGCAATCCTGCTGCAATGCGCTTCTCGATCATCGACAGCAATGGCACGAGCGTGGGGTAAAGCGCGTCGTCGGTTGCGCCGATCGGGCCGCCAAGCACCACCATCAGCGATGCCGCCACCGGGTTCGGCGCCTCGATACGGGCGAACCCGACATCGAGGTAACGCACGGGACGCCCGCGCTCGCCGAGCACCAGCTCAAGACTGCCCAGATCCTCGAAGTGCACATGGCGAATGGCCAGAACTTCGCGATTCATCGGCCTGCCCTACCTTCAGGTTGACTAAAGACTTGCCGCGATGCGGCGCCAACCGGCTGGCAGGCGGCGTTGGCCGCCCGCCGAAGCCGGCTTGGCAGTGTAGCGGATTGTCTGGGAAGAGACCGCGTTATTGCGCGAAGATCTTCCAGGTCTTCTTCTGGGTAGCGACGTCGGCGACTTCGTACACCGAGCAGTCGAGACGCAGATCCGTATCCGACATCTTCATGTTGAGCAGCGCGCATTGATGCGGCGTCTTTTTCGGATTCTTGCTCGGTTCGAAGTGCGAGCAGCTCAGGCACATGCGGTGCGGCGGAATCTGGCTCTGTGCTTCGAGCTGATGGATAGTCTTGAGCAGCGTGCGGTAGAACACAGCCTGCTCATCTTCACGCAACGTGCCGACAGCCTTGGACAGGAAGTCCGGCCATTGCGCAGCGCGCTTTGCGGCCGTGCGGCCACGTGCGGTCAGGCGAACCGCCAGAGCGCGGCCGTCGTCGAGGGCGCGACGCTTTTCGACCAGACCTTTGGTTTCGAGCGTGCTGACCGCGTCGCTGGTGGTCGCGGCCGTCAAAGCCGTTTCACGGGCGATTTCGCCAAGGCGCATCGGGCCTTTGCGTTGCATCAACAAGACCAGGATTTCGCCCTGAGTCGGCGTGAGACCCGCGCCTTCGGCCCATTCCCAGGCCTGGCTCCGCATTGCCGTGCTCAATCGCAATAGGCTGTGGGTCACTCGCCCGCTTGCCTGTTCTCCGTATACGCCTTCGCTCATAATCTTCGATTGGTTTATTTGCAGCGCGGGTGCGATGCCGGTGAACTGTTCGCCGACCTCGCCCGTAGCTCGTGTGGGGTAGCTTCGTCCAACTGCGGACGAAACGGTTTCTACTATCTCAAAAAATTACCGCCTTGCAAGCCAGCAAGGCGAAAACAACATTCTATGCGACAGCGGCGAATCGTACAGCTAACTTATCCAACGCGAGTTGTGGATAACCACGGGAAAACGTTTGGATAGCCTGTGCAGCGCTTTTTTAACCACGCCAACAACGAATTCGCCGCAGCCTGAATTGGCCTTGCCCAGCGGCGCCGATCCGGCGCTTAACCATCTGGTTATCATTTTCGCAGCGTGTTGACTTTGCAGGGAATTATTCAGTTGTCCACAGGCAATCGCCAAGCTGGCCCAACTCTATACGGAGGTATACGTAAACTTTCCGGAAATCTGAAGGGCTATGGATCAGAAAATTTAATTACGAAAAAAAACCCGCTCGAAGCGGGTTTTTCTACTATCTCACTCAAACTTACCGTGATCAGCTACGCCCGCCATTGCAGACATTGCTGCCGCACCGCTTCGTGCAAGGATTTTTCCTCGCTGAATACGCTGCGCAACCACGTTGCATCGTTGACCTGTCCGCGAGCGATCGCCCCGATTTCGGTAAGCGCATTGCCCGACCCCAACGCTTCGGCATGTGGCGCAATAAGCTCGAGCGTTTCGAGGATGTCCTCGGAAATGGTTTTTCGTTCGCCCGTTTGCGGGTTGATGCAGGTACCGGCGAGACCGAAACGGCATGCTTCGAAACGGTTGAAGGTGTAGACCAGGTAATCGTCTTCCTTCGGCGTAATCGGCTTGTCGAGCAGCAAATGTCGTGCAAGTGTCTGGATGTAGCACGCAATGGCAGCCGCGCGGTCCACCGAAAACGGCGTGTCCATCACGCGTACTTCGATCGTGCCGAAGCCCGGCTTTGGCCGGATGTCCCAGTAGAAATCCTTCATGCTGTTGACCACGCCCGTGTGGACCATCTTCGAGAAATATTCCTCGAAGCTGTCCCACGTCAGCACGAACGGCGCGCGGCCCGAGAGCGGGAACGCGAACACGGAATTCAGTCGTGCCGAATGAAAACCGGTGTCGACACCTTGCACGAACGGCGACGACGCGGATAACGCGATGAAATGCGGGATGAAGCGCGACATCGAGTGCAGCAGATAAAGCGCGCTGTTCGGGTTCGGGCAACCAATGTGAACGTGCTGGCCGAACACGGTGAACTGCTTCGCCAGATAGCCGTACAACTCGGACAGATACTGAAAACGCGGCGTATCGACGATCTGCCGCTCGCTCCATTGCTGGAACGGATGCGTGCCGCCGCCGCACAAACCGACGTTCAGATGGTCCGCCGCGGACACCAGCGTGTCGCGAATCTTGCGCAAATCGGTGACGGCCTGCTCGTGCGTCGTGCAGATACCCGTCGACAGCTCGATCATGCTTTCGGTGATTTCCGGCGTGATGTTGCCCGGGATTTTTTCGTCCTTGATCAGACGCATCAAATCCGAGCCGGCTTTGGTCAGATCATAGTCATGCGTGTTGACGATCTGCATTTCGAGTTCGACGCCGAACGTAAACGGCTTCGAATCGATGAAGGGTTCGAGTGACATGGCGTCCCCTGAGTCAGTGCGGCCGGGTAGCTCTCACATGGCCGGCCGTTTTTTGAATCGAATAAGTTGAATGCTGCGGGTCAAACTTTGAGCAGCGCGGGCGTCGACTGTTGCGACTGCCCGCGACTGTCCTATACGCGTGCCTACTCTTCGCGCCGTTCGGCCACCATTGCCAGGCTCCGGTAAACAAGCCACGGCCCGAGAATCTGCAGCACGAAAATCGAACACATGACGATGGCGCGCAGTTGCGGGTCGAAATTCGGATACAGGTTATAGGTGTCGTCCACCAGCAGATAGGCGAGCGCCGACATCGGCGATAGCGACAAACCGAGTGCGATGCCCTGCTTCCAGTCCAATCCGCTTGGCTTGGCAAAGGCCAGCACGCCGACGAGCTTCGCGACCAGCCGCGCGACGATCAGGCCCAAAGCAGCAACGCCGCCAAGCGCGATGTCTTTCCATTCGAACGAAGTCAGCGTAAGCACAAACAGAATCACGGTCAGCAGCCAGCCGGCCGTGCCGAAATGCTGCGGCCACAACTGCGGACGCGCCTCGTGATTTTTCACGATGATGCCGGCAGCGAGCAGCGCCAGAATGGTCGACAGCTTGAACAGATGCGCGAGCGCGATCGCCAGCAGCACGAGACCGAATAATGCAACGAACGAATGCTCGTCCTGCATGTTCAGGCGTCGATAGAAAAACGTGCAGGTGCGCGCAAGCAGATACGCGAGCACAAGCGAGCCGATCAGCAGATAAAGCGGCTGCAGAATAGTCGCGAAAACGTTGCCGTAAACCTCCTGATGCAGCCAGCTCGACACGAGCTTTTCGATCACTACCGCGTACATGCTGTTCAGCGCCGTGAGCGTGAGCAAACGCTGAGTGACCTGCCCTTCCGCGCGCAACTCCGTTTTCAACTGGATCATCATCGCGGGCGACGTGGCCATCGCAATCGCGGCGAGCACGGTGGCCACCATCAGCGGCACTTTCAGGAACAGCAGAACAGGCAGAACCAGCGCGAAAGTCAGCGTGGCTTCCGCGACGCTCGACAGAATCAACCACGGATTGCGGCGGATCCAGCGCAAATCGAGCCGGCTACCCAATTCGAATAACAG
This sequence comes from uncultured beta proteobacterium, assembly GCA_963800185.1. Taxonomy (GTDB): domain Bacteria; phylum Pseudomonadota; class Gammaproteobacteria; order Burkholderiales; family Burkholderiaceae; genus Paraburkholderia. The sequence continues at coordinate 176,355 of CAWCZW010000008.1, read as the reverse complement.
TAAACCGAGCGCGACATCGAGCAAGGGCCGCGCGGCGCGCGCCGATTCCGCATCGATCACGCCAAAACCCGCAGCGCCTGCTATCAGGCCAATGACTGCATATCCGGAAATACGCGGTAAACGCCACGCGCGATAGCAAAGTTCACCGCAGAGGCCGGCGGCAAGCAATGCGAGACCAGCCCAAAAAATGGCGTCGGGTGAAAGCGGCCAGGCTGGAAAAAATGAAAACGCCGAATTCATCGTAATGGGTTCTCCTTTGCAGCAACGGCGGACGACACGAACCGGCGCAAACACCGGCGAACGGGTAAACGCTAGACACGTTTACTGTCGCAATCGCTTCGCGTGGCCAGCGTTGCGAGTTTTCTCTGATCGGATGATCTGAACGCGCTGCAGCAGCAAGAGCCACGCGCATTCATGAGTGCTGCCGTAGCGACCGGCGCGGCACGGTGAAAGAACGCCGCCGACTTTGGATCAGATTCTGATTGTTCGGCGCCGTTCCGTTTACTGCGTGTGCCGCTACAGGCAGGGCACGTCGCGGAAAAGAACGGCGATTGTGCCATAGCTTTTTCAGCCTCAACCGAAAACACACGAACATGCAGGCAAAACGGTAAAAACGTACGTTATCTTCACGACATGAGGAAAAAGAGACTTTTTTACCGCCGATACGGGTCGACGTAAACGTGAAAGAGTGACTGCCCCGTGTGTGCTTTTCGGGACATCGACGCAGAAGATTTGCGCCGTTTTGAAGGGATCGGGCTACGCCGATGAGCACGTCTCCAGCCTTGGCCTTGCTGTTTACAGGTTTACTGTATGTATACGTAGTAACAGTTAACAAGCTGCCTCGTTTTCTGTGGATAACTCCTGTTTACCGAAGTGAATCAGCAGTTTGCCGACGGCATAACCGGATGCACAGCATGTGCGGGACCGGCGCGTAAACGAGGGTAACTTTTAGCGTTTTTCGACGGCGGCCGAGTTACCCCGTTTACGTCCACAACGGTTCCACACCACTTGCGCCGGTTAACTGCGCGGTTATCCACATGTTTCAGTGGATAACTTTTTCGCTCAGTGCGTTCGTTAACATGCGCGGTTAACTCACCGATCCTTGCCGCAATGCGCGCAACAGAAAGCGTGCGGGGTCGATGTCTTCGGCAAGATCGCGTTCGAGCGGCCACGGCTCGCCTTCAATTTGCGACGCGATCAGCTCCGCACCGAGTGCTGCCCAGACCAGCCCACGCGAGCCGTATGCGAACGCGCCGTAAACGCCATCCATGCGGGGTAGATCGAGCGGCCAGGCGCCGCGCAGACGCTCTGCGTCCCGGGCTGCCTGAGCTTCGTCGGCGAATTGGCCGAGCATCGGCATGCGGTCGCTCGTGACGCAGCGAAATGCGACCCGGCCGGCGAGTGCCGCCGATTGCGCAGGGTCGATTGCGCCTTCGAATGCGGGCAGCATCTGCGCAACGCGTTCCAGGTTTTCGCGATGACCATCAGCACGCAGCGATGTCTCGGGATCGTCGAGTTCGTAGGTCGCGCCGGTGAGCGTAACGCCGTTTGCAAGCGGCACCGCATAGCCTTCGCCGATCACCGGCAGCGCCAGCCGCGGCACGCTCCCCGGCGGCAGCAGACTCAACTGGCCGCGAATGCTGCGAGTCGGCGCATGCCGCAATCCGGCGATGCGCGCCGCATCGTGCGCGCTTGCGACGATCACCACCGGCGCGCTCACGACGGCACGACCCGCTGTATCGAACACCGTCCACTGATCGCCGGATCGTTCGAGCCGGGCGACTTCCACGCCGAAGCGTCGCTCGACGCGCTCACCCGCCGCGGCCAACTGAGCCGCGCAGAGCGACGCCGGATCGATCCAGCCACCGTGCGGAAACAGCCAGCCGCCGCGCGTGAGCGGTGTGCCCGCGAGCCGTTGAGCGTCCTCAGCCGAGACGGGCGTGACGTAATCAGGCGGATAACCGAACGCGGCGATGGCTGCGCTGATCGAGCGGGCTTCGTCGTCGTCCGCGGCGATCTGCAGCAGGCCTTGGCCGCCTCGCAGCAATCGATGACCGGCGCGTTCCAGTTCAGTCCAGCGCCTGAGCGCGTACAGAAAGCCCGCGCGGGTGACGCGCGAGGCGACGCTGTCGTCGCGTGAAATCATGGGATGGAACACGCCGGCGGGATTGCCCGACGCGTCCTGCGCGACCGAGGCGTGCCGTTCCACCGACGTCACCCGCCAGCCGCGCGCCGCAAGCCGTTCGATCACCGCGCAGCCGGCAAGCCCCGCGCCGATCACCACGGCATGCCGCTCCTGCACGGCGAGCGGCGCCGGCGGCTCATAGCGGCGCACCCGCCAGCGCGGTGCGAAGTGACCGACCAGCATCGCCCGCTTCCAGCCGAATCCATCGACTTTGCGGTATTCGAAACCGCTCTGCGTGAGCGCGCGTTTGATGTCGCCCGCGCTGCTGTAGGTGGCGAACGTTGCGCCCTCGCCCGCCAGCCGCGCGAGCGCCTTGAAGATGGCCGGCGTCCAGAGTTCGGGATTTCTGGCCGGCGCAAAGCCGTCCAGATAGAACGCGTCGGCGCGTAGTCGCAACGCGGGCAGGCTCCCGGCCGCGTCGCCGAAAACGAGCGTGAGCACGACGCGCCCGTCGTCGAATTCGAGCCGGTGCGTGCCGGGGACGAGCATCGGCCAGGCGTCGGCGAGCGCTTGCGCCAGTTCCGCGATCGCGGGATCCGACAGCGTCGCGGAATAGACGCTGCGCAAATCGTCGAGCGTAAAAGGATGCTTTTCCGTCGATACGAAATGCAGCCGCTCGCAGCGCGACGGATCGGCGCGCCACGCAGCCCATGTCACCAGAAAGTTGATGCCCATGCCGAAGCCGGTTTCGAGCACGGTAAACGTGCGTCGGCTTTGCCACCGTTCGGGCAGTGAATTGCCGCGCAGAAAAACGAAGTCAGCCTGTTCGAGACCGCCGACGGCACTGTGATAGATGTCGTTATAAAGTGGCGAAAAAGGCGTGCCGTTGTCGCGAAAAGCGAGGACGGCGGGGATCAGCGGATCGGTCATTCGCGTCGGGAAATGACGCTCGGGGAGAGCGGGTCGAACGTTACCGCCAGCGCGCGCAGCTCGCCTGGCGGCGAAAAAGACGCGCGAGACGTTGGTAAAAACCAACGTCAAGCCCCGTCCACACTGGGTTTCAGCCTTCGGTTGGAGGTCGCAAAGAGGAAAAATTGCAGTTTCCTTGCGATATCGGCTCCGGAACCGTTGAAATCTTCGAAACCCTTGTCCTGATTGGGTTTGCGCTGCGCTATCATAGCAAGCGCCGCGAGAGGAGCGGCAGCACGGCCGCCGGTTGGTCATTTTCCCGGCGCTCAGGTCGGAGGGGCTCCGAAGCCGTAGCTGCTCGACGGCGCGGCCCGCGCACGTATAATCGGCGCGTTCGCGCTGTTCGTGTCAACCTAAACCAGAAAGGAACCTTAATGAACAAACAGGAACTGATCGACGCCGTCGCAGGACAGACGGGCGCCAGCAAGGCTCAAACCGGTGAAACGCTGGACACGTTGCTTGAAGTGATCAAGAAGTCTGTTTCGAAGGGCGATGCAGTCCAGCTGATCGGCTTCGGTAGTTTCGGTTCGGGCAAGCGCGCGGCGCGTACGGGTCGTAATCCCAAGACCGGCGAAACCATCAAGATCCCGGCTGCCAAGACCGTCAAGTTCACGGCAGGCAAAGCGTTCAAGGACGCAGTCAACAAGCGCTAAGCAGACTACTGCCCGGCAGTTGACACCCGCCCACGGCGGGTTTTTTTTCGTCTGCGCGTTGTCTGCGCGTTGTCGTGCTTGAATGGCGTGAATGCCGGGAGCCGCGTGACATGTGCCGTCGCGGCTCCTGCCAGGCTTAATCGTGGCGATGCACAATCTCGCCGTGGCCATGACAGTTTTCGTCATGGTCGTGGTCGTGATTGCAACCATGATGGTGGTGATGATCGCCGTGATCATGGTCGTGATCGTCTTCGTCGAAATCCCACGCGGGAAACGGATCGGTGAATTGCAGCCAGCCTTGCGGGCCGAGCGCGTATTCGTCGTCGGTCAGCAGGCAGGCGTCGAACTTCGCGGTCCACCCGGCCGGATCGATGCCGACGCCGATCATCACCAGTTCCTGCCGACGGTCGCCGATGGTCATGTCGTCCGGACTGCCGTACCAGTCGGCAGCGATCTCGGCCAACAGTTCGTCGTCGCCCTCCGGCCATTCGCTGCGATCCTGCGCGGCCCACCACATCCCCGCCGGACCATGCCGGCAGGCGCCGCCCGCTTGCGACAGCGAGCCGCCGATATCGTTACGCGTCGCCAGCCAGAAAAAGCCCTTGCTGCGCAGCACGCCCTTCCATTCCTGATGCAGCAACGCCCACAACCGTTCCGGATGAAACGGCCGACGCGCGCGGTAAATGAAATTGCCGATGCCGAACTCGTCCGCCTCGCTGTGATGTGAATGGCCGCTGTCGTGCTCGTGTCCGTGCCCCGCTTCATGAGCAAGCGACGCCAGCCAGCCCGGCGCACTCGCCGCTTCATCGAAATCGAAGCGGCCCGTGTTCACTACTTCAGCGAGCGGCACGTTGCCGAAACGGCCAACCACCTGCACCGCACGCGGATTGATGCGGGCCAGAATGCGTTGCAGCTGGGTGAGTTCGTCGGCGCTGACGAGGTCGGCCTTGTTCACGACCAGCACGTCACAGAATTCGATCTGCTCGATCAGCAACTCGACGAGCGTGCGGTCATCTTCGTCGGTCGCGGCGATGCCACGTTCGGCGAGCGCGTCGGACGAACCGTAGTCGCGCAGAAAGTTGAACGCATCGACCACGGTCACCATCGTGTCGAGTCGCGCGAGCTCGGACAGCGACGTGCCGTCATCGTCGACGAAGCTGAATGTTTCCGCGATCGGCATAGGCTCGGCCACGCCGGTCGACTCGATCAGAATCGCATCGAAACGCTTTTCTGCGGCAAGACGTTTGACTTCCAGCAGCAGATCGTCGCGCAGCGTGCAGCAGATACAACCATTCGACAACTCGACGAGTTGCTCCTCTACCTGCGAAAGCACGGCGGCCTCGCGCACGAGGGTGGCGTCGATATTGACGGCGGCCAGATCATTGACGATCACGGCCACGCGCAAGCCCGCGCGATTCGCGAGGATGTGATTCAGGAGCGTGGTCTTGCCGGCGCCCAGAAAACCGGAGAGCACGGTGACGGGCAGTAGCGGCTGGTTCATCGCAGTACGGAAAACAGGAGTAGTAGAAGGCGTGCCGGATAAGCCCTCATGACGTCGGCTTTGACGGCAGCACGAAGCCGCATTGTGCATCAAAACAGAGGGCGTCCGCGCGCGGCACCCAGGTCGAAAACCAGAAGAAGGTATACTGCGGGTCTTGTCTGTGACGCAAATTTGCGGTAAGCAGGGTGCGAACCCACTTATGGGGCTGGCGGATATTGGCCAGCATGGCCTGCAACGGCATTGGCAGGCTGACATGCAGTCCTGACGAATGCGGTGCCGGGGACAGTGCTGAACGCAGTGCCTAGTGTCCGGCCGGCATGAGATTCCACTTACGCAGAATTGCGGCTATCTGTTGTGAATACTTGTCGCGCAGAGCCGGTGTTTCAGAGTGGTATGCGCCTACCGCCTGCCATGTATTGCCGTACTTGTTCATCTGACGGCGTAGATGCCATGCCGCGATATATACGTTCTTGCACGGCTCCATCAAGGTGCCCTGCGAGATGCCGTATTGAGCGAGCACTGGCAGATGGATCGAATTGATCTGCATCACGCCGTAGTCGATCGAGCCGTTGGCGTTCTTGTGTTGCGCGTCAGGGCGATTGTGCGACTCCTGCCACGCAATGGCTCGCAGAATCAACGGGTTGACCTTCTGATACTTCGCGGCCTCGTCAAAACAATCCGCGCGCGCCGACCCTGCTGCGATTAGCAGGGTAAGTCCAGCGGTGAGAGTGACACAGGCTCGTTTCATCAGTTAATACGACTAAATAAGTGGCAAGGGTAAGGGGTGGTAAGGGACGTCTTCGGCCATATTCCTGCCGATGGCGGCCAGTCGGGCCTGCTGGCCGGGCTTTCGCCGAATATCGGGGAAAACCCGCGTTGGCGAAACCCTCATCCAGGACTTGAACCGCTCGTATCATACCGACAGTCCGGTTTGCGTCCAAGTTAGCTAACAGACATAAGCAGGCAGAAAGCGAGTGTCCCAGGATCGTCGTTTATGCCGATCAGCTTTCAATTGATTAACAGACCAGCGCTCTCGTACAAGAATCGCGTCCAGTCGTTCGTTTTGTGACAAATCCGACATGAAAAACTGTTACTGTTCATTTTTTTCGGACACTGGGTGGGCCCCACCCGTGGCGACTTCAGGCCGTGAGGCTGGCCCGCAGACCGGCAAGGCGGCGTTCAGCCTCCGTGTTCGCACTGCATGACCGTCGGCAGCAAAATGCTGTTGGCATCGACATCACATTCCATGAGAAGAAATAGTATGGCTTTGCGTCGCGTTGCAACGGCGCTGCTGGTGGCTGGATTGATCACCGCGCAGACAGCACAGGCACAGGTGACACTCAACTTCGTGAACGCCGACATCGATCAGGTCGCGAAAGCAATTGGCGCCGCAACCGGTAAGACGATCATCGTCGACCCGCGTGTCAAAGGGCAGTTGAACCTCGTGTCCGAAAACTCGGTGCCGGAAGATCAGGCGCTGAAGACCTTGCAATCCGCGCTGCGCATGCAGGGTTTCTCGCTGGTTCAGGACCATGGCGTCCTGAAAGTCGTGCCCGAAGCCGACGCCAAGCTGCAAGGCGTGCCGACCTACGTCGGCAACGCGCCTGTCGCGCGTGGCGATCAGGTGGTGACCCAGGTGTTCGTGCTCAGGAACGAGTCGGCGAACAACCTGCTGCCAGTGCTGCGTCCGCTGATCTCGCCGAACAATACCGTGGCGGCCTACCCCGCTAACAATACGATTGTCGTGACCGATTACGCCGACAACGTGCGTCGTATCGCGCAGATCATCGCGGGTGTCGATACGGCAGCGGGCCAGTCGGTAGCGGTCGTGCCGCTGAAGAACGGCAACGCGCTCGACATCGCCGCGCAACTGACCAAGATGCTCGATCCGGGCGCGATCGGCAGCACCGACGCGACGCTGAAGGTGTCCGTCACGGCTGACTCACGCACCAATTCGCTGCTGATCCGCGCGTCGAACCCTGCACGTCTCGCGTCGGCGAGGCAGCTCGCGAAGGAACTCGACGCCCCGACCACGATGCCGGGCAACATGCACGTCGTGCCGCTGCGCAACGCAGACGCCACCAAGCTCGCGAAGACGTTGCGCGGCATGCTCGGCAAGGGCGGCGACTCCGGTTCGTCGAGCGATTCCAGCTCGGCCAATTCGTTTAACGGCAGCGGTAGCGGCGGCTCGGGCGGCAGCAATTCGACCGGTACCTCGGGTACCCCGCCGTTGCCCTCCAGCAGCCTCGGCGGCAGCAGCAGCGGCTCGTCGGCTTCGCCGATGGGCGGCGGCGGTTCGGGCAACAACAGCAATGGCGGCCTGCTCGGCGGCGACAAGGACAAGAGCGACGACAATCAGCCCGGCGGCATGATCCAGGCGGATTCGGCTACCAACTCGCTGATCATCACCGCGTCCGAACCGGTGTATCGCAACCTGCGCGCCGTGATCGACCAGCTCGACGCGCGCCGTGCGCAGGTCTACATCGAAGCGCTGATCGTCGAACTGAACTCGAACACGAGCGGCAACCTCGGCATTCAGTGGCAGGTCGCGAGCAACTCGGTGTTCGCCGGTACCAATCTGACGACCGGTTCGAGCAACAGCATTATCAATCTGACCGCGGCCGCCGCGACCGGCGGTCTCGCGTCGGCGCTGGGTACCTCGACCCTTCAGCAAGGCCTGAACGTCGGCTGGGTGAGAAACATTTTCGGTGTGCAGGGCCTCGGCGCGCTGTTGCAGGCGCTGTCGACCAGCGCTGACGCCAACGTGCTGTCCACGCCTAACCTGATCACGCTCGACAACGAAGAAGCGAAGATCATCGTCGGGACGAACGTGCCGATTCAGACCGGCTCATATTCGAACCTGACGAGCGGCACCACGAGCGCGGCGTTCAATACGTACGACCGCGTCGACGTCGGTCTGACGCTGCACGTGAAGCCGCAGATCACCGACGGCGGCATTCTCAAGCTGCAGCTATACACGGAAGACTCGGCGATCGTGAACGGCACGACCAACGCGACGACCAACCCGGCAGGTCCGGAGTTCACCAAGCGCTCGATCCAGTCGACGGTGCTCGCCGACAACGGCGAAATCATCGTGCTGGGCGGCCTGATGCAGGACAACTATCAGGTCAGCAACAGCAAGGTGCCGCTGCTGGGCGATATTCCGTGGCTCGGCCAGTTGTTCCGTTCCGAGCAGAAGACGCGCGACAAGACCAACCTGATGGTGTTCCTGCGTCCGGTGATCATCAACGATCGCGATACGGCGCAGGCTGTGACGTCGAATCGTTACGACTATGTGCAGGGCGTGCAGGGTGCGTACAAGTCGGATAACAACATCATGAAGGACAAGGACGATCCGGTCATGCCGCCGATGCCGCTCGGCCCGAGCCAGGGCGGCTCGGCTGCGATGAACCTGTTCGATCTGAACGCGATGCGCCGTCAGCAGGCGACCGGTGTGGCGCCGGTTGCTCCGGCTCCGGCAACGGTCACGCCGGCACCGACGACGGTTCCGTCGACGGTCACGCCTGCACCGGCTATCGTGCCCAATCCGGCCGTGATGCCCTCGCCCACCGGCACGCAGTCGCAAGGAGTAACGCAGTGACACAGGCGCCCGCGCAAGCAGCCCATCGCACTCAGGGCGGTGAAGTAGTCGCCGGCGAGCGCGCTGCGCCTTCAGCCGTCGCTGCCCGGCTCGTGCCTTATGGCTTTGCCCGCAGCGGCCAGATCCTGGTCGCGCATCAGCACCCGGACAGCCTCGAAGTCTGGATCAGCGAACGCACCAGCGAAGCCGCGCTCGCCGAAATCACGCGCAATTTCGGCGCGGTGTCGGTGGTGCGTCTGGCCGCCGACGAACTTGCGCAGGCGATCAACCAGGCGTATGCGCGCCAGGATGGCAGCGCCGCGCAGGTGGTCGGCGAGGTGGAAGGCGAAGTCGATCTGTCGCGTCTGATGCAGGACATTCCCGAGGTCGAGGATCTGCTCGAATCGGAAGACGACGCGCCGATCATCCGCATGATCAACGCGCTGCTGACTCAAGCGGCACGCGAACAGGCGTCGGACATTCACATCGAGCCGTTCGAGAACGCGTCGGTGGTGCGCTTTCGCGTCGACGGTACGCTGCGCGACGTCGTGCGGCCGAAGAAAGCGCTGCACGGCGCGCTGATCTCGCGGATCAAGATCATGGCGCAGCTCGACATCGCGGAGAAGCGTTTGCCGCAGGATGGCCGTATCACGTTGCGCGTCGGCGGCCGTCCGGTCGACGTGCGGGTGTCGACGCTGCCGACCGGTCACGGCGAACGCGCGGTGCTGCGTCTGCTGGAAAAAGACGCGTCGCGCCTGAACCTCGAAGCGCTCGGCATGGCGCCGGACACGCTCGTCAAGTTCGACAAACTGATCGGCAAGCCGCACGGCATCGTGCTCGTCACCGGCCCGACCGGCTCGGGCAAAACGACCACGCTGTATGCGTCGATGTCGCGGCTCGAAACGGCCACGACCAACATCATGACGGTCGAAGATCCGATCGAATACGACCTCTCCGGCATCGGCCAGACGCAGGTCAACGAGCGGATCGGCATGAACTTCGCACGCGCGTTGCGCTCGATTCTGCGGCAGGATCCGGACATCATCATGATCGGTGAAATCCGCGACCTCGAAACCGCGCAGATCGCGGTGCAGGCGTCGCTGACGGGCCACCTGGTTCTGGCGACGCTGCACACGAACGACGCGGCATCCGCCGTGACACGTCTGACCGACATGGGCGTCGAGCCTTATCTGCTGGCTTCGTCGCTGCTTGGCGTGCTGGCGCAGCGTCTGGTGCGGCGTTTGTGCCCGGTGTGCCGCGAAGAACGTACTGAAGAAGACGGCAGCGTGCGCTGGCATCCGGTGGGTTGTGACCGTTGTGGCCAATCCGGCTACGCGGGACGGCGCGGCGTCTACGAACTGCTTCTGATCGACGACGAAATCCGCTCGCTGGTCCACCGCAATGCAGCCGATGCGGAAATTCTCGCAGTCGGCCGAGCGCAAGGCATGCGCACGTTGCGTGAAGATGCGGACCGCTGGCTCGCTTCCGGGCTGACCTCGCTCGAGGAAGTGATCCGCGTGACGGGCGGAGCATAAGCGCATGCCGGCATTTCGTTTCGAAGCAATCGATGCGGCGGGCAAGGCGCAAAAAGGCGTACTCGACGCGGACAGCGCGCGCGGTGCCCGCACTAATCTGCGTTCGCAGGGACTGACGCCGCTGGTCGTCGAACCGGCGGCAACCCGAACGCGGGGTGAGCGCAATCAACGTTTGTCGTTGGGGCGACGCCTGTCGCAGCGCGAGCAGGCCATTCTCACGCGTCAGCTGGCCAGCCTGCTGATCGCGGGTTTGCCGCTCGACGAAGCGCTCGCGGTGCTGACCGACCAGTCGGAGCGCGATTACATTCGCGAGCTGATGGCGTCGATTCGCGCGGAAGTGCTCGGTGGCCATTCGCTCGCCAATGCGCTGACGCAGCATCCGAAAGACTTCCCCGAGATTTACCGCGCGCTCGTCGCAGCCGGTGAGCATACGGGCAAGCTCGGTCTGGTGCTGTCGCGTCTGGCCGACTACATCGAGCAAAGCAATGCACTGAAACAGAAGATCGTGCTTGCGTTCACTTACCCGACCATCGTGACGCTCATCGCGTTCGGTATCGTCACGTTTCTGTTGAGCTACGTGGTGCCGCAGGTGGTGAACGTGTTCGCCAGCACCAAGCAGCAACTGCCCTTCCTCACCATCATGATGATGGCGCTGTCCGGCTTCGTGCGGCACTGGTGGTGGGCGGTGCTGATCGCCGTGTTCGCGCTGTCGTATATCGTGCGCTCGATTCTGAAGCAGCCCGGTCCGCGGCTCGTGTTCGACCGCTGGCTGCTCACCGCGCCGCTGCTCGGCAAGCTCGTACGCGGCTACAACACCGTGCGTTTTGCGAGCACGCTCGGCATTCTGACAGCCGCCGGCGTGCCGATCCTGCGCGCGTTGCAAGCGGCTGCGGAAACGCTTAGCAACAACGCGATGCGCGGCAACATCGACGATGCGATTGTGCGCGTGCGCGAAGGTACGTCGCTGTCGCGCGCGCTCGGCAATACGAAGACGTTTCCGCCGGTGCTGGTGCACCTGATCCGTTCCGGGGAAGCCACCGGCGACGTGACGACCATGCTCGACCGCGCGGCCGAAGGCGAAGCACGCGAGCTGGAGCGCCGCACGATGTTCCTGACGAGCCTGCTGGAGCCGTTGCTGATTCTGGCGATGGGGGGCGTGGTGCTGGTGATCGTGCTGGCGGTGATGCTGCCGATCATCGAGTTGAACAACCTCGTGCAGTGACGCGGTAACGCGTAACGCGAAACGAGGCCGGGTTGCGCGGCGAGTAGCGGCTCTCGCCGCCGCGTAACCGGCTGAAGCAAAACGTAGTGAAGCAAGCGAAGTGAAGCAGGCGGGCTAGCCAAGCGAGGCGGCCTGAAGCAGCCTCGCCGCCTGATTTATCGGACGTAAATGGTCGGGCCGGCTGCGTTGGCCGGCAGGAATACTTCGGAATGCGCGCCATTGCGGTCGATGATGATCGAGCGGGCGCGGACTTCGGAAAGTTTGGCGCCCTGCATCAACGCGCTGCCGAGCGATACGGCATGCGGCGGTTCACCGCCCACGCTGACGATTGCCGCGGCGCCTTCCCGCAAAGCGAGGATGCCGAACAGATGCACGTCCTGATTGACGCTGCGCGTGAGCTGGCCGCCGAACAGCGTGGCGGCTTCGTCGGTCGAGACCTGAGCGTGTGCAGCCGCCGCGGGCAGCGGCGCGCCGGACAGGGTGGAGAGGGTGATAACCCAGTAAGTCAGCGTCGCGCAGAAAACGGCGAACAGCGCGAGCGACAGAAGGCGGATTTGGATGGCGTTCATGCGCACATTGTACGGACTATTGTGAAAATTGCGTTGGGTTGAATCCCTTCAATACCATGACATTAAAATGACCGGCTGGGCCTGTCCGATGGCACCCTGTTTGCCACCAGACGCATTCTGACCAGTCAAAACTTCATCTGAAAAGAGGTAGCAAGCTATGCAACTGTCGACCACTCGCCGCACTGAAATCGCGGGTTCGCGCAGCCGTCGTCAACGAGGTTTTACGCTGATCGAAGTGATGGTCGTGATCGCGATTCTGGGCATTCTGGCCGCGTTGATCGTCCCGAAGATCATGAGCCGTCCGGACGAAGCACGCCGTGTCGCCGCCAAGCAGGACATCGGCACCGTGATGCAGGCGCTGAAACTGTATCGCCTCGATAACGGCCGTTATCCGACCCAGGAGCAAGGTCTGCGCGCGTTGATCGAAAAGCCCGCTACCGATCCGGTGCCGGCCAACTGGAAAGACGGCGGCTATCTCGAACGTCTGCCGAACGATCCGTGGGGCAACGCGTATCAGTATCTGAATCCGGGCGTGCACGGCGAGATCGACGTGTTCAGCTACGGCGCCGACGGCAAGGCGGGCGGCGAAGGCAATGATGCCGACGTCGGCTCGTGGCAGTAAGCGGCCTTAAAAGCCACGGTTTTTTTCATGCGTGCGAACCTGCCTTCGGGCGCGCTGCCCTGCGGCGCGGTTCGCGTGTTCTGTCGATGCGTTTTTGTCTGACTCCCAGTTGATCGTTGATGGCCGGCTCTATGCGTATGTCCGCTTGCAAGTCCCGTGTGGACACTCCGTGTACGGCCCCGTTGCCGCGCGCGGCGAGTACCGCCGCGCAGCGCTCGCGTGATTCGCGCAATTCGAGCAACGCGCGCAGCTCGCGCATGAGCGCCAACCGCCGCCGCGCCGCTGGTTTCACGCTGCTCGAAATGATGGTCGTGCTGGTGATCGCCGGGCTGCTGGTTTCTCTCACCGCGTTGACGATGACCCGCAATCCGCGCACCGATCTGAACGAGGAAGCGCAGCGTCTCGCGCTGCTGTTCGAATCGGCCGGCGACGAGGCCCAGGTGCGCGCGCGGCCCATCGCGTGGCAGCCGCTCGACAACGGCTTCCGTTTCGATCAGCGCACCGAAGACGGCTGGCGTCCGTTGCGCGACGAACTGCTCGGGCCGCGTAACTGGGAAGGCGGCGTGACCGGCGTCTCGATCAGCTATCCGGGGTCGGATTCGCATCCGAGCCGCATCGTGTTCGGCACCGAGGCGATCGACGTGCCGGTGCAGATCACGCTGTTTTCGGCAGCCGGAAGCGCGACGATCGTCGGCACCGGCAATGGCCGCTATGAGGTGCGCTGAGATGCGTCGTTGCAGCAGTTTGAAACGTGCCGGTCATGCCCGACGCGCACAGCGCGGCTTCACGATGATCGAAGTGCTGGTCGCGCTCGCGATCATCGCGGTCGCGCTGGCCGCGTCGTTACGCGCGGTCGGCAGTCTCGCAAGCGGCGAGGCGGATTTGCATCGGCGTCTGCTCGCCGGCTGGAGCGCAGACAACACGCTCGCACAGTTGCATTTGACGCACGCGTGGCCGAGTGTCGGCTCGACGAGCTTCGAGTGCTCGCAAGGCAACTTGCAGCTGATGTGTACCGAAAAAGTGACGTCGACGCCGAATCCGGTGTTTCGTCGAGTGGAAGTGATGGTGACGATGCCTGGGCGTTCCGGCAATCTCGCTCAGATGGTCACGGTGGTCGCGAATGAAAACAACCGCTCGCTCTGAACGCCGCCGCCGATCGGGCGCGCGTGGCTTCACGCTGATCGAACTGCTGGTCGCGATTGCGATCATGGCGGTGATTGCCGTGCTGTCGTGGCGCGGCCTCGACCAGATCATTCGCGGCCGGCAGACCATTACGGCAGCGATGGAAGAAGAGCGCGTCTTCGCGCAGCTGTTCGACCAGATGCGAATCGACGTGCGCCACGCCGCCTCGGACGACGAATCGGGCCAGGCTGCCGTTTCGCTGTCGGGCAACGTGTTGCAGGTTGTTCGCGAGATGGTGTTGCCGGGCAGCGCGCCGCGTTTGCAGGTAGTGCGCTATCGGGTGTCCAATGGACGCGTGACCCGTTATGCGTCGCCGCCGCTGGGCAATGTCGGCGACTTGCGGCGCGCGCTGCGCGGCTCCGAAGGTGACGGCTGGTCCGCCGTGCCGCTGATGGGCAACGTCACGTCGATTTCCGCGCGGCTGTACGTGCCCAAAGTCGGCTGGACCGTGCGGCCGGAAGACGTGCAGAGCGCGATCATCGAGGCCAACAATAATCTGAAGGTGCCGCAACTGGGCAATGCGCCGTTGCCGCGCTCGGTGACGGGGCTGGAAGTGAGTGTGTCGGCAAAGACGCTTGCGCGACCCATCACGCGGGTTTTTCTGGTCGGAGAATGAAGATGAAATTCTCTTGGTTGTCTGCGCGACGGTTTATGCGTGCTGCGCCGTGTGACTTCGGTCAGACGCAGGCGCCTACCCGTGCGCGCGCATCCGGCAAACGGAAAAGCCGCCAGGCATCGTCGCGTGCGCGACAGCAAGGTGCGGCGATCATCAGCGCGCTGCTGGTTGTCGCGTTGTCGGCGATTCTGGTGGCGGGCATGCTGTGGCGGCAACAGGTGCAGATCCGCCGCATCGAAAATCAGCGGCTGCTTTCGCAGGCCTTATGGGTGTCGCGCGGCGCGCTCGACTGGACGCGGCTGATCCTGCGTTCGGAAGGCGATACGTCGGCCGGTATCACGTATCTCGGCGGCCTGTGGGGCGTGCCGATTGCGAAGACCCGGCTGTCCGATTTCCTGGGACAGATCGGCGAAGTCCGCGCCGAGCAAGGCGCGGATACGTATCTTTCCGGCTCGATCGAAGACGCGCAGGCAAAATTCAATCTGCGCAATCTGGTGTCGAGCCCCGCGCCCGGCGTGCTGCAGCTGAACACCGAGCAGATCAGCGCCTATCAGCGCCTGCTCGTGTCGCTCGGCGCGAACAGCCAATTGGCGAAGAACACCGCCGTGCAGGTGCGCGCGAGTCTCGCGCAATCGGCAACCCGCTTCCAGACCAGCACCTCCACGACCACCTCGACCACTACGTCGTCGACCAACACGTCGTCGACCAACACGGCGGCTCAGGCGGTTCAGGGCGGCGCCACGGGCGGCGGCTTCACCGACAAACCCGGTATCGACGACGACGACGACCGCGGCGGCGCTCCGCTCCAGTTGACCAGCGTCGACTCGCTGCTCGACATTCCCGGCTACACGCCGGAAATGATCGCGCAATTGCGGCCCTTCGTGACCATTCTGCCGACCGTGACGGCGGTCAACATGAATACCGCGTCGGCCGAGGTGATCTCGGCGATCGTGCCGGAAATGAACCTGTCGTCCGCGCAGGCTTTTGTGGCGCGCCGGCAGACGGTGTTTTTCCACAATATCGGCGACGTGCAGCTCGCGTTGACCGGGGCCGGCGTGCACTCCACCGCGATCGATCCGAGCGAAATGGACGTCACCACCAGCTACTTTTTGATTCATGGCCGCGTGCAGCACGAGCGCGCCGAAGTGGACCGCACGACGCTCGTCTATCGCGATGCAATGACTCATACAACGCGTATCGTGCGGGTACAAGACCAACTATGAACAACGCAATTCCCAGAGAGAGTGGCCTTTGAGCACGCTGATCGTCCTATTGCCGCCGCGTGATCCGGCGGTGCCTTCGCAGGAATGGCAACTGCCGGAGTTGCCGTTCGTCCTGCTCGACAAATCGGGCCGCACCCAGCGCGCCGGCCGCTCGGCGCTCGCGCTGCTGCCGCGCGCGACTTCCACGGTGCTGATGGTCGCCGCCCGCGACCTGCTGATGATGCCCGCAACGCTGCCGCCGCTGCGCGGGCCGAAGCTGCGTCTGGCGCTGCCCAATGTCGTCGAGGATCAACTGATCCAGGATCCGCAAACCTGCCATATCGCCGTCGATCCGCAACCGGTCGCGGGCGGCAAGCAGTTGCTGGCGATCATCGATCGCGGCTGGTTCCGCTTTATCGTCGAAGCGTTTTCGACGGCGGGGCATCGCAGCCTGCGCGCGGTGCCGGTGACGCGTTGCCTGCCGCAAGTGGCCACTGCGCTCGACAAGCCCGCCGAAGTCGCGGAAACGGTCAGCGCGGGCGAGCCGGTCACGGCGGGCTCAGCCGGAGCCGGCGTGGCGACCTCGCTGCCGGGCGTTGCGCCGGTAGTGGCGCCGGGCTTGGCCTCGGTCACGCCGATGGTGGCCGCCGTTCTCGGCGCCGTGGTTCAGACCGCGCCCGCGATGCTGCTGGAAGGCATGGTCGAAAGCACCACGCCGCGCGTCGAGCTTGCGATTGCGCGTGGTATTCAGGGTGAAGGGCTGGCGGTGCCGGCCACGGCGGTGAACGCGACGCTCGGCGCATTGGCCGGCGCGGCGCCGGTCTCGCTGTACATCCTCACCGAAGTGCCCGGCAACGAGCCGAGCCTTTCGCCGAATAGTCCGGCGCGGCTCGCGGCGCATATCCACGGTGCGAGCCCGCTGCCGTTCGAGCAGCTGGCGCGGCGCGCGCTGGAGTGCCGCTTCGACCTGTGCCAGTTCGAATTCGCGTCGCAGCCGTGGCGGCTCGACCGCGCGACCTTGCGCCGTCTGCGTCTGCCGATCACGCTGGCGGTCGCCGCCGTGGTGATCTCGATCATCGGCGCGAACGTGCAGTGGCTGATGCTCGCGCGCCAACGCGACGCGATCAGCACGCAGATGACCGAACTGCTGCTCAACACCTTCCCGAAGACGACGGTCGTGCTCGACGCGCCTGACCAGATGTCGCGCCAGTTGCAGCAGTTGCGGGTGGCCGCGGGTGAATTGTCCCCGGGCGATTTCCTGTCGCTGGCGGACGGGCTTGCGCGTTCGCTGTCGCCGGTGCCGGTCAACGGCATTGCCGGACTCGACTATCACGACCGTCGGCTCGACGTGACTTTCAAACCCGAGGTCAAGCTCGACCCCGACTTTGCGAAGCGCCTCGCGCGCAACGGGCTGAGCGGTTCGATCGACAGCAATACCGGCAAGTGGACCATCAGGAACGGACAATGAAAGCTGAACTCGCTCAAACATGGGCCGGATTCTGGGACCAGCGCACTGAGCGCGAAAAAGCCATTCTGGCGTGGGGCGGCGGTGCACTCGCGGTGGTGATCGCGTGGTCGGTGCTGTGGGCGCCCGCGCAGGAAGGCCGCTCGCATCTGCGTGAAACGCTGCCGGGCATGCAACGGCAGCTTGCGCAGATGACCGCGGAATCGAACGAAGCGCGGGCGTTGTCGGCGACGAGCCAGAGCGTGGCGCCGACCGGCGCGGCGCTCAAGGACGCGCTCACCGCTTCGCTCGGCGATCACGGTCTGGCCGCGACGCAGGTGCAGGTGATCGGCAACGCGGTGCAGATCCAGCTGAAGAACGCGTCGTTCCCGGCGTGGACGAGCTGGATCGACGAAGCGCGCAAGCAGTTCAAGGTGCAGGTCGCCGAGGCGCATATCACGGCGCTCAAGGAAGACGGCCAGGTGGATCTGACGGCGTCGTTGCAGCCGTCGACCGCTAAATAACCGCGCCGTCACAGGATCTCGCATGAATTACTGGATGCGGCGCCTGCGCGTCGCGCTGCCCTGGCTGGTGATCGCGGCGCTGTCCGCGGCGCTCGTGATGCTCGCGTTGTTGCCGGCCGCATGGATTACCCCGCAGTTCTCGAAACAGACGCGCGGACACGTCAATCTCGTCGATCCGGCCGGCTCGCTCTGGCACGGCTCGGCTACGCTGATGCTGGCCGCCGGCTCCGACATGAGCGCGGCGACGCTGCTGCCTGGGCGGATCGAATGGACTACGTCGTTCTGGCCGTTGTTCACCGGCCGCGTGCGCATGACCATGCGGCACAGCGAGGCGATGCCCGACCCGGTCACCGTCGACGCCACGCTGCGCACCGCCACTGTGACGCCCGGTGCGATGACCGTGCCGGCTTCGTTGCTGGGCGGCTTGGGCGCACCGTTCAATACGCTCGATCTGCAGGGGAAAGTGCAATTGTCGTGGTCCGACTGGCGCAGCTTCAACCGGGAAGCCTTCGGCCAGTTGACCGTGACGCTGAACGACGTCAGTTCGCGGATTTCGCTGCGTCAAGCCGCTCGGCTCGTATCGCGTGCTGTTCCAGGCGCAGGGCGCGTCGTCCACGCTCGATCTGACGACCATGAAGGGGCCGCTGATGCTGAGCGGCAACGGCACGGTGTCGGCGGCGTCGACTTCGTTCCACGGCGTGGCCAGCGCCGCGCCCGAGGCGCAGGAAAATCTCGCGGGCTTGTTGAATCTGTTGGGAAGGCCGACCGGGCCGGGTTCGGTGGCGCTGACCTTCGTGCACTGAAGCAACGGCGCTTGCCCGGGTAGATTCGCTAGCTGAGCGTGATGAAAAAAGAGGCATGGCCGCAATCTGCGGTCATGCCTCTTTTGCTTTGCGATCGGCGATCGACGCCCGATGCCCGATCACGCCGATCGGCGCTTGAGCCTATTGGTTCTGAACCTGCGGCGCCACCGCCCCGCTCTGCGCGACCGGCGTAGCCGACGACGCCGGCAACGGTGCCGGTGCGGCCACATCGCCCGTTTCGCGGTTCATTTGCGACACGTCCCAGCCGCCGCCCAGCGCCTTCACCAGACCCACCGACGACACCATCCGCTGACCGGCAAGCGTCTCGAGCTTCTGCTCGGCTGTGAACGCCGTGGTCTGCGCGGTCAGCACGTTGACGAAGCCGACCGTGCCCGCCTTGTACTCGTTCGTCACGATGGCGAGCGCCTGGCGCGCCGAATCCACCGCTTGCCGCTGCACGACGATTTCCTGTTCGAGGATACGTTGCGACGCGAGGTTGTCTTCGACATCCTGGAACGCGGTCAGCACCGTTTGACGGTAGGTCGCGACGTCTGCGTCATACGTGGCGCGCGCTGCGTCGGTTTGCGCCTGGCGCAGACCCGCGTCGAAGAGTGTGGCCGCGAGTTGCGGGCCGAGCGTCCAGAAGCGCGACGGCGCGGTCAGCAATTGCGAGAACACCGAATTCTCGAAGCCGCCGCTAGCCGACAGCGTCAGCGACGGAAAGAACGCGGCAATCGCCACGCCGATCTGCTCGTTCGCCGCCGCTGCCTTGCGCTCCGCCGATGCGATATCCGGGCGGCGTTCGAGCAACGCGGACGGCATCTGCGCGGGCACGGCCGGCGGCGTCGCGGTAAGCGGGCTAGGCGGAATCGAGAAAACCGACGCCGGCACGCCGACCAGCACGGCAATCGCGTGCTCGTCCTGGGCGCGCTGCACGCCGTTGTCGATGGCGGCGGCCTGCGCCGATTGCAACTGCGTTTGCGCCTGAATCACGTCGGAGCGCGCCGCGACGCCCTGCGCGTACTGGTTCTGCGTGAGTTGCAGCGTCTTCTGATAGGCGGCGACGGTGTCGTCGAGCAGCTTCTGCGTGGAGTCGAGCGCGCGTAGCGAGAAGTAGGTTTGGGCAAGCGTGGCCTGCGCGGACAGACGTGCGTTCGCCAGATCGGCGGCGGCGCCTTGTTGCCCGGCCTTCTGCGCATTGACCGTGCGCGTGACCGAGCCCCACAGATCCGGCTCCCAGCTTGCGTCGAGTTGCACGTTGAAGCTATTGCTGACGCCCGAGCGGCTGGTGTTCGAGCTTCCGGTGGACGACACGCCGGTGCCCGAGCGCGTCGCGCCGGCCGATGCACCGATAGTCGGGAAATACGCCGCCCGGGCCTCGCCGACTAGCGCGCGCGCCTGCCGATAAGCGGCGGCATATTGCGCGATGGTCTGATTCGCGGCGTTCAGCTTGTCTTCGAGCGCGTTGAGTTGCGGGATCTTCGTAAATGGTCCACCAGTCGCCGCGATCCTGCTGATCGGCCGGTTGCGCCACTTTCCAGCCTGGCGCGGCTTCCTTGAACGATGCCGGAATCTCGGCGGCCGGCCGCTTGTAGTCGGGGCCGACGGCGCAAGCCGCCAGCAATGCAGCAAGTGCCGCCGACACCGCGATAGTCAGGGCGCGAGGCGCAAACGGCCTCGCGCGCGAGATTCGATCAGACTGCATGCAATGAATTCCTTCTGGACGCCGCGATGCGGCCGATGGCAGCACCGTCGGCCGGGCGAGATCTTGGTCTGCCGGAATGTTAGCGTATGAGCCCGCGAGCGCGGGAAACTGAAAGGGTAATGCGAGGAAGACTGCAGATGTGTTACTTGGGCGGCCGCGATGGTTACGCGCTGTTACCGCCTTGGGCGTTAAACCCGTGATTCCGTCGACTTGGCCTGGCGGGCCTGCTTGCCCGCTGCCGCACGGCACGGCGGCGCATCGCCGCGCGCCTGGCACGCGTTGAGCGGGGCGACAACGCTAGCTGGCGCAAGGCTCGACGCTGCGCTTGGTCCTGCCCATTTCCGATGCCGCCTTGCCGCCCTTCCGGCCCCGCCGATGCTCGACCCACGCCATGACCACCACCCCTACCGATCCACCCGGCACGCACGACCAGCACGGCGAAGAGCGCCAGTTTCCACCAGCGGTGCGGGCCTTGAAAGCTGCTAAGCGCGGAATCGGTCAGTGAGCGGCCCAGGCCGCCAAGGGTGTTTTTGAGGTACAGCATGGGGAAATCCTTTTTGCGCGGCGCATTGCGCGACGTGCAGAAAATCGGTCAGAACATGGTCTCGGGTGGCGCGGATCGCGCGTAACTCGTTGCCTGTCATAATATTGACTATGCAACCAAATTTCAAGATACTTCGCCCTATGGACGACGGCGCTGTTGTTTTTCAGTCGTCCAGCTGATGTCGATGAAATTTGACTTGCCTGCTTAGGCAGCTAAACTCCGTTCTGCTTGCCGATGTTCCGGAAACACAATGACTGATGGCCCCTACAACGCGGACGCGACTCCTCTGGAGTCGAGCCTCGGCTATTACCTGACGAAAGCGCGCAACGTGCTGGTCGAACGAACGGACCGCGCGGTCGCACCGCTCGGTCTCACGGCGCAGCAAATCGGCGTGATCGTCATGCTGTCGTCGCGGCGCGCGAGCACGCCGTTCGAGCTGTCGCGAGCCATGTCTTACGACAGCGGATCGATGACGCGTCTGCTCGATCGCCTTGAAAAGAAAGGCTTTGTGGTGCGCACGCGCAGCGATGCCGATCGCCGGATGGTGAAGCTGGAACTGACGCCGCAGGGTCATGAAGCCGCGCGGCAATTGCCGAGCCTGGGCGCGGCAGTGCTGAACGAACAGTTGCGTGGATTTTCCGCCGCCGAGCATGCGACGCTGATCGAATTGCTCAGCCGTTTCATCGCGAATGGGCTGGAGGGGGCGTCAGGTATGTGCTGTGGATTGGGGCCGCAACAGGACTCAGAGCAGCAATCGCAGGAAGATTCATCCGAAGGATCGTCGCCGGAATAAGGCGAGCGGTACCGATCGTCAAAGAGGTGCTTTTAAGAGCGCCATTGCCTGTAGATATCTGTCTGGGCAGAGGGTGATCCGGCATGTAAGCACGCCAAACGTCGAGCGTGATAAGACTGCCGTGACAAGCTTTCCCGGCTGAGGAGAAAAAAATATGGATGCCACGGCCTCCGCCGCTGCCCTGCCCGCCGCCGAACCCGCGCCGTTGAAAGGCGGAGCGCTTGCGCTGCTCACGGTCGGCCTCGCGCTGGGCACGTTCATGGAAGTGCTCGACACGTCGATTGCGAACGTCGCGGTGCCGACCATTTCCGGCAGCCTCGGCGTCGCGACCAGCCAGGGCACCTGGGTCATCTCGTCGTATTCGGTGGCGTCGGCGATTGCCGTGCCGTTGACCGGCTGGCTTGCGCGGCGCGTCGGCGAGGCCAAGCTGTTCACGCTGTCCGTGCTGCTTTTCACGATTGCCTCGGCGCTGTGCGGTTTCGCGCAAAACTTCGAATCGCTGATCGCGTTCCGGCTTCTGCAAGGGCTCGTTTCCGGACCGATGGTCCCGCTTTCGCAGACCATTCTGATGCGCTCCTATCCGCCGGAGAAACGCGGGCTCGCGCTGGGTCTGTGGGCGATGACCGTGATTTGCGCGCCGATTTTCGGTCCCGTGATGGGCGGCTACATCACCGACAACTACACGTGGCCGTGGATCTTCTATATCAACGTGCCGATCGGGGTGTTCTCGGCGGTATGCGCGTTCATTCTGCTGCGCGGCCGTGAGACCAAAATCAGTCAAGCAGCGTATCGACGCAATCGGCCTCGCGCTGCTCGTGATCGGCGTGTCGTGCCTGCAGATGATGCTCGACCTCGGCAAGGACCGCGACTGGTTCAACTCGACGTTCATCGTCACGCTGGCGGTGATCGCGGTGGTGTCGATTGCGTTCCTGCTGGTGTGGGAGACGACGGACAAGGAGCCGATCGTCGATCTCTCGCTATTCAAGGACCGCAATTTCGCGCTCGGCGTGGTGATCATTTCGTTCGGCTTCATGGCGTTCTTCGGCTCGGTGGTGATCTTCCCGCTGTGGCTGCAAACCGTGATGGGCTACACGCCGTGGCTCGCGGGTCTGGCGACCGCGCCGGTGGGTTTGCTCGCGCTGGTGTTGTCGCCGATGATCGGCAAGAACATGCATCGGCTGAATCTGCGGCATGGTGGCGAGCTTTGCGTTCATCGTGTTCGCGTTCGTGTCGTTCTGGAACTCGACTTTCACGCTCGATGTGCCGTTCAATCACGTGATCTGGCCGCGTCTCGTGCAAGGCATCGGCGTGGCCTGCTTCTTCGTGCCGATGACGACCATCACGCTGTCGAGCGTGTCGGATGAGCGGCTGGCGAGCGCGTCCGGTCTGTCGAACTTCTTCCGGACCTTGTCGGGGGCAATCGGCACGGCAATCAGCACGACGTTCTGGGAGAACGACACGATCCACCATCACGCGATACTGACGGATTCGGTGAATGTCTATTCGGCGAATACCAACGCTTATAAGGATGCGCTGGCGAGCCTCGGTCTCTCCGGCGATGGCCTCACCGCGCAGTTGAATCAGACGGTGACTTCCCAGGCCTATATGCTGGCGACCAACGATTTCTTCCGCATTTCCTGTGCGGCGTTTCTGGTGCTCGCCGTGCTCGTCTGGATCACGAAGCCGCGCAAGGGCGCGGGCCCTTCGATGGGGCATTGATGCACTGATGCGTTCGACGGGTTTGATGCGCTGGAGGCATCAACGCGGGAACAGGAGGCGCGCACCAGCGATAGTCCGTCTTCGCCTCGACTGCGCGCCTTCTTTCTATTGCGACATGGCCTCGCCATTCGCCGCCGGAATCGATTGACCTTGCGATGCATCCGGATGTGCCGTTGTCGCAGCCGGAGGTTGCGGACGGCGTCACACCACTCTGCGGCGCGTTCGCGCTCGCACCGCCGCGCTGCCTCGCACGAATTGCTTGAAGTCCGCGCCCGCTTCCCATGGATTCGGCTTGCAGCCCATCGATCCATCGCAATGCGCAGCAAAGCCAATGGTCGCCGTGCCGTCGGGATTCGCAGTTCGCGTGATCTGATAGGCGAGCGCGCGCTTGCCGCCATCCGGGCCGGCGGTCTGGATCAGCGAACTGGTCGCCGATTCGATCTTGTACGTCGAATGGCTCTGCACCCATGTTTGCGCGCGTTGCCACCAGAGATCGCATTGGGCGCCATTCGTGCACGTCAACGGTGTGGTCGCGACCTGCATGACGTCCGGATTGACCTGCCCTTGCGTCGAACACCCGGCCGCCGCCGTACCGGCAACACACAGCGCGGCCAATAGAGTTTTGTTTATCACGTTGAGCCCTCCCCTCGATGGAGCGTGTCATATCGGTTTGGACCGTGGCATCGGTATGGTGTTTCACCGCGAGCAGATAATCGTCGGGGCGCGTGGAGAATTTGCCGATCGCATTCGAGCTACGACACAGCGCTATGTAGACGTTACCTGCGCGCAATAAAAAAGCGGCCGTCCTGGCCGCTCTTTATCACTTCACTCAGGTCATCCCGTCGCTTCTCAGACGCTGAACCGGTTCAACGTGTACGCGCGATAAGCGGCGACGAATGCATCGAATGAACCGACTTCTTCGCGCTCCAGCTTGGCCTGTTCACTCGAGCGACTGCGCGGCGAGATCGCTGAACGCTTTGGCCTGCTCCGCATCCAGCGGACGCGAGCGGAAATACGCAGCGTGCGCTTCGCTTTGTTCGAGACCGAACGCGAGGAAACTCTGCTGTTTGTCGCGCATGGTTTGCAGCACGCGCGCCGACGGCGTGAGCGACGCGTCCGCGAGCTTCGCGCGTTGGACCTGCACCGAACGCGCATGTGCATCGCCGCCCTGCAATGCGTCGAGCGCGGCTGCCGCTGCGTCGATCTTGACCAGCAACTCATTGGCCCAGTCGAGCATCGCCACCGCTTGACCGTCGCGTGTCAGTTCGAGGCCCGGCTTGCGGCCTTCCATCGTCACGCGGCCGAAGTTCTGGTTAGCCTCCGCGTACGCATCGGGCGGCAACAGCGCGCTGTCGTCGAGTGCGCAAACCAGCAGATAAGCGTCGAGAAAACGCGACGTCTCCAGCGAAATGCCGCTCGGCTCGAACGGATCGATGTCCATGCAGCGCACTTCGACGTATTGCACGCCGCGCGCGGCCAACGCATGCAGCGGACGCTCGCCCGGATGCGTGACGCGCTTCGGACGAATGGTCGAGTAGAACTCGTTTTCGATCTGCAGGACGTTGGTGTTGATCTGTACCCACTCGCCGTCGCGTTGCGTGCCGATCTGCTCGTACGCGGGATACGGCTGGCTCACGGCTTTCGCGAGCGCGTCGAGATAGCCCGGCAGCGTGTCGTAGTCGGCATGCAGTGCGGCTTGCGCGGTGGTGTTCGAGTAACCGAGATCGCTCATGCGCAGGCTGGTCGCGTACGGGCGATACAGCGTGTCGGCGTCGAAGGTTTCCAGCGTGTGCTTGCGATCGCGCAGGAAGCGCCGATCCAGCGCCGGCGATGCGCCGAACAGATACATCAGCAGCCAGTTGGTGCGGCGGAAATTGCGGATCAGCGCGAGGTAACGTTCGGACTGGAAATCGACCGCGTTCGCCGTGGATTGCTGGTCGGCGTGCAGCACGCGCGCCACACTTCTTCGTTCAGCGAATAGTTGTAGTGGATGCCCGCGATGCACTGCATCGTGCGGCCGTAGCGCAACGCGAGGCCGATGCGGTACACGTACTTCAGCTTGCCGATGTTCGAGTGCCGTAATTCGCGATCGGAATGCCGTCGTCGGTGTCGGGCAGCAGGCCCGGCATCGAGTTGTTCCACAGGATCTCGTCGCCGAGTTCCGCGTAGACGAAGCGATGCAGCGTATCGAGTTTGTCGAGCGTGATCGCGACGTCGTGCTCAGCCGGCGTGATCAGTTCGAGCAAGGCTTCGGAATAGTCGGTGGTCAGCGACGGATGCGTGAGCGCCGAGCCCAGCGCGCGCGGATGCGGCGTCAATGCGAGCTGGCCCGTCGTGCGTGACGCGCAGGCTTTCCTTCTCGATGCCGCGCAGGCCACGCGTCAGCGCATCGCGCTGCGGGCCGGAGGTCAGCACGGACAGGCGGTGCAGGAACGCGTCGGTCGTGCGGGAAGATGTGGTGTTTGGCATTGATGCGAGTCGGGCGTTGTCGGCCGCCATGTGCCGCGTGACTGCATGCGGCAGCACTGCGCGGTTGACAACGTTCGGCGGAATTTTCAGTAGCGGGCACTTTAACATCTCGTTACGACGCCTGCTTGAGGCCGCTTCGGCCGCCTGTCCAAGCCCGCCAGTCGGCGGTCCTGCCTGTTTTTCAGACGAAGCCGGCTGCGTTGCGCGTTGTCGCTATCGTCCCACTCTACTCGTCGCCCGCTCTTCGCGCGATTCGCGTTTTTCCCTGAACGGATTCCGTTTCAGCCAGCAGTCAGACGTTGCGGCGATCGCCGGATCAGCCGCCGCGCGCGGCGCCCGCGCGGTCCGCGACCTCGTTCCACAGATGCATCGCCGCATACGCGCGCCACGGCCGCCACGCGTCGGTGCGCGCGCGCTGCTGCGTGGGCCGCACGAGCGACGGGTCGCGCGCGGCGATCGACTGCATCAGCACCAGGTCCCATGCCGGCCACGCGTCGGCGTCGCGCCATGCGCGCATCGCGACATACTCGACGGTCCACGGGCCGATGCCGGGCAGCGCGAGCAACGCGGCGCGCAGACTGTCGCGCGTCGGCGACGTTGCTGTCGAGCGGTACGTCGCCGGTGGCGACCGCGTGCGCGAAGCCCTGCAATGCGGCTACACGTTTACCCGGCATGCCGATCTGCGCGAGATCGACGGCGGCCAGCGCGGCGGGCGTCGGAAAACGCCACGCGGTGTTCTCATGCGGATGTCCGTCGATGCGCTCGCCCGCGCGCTGCACGAGCCGTCCGATGATGGTGGTCGCCGCCTTCACGCTGACCTGCTGGCCGACGATCGCGCGCACCACCAGTTCGAAGCCCGACCACGCGCCCGGCACGCGCAAGCCGGGCACGGCTTCGACGAGCGGCGCGAGCCACGGGTCGGCGGAGAGTTCGGCGCCGATCTTCTTCGGATCGGCGCGCAGGTCGAACATCCTGGCAATCGGCGCGGCGAGCGCGTCGGCGTGACGGCTCACCGGCCCTTCGATGCTCGCCACCAGGCAGCGTTTGCGCGGATGCAGACGCACGCTCAGCGTGCCGCTGTCGCCGGCCCAGTCGATCGCGCGGCGATACGCGCCGTCTTCCACGGCTTCGACGCCGGGCGTCGCGCGGCCGCCGAAAAAGCGCAGCAGGCGCGGCCAGTCGAACGGCGCTTTGAAGGGCAGTTCCAGGGTTGCGACGTCGTCAAGCGTGCTCACGCGGCGTGGTCCAGTTTGGTGGTGACAGGCGGTTCTACAACGTCGGAGCGCGACTTCGCGACGCGGTCGCGTTGCCGAGGCGCCGCGTCGTCCGCGTGCTGCGCCTCGTTATCGAGCAGCGCGGCCTTGCGCGGCAAGCCCCAGCGATAACCCGCCAGCGCCCCGCCCTTTTGCACCACGCGATGACAGGGAATCGCCAGCGCCACCGGATTCGTCGCGCACGCGCGTCGCCACCGCGCGCACGGCGCGGGGCGAGCCGATCGTTTCGGCGATCTGTGAATAACTGCGCGTCTCGCCGTACGGGATGCGCCGCAGCGCGTCCCACACGCGCTGCCGGAACGAGGTCGCGGCGATATCGAGCGGCAGATCGAAATCCTGTCGCGTGCCGCGCAAATACGCGTCGATTTGCGCGATGAACGGCGCAAGCTGTCGGGCATCTTCCAGCAGCTCGGCGTTGACGAACTCGCCGCGCAATTCGTCGGTCAGCGCAGCGTCGTCGTCGCCGAAACCGATCTTGCAGATGCCCTTGTCGGTGGCCGCGACCAGCACGAAGCCGAGCGAGGTCGGCGCGATGGCATAGCGCACGGTCAGCCCCGCGCCCTTGCGCCGATACGCGGACGGCGCCATGCCCAGTTCGGCCGGCGCGCTGTCGTACATCCGCGATGGCGAGCCGAAGCCGGCGTCGAGCGTGGCGCGCGTGACGTCGGCGCCGCTGCGCAGCGCGTCGCGCAACGCGGCGCCGCGCTGTGCAGCCTGATATTGCCGCGGCGAAACGCCCACCACGCGCTTGAACAGACGCTGAAGATGAAACGGGCTGACGTGCACGGCGTCGCTCAATTGCGCGAGCGTGAGGCGTTGCTGCGGATCGGCGTCCAGCGCGGCGCACGCGCGCTTCACGATTTCCAGCTCGCGCGGCAGGCCGCCCGGCTGGCAGCGCTTGCAGTCGCGAAAGCCCGCGGCGCGCGCGGCGGCGGCATCGGCGAAGAAAGCGACGTTCTCGCGGCGTGGCTGGCGCGACGCGCACGACGGGCGGCAGAACACGCCGGTCGTTCTGACGGCGTAGAAGAACGCGCCGTCGGCTTGCGGCTCGCGACGCGTGACGGCGGCCCAGCGCTCGTCGTCGGAAGTCCAGCGGGCGGTGCCGGCGGCGGTGTCGGTAGGATCGGTGATGCCGTTCATGATGGTTCCCGATAGGCGGTCGAGGTCGATGCTCACCAATTTAGGCCGCTATGCCAACACACTACGCCCCGGTTCTTGCTCTGTCATTGCGCTCTGCGTATCGACGGAAGGCCCCGCCAGGCAGCTCGTTTCGCCGAAATTCAAAAACTGCGACAATTTGGCCCGATATCGGGTTTTCCCTTAAAAAGTTATTGCGTCGCACCAACCCCATGTGTATATTAGTACCTGTCTCCTCCATGTCTCCTCCTGATATGGATTCAGCCCGCTCCACATAGAGCGGGCTTTTTTTCGTCTGTACGTTTCCTGATCTGGCCCTTTCGACTGGGTCTCGTCGGCCCGCTCTCGTCGCAGCGCCGCCCTTTCTTCTACACTGGCTAATCATCCGTTCTGCGAACACAGCGAGGGGCGTTCGACATGAAAATCCACATTCGCGAGATCGATCACGTTGTCATCCGGGCGACGAACGTCGACGGCCATGGCGCGCTTCTATTGCGACGTCCTTGGATGCAGCGTCGAAAAGGAGCAGCGCGATCTGGGCCTGACGCAATTGCGCGCCGGCCGCTCGCTGATCGACCTGTTGCAGGTCGGCGCGAAGCTCGACCACGCCGAAAACGGCGTGCCGGGCGCGGGGAGGAATATGGATCACGTGTGCTTGCGCGTCGAATCGTTCGACGCCGACGCGCTGCAAGCGCATCTGGCCGCGCACGGCGCGCGGCTGGGCGAACAGGGCGTGCGCTATGGCGCGGACGGCTTTGGGCCGTCGCTGTATCTGTTCGACCCGGAGGGCAATATGGTCGAG
The DNA here is from genome assembly GCA_963800185.1 of uncultured beta proteobacterium. Taxonomy (GTDB): domain Bacteria; phylum Pseudomonadota; class Gammaproteobacteria; order Burkholderiales; family Burkholderiaceae; genus Paraburkholderia. Next base: position 147,365 of record CAWCZW010000008.1, on the reverse strand, counting down.
CTGAAGGGGCCGCCGGAAGCGGCGCGCGTGACGTCGATCTGATGCGCATCAGGCCATCAGGCGTTGGCTGGTTCCTTCAACACCGTCCAGTCGATCTTCACCGCATCGGCGTCGGCGCTGCCGAGCCATGCTTCGCCGTCCTGCACCGTGCATTGCAGACGCATCGTGCGTTCGGCCAGCGAGCCGAGCGACGCAGCGACGTCTTCGGCCAGCGACCACACCGTCACGTTGCGCATGCGTTCCACCTTGTTGCGCACGCCTTGCCACCAGATGTCCGAGGTCCGGCCGCCGTAGGCGATCACGATCACTTCGTTCGAGCGTCCGCTCGCCTTCGCAATGCGCCGTTCGTCCGGCTGGCCGACTTCGATCCACGTTTCGATCGCGCCGGTCAAATCCTTCTGCCACAGATCCGGTTCGTCGACGTCCGACAAACCTTTGCAGAATTCGAGGCGTTCCTGCGCGAACAGCGCGAACGCGGCGACGCGGACCATCATCCGTTCGTCGGTTTCGGAGGGATGGCGGGCGATCGTCAGCGAATGGTCGGCGTAATAGTGCCGGTCCATGTTGGCGATCTGCAGTTCCGCCTTGTAAATCGTCGATTTGAGAGCCATGCCGTTGCTAAACCAGGCGCTCGCTCCACCGGAGCGAACAGAAAAAGAATCGTCGACGGCGCGTTGCCGTTTTCCGTGTTTGTTGTACATCGCTTGCTCCTCCCCGAGCCGTCAACCGGCTGTCATGCCAATGGGAGAAGCATTTATCGCGCCACTGCCGCCTCGAAAGCGCGTGCCGTAGACCTCGGCAGCGGCTTCCCGCAAGGCTTCGAGCACGACGGAGGCCGCCGGCGAAAGCAGATGCGACTGGCGCGTGATGATACCGAATGTATCCATCCTGCACGGTAAATCGATCGGAATACGCTTCAGAACACCGTACTGTTGGTACTGACGCGCCACTTCGTCAGGTAAAACCGCCAACATGTCGCTTTGAAGAAGCAGGCTCGAAATCGCCAGAAAATTGTTGGTATTGACCACATTTTGCGGCGGATTCAGCCCGATTTGCGAAAACACCAGATCAAAGCGATGGCGCAGCACGCTGCCCGGCGGGTGCAAAACCCAGCTCGCATTGACGATTCCGCGCAGTGTCAAACCTGTCTCATTTTCGAGAGGATGGCCGGGGCGCGCGACCACGCAGAGCGGTTCGTCGGCGAGCGGTTCGTAGCGGACTTCGGCCTTGAACTGGTTTTGCCGCTCCAGTACGCGGCCGATCATGATGTCGAGTTCGCCTTCGGCGAGCCGCGGCAGCATCACGTCCGAGGTTTCGACCTCGGTCCAGATCTGCAATTGTGGATAACGTTCTTTCACGCTGGCGATCGCGCGCGGCACCATCGTCGCGGCGGCCGCGGCAATCACGCCGATCCGCACCTGGCCGGCGAGACCGGCGCGCAGCGCGGAGATTTCATCGTGCGCATGGCTCAGATTGGACAGCACCATGCGCGCGTGCCGGATCATCACTTCGCCGTACAGCGTGGCATGCATGCCGTGCGGCGTGCGGTCGAACAGGCTGACCTCCAGCATGTCCTCCAACTCTTTCAGCAGCCGCGACGCGGCGGGCTGCGTCATGCCGAGTACGTCGGCGGCGCGCCGCACGTTGCCCTCCTCCTCCATTGCCGCCAGCAGCAGCAACTGACGCGTCTTGAGCCGCGCCCGCACGAACCAGTTCGAATAGCTACGCGTCATGCCTGTCTCCGAGCTTTTTTGGTGAACGGTCTGAAGCCGATCCGCCGGAAGGTTTATCCCGGTCAGGCACCATGATGCCATACCAGAATTGATATCTGGATGGCCTAAAAAGGGATTGGAAAGTTATTGGGGCGGCTCATACCATTCGTGGACTTTCCGAGCTTCCCACCTACCGCCATTCCGTCGATGAACCGCGATCCACTCGTTCCGCTGGTTGCCAGTCCGTTTCGCCATTACATCAATGGCGGATGGGAGACGGGCGCGACCACTGGCGTGTCGTTCAATCCGTCGGATCTGGACGAGCCGGTCGGCGAGTACGTGCGCGCGGACGTGCGGCAGACGGATGCGGCGATCGAGGCCGCGCACGCGGCGTTTCGCGAGTGGTCGCTGGCGTCGGCGCAGCGTCGCGCGGATGCGCTCGACGCCATCGGCACCGAGGTGCTGGCGCGGCGCGACGAACTCGGCCGGCTGCTAGCGCGCGAGGTCGGCAAAACGCTGCCCGAGGCCACTGCCGAAGCGACCCGCGCTGGCCAGATTTTCAAGCAGTTCGCAGCCGAAGCTTTGCGGGCATTCGCCGAACCGGTGGCATCGGCGCGTGCCGATATCGAGATCGATGTCACGCGCGAACCGCTCGGCGTGGTCGGCATCATCACGCCGTGGAGCGCGCCACTGGCGATTGCCGCGGCGAAGATCGGCGCGGCCATTGCGCACGGCAACTGCGTCGTGTTCAAACCGGCCGAATCCGCGCCGGCCTGCGCGGCGGCGCTGGCGTCGATCATCAGCCGCGCTGGCTTGCCCGCTGGAGTGTTCAATCTGGTGATGGGCAGTGGCCGGCAAGTCGGCAAACGGATCGTCGCGCATCCGCTGGTCGCGGCGATCAGCCTGACCGGATCGGCGGAAACCGGCTCGCGCGTGCTGCAGGCCGCCGCCGCTCGCCAGGCGCGCGTGCAGCTCGAAATGGGCGGCAAGAATCCTTTCGTGGTGCTGGCCGATGCCGATTTCGACAGCGCCGTCGATGCCGCGCTAAACGGCGCTTACGGCTCGGCGGGTCAACGCAGCACGGCGTCGGCGCGGCTGATTGTCGAGCGCGCGGTGTTCGAGCCGTTCGTCGCCGCATTGCAGGCGAAGCTCGCCAGGCTTTCCGTCGATCACGCGTTGAAGCACGGCACCGATATCGGCCCGGTGGCGAACGCCGCGCAACTGGAGCGCAATCTCGACTACGTGCGGATCGGCCAGCAGGAAGGCGCGCAATTGCTGCGCGGCGGCGTTCAACTGGAGCGGGCAACGCGCGGTTACTTCTTCGAGCCGACGCTGTTCGTCGGCGAGCCTGAACACCGCATTGCGCGAGAAGAGATTTTTGGGCCGCTCGCCGTCGTGCTGCGCGCAGACGACTACGAGCACGCGCTGCATCTGGCGAACGACACCACTTACGGCCTGTGCGCGGGCATCTGTACGCGCTCGCTCAGCCGCGCGCGGCATTTTCGCCGTCATGCGCAGAGCGGCCTGGTGACGATCAATCTGCCGACCACCGCCGTCGAGCATCACACGCCGGGCGGCGGGCGCAAGGCGTCCGCGTATGGCGCGACCGACGCGGCCTTCTGGACGGCCGCGAAAACCGCCTACGTGGCGGGCTGATCGTGACGCGTGCCGTTCGCGCTGCCGCGCACCGTGTCGCTGCCCGGAAGGCGACGCGGCCCGGCGCTGACTCACTGTTTGTCGCGCGACGTGAGGTGACATGAGAAATGCCACGCCAAGCCACGCCGCGCAGCGCTTACCCACGCTCCGGCTAACACCGCCGAGCATGACCCCCGCTGCGAAAAATGAAATCAAAGCAGCTTTTTAACCTCAGCAACTACGTTGCATGGGACCGGAGCCGGCGCTAAAGCGCTGACGCCGGATCGACAGGAGACAGAAATGACCAGCAAGCTTCGCCGTTTGACCCTCACCGCGATCGCCGCCGCCGCCCTCGCCGCTCCGTTTGCCGCGCAATTTTCCGCGCACGCGGATGCAGCCGCTCAAAGTCGGCTTCCTCGTGAAGATGCCGGAACAGGCGTGGTTCATCAACGAACAGAAAGCCGCGACCGCGCTCGGCCAGAAGGACGGCTTCACGGTCGTCAACATCGGCACGCCGGACGGCGAAAAAGTGCTGGCCGCGATCGACAACCTCGGCGCACAAGGCGCGCAAGGCTTCGTGATCTGCGCACCCGACGTGCGCCTCGGACCGGCAATTCAGGCGCGCGCGAAGCGCTACAACATGAAGTTCGTCACCGTCGACGATCAACTGGTCGACTCCACCGGCAAGCCGCTCGCGAACGTGCCGCACCTTGGCATGTCCGCGTTCAAGATCGGCAATCAGGTCGGCACGGCGATCTGCCGAGGAAATGAAGCGGCGCGGCTGGAAGCCGGAAGAAGTCGGCGCGCTGCGCATCACGAACTACGAACTGCCGACCGCCAAGCTGCGCACCGACGGCGCGACGCAATCGCTGCTGGCCGGCGGCTTCAAGAAGGAAAACATCTTCGACGCGCCGCAAAAGACGACCGATGACGAAGGCGGCTTCAACGCGTCGTCGCCGGTGCTCGCGCAGCATCCGAACATCAAGAAGTGGGTGATCTTCGCGCTGAACGAAGAAAGCGTGCTGGGCGGCGTGCGCGCCACCGAGCAACTGCATATTCCGGCAGCGGATGTGATCGGCGTCGGCATCAACGGTGCGGGCGAAGCGTTCGCCGAGTTCCAGAAGAAGGAACCGACGGGCTTCTACGGCACGATCGCGGTGAGCTCGACGAACCACGGCAAGGACAGCACGGAGAACCTGGTCGACTGGATCAAGGCCGGCAAGCAGCCGCCCGCCGACACGCAGACCACCGGCAAGCTGATGGTGCGCAGCAACTGGCAGGACGTGCGCAAAGAACTCGGTATTTAAGCGGTAATCAGCGGGAAATAAGCAGACAGCGACGCAAGACAGCGGAGTTTGAATCCGCAGTTGCGGGCCGTGCGCGCGTGGAGGCGCAAGCGGCCCGCAAAGTTGTTCACCAGCTTGAGGTTTTTCCAATGATGTCCTCACACACTGAGTCTTCCGGCGACGCAGCGGCAACGGCGGCGCTGCGGCCGCTGTGGCGTTAGCGCCCTACGCCTGCGTTCGAGTCCGGCACGGATCCGTATCTGCAACTCGACGGCATCACCGTGCGCTTTCCCGGCGTGCTCGCGCTCGATCAGGTGTCGCTCGAAGTGCGGCGCGGCGAAGTGCATGGTCTGATGGGCGAAAACGGCGCGGGCAAATCGACGCTGCTGAAAGTGCTGTCCGGCGTGAATCAACCGGCGGCGGGCAGCTTGTCGCTCGATGGCGTCGAGCAGCAATTCACGACGACCAAGGCGGCCATCGCGGCGGGCGTCGCGATCATCTATCAGGAACTGCATCTGGTGCCGGAATTGACCGTCGCCGAAAACCTGATGCTCGGCGCGCTGCCCAACCGCTTCGGCGTGCTCGACGAAAAGGCGCTGGTGTCGCGCGCGATGCGCGAACTGGAACGGCTCGGCGAAAAGATCGATCCGTCGCAACAGGTGAAGAATCTGTCGATCGGCCAGCGGCAGATGATCGAAATCGGCAAGGCGCTGATGCGCGACGCGCGCGTGATTGCGTTCGACGAACCGACGAGTTCGCTGTCGTCGCGTGAAACCGACGCAACTGTTCCGGATCATTCGCGCGTTGAAGGCCGAGGGCCGCGCGATCATCTACGTCACGCACCGGATGGAAGAAGTCTACGAACTGTGCGACCGCGTGACGGTGTTTCGCGACGGCCGCCGCATCGATACGTTCGAAGCGGGCGCGGGACTCGATCGCGAACGCCTGATCAGTTGCATGGTGGGCCGCTCGATTGCGGACGTGTACGGCTATCGCTCGCGCGAACTCGGCGACGTGCAACTCAGCGTCAAGGATCTGATGGGACGCGGCTTGCGCGAACCGGCTTCGTTTTCAGCACGCAAGGGTGAGATCGTCGGCTTTTTCGGGCTGGTCGGCGCGGGCCGTTCCGAGTTGATGAAGCTCATCTACGGCGCGGTCAAACCCGCTGCCGGCGAGATCACGCTCAAAGGCAAGCAGGTGCGCTTCGCGACGCCGCGCGATGCGGTGCGCGCGGGCGTCGCGCTGTGTCCGGAGGATCGCAAGCAGGAAGGCATCGTCTCGATCGCGTCGGTGTCGGACAACCTCAACATCAGTTGCCGCCGTCACTTCAGCCGCTTCAACGTGCTCAACGGACGCAAGGAAGCGCAGACCGCGAAGGAGTTCATCGCGCAAGCTCGCGATCAAGACGCGCAATGGCGACACGCCGATCGGCACGCTGTCGGGCGGCAATCAGCAGAAGGTGATTCTGTCGCGCTGGCTCGCCGAAGAGATCGACGTGTTCCTGATGGACGAGCCCACGCGCGGCATCGACGTCGGTGCGCGCAGCGAAATTTACGGGCTGCTGTATGGGCTGGCCGAAGCGGGCCGCACGGTGATCGTCGTGTCGAGCGATCTGGCCGAGGTGATCGGCGTGGCGGATCGCGTGATCGTGATGAAGGAAGGCTGCATCGTCGGCGATCTGCCGAAGGCGCAGGCCACGCCCGACGCGCTGATCAAGCTCGCGCTGCCCCGCTGACGCCGCCTCACCTTCGGCACAACAGAACACAACGCAACACGACACAACACGCTCAGGCCAAAGCAATCGAATCGCGCCATTGAAACGGAATAAACATCATGAATACACCTTCAACCGATTCCTCGAACCCCGCCGTCGCGTCTGCCGGAATAAGCGCGCGTGCCGCGCGCACGTGGGATTTGATCAACAAGTCCGGCATCGTGATGGTGTTCATCATCCTGTTCGCGGTGCTGTCGTTCACCGTGCCGGACTTCATCAGCTCGCGCAATATCCAGGGCCTGCTGCTCTCCGTCACGCTGATCGGTTCGATCTCCGTGACGATGATGTTCGTCCTCGCGCTGGGCGAAGTGGATTTGTCGGTGGCATCGATCGTCGCGTTTGCGGGCGTGGTGGCGTCCACGTTGATCACCGCGACGCATAGCGTGACTGCTCGGCGTCGCGGCGGGCGTGCTGGCGGGCGGCGCGGTCGGACTCGTCAACGGCGTGCTGGTCGCGCGCTACAAGATCAACTCGCTGATCGTCACGCTGGCGATGATGGAAGTCGTGCGCGGCCTCGCGTTCATCACGTCGAACGGCGACGCGGTGATGATTTCCGAAGAGCGTTTCTTCGACCTCGGCGGCGGCTCGTTTCTCGGCATTTCGTATCCGATCTGGAGCAACATCGTCGGCTTCGTGCTGTTCGGTTTTCTGCTGAAGAAGACCGTGTTCGGCAAGAACGTGCTGGCGGTCGGCGGCAATAGCGAAGCGGCCTTGCTCGCGGGCTTGCCGGTCACGCGCATCAAGATCACCGTGTTCGTGCTGCAAGGTCTCGTGACCGGGTTTGCGGGCGTGATGCTCGCGTCGCGGATGAGCCTCGGCGACCCGAAGACGTCGGTCGGTCTCGAACTCGGCGTGATTTCGGCGTGCGTGCTCGGCGGCGTTTCGCTGACGGGCGGCGTCGCGACGATTTCCGGCGTGCTGGTCGGCGTGCTGATCATGGGCTCCGTGCAGGACGCGATGAGCCTGATGAACGTGCCGACTTTCTATCAATACCTGATTCGCGGCGGGATTCTGCTGCTGGCGGTGCTGTTCGACCAGTTCCGGCGCAGCAAGCGCGTGCATTGAAGTTTTAGCCGGTTATCCGTTGTTCCTGCGCTTCGCGAGAAGGCGTGCTGCCGATGTGGATTGACAATCCACATCGGCTTTTTTCTGTGCATTGCGCGGCAGCTGAAAAAAAAAGCGGCCGGGCATTTTTCAATGCCGTGGCCGCTTTTTTAAACTCGCAGGTTCACGCGCCCAACGCTTTTAAAAAGTCAGGGGAATGACGCGCGCAAAATCGCATTCCGGCGTTAATCGCCGGAATTGCCGCATTCAGTTATTGCTTGATAAATCGATCGTTCGCCCAAAGGCCTTCGGTATCGCTATTGCCGGAATTCACGAATTCGACGTCGTGTCCGACTACGCGAATCACGCGGAAACTCGAGTCCGCAGGCGTCGAAACGCACTGATATCCGGAGAAGAATTCCTGCATCTTTTGCTGTTCGCCGGCTTGTGCGTGCTGGTCGGCGGCGTCGAGTTTATCTTTCGACAAACAGCCGTACGCATTGGCCTTGAACTGGATTGTCTGCTGCGGCTTGACCATGACGTCTTGCGCCTGAACGGTCGCGGCAGCCAAACCCGCGAGGGCGAAAACAACGGCGATTCGCGCTTTCATATTTTCCTCCGGTGCGGGTTGAATACTCAGGTTAGCTATGTATTTAACTTTAACGTTGAACCCGCATCTAGCACTTTAGGAGAATGAGAAATAACGACAAGCACATCTTGTGTGCGGTCGCAACAGTGGCGAATTGTCGCAGGCTGCTTATGAGGTGCCTAAACCTTGAGCAACTGCTTGAATCTGCCGGATTGAAATGGAGAACTAAAAAATCCGCGGGTCGTGCTGCTTTAACCAGTAAAGCTTTGCGCCGCGTATTGGCGTAAACGTTAAGCGCCAATTAAGTGATTTAATACATTTCGCAAAATTAATTGGTGCGTCGCACACAAACTCATTCAACTGACCAAACGGAAAAGGCGAAATAACGGTTTACGTGCAGAAGATAAAAGGTGCCAGGCATGCGGCGAAGCTTAATCGGACTCGACGCGGCCCCTGCATTCACGGACAAGTCAAAGCGCTTATAGGCATGCGGCGCCTGCGGGCATGTGCGGTGCTCTACAATGAAATCATGCTCCTGCGATCGGAGGCCACCGTGATCGAGCAACTGATATTGGGCATTTTTCTGATCATTCCGCTGCTTATCGTCGCGTTTCTTTTCTCCGACGAATTGTGGCAGGAACATCGCCATCTTCATGATATGAGGCCGCTGCCCGTCAGGCCCCGGCGGATCGATTGGCGGCATCCATTGCGCCGATCGCGCGAGCGTCCCTGAGGCGTCGATTCCAATGAACCTATCTCCTGTTCTGCGTGCTGCACTGCACGAAGCGGTCCGCCATCTTAAAATGGCGGCCCTTTGAACAGGAGATCTCGTGCGCAAACTGTTGTCATTGATGCTGCTGACCGTCACAGCAAGCGCCTTCGTGCCGACGGCCGCCGAAGCGCGTACCGTCTGCCAGCGCGTGTGGGTGCATGGCCGTCTGGTAACGCGTTGTCACCATGTGCCGCCGCATCGTCATCACCATTACCGTCGTCCGCCACCGCCGCCGTACCACCATGGCCCGGGGCCGTATCGTCGGTAAAGGTTTTGAAAACCCGCTTTGCGCGGGTTTTTTTACGCGCGACAGTGGCGTGAGTGGCGAGCCTCCCGGCATCCACCAACAAAAAAGCCTGCCGTTTCCGGCAGGCTGAAAAAAGAGATCCACACTCAATGCCTTGCGGGTACAAGGCAGAGTTCAGTCTAGTCGCACAGCGCGTCCCGCTGGTTTCAATGGCTTTTACAGTTGTTACCGCGCGTGACCACATTCCACGCCTGAGCCGGCTTAAAAAACGTCAATCCGCGCGCCAGTGCGAGCGGATGCGCTTGGCAAGCGCTTCCAGCGTGTCCGCATCGGCGACGTCGCGCGCATGCATTTTGAGCGGCTGGCCTTCCCAGCGCGGGATCACGTGAAAGTGCACGTGCGGCACCGTTTGTCCCGCCGCCACACCGTTGAATTGGCCGATGAACACGCCGTCCGGGCGCAACGCCGCGCGAACCGCAATCGCCAGCTTCTGCGTCATGCGCATGCAAGCCGTCAACGAGGCGTCCGATAGCTCGAAAATCTGCACGGCCTTTTCTTTCGGCACGACCAGCAGATGACCGTCGGCCTGCGGCATGAGGTCCATGAAGGCGAGGGCGGCATCGCTCTCGGCTACTTTGATGCACGGCAGTTCGCCACGCAAAATCTTTGCGAAGGGATTGCTGTCGTCGTAAGTCATCGGGCTTCCTTTGCGTTGCAGGTTACGGGTTGCGGGGGATTTCGGCGACGGCGCGCTCGCCTTCATTGTCCACCACATCTGTTACAGCGCGCGGGCCGCGCGTTTGATTGCTTGCGGCGGCTGGCCGTACGCGCGCAAAAAGGCACGGCGCATCCGTTCGGTGTCGATAAAGCCGGTGTCCGCCGCGACCGCTTCCATCGAATGACGGCCGGCTTCGAGCATTGCGCGCGCGGCTTCGACCCGCAACGCCTCGATCGCCTTGGCGGGCGACTGACGTGTCTCGTCGCGAAACGCCCGGCTGAACTGACGCGGGCTCAGATGCGCGATGCCGGCCAGTTGCTCGACCGTCAGCGGCTCGCGCAGATGGCTTTTCGCGTACGACAGCGCGTTCTGGATGCGGTCGGATTTCGGCTCCAGATCCAGCATCGCCGAAAACTGCGACTGGCCGCCCGCACGCCGGTGATACACGACGAGTTTTTTGGCGATGGCGCGCGAGATAGCCGCGCCGAGATCGCTTTCGACCAGCGCCAGGCAGAGGTCGATGCACGCGGTCATACCAGCGGAAGTCCACACCGAGCCGTCGACGATAAAAATGCGGTCGTCGTCGACGCGCGTGTCGGGAAAGCGCTGCTGCAGATCGCGTGAGTACGCCCAATGGGTGGTTGCATGACGGCCGTCGAGAATGCCGGCTTCGGCCAGCACGAAAGCGCCCGTGCAGATGCTGGTGGTGCGGCGCGATGCGGCGAGAGCGTCGGTCAGGAAGCTCAGCAGACCCGGCGACGACGGCGCAATTTCCATCGCGCCGGTGACGACCACGGTGTCGTACGCGGGATCGCCGAAGGGCCGCGACGCGATCTCGACGCCCGAGGAGCTGCGCACCATGCCGCCGTGCTCGGAGATGACTTCCACCTGATACCCGGGCTCGCCAAGTTCGAGATTCGCCAGTTCGAAGATCGACACCGCCACCATGTCCAGGATCTGGAAGCCCGGAAAAACGACTACCCCGACATGTTTCATCGTCAGCGTCCTAAAAAGAGGTAAATACGACATTTGAGACAAGAGGCTACGCGCCTAGACTTGCTTCGTCAACCGCGCCAGACCGAACAGCAACGGACGGAAACGGCGCGGCGGCAGGAGTTTCCCATTCACTTAACGGACGAAGCAGGCAGCGGCATACGGCGCGCAGTCTGCATGGAGAATCGAGATGGCAACGCAGGCAGGCAAGGGCACGGCAGTGGTAACGGGGGCGTCGTCGGGAATCGGCGCGGTGTATGCGGACCGCCTCGCGCGGCGCGGTTATGACCTGATTCTGGTCGCACGCGATGTCGAACGGCTGAGTGGGCTGGCCGAACGTCTGACGAAGGAGACCGGCCGTCACGTGGAGTCGATCGTCGCCGATCTGACCGTCAAAGCCGACGTGCGACGCATCGAGGCGCGGTTGCGCGAGGACCGCGCGATCACGATGCTGGTCAATAACGCGGGCGTCGGCGCCACGGCGTCGCTGATCGACTCGAACGTGGATGAGCTGGAAAAGATGATCGATCTGAACGTGACGTCGCTGACGCGTCTGACGGCGGCGGCCGTGCCTGGCTTTGTCGAGCGGGGGCATGGCGCGGTGATCAACATTTCGTCGGTGGTGGCGCTGTCGCCGGAAATGTTGAACGGCACTTACAGCGGCACGAAGGCATACGTGCTGAATCTGACGCAGTCGCTGCATCACGAAGTGGGCGGCAAGGGCGTCCAATTGCAGGCGGTGTTGCCCGGCGCGACCAGCACCGCTTTCTGGGACCGGGCCGGTCTGGCAGTCGAACATTTGCCAGCGCAGATCGTGATGACCGCGGAGGACATGGTGGACGCGGCGCTCGCCGGCTTTGACCAGGGCGAACTGGTGACGATCCCATCACTGCCGGATGCCGCCGATTGGGAGCGCCTGAACGAGGCGCGTCAGCGGTTGCAGCCGAACCTGTCGCATAAGGTGCCGGCCGCGCGTTACACGGACGCGAAGGCGGCCTGAGCGGTTGAGCGAAATAGCTGGTCTGGTTGAAGAAAACGCGCCCGGCGAACGTGCCAGGCGCGTTTTTCAGTTCAGATGCCGGACATCTCTTGCCCGCAGCAAGCGACAAGTGACAGACGACAATGACAGACAACACCCGACAAGTGGCAAGCGACAGATGACGCAGAACAATCACCCCGTCACCGCTACCTGATTTTTCCCATCCCGCTTCGCTCGATACAGCGCGACGTCGGCGGCCTCGATCAGCGTCGTCACAGGGTCGGTCAGAGACGGCACCAGGGTCGCCGCGCCGATGCTGATCGTGACGATCCCGCTCGCGGAGACCGAATGCGGAATCCCGAGTCCCTCGATGGCAAGGCGGATTTTCTCGGCGAGCAATCGCAAGCCGCCCGACGAGGTCCCCGGCATCACGACCGCGAACTCTTCGCCACCGAAGCGCGCGGCGAGATCGGGCGAGCGTCCCAGGCATGATTCGATCGTCTGGGCGACGCGTTTGAGCACCTCGTCGCCCGCGACGTGCCCGTAGGTGTCGTTGTAGGCCTTGAAGTTATCCACATCGATCATCAGAAAGCCGAGGCCTGACTTGTCGCGCACTCCGCGACGCCACTCGGCGGACAGATACTGATCGAGATAACGGCGGTTCGAGAGCCCCGTCAAACCATCCGAATGGGTGAGCCGCTGCAATTCCAGATTGGTCGCGAGTAACTGCTGTTGCGACTGACGCAGCGCCTGGTAAGCCTCATCGCGTTGCAGCAGGTTCAGGTACGAGCGCGAGTGATAGCGAATCCGCGCGATCAGTTCGATCCGGTCCGGCAGCTTCACCAGGTAGTCGTTCGCGCCCGCCGCGAACGCCGCGCTTTTCACCAGCGGCTCTTCTTTGGTCGACAGCACGATGATCGGAATATCGCGCGTGGCAGGATTCTGCCGATACTGCCGCACCAGCGTCAGACCGTCCGTGCCCGGCATCACGAGGTCTTGCAGGATCACGGTCGCGCGGGTTTCTTCGGCGATCATCACCGCGTCTTCGGGCGACGCGCAGTAGTGAAAGTCGACGCTCGCTTCATCGGCCAGCGCCTGGCGAATCGCCTCGGCGATGATCGCCTGGTCGTCGACCAGCAACACCATGATCGGACACTCGGCAGCGGGCGGATTGCCGAGGATGCGCGCGAGCGCGTCGTCGACCGCGAGATTGGACGCGTCCGCCCCGTCCAGCACCGGTGCCTGCACTGTCGCGTCGTGTCGGGCGAGTTTGGGCGCGGCGGTGTTCTGTTGCGGTTTAGGAGTGTCCATGGTGTTCTGCCAGAATGAATGTCAATGTATCGCGGCGCGTTGGTAGGCGACGCGTGCACCTATCGCGCGCCGACCGCGGCCGCCAGCGCGGCGGCGATGCGGGGCAACGGAAGAATTGCCGCGGCGGCGTCGAGCGCCGCTGCCGCCTTCGGCATGCCGTATACCGCGCTGCTCGCCTCGTCCTGCGCGATCGTGTGGTAACCCTTGGTGCGCATGGCCTTGAGTCCGATCGCGCCGTCCCGGCCCATGCCGGTCAGCAGCACGCCGACCGCGCGGGCCGGCCAGCGCGCCACGACGCTATGAAAAAACACGTCGACGGAAGGACGGTACGGCGTTTCTTCCGGCACCGGTGTGTAGCCCAGGACCGAGGGCAATTTCAGATGCAGATGGTCGTCGGTGGCGGCGAGCAGGACGATGCCCGCTTGCGGCCGGTCGCCCTCGACGGCAATGCGCACCGGCAACGCCGACTGCTGGTTCAGCCAGTCCGCCATGCCGGCGGCGAACGCGGCGTCGACGTGCTGCACGATCACGGTCGCCGCCGGGAAATCTTTCGGCAATCCGGCGAGCAGTGTGGCGAGCGCGGCCGGTCCGCCCGCCGACGCGCCGATCGCCACCAGCGGCGTATCGCGCGTCGTCGCCGCGCTCGAGCCCGCTGCACCGGCCGCCGTCCCGGGCGTGTGGCGCTCCTTGACCAGCGCGCCGATGCGGTCGATTTTCGCGATCAGCGTCGCGATACTCTTGTGCGCGTCGGGACCGCTGAGCGACGGCGTATCGACGGCGTCGAGCGCACCCGCGCCCATCGCTTCATAGACGCGCCACGCGTTCGCGCCCACGTCGACGGTCACGATCAGGATCGCGCACGGCGCGCGCGCCATGATGCGGCGCGTGGCCTCGATCCCGTCGACGTTCGGCATGACGAGATCCATCAGCACGATATCGGGCCGTTGCGCCGCGCAGAAATCGACCGCCTGCGCGCCGTCCTGCGCGACCCACAGCACGTCGTAATCGTGGCGCGCGGCGAGCGCCCGTCGCAGCGCCTCCACGGCGAGCGGCATGTCGTTGACGATTCCGATCTTCATTGATTTACCCGTAGGCCTCGCCGATCAAATCACGCACCGCATCGAGCAGTGCTTCGTCATGAAAACTGCCTTTCGCGAGATAGTAATCCGCGCCCGCATCCAGCCCGGCGCGGCGGTCCTCTTCGCGATCCTTGTACGAGACGATCATCACCGGCAGCGCCTGCAATTGCGGATCGCGCTTGATGAGCGTGACGAGTTCGATGCCGTCCATGCGCGGCATGTCGATATCGGTAATGACGAGGTCGAAGCGCTCGCCGCGCACGGCGTTCCAGCCGTCCATGCCGTCGACGGCGATCGTCACGTCGTAACCGCGCGTGGCCAGCAGCTTGCGTTCGAGTTCACGCACGGTGAGCGAGTCGTCGACCACCAGCACGCGGCGGGTCGATGCGTTGAGCGACATGAGCGCCGCCGTGTTGCGCGTGCTTCAGGTCGCCGCCGGCCACGAGTTTTTCGACCGAACGCAGCCAGTCGTCGACGTCGGCGATCAGCACCGGATCGCCGTTTTCCATCAGCGCGCCGGCGGTGATGTTGCGGATCTTGCCCAGACGCGGATCGAGCGGCTGCACGACCAGCATCCGCTCGCCGAGAAAACGGTCGACCACGACGCCGTAGGTCTGCGGCCCGTCGCCGATCACGATCATGTTGACCGTGCCGCTGTCCTGCACGGGCGGCGCGGTGTCGAGGATCTGATGTGCGGTGACGACGCCGATGCGCCGCCCCGAAAACGCGATGTGCTGATGGCCTTCGAGCAATTCGATCTCGGCGCGGCTCACCTGCAGCGTGCGGTTTACGTGCGCGAGCGGCACCGCGTAAGGCTCGCCCGCGACTTCGACCAGCAGACTGCGGATCACCGACAGCGTCAGCGGTAACTGCAATTGCACGCGCGTGCCGAGACCTGGCTCGTGCGTGATGCGGACCGTGCCGCGCACACGTTTGACGACGTCGTGCACCGCGTCGAGTCCGACCCCGCGGCCCGACACGTCGGTGACCTGATCGCGCAGCGAGAAACCCGGCAGGAACAGGAATTCGAGCAACTCGGCTTCGGAGAGCCGCGCGGCGGTTTCATCGCTCGCGAGTTTTTTTCGGACGATCGAGGCCCGCAGCATGTCGAGGTCGATGCCCGCGCCGTCGTCGGAGACGGTGATCAGCAGCGCGCCGGCGGTGTGACGCGCATCGAGCGTGAGCGTGCCTTCTTCCGGCTTGCCGCGCGCGGCGCGCACGGCGGGCGCTTCGATGCCGTGGTCGAGCGCATTGCGCAGCATGTGGCCGAGCGGCGCCTCGAGCAGATCGAGAATGTCGCGGTCCACCTGAGTCGATTCGCCGACCAGTTGCCAGCGCACCTTCTTGCCGAGCGAACGCGCGACGTCGCGGACCATCCGCGCGAGTCCGCCGGTGCCGTCGCCGAACGGGCGCATCCGGCATTGCAGCGCGGCGTCGTAAAGCTGTTGCGACAGATGCGTCGAGCGGCGATCGAAGCTCTCCAGATCGGCGAGACGTTCGGCCAGCAGATGCTGCGATTCGGCGGTGAGGCGGCGCACTTCCTCCAACGCGACTTGCGCGCGCGGGTCGAGCTTCAGGTCGGCGAGCGTCTCGTGCAGCTGGTCGAGCGCGCGGCTGCTGTCGCGCTGGACGCGTTTGACTCGCAGCATCGATTGCGCGAAAGGTTTCAGCCAGCGCGATTCGACCAGCGACTCGCCTGAGAGGGACAGCAGCCGGTCGAGGTTATCGGCGCGGACGCGGAGCATGCGGCCGGGTTCGGCGGCGGTGGTGATGCTGCTGCCGTGGCGGGGGCCGCTGTCGGTCGGGGCGGCCGCTTCGTTTGCCGACGACGGTGGCGCAGCCGATGCCGGCGCGTCAGCCGGCGGCGGAGCTTCCGCGCGCAGGGCTTCGGCTAGCAGATTGAAGGCGGCATCCGGATCGGCGGTGCTGGAAGTGGAAGCAGAAGCAGGAGCAGAAGCGGCGAGCGCAGGCGCCTCGACGGCGACGCTCGGCGCAGGAGCAGGAGCAGGAGCGGAGCAGCCTCCACAACAACCTTCGCCGCCACCCCGCGCCGCAAAGCCGCGCCATGCGGCGGCACATTCTTCATCCGCGCCTGCAACGCGGCCACGCACGCGCCGACCGCGTCGCGCGCCGACTCGTCCTCATCGTTGCCAATGCGCGCGACGATATCGACACCGCGCAGCAACTCGTCGATCCACGCAGCGTCGAGCAACGCGCGACCTTCCTGCGCGGCGACGAAGCAATCCTCCATCGCATGCGCCAGTTCGACGCCGACCTGCACGCCGACGATTCGCGCCGCGCCCTTCAGCGAATGCGCGGCCCGCATGCAGGCTTCGAGCGCCGTGGCGTCGTTCGGCGTGCGGTCGATCACCAGCAGGCCGTCGTTGAGCACGCGCGCCTGGGTCCGCGCTTCTTCGCGGAAGAGATCGATCAGCGACGGGCGGCGTGGGTCGTCCGTCATCCCAGACTCCGGTTCAAGGTGTCGAACAGCGCGCCGGCGTCGAGCAGCCCGACGCTCATGCCGCGCCACGGCGCAACCGCGCGCGTGTGCGCAGCGGCTGCTTGCGACAACGTGGCGGGCGGCGCGCAGAACGTGGCCGGGGCGAGCCGATGCACGCCGTCGACCTGATCGACGGGAAACACGGCGTGCTCTTCGTCACGCGACACCACCAGCAGACGCGGCAGATCGTGACGCGCGCGACCTTCGGGCGCGGCGGCGTCCGGCTCGAAACCGAGCAGATGCGCGAGCGACAGGCACACCAGCAACTCGCCCTGCACGTTGACCACGCCCAGCACCGCGCGATGCTGCCGGTGCGGCAACGTATGAATCGGCCGCGTCTGCACGATGCGTTTGAAGATCGGCGTGGGCAACGCAAGCCATTCATCGCCGATACGAAAGACGAGGAACGATTCGCTCGCTCCTTGCGCATTGTGTTGAACGCGCCGCTCCGGAATGCGGGCGTCGTGCTGCGACAGATCGACCAGCGGAATCGGCCGTTCGAGCAGTTTGGCCGCAGCCGTTTCGAACACCGGGCAATTCAGGCAGCGCACGTATTCGTCGAGCCGCTCGCACGACGAATCGCCGCGCACGCCGATGCGGTTCCAGCAATCGTCGACGGTGATCATGCGTTCTTCAATCACGCGGCGCCCCTTGTGCGCGGGACGCGCGTTGCATCAACAGACGCGCGCCGGCGCGGTCGCCTTCGAGTTCGAGCAGCGTCGCCAGATGCGCGAGCGCTTCGGCGTGCTGCGGATCGAGATAGAGCGCCTTGCGATACTGGCTGCGCGCGAGATTCGTGTCGCCGTTCGCGTCGGCGAGAACGCCGAGCAGATAAAACGCCTCGGCGTGCGGCGCGTGTTGCTCCAGATAAGCGTTGATCGCTGCGGCGGCTTCAGCGAGGCGGCCAGCGTCGGCTAGCGCGTGCGCAGCGTTGAGTGTGTCACGGGCGGCGTTGGTCGGTGCGGTGATGGGCAGCGCGGGTGAGCCGTACGCATAGGCGGCGGTCATGGAAACTTTGCCTGAGTCCAACGACGCAGAGCCGTTAAGCGAAGGCGAGCGGTGAGTGACGCCATTCACCGGCTGGGCAAACTGCGTCACACCTTCAAACACCGTCCGCGCGACCGGATCAGGCCACGCAAAAGGCTCGGCCGAGAAAACCTGCGCGGGCGACAAGGCGGGCACCGGCGAATGCGTCATCGCGAGTGCGGCTGCGCCTGCGAGCGGCGTGGCGTGCCAGCCGCTCAACTGCGTTTCAGGCGAGGCCGCACGATGAAACGCGAACGCCAACGGAATCTTCGCGGACTGCATGCCGTGGCGCATCAGCAGCCCGGTTTCCGCCGGACCGACGAACAGCGTGCCGTTTTCAGCCAGCACGTGATTGAGCGCCTGCAACGCCGTGTGCTGCGTTTCGCGATCGAAGTAGATCAGCACGTTGCGGCAGAACACGAAGTCGTAGACGCCCAGCGCCGACGCATCGAGTTGCATCAGATTCGCCTGCGAGAATCGCACCGTTTCGACGATACGCGGCGCGAGACGCCAGCCGTCCTCGAGTCGCGTGAAGTGCGCGTCGCGAAACGCAAACGCATTGCCGCGAAACGAGTTGCGGCCGTAGATGGCGCGCTGCGCGAGCGCGAGCGAGCGCTCGCTGATGTCCATCGCGTCGATCCGGAACTGCGCGCCGTCGATGCCCGCGTCGAGCAAGCTCATCGCAATCGTGTACGGTTCCTCGCCGGTGGAGCAGGGCAGGCTCAGAATCCGCAGCGGCAGTCCGGCGGCGCGGCCGTGAAGACGTTCGTGCGCGAGCTTCACGAGTGCCTTGAAGGCATCGGCGTCGCGGAAAAACCAGGTTTCCGGCACGACTACCGTTTCAATTAGCGCCTGCACCATCGACGGCGACTTTTGCGTCGCTTCCCAGTAGTCGGCGAGCGTGCTGTCGGCACGACCGTCCGCGCGCCACGCGGCGGCGCGTTGATCGACCGCGCGCTCGACCGCGCTATGCCCTAGCGACGCGGCATCGAGCCCCATCGTCCGATGCAGCAGTTCAGCGAAACGCCGGTAAAGCGGCGCGTTGTCGTGATGCGCGTTCATCCATGCGCCTCGGGGAACAGCAGCGCTTTCACGTCGTCGGGCAATAGATGCTCGACGCGAATCCATTGCACCAAACCGCCTGCTTCACTCGCGACGGGGCCGAAATAGCGCGCATTGGGCATGTCGAGACCGGTCGCCTGAAACGCGTCGGCGTCGAGCCGGATCGTGCGTGTCGCGCCCTCCAGCAGCAACGCGAGCAGCCGCACCTGACTCGCGTGGGGATAGCGCACCAGCACCAGCCGCGTCGACATCAGTTGCGCGGCCGGCCGGCCGAGCGCGAGTGCCGGCAGATCGATCACCGGCAGCGGCGTGCCTTCGTGATCGAGCACGCCCGCGACCCAGAATGGCGCGCCGGGAATCGTCTTCGGCGGCGACTGCGGCGTGAGCGGCATCAGACGCTCAACCTGCGTCGCGTCGATGACGTAGCGTTCGCTATCGAGCGTGAAGAGGATGAAGAGCATCGTCGTGTGGGCGGGCGTTAGGTGGGCTGGCTTTGAGCGGCGCGCGGTGGCGCGCCGTCAGGCCACGACCTTGAAGCGCGACACGCCCGTGCGCAGACTATTGGCGACGTGCGTCAGGTCGTCGATGGCCTGGGTCGACTGACGCAGCGATTCCGCCGTCTGCTGCGCGGCCTCCGACAATTGCGTCAGCGCCTGCGTGATCTGCTCCGCGCCGGTCGCTTGCGTCTGCATGCCTTCGTTGACCATCGAGAAGCGCGGCGCGAGCTGCTGCACCTGCTGGATGATCTGCGTGAGATGGCCGCCGACGTTCTGCACGTCGAGCATGCCGCGCCGCACTTCCTCGGAGAACTTGTCCATGCCCATCACGCCCGCGGCCACGGCCGACTGGATCTCCTTGACCATCTGTTCGATGTCGTAGGTCGCGACGGCGGTCTGATCGGCGAGGCGGCGAATTTCGGTCGCCACGACCGCGAAACCGCGGCCGTATTCGCCCGCTTTTTCGGCTTCGATCGCGGCGTTCAGCGACAGCAGGTTGGTTTGATCGGCGACCTTGGTGATGGTGGCCACGACCTGGTTGATGTTGCTGGCCTTCTCGTTGAGGATCGCGAGCTTCGCGTTGACCGAGCCGGCCGCTTCCATCACAAGGCGCATGGTCTCTTCCATGCGCGCGAGACCCGCGTGTCCGGTGCCCGCGAGCGCCGCCGACTGGCCCGCCACTTCCGACACTTCGTTCATCGTGCGCAGCAGATCGCGCGAGGTCGCAAAGATTTCCCGCGAGGTCGCGCCGATCTCGGTCGTCGTCGCGGCGGTTTCGTTCGCGGTGGCCTGCTGTTCGCGCGAGGTCGCGGCAATCTCCGTCACCGAGGTCGTCACCTGCACCGCCGACTTCTGCGCCTGGCCGACCAGCGCGGTAATTTCGTCTGTCATGCGGTTAAAGCCGGCTTCGAGCGCACCGATTTCATCCGCGCGATTCAGGTGCAGGCGCTGCGTGAGATCGCCCGTGCGCATCACGTCGACGACTTGCAGCACTTTGGCCATCGGCGTCGTGACCGCGCGCAGCAGCCAGTAACCGGCCAGCACGGCGACAAACGCGGCGAGCAGCAGCATCACGAGCAACACGAGGCGGGTCGTCTCGACCGACTTACGAATACTTTCGGCGGCCTCGTCTGCGTAACTCTTGTTGTTCTCGACCAGCTTGCGGACCGAGATCCGGCCGGTTTCCCAAACAGGTGTGAGCTGCGCGTTGAAAACGCGCGCGGCAGCGTCCTTCGAACCGGGCAAGTTGTTCAGCAACGTGTTCTGAATCGGCAGGTATTGCGCGTGTTGCTGACGGAAATCGTTAAAAAGATCCCGGTCGACATCGCGGAAAATCGTCGCGCCATAGTCGTTGAGGAGCTTCTGGAGCGTCAGCTGGGTTTCCTGCAAACGCGTGGTGTCGCGCTTGACGGAGTCGGGGTCCGCGTCGACATAGATCAGACGCTGCGTGACGCTGTAGTTCTCGAACCATGCCGCCCGCATCGCGGTGGCGTAGTAGAGCCCGGGCATCGAGTCCTGCTGCTGACTCTTTGCATCGTGATCGATACCGCCGAGTTGTTCGAAAGTGACGATCGCCATTGCCAGCATCACGATCAGCACGATCCCGAAGCTGCACAGAATCCGTTGCCGGATGGTCCATTGTTTCACGCGCACGCCCCTTACTTTTTTGGCTTTGTCTCGACCCCGGCCTGTTGCGACCGGTCTGCGCTGGGATCGAGGATCGGCAAGCTCTGCGGGTCGTCAGATTGATCCGACGGGTTATGCGGCGAATTTTACATTGATCGGGAGATTGTTTGAGCTTGACAGACGTCGAGTGGACGCAGCTGCCTGGAACCTGTCGACGCGCGGTTACACCGTAATGTCCGGTTACCACTTGCAGCATCTATTTCTATGTACTCCCTTCACAATTCCTTTCATGCCTGAACGGCGTGGAGATAAACATGAAAAAGATCGCAGTGGCGTTGGTGATGGTCGGGAGTCTGAGCGTGGCGGGACAAGCATCGGCTCATGGCAATGGCGGCGACGTGGTCGGCGCGCTGATCGGCGGCGCCGTGCTGGGCGCGGTGGTTTCGTCGGCGCTGGCTCCGGCTCCGGTGGTCGCTTACCAGCAGCCCGTTTATGCGCAGCCGGTCTATGCACAACCAGCGTATCAGCCTGCGCCGGCTTATTCGGGTCCGCCGCCGGGATACTGCTATGACCAGTACCAGCGCGCGTACGTCGCGTGCGGTGCGCCGCCGCCGGGACAGTACGGCTATGCGCAACCGCAGCCTCAGCCGGGTTGGTAAGCGCCTCGAGCGCTACAGATAGCCACAGATAAAAAGGCCGTCGCATCGCGCGACGGCCTTTTGTTTTATACGCACCGTTCAGTGCCGGTGATGCAGCCACTCTGCATAGTGCGTGTCGAGCCAGCGTTCGATTCTCGGCGGCCTGGTGGTGCGGTGATAGCGGGACGATGCCCAGATAGCTACGCCGACCAGCAACATCACCGCAGGCCCCAACAAATAAGCGATCAACGATTCAGACATCGGAGCCTCCGTAACGGCTTGCATCGTTGATTCAGTTTAGGCGATCAAATCGGGGAAGGATGGACGTGTTACGTGAGTTTTCAACGCGTTCTGGTTATTATTTTTATAACCTGATGAGTGGGCTATTTCTCTTTTTACCGCAAGCGATCTGGCAACAATGACGATTGATTGTGTACCAAAAGTCGCTCGCTTAACGACAGGGAATCAGTGAGCCGGGCACACGTAGTACTGTTTTTAAACACGTTCACGCTCATCGGTTGCCGGCTGTTGCGATCTGCGTATCCACGAAATCTGCCCAACGTTGAGCAATGCGACGTTGTTCCGCGACGTCTTCCTGATCGTCTTCCCGCTGCACGCCTGCCGACACTGAATCGGACGCATCGGATTGCTGCGCCATCTCGCGTAAATGCGTGGCCGCCGTCCGTCGAAAATCGTGCAGGACAAAATGCTCCACTTCGAGCCCAAGCGCCTTGACCGCCTGATTCAGCGTGCTCCGCGCAATCGGCCGGTCGTCGCCTCTGACGCTCGGGAATACGAAGTTGCGGCTGGCTTTGGACTGATGAAGCTCGCGCAGCATCGCCACCGCCTGACGCGACAGGACCACACGCTGGTCCCGATCCGCGTTGAGCCGCGCAGCGGGGAGGGTCCAGCGCGCATCATCCAGATCGAACTCGGCCCAGCGAGCTTCCACCAGGTCCGACTTGCGCACCATCGTCAGAACCAATAGATGCAGCGCCAGCTTCAGCGGCCGGCGAATGCTGGATGCGTCGATGGAGCGAAGCAGTGTGCCGATTTCTTCTCCGGACAGCACGCGAGTGCGGCTGTCGAAAGTCGCGATGGAACGCGCCGACACGACGTCCGCCGGATTGCTGGTCGCGAGTTGCCGGGCGATCAGATATTCGTAAAGGCGTTTGACGACGTTGCGCGTGTGCAGCGCCATTTTTGGCGAACCGCGGCCTTTGATGCTCTCGCAGATCGCGACGATGTCGTCGGGCGTGACCGCGTTGATCGGCTTGCTGCCGATGGCGGGCAACACGTCCTTATCGAGCGCGCGGCGGGTCGTGCGCCGATATTCGGCGGATTTGCCGGACATGGCCGTCGACAGATAAAGCTCGGCGGCCTCGCGCAGCACGTCCGCCTTGCTCTCGGCGCCGCGGTCGCGCCGTGCGGTCGCGACCGGCGACACGCCTTGCTCGACCATTTCCGCGTACTTCTGCGCCTTGGCGCGCGCGACGCGCAACGAGATCATCCGGTAATCGCCGATGGTGGCGAGCGGCTGGCGTTGGCCGTTCAGCGTGTAGCGGAAGCGCCAGATTTTGCTGCCGGTCGTCATGACTTCGATGACGAGGCCGTTGCCGTCGGCGACGCAGTAGCGGGTGGCGCGCGGTTCGAGCGCGCGAATCTGGGATTCGGTGAGGGGGACGGCCAGGCGGGGCATGCGTTTGGATCGTTAATACGGAACAGTGCGGATTTTAAATCCTTATGCTCGCTGTGTACCAAAGATTTAGCACTTTTTGGGTCAACCGAAGCGTGCTTTAGGCGAGCAGCAGGGTGAACTGCGATGCTCGCTAACCCTCTTCAGTCTTGGTTAAACAGCGATTCACCCTCCAACCGTCACTTACCGATACAGAATCTGCTGAAAATCACTCCGAGCAGGTCGTCCGAACTGAATTCCCCGGTAATCGAGTTCAACTGATCCTGCGCGAGGCGCAATTCCTCGGCGAACAGATCCAGCGCCTGCGAGTTCTGGTCGGCATGCGCGGCGGCCGTCGCCAGATGTTCCTGCGCGGCCCGCAAAGCAATCAGATGGCGCTCGCGCGCGAGATAAACGCTCTCCGCGCCGGCCTGCCAGCCGGCGATCCGCAGCAATTCGTCGCGCAACAACGCGACGCCGTCGCCCTGTTTCGCCGACAAGCGCACTTCGCTCAGGTCGAGATCCGCGTCGAGCGCCTGAGTCGCCGGCGCCTGGCCGGTCAGATCGGTCTTGTTCAGCACGCGCACGACGGGCACTCCGCCCGGGAAACGAGCGGCGATGTTCTCGTCCTCCGCGGTCATGCCGGTGCGTGCATCGAGCAGATGCAACACCACATCCGCGCGCTCGATCTCGCTCCACGTGCGCGCAATGCCGATCTTTTCCACTTCGTCTTCGGTATCGCGCAGGCCGGCGGTGTCGATCACGTGCAATGGGATGCCCTCGATCTGGATGGTCTGCGCGACCTTGTCACGCGTCGTGCCGGCGATCGGCGTGACGATCGCCAACTCCGCGCCGGCGAGCGCATTCAGCAACGACGACTTGCCGACGTTCGGCTGCCCCGCTAGCACTACCGACAGACCCTCGCGCAGCAGCGCCCCTTGACGCGCTTCGCTGAGCACGTGCGCGAGACGCTCGCGGATGCGAGCGAGCTTGCCGCGGGCGTCGGCGGCTTCGAGGAAGTCGATTTCCTCTTCCGGGAAGTCGAGCGTCGCCTCGACCAGCATCCGCAGCGTGATCACTTCTTCGACCAGCGCGTGGATGTCGCGCGAGAAAGCCCCGTCGAGCGATCGGCCCGCCGAGCGCGCGGCGGCTTCGGTGCTCGCCTCGATCAGATCGGCGACGGCTTCGGCTTGCGCCAGATCCAGCTTGTCGTTCAGGAAGGCGCGGCGCGTGAATTCGCCCGGCTCGGCCAGACGCAAGCCGAATTCGCGACCCGCGTCGATGCAGCGTTGCAGCACGAGTTGCAGGACGACCGGACCGCCGTGGCCTTGCAGTTCGAGCACATGTTCGCCGGTGTACGAATTCGGCGCCGGAAAGTAGAGCGCGATGCCGCGATCGAGCGCATTGCCGCTAGCGTCGAGAAACGGTACGTAGCTCGCGTGACGCGGCGCGAGGGTCTGGCCGGTCAGCGCCTGCATCAGCGGCTGCGCTGCCGCCTCTCCCGCCCGCCCGAACGAAATCCGCACGACACCGATGCCTCCACGGCCGGGCGCAGTAGCAATGGCGACGATCGGATCGGAGTCGGTGGTGAGCATGGGAAGGTGGCAAAAAACGGGAGGAGGGAAGGGCCGGCGCAGATCGGCGCGGCGAGGCATTGTAACGCGGGTGCATTCGACAGCCGCTGCGCGCCGCAGAGGACGTTGCGTTTGGCCAGTTTTGAAGATGGTCTGAGATTTATCTCAAGCAAGCTAGGATTTCTATCTCTTTACCTGCGAATATTTAAGACGCATTAAGACGAGCGTCGCCTGTAGACGCCCGTCAGGTAAAGAAAAGATGAAAAAAATCGAATCCGGCGAGAACGCTTTATCCGCCGTGGACGGCAAGCTAAATCTATCTCAAATACGCTAAAACGAAACTTGGTCAGTTGTCAACTGATTGAACACTCAATTGCACAATCTGGCCCATGCCGACCTCCAAAGAAAAAGCCGCCTTCGCCAAAAGGTTGAAGGATTCGCTAGAGCCGCTGAAGATTCGCGGCGGGACCAAGCTCGCCAACGAGTTCAATCGCCGATATCACGGCGAGCGTCCGGTTACGCCGCAAACCGCGCACAAATGGCTCACCGGTACGACGATTCCGATGCCGGACAAGTTGCGCACGCTGGCCGAATGGCTGGGCGTCAAAGAGCACTGGCTCCACTACGGATCGCCTCCCACGGAGAACAACCGGGGATTGGCCGCCGGAGAGAAGTATCCGCCGACACCCGAAACAATCGAACTGGCGTCCAAGATTGCATCGCTCAATCCGAAAGACCGTTCTCTGGTCGAAGAAATGATTGTGCGCTTTTACGGCGACGATTCGGAGGAGTGATGGGGCGGCGTTTTCTGAGTTTGCGCGTCCCGAGTCGCGGAACGCGCAATCGGATGTGCGGTTGGCCTGCTTCTGTTGCGCCTCGCGTTCCCTGATTCGGTGCTCGGGCGTGAGCGCAGTTTGCCGGGCTTTTCCATGTGCAGTCCCGCTGCGTACGCTTGATCCCTGATTCCGTTGGCTCTCCTTCCATGACGCGTCACGCGCAATAAAAAAGCCGCCCGGTTTTGCACCGGGCGGCTTTTTTCATCTGCACTTCAAGCAGGCATTTAGCGCTGACGGAGGAGGGGCTTCACCCTTCTCCATCAGCTCGACCGTTACGCCGCTTTCGGCGTCTTCGGCTTGCCCATCATTCGCGTGATGTAGTACTGCTGCGCGATCGACAGCACGTTGTTCACGACGTAGTACAGCACCAGACCGGCCGGGAAGAAGAAGAACATGACCGAGAATGCGATCGGCATGAACATCATCATCTTGGCTTGAACCGGGTCCGGCGGCGTCGGGTTCAGCTTGGTCTGCAGGAACATCGAGACGGCCATCAGCACCGGCAGGATGAAGAACGGGTCTTGCTGCGACAGATCGTGAATCCACAGAATCCACGGTGCGCCGCGCATTTCAACCGACGACAGCAGCACCCAGTACAGCGAGATGAACACCGGAATCTGAATCACGACCGGCAGACAGCCGCCGAACGGATTGACCTTCTCGGTCTTGTACAACTCCATCAGCGCGGCGTTCATCTTCTGCGGATCGCCCTTGAAGCGTTCGCGCAGCGCCGTCATACGCGGCGTGATCGCCTTCATGCGCGCCATCGACTTGTAGCTTGCAGCCGACAGCGGGAAGAACACGGCCTTGATCAGCAGCGTGAGCAGCACGATCGACCAGCCCCAGTTGCCGACATAGCTATGGATCTTCTCGAGCAGCCAGAACAGCGGCTTCGCGATGATCGTGACCCAGCCGTAGTCCTTCACCAGTTCCAGGCCCGGCGCAATGCCTTCGAGCATGCGCTCTTCTTCCGGACCCGCGAACAGGCGCGCCGACACGGTGGTCGTCTGGCCCGGCGCGATCGTCGGCAGCGGCTGCTTCACACCCACGCGATACAGCGACGGATCGATCTTCTCGACGTAGATGTCGCGCTTGACGCCCTGTTGCGGAATCCACGCCGACGCGAAGTAATGCTGGACCATCGCGATCCAGCCGTTGTCGGCCGAGGTCGCGTAATCCTGCTTGTTCTTGTCGATGTCGCCGAACGTCATCTTCTGGAAGTGATGCTGGTCGGTGTAGACAGCCGGTCCGATGAACGTGTGCGAGAAGCGCGGCGTTTCCACCGGCTGGTCGTCGCGCACCAGTTCCATATAGACCGACGGCGTCACCGGCGTGCTGCCGACGTTCTGGATCTTCGTCTCGACACCGATCACGTAGCTGCCGCGCGTGAACGTGTAGGTCTTGATGACCTTCACGCCACCCTTTTCCGGCGACTCGAAGCTGAGGCTGAACGATTTTTCGTCGCCGGTCAGTTCGGTCTGCTGATTCGGCATCAGCGTGAAAATGTCGTTGTGATTCGGGAAATCGCCGCCGAGCAGGCCCGTGCGAGCCAGATACGTGTGATTGTTCGTACGGTCGAACAGCGTGATCACGAGATCCGGCGTCTTGCCGTCGCCTTGCTTGACGAGCGACAGCTTCGACAGCGTACCGCCGCGCGTGTCGATCTCGCCGCTATAGACGTCGGTGCTGAACTTGACGAGTTGCGATTGCGTGGCCGCCGGCGCATTGCCGGGAGCGGCTGCGTTGGTAGCCGGCAGATCGGCGGGCTGGGTTCCAGGCGTCGTGGTTCCCGGTGCGGCGCTACCAGTCGTGCTGGTCGGCGTGGCGCTCGGGAAGAACATCGACTGGCGTCCATGGTCGCGTTGCCAGTTGTCGAACAGCATGACCGCTGACATGAAAAAGATGACCCATAGGACGGTGCGTTTGATATCCATGCGTTGTCTCAGTGTCGATGGAACGGCGCGTCAGCGCTTTTCAGAAGTGGGAGGCGGGACGAGATCGATGCCGCCCGCGGAAAACGGGTGGCAGCGGCAAATACGCCTGGCGGCGAGATAAGTCCCGCGCGCGGCGCCATGATACTGGATTGCTTCGCGCGCGTAATCAGAGCAGGAAGGGTAAAAACGGCACCGGTTGCCGAGCATTGGGCTCACGGCAAGCTTGTAAAAACGCAATAAAGCGATGAGTACCGTTTGCATGGCAGGTGCGGCCGGACGGCGCCGCGCAACGTGGAGTACCGGGCGACGCCCGCCTGGCAAGGCTGTCGAAGCTGCTTGGGCTTCAGGAGCCGCAAAGCGGGCGGTCACTTGCGCGTCATTCCGACTTGGGCGCTTCCGCGGGTGGCGCCTCACGACGGGTAATTTCGCGCGCTGCCTTGTCGAGCAACGTCTCGATTTCGCTACGGCACAGCGCCTTCAACGGCGGCGACGAAGCGCTCGGCAAAGCCTTCTTGTCGAAACGCGTGTGCAAACGCAGCAGCACATCCCAACCGCCGAATTCCGCGCGACGCAGCCGGAAGGCCTCACGCGCGATTCGACGTACCAGATTACGCGTGGCCGCGCGCGGCGCATACTTCTTGCCGATCACGAGACCCAGGCGAGCGTCATTGCCGGTGGGCCGGCCGTACACCACGAAGTGCGGAGTGCGGCGCCACGGGCGCAAACGAAAAACGGATGAAAATTCATCCGTTTTCAGCAGCCTTGCGGCTTTGGGGAAGGCGGCTTGCGCTGGCAACGGAACCGAGCCCGGTTGCTGCGCCCCAGCCGCTCCCGCATTACCGCGGGCTTCGCTCGGCAATTGCGGAGCGCGCAATCTGCTCGCCTTAGATGGCGAGGCGCTTGCGGCCCTTCGCGCGACGTGCGTTGATGACCTTGCGGCCACCTGCGGTCTTCATGCGAACGCGGAAGCCGTGGGTGCGCTTGCGACGGGTAACGGAAGGTTGGTAAGTACGTTTCATGTTGCTCTCACTTGATCGAAAAAAAACCGCGCGATCATCGCTGAAAGCGCAATGGCCGGAGGTTTACTGAAATTGGTTTTCGCGGAACCCGCTATTTAAACCGGTTTTCCGTTGGCCGTCAATAGTTTAGCCTGGTTCAGCCAAGCCCTGGGCCTGGTTCGCCAGCTGATCCGTCCCTGTGGATAACTCCCTTGCGGGTCCGTTTACGCGTTAGAATCTCGCCTTACTTCCCAAAAATCCTGCACGCCGCTCCGGCTCGCTTGCCCCGCAAACCCTTGTGGCACAAGCGCCTGGAGCCGTTACGCCTGGCTGCTCAGGGCCTTGTTGCGCGCACGCAACGGGGGCAGCGGCGACCGCCGTGCACACCATAACGACAGCAACTCGATGAACGATTTCTGGCAACACTGTTCCGCATTGCTGGAGCGTGAGCTTACGCCCCAGCAGTATGTGACGTGGATCAAACCGTTGGCCCCGGTCGCCTTCGACGCCGCTGCGAACACACTCAGCATCGCCGCGCCGAACCGCTTCAAACTCGACTGGGTCAAGAGCCAGTTCTCCGGCCGTATCGCCGATATGGCCCGCGATTTCTGGCAGGCCCCGGTCGACGTGCAATTCGTACTGGACCCGAAAGCCGGCATGCGCGCCCCTGCGGCAGCGTCGCCGGCACCGGCTCGTCCGGCGTCGTCCGCACCGATGGGCGGCCATGCTGGCGGCGGTGCCGCCGTGGACGCAGCCGTCGGCGCCGTGCAGGCCGCACAGATCGCGCGCGCCAATCATGCGATGTCCGCGCAGAACGCGCACGCCCGCGCCGCAGCCGAAGACGCCGCCGACCTCGATCTGCCGAGCCTCGACGCGAACGAAGCTGCGGCTGCTCGCCGCACCTGGCGTCCGGGCCAGAGCGCCGGCTCGTCCAATAATGGCGAAAACGACTCGATGTACGAGCGCTCGAAGCTGAACCCGGTTCTGACCTTCGACAACTTCGTGACCGGTAAGGCCAACCAGTTGGCGCGCGCCGCGGCGATTCAGGTCGCGGACAACCCCGGCATCTCGTACAACCCGCTGTTCCTCTATGGCGGCGTAGGTCTGGGTAAGACCCACCTGATCCACGCAATCGGCAACCAGCTTCTGATGGACAAAGCGGGCGCGCGGATCCGCTACATCCACGCGGAACAGTATGTGTCCGACGTGGTGAAGGCCTACCAGCGCAAAGCGTTCGACGAGTTCAAGCGCTATTACCACTCGCTCGACCTGCTGCTGATCGACGATATTCAGTTCTTCTCGGGCAAGTCGCGTACGCAAGAGGAATTCTTCTACGCGTTCGAGGCGCTGGTCGCGAACAAGGCGCAGGTGATCATCACCAGCGACACGTATCCGAAGGAAATTTCGGGTATCGACGACCGCCTGATCTCGCGCTTCGACTCCGGCCTGACGGTCGCGATCGAGCCGCCCGAGCTGGAAATGCGCGTCGCGATTCTGATGCGCAAGGCGCAGTCGGAGTTCGTAAGCCTGAACGAAGACGTCGCGTTCTTCGTCGCCAAGCATCTGCGCTCGAACGTGCGTGAACTCGAAGGCGCGCTGCGCAAGATCCTCGCGTATTCGAAGTTCCACGGCCGCGAAATCACGATCGAACTGACCAAAGAAGCGCTGAAAGACCTGCTTACGGTGCAAAACCGGCAGATTTCGGTGGAAAACATCCAGAAGACCGTGGCTGACTTCTACAGCATCAAGGTCGCGGATATGTATTCGAAGAAGCGTCCGGCGAACATCGCGCGGCCGCGTCAGATCGCGATGTATCTGGCCAAGGAGCTGACCCAGAAGAGCTTGCCGGAAATCGGCGAGTTGTTCGGCGGGCGCGACCACACCACCGTGCTGCACGCGGTGCGCAAAATTGCCGACGAGCGCAGCAAGGACGCGCAACTGAACCACGAATTGCACGTGCTGGAGCAGACGCTGAAGGGCTAAGCGGCCCGGATGGAAAAATCGACCTGTTTATTTCCAAACTCGCCCCCATTTTAGTGAGGCGGTTCTGTTTTCAGGCACAATACAGGTTTAACCGCCCGGCGGCCGCGGGCGGATTTCACGCCGTGACAGGCGCTGCATGGCGCCGGCGGGGAGCCACGGCTGCATGCTGGAACGCTTACCTGGCAAGGCGCGCAGGCCGTCATATCAACGAAGGAACTCTATGCAACTGGTCAAGACCGAACGCGATAACCTCCTCAGGCCGCTGCAAACTGTGAGCGGCATCGTCGAACGCCGCCATACGTTGCCGATCCTCGCCAATTTGCTGATTACCAAGAACGGCCCCGACGTGTCGTTCCTGTCGACCGACCTCGAGTTGCAGATCACCACGCGTGCCGATTTCGGCGTGGGCGCTGACTCGGTCGCGACCACGGTGGCAGCACGCAAGCTCCTCGACATTCTGCGCGCCATGCCCGACGGGCAGGTCACGCTCACGCTGAACGACAAGCGTTTGACCGTGCAATCCGGCAAGAGCCGTTTTGCGCTGCAAACCCTCGCCGCAGACGAATTCCCGACCGTCGCGCAAGCTAAAGACTACGGCGCGAGCCTCGTGGTTCCCCAGAAGACGTTCCGCCAGTTGCTCGGCATGGTCCATTTTTCGATGGCCCAGCAGGACATCCGCTACTACCTGAACGGCATGCTGCTGGTGGTAGACGGCGACCAGCTGATGGCAGTCGCGACAGACGGCCACCGTCTGGCGTTTTCGTCGATGAAAATTGAAGGCTCGTTCCCGCGCCAGGAAGTCATCATTCCGCGCAAGACGATTCTGGAATTGCAGCGCCTGCTGGAAGACATCGACGACACGCTGAAGATCGACATCGCGCAAACGCAGGTGAAGTTCACGTTCGGCCAGGTCGAACTGGTGTCGAAGCTGGTGGAAGGCAAGTTCCCCGACTTCCAGCGCGTGATTCCGAAGTCGCACAAGAACCAGTTCCTGATTGGCCGCGAAGAACTGCAGCGCTCGCTGCAACGCGCGGCAATTTTGACGTCGGACAAATTCAAGGGCGTGCGCTGCATCATCGAGCCGGGCCAGTTGAAGATCATGTCGACCAACGCCGACCAGGAAGAGGCGCAGGAAGAACTGGAAATCGCGTATACCGGCGACAGCGTCGATATCGGGTTCAACGTCACGTATCTGCTCGACGTGCTCGCGAACCTGAAGGTCGACATGTTGCAAGTGAGCCTGGGCGACGCCAGCTCCAGCGCATTGATCACGATTCCCGAGAACGACGAATTCAAATACGTAGTGATGCCGATGCGCATCTAACGCGTCCAACACCAGGAACACACCAAGGGGCGCAGCGCCCCTTTGGCGTTTTTATGGTGTTTTGAAAAGTCCCGAGCAGCAACCAAGCAGCAACGCAGAACCGGAAAAAATCCATGACTGAAACGAACAATACGCAACCCGACAACAGCTACGGCGCCTCGTCCATTCAGATCCTCGAAGGTCTGGAGGCGGTGCGCAAGCGGCCGGGGATGTACATCGGGGATACATCGGATGGCACCGGTTTGCACCACCTCGTGTTCGAGGTGCTCGACAACTCGATCGACGAAGCACTGGCAGGCCATTGCAACGACATCCAGGTGATCATTCACGCGGACAACTCCATCTCGATCACCGACAACGGCCGCGGTGTGCCGACCGGTCTGAAGATGGACGACAAGCACGACCCGAAGCGCAGCGCCGCTGAAATCGTGATGACCGAGTTGCATGCCGGCGGCAAGTTCGACCAGAACAGCTACAAGGTGTCCGGCGGTTTGCACGGCGTGGGTGTGTCGTGCGTGAACGCGCTGTCCGCGTGGCTGCGCCTGACCATTCGCCGCGACGGCAAGAAGCACTTCATGGAATTCCACCGTGGCGTGCCGCAGAACCGCATCATCGAAGAGATTGACGGCGTGGCGGTTTCGCCGATTCAGGTGGTTGGCGACACCGAAAACCGCGGCACCGAAGTGCACTTTCTGGCCGACGAGACGATCTTCGGCAATGTCGAATATCACTACGACATTCTGGCCAAGCGGATTCGCGAACTGTCGTTCCTGAATAACGGCGTGCGGATCAAGCTGACCGATCAGCGCACCGGCAAGGAAGAAGATTTCGCGTTCGTGGGCGGCGTGAAGGGCTTTGTCGAGTACATCAACAAGAACAAGTCCGTGCTGCACCCGAACATTTTCCACATCAGCGGCGAGAAAGACGGCGTGGGCGTGGAAGTGGCGATGCAGTGGAACGACAGCTACAACGAAAACGTGCTGTGCTTCACGAACAA
Organism: uncultured beta proteobacterium; assembly: GCA_963800185.1. Lineage (GTDB taxonomy): Bacteria > Pseudomonadota > Gammaproteobacteria > Burkholderiales > Burkholderiaceae > Paraburkholderia. Next base: position 114,556 of record CAWCZW010000008.1, on the reverse strand, counting down.
CATTCCGCAGCGCGACGGCGGCACTCACCTGACCGGCTTGCGTGCGGCGATGACGCGCGTGTTGAACAAGTACATCACCGATCACGAAGTCGCGAAGAAGGCGAAGGTCGAGACGTCTGGCGACGATATGCGCGAAGGGCTTGTCGTGCGTGCTGTCGGTGAAGGTGCCGGAGCCGAAGTTCAGCGCGCAGACGAAGGACAAGCTGGTGTCGTCGGAAGTGCGCGCGCCGGTGGAAGATGTGGTCGCGAAGGCGCTCGAAGAATTCCTGCTGGAAACGCCGAACGACGCGAAGATCATTTGCGGCAAGATTGTCGATGCGGCGCGCGCGCGCGATGCGGCTCGCAAGGCGCGGGAAATGACGCGTCGTAAGGGCGTGCTCGACGGCGTGGGTTTGCCTGGCAAGCTCGCGGATTGCCAGGAGAAGGATCCGGCGAAGTCCGAAATTTATATCGTCGAGGGTGACTCGGCAGGCGGCTCGGCGAAGCAGGGACGCGACCGGAAGTTTCAGGCGATCTTGCCGCTGCGCGGCAAGGTGCTGAACGTCGAGAAGGCGCGTTATGACAAGCTGCTTTCTTCGGAGCAGATCGTTACGCTGATTACGGCGCTGGGTTGCGGCATCGGCAAGGAAGACTACAACCTCGATAAGCTGCGTTATCACCGCATCATCATCATGACCGATGCTGACGTGGACGGTGCGCACATCCGCACGCTGCTGCTGACGTTCTTCTATCGTCAGATGCCGGAGATGATCGAGCGCGGGTATATCTATATCGCGCAGCCGCCGCTGTTCAAGATCAAGGCGGGTAAGGACGAGCGGTATCTGAAGGATGAGGCTGAGGTTAATGCTCACATCCTGAAGCTGGCGTTGCAGGGGTCGGAGCTGGTGTCGTCCGAAGGCGCTACGCCGATTACTGGCGATGCGTTGGGTGAGTTGGCTCGGGCTTATTTGCTGGCGCAGGCTGTGGTGAATCGGTTGAGCCGGTTGTATGACGCTGGCGCGCTTGAGGCTGTGATGGATGGGGTTGTGATTGACCTGTCTAGCGAAGAAGCGGCTGAAGCTTCGGCGACTGGCGCTGGAAGCGAAGCTGCGCGACGATCCGCTGAAGCCTGAAGTGAAGGTCACGACGATGTATGACCCGGTGCGTGAATTGCGCTCGCTGCGCGTCGCGCGGACTCATCACGGTAATCAGAAGATTTCTGTGCTGGATCAGGATTTCCAGCTGACCGCTGATTATCAACAGCTGATCAATACCGCTAATACGTTTAAGGGGTTGATTGGGGCTGGGCGCTGTGATCAAGCGTGGTGAGCGGAGTATGGCTGTTACCGACTTCAAGAGCGCTATGAAGTGGTTGCTGGCTGATGCTGAACGCAATATCTCCAAGCAGCGATATAAAGGCCTCGGTGAGATGAATCCTGGGCAGCTTTGGGAGACTACGATGGATCCGACCGTGCGTCGTCTTGCTTCGTGTGCAGATTGAGGATGCTATTGCGGCTGATGGCATCTTTACGACGCTCATGGGGGATGATGTGGAGCCGCGTCGGGCGTTTCATTGAGTCGAATGCGTTGAGGGCGGGGAATATTGATGTTTGATAATGTTTGTTTGTAGATAGCCGCATAGCCTGAGAAAAGACCCATAAGTTGACAAACTTATGGGTCTTTTCTATTGGTAGCTTGGATTTATCGAATTCGTGGACGAATAAGCGTATCGATTTGGATATGGCTTGTTTAAGTAGGCGTAGTAAGCAGGCGTTGCTGGATTTCTTCGATTACCTTGTGCACGACTCTGTCGCCGGATTTGGCAAGGATTTCTCAAAACTAGAGAACTGGCGCATGATGTATTTTGCGGATGTCGCTTATGTGCCGGCGAATGACTGGGGTCTATCTGGGCCGGCTGCACCGATCTGAGATATAACGAACAGGCCGTCAGATTGAGTTGCTTAAGCCTGCTTCAAATGCGCATCCCAACCTTGCTACGAGAACTACCGCATCTCAGCAACAAAAGAACAACGAACAGCCAGACAACACAACGACAACCCGCACCGACACAATCAACCTTAACCTCCCATGAAACGCTACCTGATCCTCAACGGCGACAAAACAACCGCCAATGGCACGGTCGAAGCAGTCTCCACCACAATCCAGTTAGGCGACAAAGACGTCGCCCATGAAGGCGATCCGGTCGCCTGCCCCACCTGCAACACAACCGGAAAAATCCAATGCGACGGCCCACGGCAGGTCATGACCGCGCCCGACGGACGTCATGCCGCCCTCAGTGACGATCTATGCATTTGCGGCTGCCATCCGCCGCCTAAGCTCGTCGCCTCACAACAGTCAATGTCAGTCGATGCATAGCGCATTGAAATAAATTACCGGATAAACTAAAGCGCCTACTTCCACTCCGGAAACCGCTACTTTTACCGAATTCCAATTCACCGAAATAAACAAAGAAACAAATTCCGATTTAACAAATATTTTTGAATACGCGATTGCTATGTTTCAGTAAACTTTTGTATTATCGCGCGATAGCGCGGGGGCGCGAATTTCGTAAAAAGAGGCGGCATGGGCGCGCAGGACTTAATCGCGGCGATAAACGGTGGCTTGTTTCAGAGCGATCGCCTGCTTAAACTGGACACCACGCTGGGTTCCAATACTCTTCTGCCACAAAGGCTGGTCGGCCATTCCCGGCTAGGTCGCGATTATGAGTTCACGCTCGACGCCGTTTCAAACACCGATAATATCGAACTCAAAACCCTGATCGCGCAGCCGGTCACGCTGTGGATGCAGCAGGGCGACCAGTCCTACAGCCCGCATCACGGTTACGTGCATACCGCCCGCCGCCTGGGTTCGGATAGCGCGGTCACCAGCTATCAGATCGGCTTCGTCTCATGGATGCATTTTCTGCGCTTCAGAAAAGATGCACGTATCTGGCAGGATAAACCCGTCGACGAAATCCTCACCGACGTATTCAATATGCATCCGCAGGCGCAGGGCGCTTTCCGTTTCACATTACGTAATCCTTTGCCGCAACGATCATTCTGCGTCCAATACGAGGACGACTGGAATTTCTGTCATCGGTTAATGGAATCGGAAGGGCTGTTCGGCTATTTCGAGCAGGCCGCCGATGGTAAATCGCATACGCTGGTGATTACCGATGACATCGGCAGCCTGCAGCCGCTTTCCCCGCAAACGGTGGATTTCTACCGCTCGGGCACCAACAGCGAAACCGATGCGTTCGTTCAATGGAGCGGCACGCGCACGCTGCAAAGCACGACGCTGACCACGCGCACGTTCGACTACAAATCGCCGTCCACGAGTGCGAATCCGAAAGGCACGACGATCCCAACGCTGAGCACGCAAGGCAATCTGCCGCAGCAGGCTGAAGTGTACGAGTACACCGGCGCCTACACCTACGGCAAGCAGGACCGCGGTGACCATCTCGCGAAAGTGCGGATGGAGGAATGGGAGTCGCGCGCCAAGCGCTTCCACGGCGTCGGTGCAGTGCGGCGTCTCGATGCAGGCCGCTGGTTCGAACTGGAAGATCATCCTGAGCACAGCACCGACAGTCAGCAGGACCGGCAGTTTGCGGTGATCGCAGTCGACTGGGTGATCGAAAACAATCTGCCGGTTTCCGGCGGCACGACCGATTTCCCGCATAGCCTGAAGCAAGCGCTCACCGAAGCCCGCGCGCAGCATGCAAACGACCCGACGCTGACCATCAAGGCGCAGCCGACGGCAGCGAAGGGTTTTTCATGGCGAGCGTCGAGGCGCAGCGCAGGACCATTCCGTTCCGCAGTCCGCTCGAACATCACAAGCCGGAAATGCATCTGCAGACGGCAACTGTGGTCGGCCCGGCGAATGAGGAAGTGTTCACGGACTCACTGAACCGCATCAAGGTCCAGATGCACTGGGACCGTCTGAATCCGGCGACGAAAACGCATCCTGCTGGGTGCGTGTGTCGCAATCGAACGCAGGCGGCGGTCATGGCGGCGTGCACGTGCCGCGCATTGGCGAAGAAGTGATCATTTCGTTCCTGGACGGCGACTGCGACCGGCCGATCGTCACCGGCCGCGTCTATAACGGCGCGACGACGCCGGACTGGCATTCGAACGGCATCCTGTCCGGCTACAAGTCGAAGGAATATCAGGGCAGCGGCTACAACCAGATGGTGATGGACGACGCCACCGGCCAGAACCGCGTGCAGATGTACAGCAGCAGCGCGAACTCGCAACTGCACCTCGGCTATCTGATCGCGCAGACGGGCAACACGCGCGGCGCCTACCTGGGAAGCGGCTTCGATCTGAAGTCCGATGCATACGGCGCGGTGCGTGCGGCGCAAGGCATGTACGTGTCGACGCACCCGACGACAGGCACCTCGAGTCAACCGCTCGACGCACGCGCGGCCAGCAGTCAGCTGGTTAATTCCGAAAGCGTGATCGAGTCGCTCAGCCACGCGAGTGAAACGCATCAGGCGGAAAGTCTGAAAGACGGCCACGATTCGCTGAAGTCATTCACCGACGCCACGCAGAACAGCGTGGCGGGCGCGACAATCAGTGGCGGCAATACGGCGGGTGGAGGCACGGGCAGTGCCAACGGGTTCAAGGAGCCAATCATGTTGTTTGCCGCGCCGTCCGGCATTGCAATGTCCACGCAAAAGTCAGCGCAGATCGCCACCGACCAGCATATCAACCTCGTGAGCGGTCAGAGCACGCATATCGCCACCGGTAAATCGCTGCTGGCGAGCGTCGGGGAAAAGATCAGCCTGTTCGTGCAGAACGCTGGCATGAAGCTGTTCGCTGCGAAGGGCAAGGTGGAAATCCAGGCGCAGTCCGATAACGTGGAAATCACCGCGCAAAAAAGCGTGAAGCTGCTTTCCGCAACGGAGAAAATTGAGGTCGCCGCCAAGCAGGACATTCTGCTTACGAGCGGCGGCGCGTACATCCGCCTGAAAGACGGCAACATCGAAATTCACGCGCCTGGAAAAATCGATATCAAGGGTGCGTCGCATTCATTCGCCGGCCCCACGAGCCTGTCGAGCCCACCTCCGACGATGCCGAACGGCGAAGGCCCTTACAACGAGCAGTTCAAGATTCACGACAAGACGTCTGGCGATCCTGCACCGTACGTGCGCTATCGCATCGAGACCGCGGAGGGCAAGGTGTTCGAGGGCATGACCGATGATCAGGGTCTCACGTCGCGCATCATGACCAGCACGCCGAGCGCTCTAAAAGTCTTTCTCGATACCTGATTCCGGCCGACGAACACGTGCGCCTCCTTTCGTGAGGCGCTGAATCCTTTGCGCATTCAAGCAGACCGCCACCATGAACGCTCCGAGCACAAGCCACGCACCCGACGGCAACGGTACCACCAACACGACACCCGACAGTCTCGTGCGTGTGCCGCACGATCCCGCGCCCATGCTTTATTTCCGGCCCGAGACGGGGGAGTTCATCCTTGTTCCCGCGGAAGACGTTGGGGCGCTGCAGAGCGAGTGCAATCTGCTGCACGATCGGGTCGACAAATATCACAAGGCGAACGAGAAACTCGACGTCGTGCTGAAGGCCTATGCGGAGGACGTTCGGAATCACATGTCCGATCCGCGCGCAGGCGAAGCGTATAAGAGTTCCGTGGATAGCGCGCTGAAGGAGCGCGAAGCCGCGCACAAGGCGCTGAAAAAAGAACTGGAGCCGCTCAGCAAACTCGACAGTAAAGACCTGACGATGGTCGAGTTAATCCCCATCCATATGGATGCGAATGGCAACAAGTCGGTGAAGTTCGCCAAGTACAAGCTTCACTACGTCCGCTCGAACAAGATCAAGGCGGGCTGGCATAAGTTCGGTCCCGCCGCATTCGAAGACATGAAGGGTCGCAAGGCGGAAAAGGAAACCGGCGCGAAGAGCTTCATCAAGACCAATGCGCAGGGCAAGCGCAAGATCGATGTCGACAAGCTGAAAGAGGGCGTGCTGATCAATCGCAATAGCGCGATCAAATCGCAGTTGTACGAAAAGACCAAGGTGTCGTCCGAGATCGTCGAAACACATGTGACAGGTACGCTCTTCGCGTGGGCCGAACAGTGGAACAAGGATCTTAGTTACAGCGCGGGTGCGGAAGAACCGGCGGAGCGCGGCGAGGGTGGCGAAAGCGGTGAGGGCGGTGAGGGCGCGAAGAAAGAAAAGGAAAAGCCCAAGCAGACTGTCTTCAGCAACAACGTCAGCATCGAGGCAAAAGCGCAGTTGATGCGCTATCTGGCCGGGGCAGGTCTCGACACCGAATGGGAGCCGAAAAAAGGACGGGTGGCTCTCAAGGCGTCGGCGCAAGCGGAATTTGCTATCGCGGAAGCAAAGGTGTCGGGCGCGTTTTATTATCCCGACATCGCCGGCTGGATGTGGAGTCTCGATGGGGACGACGGCAAGACTTATCCGCTAGGCGCAGTTCGATTCAAGTGTGAACTCGGTTTGTCGGGAATGGTGGGCGCAAGTATGGTCGCGCAGCTGGGCGTTGTAGTGGACTATCGCGACGAGAAGCGCAAAGACCTCGGTTTATACGGCGCTGCTGTCGACAACCCAACGACCAAGCAACGCGAGATCAAGGTAGGTGGCAATCCGGTCGATCCGAGCGCGAATGCCGACCTCGACGTATTCGCCGGTGCGCGCGCAGACCTGTCGCTGGAAGGCGCGCTGGAGTGGATGGAGCCTGCGAAGACGGGACCAAGCGGCAAATACAAGGCGTTCGCCAAGGTGGGCGATACGGTCACTGCAATGGCCGGTGTGGGTCTCACTTGCATGCTCGACGTGAGCTACGCGGCCGGGCGCTTCCGGATCAAGGCGAAGGCGGGGCTATGCCTGGGCGTGGGAGCGAAAGGCGACATCGAAGTGTCGGTCGACGCGCTGTATATCGCCGAGTTTTTCAAATGGTTCTTCTACCAGCTTTATCACGCGAATTTCCAGCAATTGAAGTTCGTGGACGAGGCTGCGTTCGACGCTTTCACGCACATTCAGGTGATGGTCATTCAGGGATACCAGGACCTGGCGGATACAGTCGGTCAGCAGATGCTGCAAATTAACCAGGCGTTCTCAGCTCTCGTCGCTGAGTATGAGAAAGAGGCGGCGCGCGTCGAACTGATGAACCGTGTGTTGAGCAATCCATGGATGCTTCAATACGCAACGCCCGAAGCGAAGGGCATCATGATTTACCAGTTGACTCGCCACTGGTACGCGACCGACGGCGTCGATATGGCCAACCATACTTATGGCCGTTGGTATGGACGACGCAAGGACGCCGTCAAACAAATTCTCAAATGGTCCCATACCCGACACGATCTCGATAACGTCGTCCAACATATCGATCCGCAGGGAGATTCGGGCGATACCGCCCAGCGGCGAGCAGCCCTGCGCAGGTTTCTCGCAATGTCGCTAAGCTCGGCGCCTGCGAGTGATGCCAAGGAAATCGACGATTACTACAACAGCCTGACCGCCATGCTAAAAATCGACCCGACACCGGGCTACGCGGTTGCGCAGGTTGATTCACACGACTATGCATTCCAGACTGCTGCAGGACCTCACCCGCTCTACCAGAACATGCCCGAAGTGAATGTGGTGTAACCCTTCAGTGCCTAGAGCGGCCCAGCCTTCTGCACAGCGCAGCGGAAGGTCAGGTTGACGGCAGTGGGTCCCAGCGTTCGCCCGCCCTTGAGCTTGACGACGTACCCTTGCGGTGGCGCGTTGTATCGGTAAACCGTCATGGCAGTTTCCTGGTCATCGCCCTCTGCGCCGCGAATGACTTTCGTCGTCCCACTAGCTGGCCCGGTGGGATTTTTTTGCGGCGAATGTTCGTAATAGTCGGGCGAGAACCAGTCGTTGACCCAGTCCCTCCCGTTCAGGCCGACATCATATAGTCCCAGCGGATTCGGAGGATATTGACCGACCAGATAGAGATATTGGGAAACCGTTGCGGGCGGCGTGAACTTCTGCTTGATCGTATGGATGGAGGGCAGATTACGATCCGATTCGTATTTACCGTTGTCAGTGCCGAAGATAACGGGCTTGCCTCCGGAGCGCGCCGCGTATTCCCATTGCGCCTCAGTCGGCAGATCGACAGGCTCACCGCTTTGCCTAGCGAGCCATTGGCAGTAATCCTTTGCCATCTGCCAGGGTACCCCCGCCGGATTGCCGGCTACCTTGTAGGGCAGATCATTTTTGTCTTCCGGCCAGGACGGTTTGCCAGTTGCGGCGGTATAGACGTCGATATCGGCGTATGTGACTTTGTACTTGCCGATCGAAAAACTGTCGAGCGTCACCGGATGAGCGGGTTTGTTTTCCTGCTGCGAGGTAACCGGAAGCTTTTCAGGCGTGACCTGTTGTCCAAAGTCACCCATTGTGAAGGTCCCACCATTCACGAACACCATGTTTGCCAGCGACTTTTTAACCAGCGCTTTGACTTCGGGAGATTGACCAGTCTGGCTGCAAGCCGGTAAGGAAAACACGAGTACCGTGAGTGGAATAGCGGTCAGTTCGACGTACTTCAGCAATGACGAATGCATGCGTTCAATCTCCGGGCGGATAGCCAATGGATTATAAGTTCGAACCCAAGGTTTCGACGTTTTCAATTGCAACAAACCTGCGCGAAGGAGTACATGCTTTTCCAGCCATGTTTCTATAAACGATACATCGGCAAACGAAGCAATCCAATGTGGGACGTCGAAACAGGTCCACGGAAATTAGCACACTCACCCCGGTCTCTCCATCCTCTCGACTGAAGCTACATCGATAAGCGGGAAAATAAATGTGAGACGCTTGAGGAAGAGTTATCAGCGTTCAATTCGGCACCCGTTCTATGCGAGCATGCGTGAGATTTGGATGGCGTGACGCCGGGAAACTGTCACCGCCGCTGGGCGCTTTGCAGCGCCCAGCGGAATGTATAGGTGATGAAGAGGGATGGCGTGGACTTCCCGTTGGCAGACTGACTGTTCTGATCGCCATGAATGCACGCGGGTAGACAAATAGCGGATGCAACGAGCATAGCTAACCCAGTGACGGAGCATTTCAGAGCAAACAAACGCATGCAATCAACTCCGTGTCGAAGGCTGCGTAATTATAGGTTCGATATGACGCATTCCGACGGAGCTTGATGCCGGTAATAACCAAGCCTAGAAGAAAAGCGAATGCCAGGCGCGTAATGAACCGAAAAGCGGACCTCAAATCAAAGATGGACGGAATTACATTCCGGATTCACTCAGCTCTGAATAGAAATTATGCAATTAGTACCGGCTCGAGATTTTGACTACCAGCATTGGTCAGGCTCATTTAATGCGAAATAGATGTAAAGCGGATTGTCGACCGCAAGCCTGGAATGCAATCAACATGCACAGCCCGATTTGAGATCGACCACGGCACAGCCACGCCGAAAACACACCGGCCTTCGACTTCCCGCCCCCAAACTTATCCACACCCCCCTCTGGATAACTTTTGTACAAGCCCCCTGGCAGCTTGTGGGCGAAACCTTGATAACAACGTTGGATAACCGGGTCATCAAAAAGTTGTCCCTGGCTCCGTGTTCCTATCCGCGTTAACTCTGCAGGCTTATGGTTTACGCAGCTCGTTGATACGTAAACGAAGTTCCAAGTTATCCACAGCCGGACGCGGTGCTTGTTAACTATTACTACGTATACGTATACAAAGAATATAAAAACCAGAGAAGCAACCAGAAAGCCCGCTGCACAAGCGAGCAAGGAGCAAGGAGCAATCCGGCCAACGACGTAAACCCCCCGGTAAACATCAACCCGCGTATACCCAACCGTCATGCCAACGGTAAACAGATCTCCGTTAACAACTCCGCAGGCGCCGTGTCCTTTGGGCTATTCAAATACTCCTCAAACACTGGGGCATCCGCCGCTTCACGACCGGACTGCACAAGCCACGTCCCGTACAACCACTCATAAGCCGCTCGCATATCGCTATACGGACCTTTATGCCGCAACACTGCATATTCCCCGCCTCTCACTGCAACCACCGAAACCGGCGAACTCACCGTCACGGCCGCCAACACCCGCTGCGGCAACAAAACCCCAGCCTTCGACCTCAACGCATTTTCATCAACCACACCGGGATCATCGAAATAAATTCCGATCATCCGCATTTCCGCTTCCAGCAAATGATGTCGGCCAAGCCAGCCGAACAAAGCATCAAACGCCTTGCCGATCTGCATATACGGCCCAACGTGATCGACCGATAAAAGCGTAAACGGCTCGACAGAACGAATCACCACTTCACGCGTCGTCATTTGATCGTCTCCTGAGAGTGCCGGACGAAACCGGCTATGCGTACCTCGCTTGCGATACTGCGCCGGCGGCACGCCGAACACCGCGCGAAAAGTACGGGAAAAAGAATGCAAACTGCTGTAACCCGAGCGCTCGGCGATCTCCCCGATCGACATCGAACTGTTCGCCAGATAACCGGCCGCGTGATGCAACCTCAACCGCCGCACAGTCGTAGCGACCGTCTCGCCATACATCGCCTGATAAATTCGATGCCAGTGATAAGGCGACAAACAGGCAATTTCCGCCAGATTCTCGATATCGAGCGGCTCATCGAGATGATCGTAAATATGGTCAAGCACGCGTGCCAGCCGCGTTTCATACCGGGCACGACTACTGGAATCGTTCATGAAAGAGCGGATAAAAAGGAGCCTGTGAATGGATGTGAATCAAGCGAAACCAAAAGTACCACGTCCCCGTTTACCAAATCCTGCGGAGTTAACGTCTACGGAACGAATCGACGTAAACGCGATGGCAGTTCGAAGTTAGCAAACCTCCGTTCGCCCAAACTTTGCCGAATTTCGATAACACCCTCGAATAATGGCTCCCTACCATCGGCTGAAGCCTGTCGGCTCACGCGTAAACGTAATGAACCGACGCTACGCACCAACGCCAACCCCGGGAGCATCCGATGAAATCAGAGTCCAGCAGTCAGCCCCTCGGCAAAATCATGCATCACGAGCTCAAGCAGACGCTGGGCACATGGCAGCTATGGGGCATCGCGGTCGGCCTCGTGATTTCCGGTGAATATTTCGGCTGGAGTTATGGCTGGGCAAGCGCGGGCACACTCGGCTTCGTCATCACGGCGATTTTTATTGCCGCGATGTATACGACCTTCATCTTCAGTTTCACCGAACTCACCACGTCGATTCCACACGCGGGCGGCCCGTTCGCCTACGCGCGCCAGGCGTTCGGTCCGACCGGCGGTTATCTCGCGGGCGCCGCAACGCTCGTCGAATTCGTCTTTGCGCCACCCGCGATCGCGCTCGCCATCGGCGCCTATCTGCACGTGCAATTCCCCGGGCTCGAACCGAAACACGCGGCAATGGGCGCGTATCTCGTCTTCATGGCGTTGAACATCGTCGGCGTGCAGATCGCGGCCGCCTTCGAACTATGCGTGACCTTGCTCGCGATCTTCGAACTGCTCGTATTCATGGGCGTCGTGTCGCCAGGCTTTCGCTGGTCGAACTTCACAGCGGGTGGCTGGTCGGGCGCGAACACCTTCAGCATGGGCTCGTTTCACGGCATGTTCGCGGCGATTCCGTTCGCGATCTGGTTTTTCCTCGCGATCGAAGGTGTCGCGATGGCCGCTGAAGAAGCCAAAAATCCGAAGCGCTCGATTCCGATCGCCTACGTCACCGGCATTCTGACGCTGGTCGTGCTCGCCATCGGCGTGATGGTGTTTGCGGGCGCGGCGGGCGACTGGACCAAGCTGTCGAACATCAACGACCCGCTGCCGCAAGCGATGAAATTCATCGTCGGCGAACATAGCGGCTGGATGCATATGCTCGTGTGGCTCGGCCTCTTCGGACTCGTCGCGTCGTTTCACGGCATCATCCTTGGCTATTCGCGGCAAATCTTCGCGCTGGCTCGCGCGGGCTATTTGCCGGAGTGGCTTTCGAAGGTGCATCCGCGCTTCAAGACGCCGCATCGTGCGATTCTCGCGGGCGGCGTGGTCGGCATCGCGGCGATCTACAGCGACGAGCTGATCCAGTTCGGCGGCCAGACGCTGACGGCGAACATCGTGACGATGTCGGTGTTTGGCGCTATCGTGATGTATATCATCAGCATGTTGTCGCTGTTCAAGCTGCGCCGTACCGCGCCGAACATGGAGCGTCCGTTCCGCGCGCCGCTGTTTCCGTTCTTTCCGGCGTTCGCGCTGGTGGCCGCGGTGATCTGTCTGGCGACGATGGTTTACTTCAATTTTCTGGTGGCGATTGTGTTCGCAATCTTTCTCGCGCTAGGTTATGGGTATTTCCTGGCGACGCGCCATCAACGCGAAGCAGCGCCGTCGGACGCTTTGCTTGAAGAGTGACGTGGCGAATCGAGCCGCTGCGCGAGCAGCGGCGATGGAGTCGTAATCATGAGCTACACCGAGTCGATCGGCAGTCGAACGTATCGGTTTGCCGATCTGAAAACGCTGATGGCTAAGGCCAGTCCGCAACGTTCCGGCGACCAGCTCGCGGGCGTCGCGGCGGCGAGCGAAGAAGAACGGGTCGCTGCAAAAATGTCGCTGGCGCAGGTGCCGTTGCGCACGTTCCTCAACGAAGCGCTGATCCCGTACGAGAGCGACGAGGTCACGCGACTCGTCATCGACGATCACTCGCCGCAGGCGTTCGCCGAGATCGCGCATCTCACGGTTGGCGATTTCCGTAACTGGCTGCTCAGCAGCACGACCGATGCCGACGCGCTCACGCGTATCGCCGCCGGCCTCACGCCGGAGATGGTCGCGGCGGTGTCGAAGTTGATGCGCAATCAGGATCTGATCGCGGCAGCGCGTAAACGTCCGGTGATTACGCGCTTTCGCAACACGGTGGGTTTGCCCGGGCGCATGTCGGTGCGTCTGCAACCGAATCATCCGACCGACGACGTCAAGGGCATTGCCGCATCGATGCTCGACGGGCTGATGTACGGTTGCGGCGACGCGATGATCGGCATCAACCCGGCGAGCGACAATCTCGCCGCGATTACAAAGCTGCTGGTGATGATCGACGATTTTCGTCAGCGCTACCAGGTGCCGACCCAATCGTGCGTGCTCACCCACGTTACCAACACGATTGCCGCCATCGAAAAAGGCGCACCGGTCGATCTGGTATTTCAATCGATCGCGGGAACGGAGAAAGCGAACGCGGGCTTCGGCATTTCGCTCGCGTTGTTGCAGGAGGCGTATGAAGCGGGTCTATCGCTGAAACGCGGCACCGTGGGTAATAACCTGATGTACTTCGAAACAGGGCAGGGCAGCGCGTTATCGGCGGACGCGCATTTCGGCGTCGATCAACAGACATGCGAAGTGCGCGCATATGCGGTCGCGCGCAAGTTCAATCCGTTCCTGGTCAACACGGTGGTCGGCTTCATCGGACCCGAGTACCTGTACGACGGCAAACAGATCACGCGCGCGGGCCTTGAAGATCACTTCTGCGGCAAGCTGCTCGGCGTGCCGATGGGTTGCGATATCTGCTACACCAACCACGCGGAAGCGGATCAGGACGACATGGACAACCTGCTCACGCTGCTCGGCGTAGCCGGCATCAATTTCATCATGGGCATTCCGGGCGCCGACGACGTGATGCTCAATTATCAAAGCACGTCCTTCCACGACGCGCTTTATGTGCGCGATGTCCTCGGCTTGCGCCGGGCGCCGGAATTCGAAGAATGGCTCGAGTCGATGCAGATCACCGACGCGCGCGGCGCGTTGCTGAGCGCATCGCCGCAACAGCCGCTGCTCGAAGGCGCAAGCGACTGGATGGGGATTGCATGAGCGACTTCCTCGAAAAGAATCCATGGAATGCATTGCGGCAGTTCACCAATGCACGCATCGCATTGGGCCGCGCGGGCAGCAGTTTGCCGACTGCGCCGTTGCTGGCGTTCAACCTGTCGCATGCGCAGGCACGTGACGCCGTGCATCATCCGCTCGATACCGAAGCGCTGCATGAGCAGCTACGTGCGCAAGGCTTCACGTCGCTGGACGCGCATAGCGCCGCGCCCGATCGAGAGCATTACCTCAGGCGCCCCGATCTGGGCAGGCGTTTATCGGAACAGAGTCGCGCGGCACTCCTGGAGCTTGAGGCTGAATCAAGCGACGTTGTGTTCGTCATCGCCGATGGTCTTTCCGCGTTCGCTGCATCGAAGCAAGCCATTCCGCTGCTGCAGACCTTATGCCCGCAATTGAAGGATTGGAAGATCGGACCCGTGGTGGTTGCGCGTCAGGCGCGCGTCGCGCTCGGCGACGAGATCGGCGAATTGCTCAAGGCAAAAATGGTGGTGATGCTGATCGGCGAGCGGCCGGGGTTAAGTTCGCCCGATAGCCTCGGCGTCTACCTGACCTACGCGCCAAAAGTGGGTTGCAGCGACGCGCAACGCAATTGCATATCGAACGTGCGTCCCGAAGGACTCGACTATCCGCTGGCCGCGCACAAGCTCCATTACCTGCTGACCAATGGGCGGCGTCTGGGGCTCACCGGTGTTGGTCTGAAAGACGACAGCGACGCACATCAGCTCGCGGACACGCCCGCCACGCCCGTCGTGAGTGACCACTCAAATCCGGGCGCGACGTAATACACCATCGGTCACGCGTCCGCTTTCTCCACAGGATGCGTTTCGAGCCACGCATTCTCGTCGTCTTCGAAAAGCCTGGAGCGCGTCAGAAACCGCAGGCCGCTGGGACGCTCCAGAGAAAACATCCCGCCGTTGCCCGGCACCGCGTCGATGATCAACTGCGTATGCTGCCAGTATTCGAATTGCGATTCGCTCATATAAAACGGCACGCCGGCAATGAAGCCGAGTTTCACATCGGAGCCTCCGACCATGAACTCGTTCTGCGGAAACATCATCGGTGCGCTGCCGTCGCAGCATCCACCGGATTGATGGAATATCACGTCCCCATGTTCGGCGCGTAATTTGTCGATCAACTCGATGGCGGCAGGCGTCGCGATTACGCGTGCGACTTTCTTTTCATCGGTCATCACATGGCCTCGCTGAAAAAGAGCGAGCCGCACAATGCGGCCCGCCCGAACCAACTCGCAAGCGTTAAAAAACGCCGGGACGTTTAGAAGAACCCGAGCGGCTTGTCGCTATAGCTGACCAGCAGGTTCTTGGTCTGCTGATAGTGGTCGAGCATCATCTTGTGGTTTTCACGGCCGATGCCCGACTGCTTGTAGCCGCCAAACGCCGCATGCGCCGGATACGCGTGATAGCAATTGGTCCACACGCGGCCAGCCTGAATCTCCCGGCCGAAGCGATAGGCGCGCGTGCCGTCGCGTGTCCACACGCCGGCGCCCAGACCGTAGAGCGTATCGTTGGCGATTTCGAGCGCTTCCTCTTCGTTCTTGAAAGTCGTTACCGACACGACCGGCCCGAAGATTTCCTCCTGAAAAATACGCATCTTGTTGTGGCCGCGGAACACGGTCGGCTTCACGTAATAGCCTTTGCTCAGCTCGCCGTCGAGCGTATTGCGTTCACCGCCAATCAGACATTCGGCGCCTTCCTGCTTGCCGAGATCGACATACGAGAGAATTTTTTCAAGCTGTTCCTGCGACGCCTGCGCGCCGATCATCGTCTTGCTGTCGAGCGGATGTCCTTGCGTAATCGCGGCGACGCGCTTCAACGCACGCTCCATGAAGCGGTCGTAAATCTTTTCTTCGACCAGCACACGCGACGGACAGGTACATACTTCACCCTGATTCAGCGCGAACATCGTGAAGCCTTCGAGCGCCTTGTCGAAGAAGCTGTCGTCTTCGTTCATCACGTCGGCAAAGAAAATGTTCGGGCTCTTGCCGCCGAGTTCGAGCGTCACCGGAATGATGTTCTGGCTCGCGTACTGCATGATCAGACGGCCCGTCGTGGTCTCGCCGGTAAACGCGATTTTGGCGATGCGTTTGTTCGACGCAAGCGGTTTGCCTGCTTCGAGGCCGAAGCCGTTCACCACGTTGATCACGCCAGGAGGCAGCAGGTCGTGGATCAGTTCGAGCAACACGAGGATCGACGCGGGCGTTTGTTCCGCGGGCTTGAGCACGACGCAATTGCCTGCTGCAAGTGCGGGCGCGAGCTTCCACACCGCCATCAGAATCGGGAAATTCCACGGAATGATCTGGCCGACCACGCCTAGCGGCTCATGAAAGTGATACGCGACGGTGTCGTGATCGATCTCGGAGATGCCGCCTTCCTGCGCACGCACGGCGCCGGCGAAGTAGCGGAAGTGATCGATCGCGAGCGGAATATCGGCGGCCATCGTTTCGCGCAGCGGCTTGCCGTTGTCGATCGTTTCGGCGACCGCGATGCGTTGCAGGTTCGCTTCCATGCGGTCGGCGATGCGGTTCAGGATATTCGCGCGCTCGGCAACGGAGGTTTTGCCCCACGCCACTTTCGCCTTGTGCGCGGCGTCGAGTGCGAGTTCGATATCGGCTTCACGCGAACGGGGAATCGACGTAAACGGCTCGCCGGTGATCGGCGACACGTTGTCGAAGTACTCGCCGCCCACCGGCTTGACCCATTCGCCGCCGATAAAATTCGCATACTGCTTTTTGTACGGGAATTCGGTGGTCAGAAACTGCATCTCTGCATGATTCATCTGTGTGCTCCTCACATGTTTGAATGGGCTATATACGGTGAGATATTTCGCTCGACCGTGACGGGCTAGAGCTAGAAGCGTGCCAATGCACCGTGCTGGTGATCCGTGCACGTTGAAAAGGCGCCACAGTGCCCCCGCTCGCATCGTCGTGCTCAATTCCTGGCGACAGAGCGCTGCGTTTCTGAGCAGGCCTCGCAAGGGTGTTCAGCAATTGAGCAGGGGGCGGCGGTCGCAGTGGCTTTTCAAACAGCGAAGGCTGCGAGCGAATTCGGCATGGGAATTGCCTTCTTCAGCGGCTTGATCTTCCTACTGCACCCATCTCGTATGACGATTGATGCCCGAGACGATCGCCTGACACTTGCCACGCTGACCTCGCAGCCGAGCTTCCGCGTGCAGACACACGTCGCGTATGACGCCGACGAGCAGGCGCGCAATCTGCACGGCTGGAACCAGACTTATGACCAGTTGACCGCGGGCTCCTTCGTCGGCGGCCTGACCGAGTTGTGCGTCGATCATATGCAGGTGTTCGTCGAAACGACGAGCCACACGCTGCGGCAAACCTGTGAAGTGCAGAAGGACGCGTACTGGTTCGGCATTCCGACTTGTCCTTTGGGTACGGGACGAATCGATGCACAAACTATTTCTGCTGATGCGCTGGCGTTTCGTCAGGGAGGGATCGAGTTCGAACTGCTGACGTCGGCGGGTTATGAGATTTTCGGCGTGGTGGTGACGGGCGAAGTGTTGCGTCGTTATGCGGCGGAGGTCGAGGGCGTGAGCCTCGACGAGCGTCTGCCGAACACGGAGGTCGTGTCGATCGGTGCGCAGCGCAAGGAGCAATTGTGTGCGCTGCTGCGTCAATTGCTCGCTGGAGGCGCGGCGAGTGGTGCCTCGCTGACATCAACGGCGCGTGACAGCATGCAAGCCTCGGTGCTGGCATCGCTGTTCGACGCCGGCGCGTTGTCGGCGGCCGAACAGCTTGCGATGCCTGCGCGTCCGCGTCGTCAGTCGATTGTGTGGGAAGCGCGCGACTATGTGCTGGCCAATCGGGATCGCGCGATCAACGTGCCTGAGTTGTGCGAACAGCTGCACGTGAGCCGTCGAACCTTGCAGTACTGCTTTCAGGATGTGCTCAACATGGCACCGGCCACGTATCTGCGCGCGATCCGTTTGAATGGCGCACGACGCGATCTGTCGAATGCCGCACGTGAATCGCGCTCGGTGCAGGACGTGGCGGCAGCGTGGGGCTTCTGGCATCTGAGCCAGTTCGCGACCGATTACCGCAAGATGTTCGGCATGCGGCCTTCGGAGACGTTGAGGGCGGCAGCGGGTCGTCAGGCGGGGTTGGCTCACTAGCCGCGCGTGGGCTGGCCGCTGGCCAGCGTTGAAGCCGTCGCGACCGATTGCCGGGCGCAAAACAAAACGCCCACGCCGGTTACCGCTCATTCATTTGCGCAGCAGACGCAAGCCATTACCGACGACCAGCAAGCTCGCGCCGACATCGGCGAATACCGCCATCCACATCGTGCCGAGGCCCATCAGGGTCAGCACGAGAAACACGCTCTTGATGCCGAGCGCCAACCCGATGTTCTGCACCAGCACCGCATGCGTCGCCTTCGACAAGCGGACGAACGCCGGAATCTTGCGCAGGTCGTCGTCCATCAACGCGACGTCGGCGGTTTCGATGGCGGTGTCGGTGCCCATCGCGCCCATCGCGAAGCCGATGTCGGCGCGTGCCAACGCGGGCGCGTCGTTGATGCCGTCGCCGACCATGCCGACGGTCGCGCCATTCGCCGACCATTGCGCGACTGCGTTCAACTTGTCTTCCGGCAACTGATTGCCGCGCGCTTCGTCGATACCGACCTGCTGCGCAATCGCGGCTGCCGTGTGCGGGTTATCGCCGGTGAGCATGGCCGTGCTGACGCCAAGCCGCTGCAATTCGGCGATCGCGGCGCGGCTCGTTTCCTTCACCGTATCGGCGACGGCGAACAGCGCGAGCACGCGTTCGGCGTCGGCCAGCATCACGACGGTTTTGCCCTGCTGTTCGAGCGTGTCCAGACGTGCTTCGAGCGAAGCCGAACAGCGTCCCAGTTCTTCGACCAGCCGATGATTGCCGAGCCAATACGACGCGCTTTCGATATCGCCGCGCACGCCGCGTCCCGCGAGTGCTTCGAAAGCATCGACCGGGAGTGGGGCGATGGCTTCGGCTTTAGCCGCTGTGGCAATGGCCATCGACACCGGATGATCCGAGCGCCCGGCGAGACTCGCCGCGAGCGTCCGATAGCGAAGCGCCTCGCCGTCGGCGTCTGCATCGGCGAGCAATTCAAACTCCGTCTGCACCGGTTTGCCGTGCGTGATCGTGCCGGTTTTATCGAGCGCGAGACGGCTCAGCTTGCGGCCTTGCTCGAGATAAGCGCCGCCTTTGATCAGAATGCCCTTGCGCGCGGCCGCGGCCAGCCCGCTGACGATCGTCACAGGCGTCGAGATCACGAGCGCGCACGGACACGCGATCACCAGCATCACCAGCGCCTTGTAGACCCACTCGTGCCACATTCCGCCGAACAGCAGCGGCGGCACGACCGCCACCGCCAGCGCGATGGCGAACACGATCGGCGTATAGACCCGCGCGAACTGATCGACGAAACGTTGTGTGGGGGCCTTGCTGCCCTGCGCCTGTTCGACAGCGTGGATGATCCGCGCGAGCGTCGTGTTGCTCGCTGCCGCCGTGACGCGGTAGTCGAGCGAACCCGCCTGGTTGATCGTGCCCGCAAACACCGCGTCGCCGGTGGTCTTGTCGACCGGCAGGCTTTCGCCGGTGATCGGCGCCTGATCGACGCTCGAACGACCCGCGACGATTTCGCCATCCAAGCGCGATCCGCTCGCCCGGTTTGACGCGGACCACGGCGCCCAATGGAATCGCCGCGAGATCGGTGAGTTGCCAGTCGCCGCCGGGTTGCTGCATGCTTGCCTGCTCGGGCGTGAGCTGCATCAAACCCTGGATGGCATTGCGCGCACGGTCGAGCGACTTCGCCTCGATCAATTCGGCGATCGTGAAGAGCACCATCACCATCGCGGCTTCCGGCCACTGGCGCAGGATCAGCGCGCCGGTCACAGCGATGCTCATCAGCGCGTTGATGTTCAGGTTGCCGTTGCGGATCGCGAGCCAGCCCTTGCGGTACGTCGTAAGGCCGCAGGAGACGATCGCGAGAATCGCCAGCGCCGCTGACACCCAGGCGGGTGCGCCGAGCCAGCCAGCGGCCTCTGACGCCGCCGCAGCAACACCGGCGAGCGCGAGCGGCCACCACGGTTTGGATTGCGCGTGCGGAATCGCTGCTGACTCGCCGTCCGGGCCGGCATCCGCGAGTTCGGGCGTGAAGTCGAGCGAACGGAGCGCGGCCAGAATCGTGTCGAGCGCATCAGGGGCATGGACGACGGTCAACACGCGCTGCATCAGATTGAAGTCCATGCTGCGGACGTCCGGCATGCGGCTGAATTTCTTGCGGATCAGCGCTTCTTCGGTCGGACAATCCATCTGCATGATGCGGATCGCGGTGCGCAGGTCGCTGCCGACGGCCTCGGAGCGCGGCAGGCGCACGGGCGTGACGGTAGCAGGCGTTGCGGCGCAACAGGCCTCGTGGTCGTCGTGGCTGTGGCTGTGTGCGTGGGCGTGATGCTGATGATCGTGCCGGTGTTCGTGGGTGTCATCATGCTCGTCGCCATGGTCATGGCTGCATGCATGTGCGGTTCCATGCTGATGTTCGTGCCCCGATTCCGGCTCTGAATCATGCTTATGCGGCGGCTCATGCTCATGCTGATGTCCTTCAGCACCTTGCTGCCCGCAACAGTCCGCATTCTGCGCCGGAGCCGCCTTAGGCCCACCAGCAGGCCTTTCGCGCTGTTCCAGATGCTCTTCTTCGGGATGGCTGACGTGACGCATAGTGGCTTCCTGGGTCGATTTGTGGTCTAGTAAACACCTTGAAGCCACTACAAGGTCAAGGCCGCCTTCAAGACAAGTACCTGGAGGGTCCATGAAAATCGGCGAACTGGCGAAAATCGCCCACTGCACGACCGAAACCATCCGTTTCTACGAAAAAGAGGGCCTGTTGCCCGAAGCGGAGCGTACCGAGGCCAATTACCGCAGTTACTCGGCGAAGCACGTCGAAAGGCTGCGTTTCATCCGTAATTGCCGCGCGCTCGACATGACTCACGACGAAATCCGCGCCTTGCTGCGTCTGACCGACGCGCCGGCCAATGGCTGCGGCGGCATCAATACGCTGATCGAAGAACACATCGCGCACGTCGACACCCGCATCAACGAACTGAAGCAGCTGAAAGTGCAGCTCACCACGCTGCGCGAGCAATGCCACGGCGAACAGAGCGTCGAGGACTGCGGCATCGTGCACGGTCTGACCGACATGGATGTCAGCGTGCCGCGGGTGCGGCATACGCATCTGGGTTGAAACGCTTCCCATAGTTCGGCAGCAGTGACCTTATTCATGGCCGGGCCATTCATCGTCGGCCCGCCCGATCAACCATCGAATCAAGCTGGAGAATCAACGTGTTTACCTGCAGAAATCAGTCCTGCGACGCGCAGTGGGAACTGTCGGACGTCGTCATCAAGAACGAAGGACAAGGGCTCCTGTTCCGTTGCCCGATGTGTGGCGCGCGCAATTACGTCGAACGATTCGAGGGCGATGACGGCGCGGTGCTGTACGAGCAGCTCGAAGGCCGTCCCGCAGACGGCCCGATGGCCGAATAATCCGCCGCCTTCGTTGCCTCAGCCGCCTTAGCCCCTATCGAGCCATCACCTATGAACAGTCCCACATCCGCCGGCGCGCCGTTTAGCGAACTGGCGCTGCCGCCCGCGACTCTCGCGAATCTGTCGCAGCTCGGCTACGTCGAGATGACGCCGATTCAGGCCGCTAGCTTGCCGATCGCGCTCGCCGGCCACGACCTGATCGCGCAGGCGAAAACCGGCAGCGGCAAGACCGCGGCGTTTTCGCTGGCGCTGCTGGCGCGTCTGGACGTGCGCAACTTCGCCGTTCAGGCGATGGTGTTGTGCCCGACGCGCGAACTCGCCGATCAGGTCACGCAGGAAATCCGCCGACTCGCGCGCGCGGAAGAAAACGTCAAGGTGCTGACGCTATGCGGCGGCACGCCGATGCGTCCGCAAACGGCGAGCCTCGAACACGGCGCGCACATCGTGGTCGGCACGCCGGGCCGCATCATGGATCACCTCGAGCGCGGCAGCTTGCCGCTGCAATCGCTGAATACGCTGGTGCTCGACGAAGCCGACCGCATGCTCGACATGGGTTTCTTCGACGACATCGCGACGGTGGTCAAGCAATGCCCGAAAGAGCGGCAAACGCTGCTGTTTTCGGCAACGTACCCGGAAGGTATCGTCAAACTGAGCCAGCAGTTTTTGCGCAATCCGAAGGAAGTGAAGCTCGCCGAGCGGCACGACAACACCAAGATTCGCCAGCGCTTCTACGAAGTGGCCGAAGACGGCCGCCTGCATGCGGTGGGATTGCTGCTGAATCACTATCGTCCGGTGAGCACGCTCGCGTTCTGCAACACCAAGCAGCAGTGCCGCGATCTGCTCGACGTGCTGCGCGCGCAAGGTTTTCATGCGCTCGCGCTGCATGGCGAACTCGATCAGCGTGAACGCGATCAGGTGCTGATCCAGTTTGCGAACCGCAGCTGCTCGGTGCTGGTCGCGACCGACGTCGCCGCGCGCGGTCTGGACATCGCGCAACTCGAAGCCGTGATCAACGTCGACGTGACGCCCGATCCGGAAGTCCACGTGCACCGCATCGGCCGCACGGGCCGCGCCGATCAGGAAGGCTGGGCGCTGAGCCTCGCGAGCATGAATGAAATGGGCCGCGTCGGCAGTCTCGAACAGGCGCAGAAGCGTGAAGTCGAATGGCACAAGCTGTCCGAACTCACCGCGGCGAGCAACGAACGCCTGCTGCCGCCGATGGAAACGCTGCAGATTCTCGGCGGCCGCAAGGAAAAGATCCGTCCCGGCGACGTGCTCGGCGCGTTGACTGGCGAAGCAGGTTTCGCAGGTTCGCAGATCGGCAAGATCAACGTGACCGAAATGTCGACCTATGTGGCGGTGGAGCGCAGCATCGCGCGCGACGCGCTGCGCAAGCTCAGCGCCGGCAAGGTGAAGGGCAAGAAGGTCAAGGTTCGTCTGATGGATGACGCCTGACACTTGACGCTTGTCGAGGGCCGGCTGCGCGACACGCAGCCGGCTCTTCATGCCTCTTCCCGCATCACATTCCGTCATACCTCTGCAGTTCTGCGCGTACTTCACGCGACCTTGTTTCTTCCCCCAAAGCCTGACCCGACTAGCGTTGCCCGCACGGCAGGCGTCTACACGCGAGCCATGACATAAACGCATGCCGCGCATGACAAAGTTTCGATTGTGAGCGTTCTTTGGCTGATGCCTAATCACTTCATCGGGATCGACCGCCGCGCAGCCGGCTGTCCGCGAATCCCCTGCTGGATGGAGAAAGGGAGAAGCCTTATGCAGAGCGCTACGCAAGCCCGCTCGAAACTGCCCGATGTGGGCACGACGATTTTTACCGTGATCGGTCAACTGGCCGCCCAACACGACGCGCTGAACCTGTCGCAAGGCGCGCCGAATTTCGCGCCGGACGCGAAGCTGGTCGACGGTGTGGCTCAGGCCATGCGCGCCGGTCACAACCAGTATTCGCCGATGGCGGGCATCATCGCACTGCGCGAAGCGCTCGCCGATAAAGTCGAGACGCTGTACGGCGTGCGCTACGACCCGGTGAGCGAAGTGACCGTGATCGCCAGCGCGAGCGAAGGGCTGTATTCGACGATCAGCGCTCTGGTGCATCCCGGCGATGAAGTGATCTACTTCGAGCCGTCATTCGACAGCTACGGCCCGATTGTCCGTTTGCAGGGCGCGACGCCGGTGGCGATCAAACTCTCGCTGAACGATTTTCGCGTGAACTGGGACGAGGTCGCCGCCGCGATCACACCGAAGACGCGCATGATCATCATCAACACGCCGCACAATCCGACCGCGACCGTGTTCAGCGAAGACGACATCGCGCGGCTGAAGGCGATCACGCGTAACACCGATATCGTGATCCTCGCCGACGAAGTCTACGAACACGTCGTGTTCGACGGCGCCAAACATCAGAGCATGGCGTGCCATTCCGAACTCGCGGAACGTAGTGTGATCGTGTCGTCGTTCGGCAAGTCGTATCACGTGACGGGCTGGCGTGTGGGGTACTGCCTCGCCCCTGCCGCATTGATGGACGAGATTCGCAAAGTCCATCAATTCATGGTGTTTTCCGCCGATACCCCGATGCAGTACGCGTTCGTCGACGCTCTCGCCAATCGCGACAGTTATCTCGGGCTGTCCGCGTTTTATCAGCAGAAGCGCGATTTGCTGGCGCATGCATTGCGCGAGTCGCGTTTCGAGTTGTTGCCGAGCGAAGGCAGCTTCTTCATGCTCGCGCGATTTCGCGGCTTCTCCGACGAGAGCGATAGCGATTTCGTGCTGCGTCTGATTCGCGATGCGCGCGTTGCGACGATTCCTTTATCGGCGTTTTATAGTGACGGCACCGATTCCGGCTTGATCCGCCTGAGCTTCTCGAAGGACGACGCGACGTTGATCGAAGGCGCGCGGCGTTTGTGCGAGATCTGATCGCTCGCGATCGGATTGGGCCGCTTTTTCAGTGTGTCGTCGCGCGCTTGAGTGACAGAAAATCGAAGGGGAAAAGGGACCTGTTATGAAGTTGCTCAAGCCTCTATTGGCATTGGCCTGTGCATTCGCATCGTTCGCCGCGGCATCCGCCGCGAGCGCTGCCGATACCTCGACGCTGCGTTTCGGACTCGAAGCGCAGTATCCGCCGTTTGAATCGAAGGGCGCGAATGGCCAGTTGCAAGGGCTCGATATCGACGTCGGCAATGCGGTCTGCGTTGCTGCGCATATGACGTGCAAATGGGTCGAAACGTCGTTCGACGGCTTGATTCCCGCGCTGCAAGGCCGCAAGTTCGACGCGATCAATTCGGCAATGAACGCGACCGAACAACGTCGCCAGGCGATTGATTTCACCGCGGTCGTGTATCGCGTGCCGACCCAGTTGATCGCGCGGCGCGACAGCGGTCTGCTGCCGACTCCCGCATCGCTCAAGGGCAAACGCGTGGGCGTGTTGCAGGGATCGATTCAGGAAACCTTCGCGAAAACGCATTGGGAAAGCGCGGGTGTGACCATCGTGCCGTATCAGGACCAGAACCAGGTTTATACCGATCTGCAGGCCGGCCGTCTCGATGCGACGCTGGTTCTCGCGCCCGCGGGACAGACAGGTTTTCTGTCGAAGCCCGACGGTAAGGACTATACGTTTGTCGGCCAGCCGGTGCGTGACGACAGGATTCTCGGCAGCGGTATCGCGTATGGAATTCGCAAGGGCGATACGGCGCTGCGCAATCAGTTGAATGCGGCGATCGCGAAAGTGCAGTCCGACGGTACGGTGAAAACGCTGGCGGCAAAGTATCTCGGCGATATCGACGTGAGCGCGAAGTAAGCTCGTCGAGCCTTTGCTTGTTGCCGATGCATTTGGCGGCTACGATACGCAGGCTTCGCTTTGGCGAAGTCCACGCAACAATCGGAGAGCGCGCAAATGGGCGACGTAACGATAACGGCAGCAGCAAATCACGCGAAACATGCATCTGCGCCGAAGTTCTGGCGCAGTGACGCGTTGCCGTTTATCGAAGCGCGTTCCATCGAAGATGGCCGCGCGGTCTGCTACGCCAAACACTCGCACGAAACCTTTTCGATCGGTGCTGTCACCGGCGGACGCAGCGTATATGTGAATCGTCACGCAAGCGAATGGATCGGCGCCGGCGCTGTCGTCATGATGAACCCCGATGACGTGCATGCATGCAATCCAGTGGCCGACGAACGCTGGTCGTATCTGATGCTGCATGTCGACGTAGCGTGGCTCACGAAACTGCAACACGAACTGGGCTTCAGCGAGAACCACGCGTTTCGCGCGTTTTCTCAAACCATGACGCTGGACCCGGCGTTATTCGACGGCTTGAACAGGCTGTACGCGATTCTCGTCGACAGTGACGCCGACACGCTGCACAAGCAAAGCGCGGCGATTACGTTTTTCGCCGAAGTACAGCGGAAACTGAATCCCGCGTCGTCGATGCCGGCTGACGAC
Source organism: uncultured beta proteobacterium (assembly GCA_963800185.1). Classification (GTDB taxonomy): domain Bacteria; phylum Pseudomonadota; class Gammaproteobacteria; order Burkholderiales; family Burkholderiaceae; genus Paraburkholderia. The sequence goes on along the minus strand of CAWCZW010000008.1, from coordinate 88,752 downwards.
GCAAGCCACCAACTCACGTGTGCGGCGCAATTCATCGCTGAAAACTGCACGCAAGCGCTGACACTCGAAGACGTGTGCAAGGCCGCGAATTTGTCCGCGTCGCATCTGATTCGCGCTTTCAAACAGCGCTACGGGATGACACCGCACGCGTATCTGACCAATCGCCGCATTCAGTACAGCCGCGAGCAACTCAGGCGCGGCCGCCTGATCGCGGACGTCGCGCTCGATGCCGGTTTCGCCGATCAGGCGCATTTGCAGCGCACGTTCAAACGACTGGTTGCAGCGACGCCAGGCCAGTATCGCAGCTGATCACGCTACTAGCAGATACAACGCGCTCGCCGCAAGCAGCGCCGCCATCACACGATTGAATAGCCGCACACGTTTCGGTTCCTGCAAATACTTGCGCAGGAACGTGCCGGCATACGCCCAACTCGCAATCGATACATAGCAGACCACGAAGTACACCACGCTGAACTGCCAGACGAGGCCGCCGTCGCCACCGGCCGCGTAAGCGCCCATGCCGGCCAGCGACGCGAGCCATGCTTTCGGATTCAGCCATTGCATCGCCGCGCCATAAGCGAAGGACGGTCCGCGAGACGGTTTGTCGGCACCGAGTTGACCGTTATCGACGGCGAGCTTGTAGGCCATATAAAGCAGAAACGCGACGCCTGCCCATTTGACGATGTCGATCAGATTGGGGAAGTAGAGAAGCAGTTCATGCAGACCGAGTCCGATGAGCAGGAGCAATACCGTGAAGCCAACTGTCGCGCCGCTGACGTGCCGCATGCTCGCGGCGAGTCCGTGCTGCGCACCGGCGCTCAATGCAACGACATTCACCGGTCCGGGTGTGATGGAACTGGCCAGCGCGAACGCGGCCATGGAAAGTAAAACGGTCATCTGATGCCTCGATACGTGAGCGCGCAGGAATTGCGACGCTCAAAGGTATCGGGCAGAGGAGGCGGTGTATTGAAGGAAATTGCTATGCGCGCCGATGCAGACGTGGCTGTAGGCCGAAAAAAAGCCCGATCGCAGGATCGGGCTTTCTCATTGGCCAGACGGTTCGCGCGTGGAACCGCAGGCTGAGTTCAGGCATGTTGCAGGCTGAATTCGGTCAACGCGTTCGTCAGAGTGCTCACCGCTTCTTCCGTCACCGCGTTGTATAGCGACGCACGCAAACCGCCAATCGAACGATGCCCTTCCAGTCCGATGATGCCCTGTTCACGCGCCGCGTGAATGAACTCCTCGCCAAGCCGCTCATCGCGGAACTTGAAAGCGACGTTCATTTGCGAGCGCCAGCGCGGATCCGCGTGAATGGTCACGACTTCGCTCAGCGCGTCGAGCGTGTCATACAGATGCTGGGACTTGCGCTCGTTAATGCGCTGCATGGCGTACAGACCGCCAATGTCGTCGCGCAACCAGCGTGTGATCAACGTCAGCACATAGATCGCAAAAACCGGCGGCGTGTTGTAGTTGGAACCGTGCGATACATGTGTGCGGAAATCGAGAATTGCCGGCAGGCTGTCCGGAACCCGCTCGAGCAGCGAACGCTTCACGATCGCCACCGTGACGCCCGCCGGACCGAGATTCTTCTGCGCGTGCGCGTAGATCATCGAGTAGGCGTCAGGCTGGATCGGCTTCGACAGAAAATCGGACGACATATCCGCGATCAACGGTACGCGCGGCGCCTTGTCGTAGGCGGGAAATTGCAGCCCTTCGACCGTTTCGTTCGTCACGTAGTGCAGATACGCGGCGGAGTCGTCGATAGCCAGCTGTTCCAGATCGGTCAGTTGCCGATAACCGGTTGCGTGGCCGTCCCACGCAATTTTTCGCTCGGTGACTTTCGCGGCCTCGGAGGTCGCGCGGCCGCTCCAGTAACCCGACGTCACGTACTCCGGCGGCGCGAATTGCTTGCCCGCGAAATTCATCGGAATCATCGCGAATTGCAGGCTGCTGCCACCTTGCTGGAAGGTGACCGCGTACTCGTCAGAGATGCCTAGCAGCGCGCGCAGATTGTTTTCTGCTTCGTCCAGAATGGCGCGGAACCAGTCCGAACGATGGCTCATACCGAGTATCGAGACGCCGGTGTCCGGCAACGCGGTAATCGCGATGCGCGTCTGCTCCAGCACCGATTCAGGAAGGGCCCCGGGACCGCCGGAAAAATTTAAAGCATTGGACTTCACTGCGCCTCCGAAGCCATCGGTTGAATGGTGTTTGCACTCGCAGCGGCGCTGCGCAGCATCTGTTGAAATGCGTCGGCGACCCGGCGTATTTGCGGAAATTTGTACGGGAAGACGCTGGTGTCGTCCATGTCGTGAATCACCATGCCCGTCGCGATTTCGAAGATGAGCAGGCGGCCGTCGCTGGTTTCCGCGCAATCGAATCCGACGTAGTCGAGGCCGGTCAATTCGGCGATGCTGCGAAACGCATCGCGATGACGCACGGCGAAATCGGCGTCGAATGTCTGCATGATTTGCTTTTCTTCTTCGCGCCGGTCCGCGTTCGCGAGCATTTCCGCGTACGGGTAGTGGACCATCCAGTCCTTCGAGATGCCCATATGGCACACGAACGGCTTGCCGTCGATGATCACGATCCGGTACTTGCGGAACAGACCGTCGGCGCTGCTGTAGTCGATGAACGGCGCCATGTAGTATTCGCCCGCATCGGACTCCGCCAGGTAGCGCGTGAGTTCTTGCGCGTCGGACACTTTTGCGAGGCCTTGTCCCGCGTGCGATCCTCGCGGCCGGATGATGAACGGATAGCCGGTGCCGAGTACTGCGTCCAGGTCGAACGTTGCGGATGCAGCCTGCTCCACCTGCGCGCGCGCCAGACGCACCGTGCGCGCCATGCAGATGCCCGGTACTGCGCCCAGCACTGCATAAGCTTCATCGCGCGTCGTCTTCGCGACGTGTTCGGAGCGGTTCAGCACGCGGCGAGCGGTGCCGTTGATCAGCGTGGCGATTTGAGCGTGAATACCGACGGTTTCATCCGAAGCACAGGCCGCAACGAACACGACGTCGTGCGGCGGCAAGACGGTATTTGCCAGCGAGTGCGAGTCGACGTACAGCGCTTCGATTTGCAGATCGGCGTTCTCGACCAGACACTCGAACGGCGTGTTCGCCATCAGATCGCCGGGCGCCTTGAGGACCAGCACTCTCACCGGAGCTTGCGCGGTCTGCGCATTTTTCAGCCGATATCGCCGCGTGATTTGCAGCGCCTGCTGCTGGACGGCGAGGGCTGCCGCTTTTTCGTATTTCATTTCCAGCACGAGCGACAGGTCGAGCAACGCGTACGGATCGTCGTGTTGCCTGACGTGGTCGAGCAGGCCTTCGCCGAGCGGCGTCAGATCGTTTCCGGCGGTGGCTGCGCGGAGCAGCGTCGCCAGTCCGAGTGGCTGATACAGCCATGGATGAGCGGCATCGCCTGTCAATTCAGTTTGAACGGTATTCATGAAGGGCGCGTTTCAGTGGAGCAATACCCAAGGCGTAAGAAGACATCCGGCTGCAGTTCTCCTACGTGAAGTTCACTCGGGTGATTGACGGTGAGCGATCGGTCGGGTTGTTGTTGCTTCACTTTCCGCAGAGATCGCGACGCTGCGCGACGTGTCGATTGCAAGCGGCAGTCCGGCCGGGTTCGCGCGTCGCTTTGCAATTGCCATACAGTTTTCCTTCGATCAAGACGCCTGGATCCGTGTATCGACAAAGAGTCCGCTACGTCGCATTGAACCCACGGTACGAGCCCATCATACGAGTGCGTAGCGGAAGCAAATGGGGGAAAAGAGGGGCGATTGGCTGCTTAATCCCGGGACGTTGGGGTGGCGTGCTTTTTTGTCCTCAGGTCGAGATGACGCATGCAAGGTGCGGACTCTTCAACGTGATGCACTGCATCGGGTCAATGCGCGCATGGGCAAGTCGATTCGCGCAGAAGGGTGAGCCGGTATCGGGCGTCGTTGAAAACGAGAACGGGAGTCCGCCGATGGCTTGGGTCTGGAAGCTCCGAGTGTGAGACGAAGCGCTTGCTGCGCGTCGGGCAAACATGCGGACCGGTACTGCTCGATCCGCGACTGCGAATCGAAGCCGGGAGATTGGATGGCCGGCGAACGCTGACTTGCAACTATGCTCGTCGGCGAGTCCTGAAAAGCAAAAAGCCCGGTCAGCTTTCGCTAACCGGGCTTCGTAATGCTTGGTGGGGCGTGAGTGACTCGAACACTCGACCTACGGATTAAGAGTCCGCTGCTCTACCAACTGAGCTAACGCCCCCAACAGAAACGAGATTATGCAGTAACTCTCTCGCCTTGCCAAGCCCCTTTAGCAGATTTCTTAAAAATATTTGCGCAAAGCGGTTCGAGCACTCCCTCGAGCGGCGTGCGGTCATGAAAAAGGCGCTGGCTTCGCCGTCCCGGTATTATGTCGCGGACACCTTGCCGCTCGAAGCGTCGCGCGGCATTCGACCGGGGGCCGCGATGGACGACAAAGAGATTAACGAGCTGCTCGACCGTATTCTTGCCCCATGGGTCCGCGCGCTGACGCTGACCCCGGTCAAGGTCGATGAAGAAAGCGCCACCCTGCGCCTGCCGTTCTCCGGCGGTCTGCGCCATGCGGGCGGCGTGATCTGCGGGCAGGTGTTCATGGCGGCGGCCGACACGGCGATGATCGTCGCCATTTCCGCCGCACTCGGTGGCTTCAAGCCGATGAGCACGGTGTCGCAAAACATCAACTTCATGCGTGCGGTCCGCAAGGGCGACGTGCTGATCACCGCGCGCGTGCTGCGCATGGGCCGCAATCTGGTGTTCGGCGAGGTCGAGTTGTTCGACGAAGCCGGGCACATGGCCGTGCATGCGACCACGACTTACGCGCTGCTCGACTAAGACGCGAAAAATACCGCGCCAGGCCGCATTCAGAGGAAGAGGAAAAACCAGGATGTTCGATCAGGTCGTATTCGCGGGCGGCGGCAATCGCTGCTGGTGGCAGGCAGGTTTCTGGGACGTCGTGCAGCCGGAGCTGAAAATCCGTCCGCGCGTCATTACCGGCATTTCGGCCGGCGCCGCCACCGCGTGCATGCTCTACACGCGCGATTCCGACTGGGTGATGCGCTATTACGAAGACGCGCTGCGCCACAACACCCGCAACGCCTACTGGGGCAACCTGCTGCGCGGCGAATCGGTGTTTCCGCATTACCGCATCTACCGGCAGGCGCTGCTCGACATTTACGGCGAGAAGTTTTCGACGCTCGCCGATGCGCCGGAAATCCGCATCGGCGTGTCGCATCTGCCGCGCTGGCTCGGCGCGCGTAGCGCGGTCGCGGCGGGTCTGATCGCGTACAACATCGAAAAATACGTGCGCAAGACGCTGCATCCGACCTTGGGTCAGACGCTCGGTTTTCATCCGGAATTCGTGCGTGCGCAAGATTGCGCGAGCGTCGACGATCTCGCGGATCTGATCCTGCAATCGTCGAGTACGCCGCCGTTCACGCCGGTTCTGCGGCGCAATGGTCGGCCGGTGCTGGATGGCGGAATGGTCGACAACGTGCCGGTCGGCGCGCTCGACGCCGATGCGCCCGGCAACGTGCTCGTGATGGTCACGCGTATTTATCCGCGGCCGCAGATGTTCGTCGTGCCGCACGGCGTGCAGCAACGGCTGTATGTGCAGCCGTCGCGCAAAGTGCCGATTTCGAGCTGGGATTACACGAGCCCTTCGCAGATGGCGCATGCGTACAACCTGGGCCGGGTCGACGGTGAGGCTTTTCTGGAACGCATGCCCGATCTGCTGGAAGCGGCTGCGCAAGAGGCGCGCTGACGTGAGATGAGTGGCGGCGGAGCGGCCTGATGGCTCGGCACCTAGCCCGCTTGCAAGCCGGGCGACGAGCCGCCCGCTAAAGGCGCACTGCTCGCCGCGCGTGTGCTAAAAAATCAGCATCATCACGATGGCGGTTGCTGAAAACGCTCGCGCGGCCCGGGCTAATCCGTAACGCGCAACACGTGCCGCAAAGGCAACGTGGCACGCCACGCACCGCGGCCACACGTCGCAAAAAATTACCGCCGACGCCCGCCCTGCAACGCCTCAGGATTCGCCACGCTAGTGGTATCGCCGGCATCGAACGCCAGAATGTTGTTGAAAGCCGCGGTGAAATACAGCTCGTAGCTCTCGCGCTCCACATAGCCGATGTGCGGCGTGCAGATCACGTTTTCCATCCGCAGCAGGCTGTAGCCCTGCAAAATCGGCTCGCTTTCGTACACGTCGATGGCGACCATCCCGGGGCGGTTGTGCGACAGCGCATTCACCAGCGCGTTTTCATCGAGCAGTTCGGCCCGGCTCGTGTTCACGAGCAACGCGGTCGGCTTCATCCGCATCAGATCCTCCTGCTTGACGATGCCGCGCGTGTCGTCATGCAGACGCAGATGCAACGACAGCACGTCGCTCTGTTCGAACAACGCTTCGCGACTCTCCGCGACGCCATAACCATCGGCGCGAGCGGCTTCACGCGAATGTTCGCGGCCCCAGATCAGCACGTTCATGCCGAACGCCTTGCCATAGCCGGCGACCAGCCGGCCGATCTTGCCGTAACCCCAAATGCCCAGCGTCTGACCGCGCAGAACCTGGCCCAAACCGAAGTTCGGCGGAAGCGCGGACGTCTTCAGACCGGATTGCTGCCAGGCCCCTTGCTTAAGGTTTGCCACGTATTGCGGAATGCGCCGCTGCGCCGCCATGATGAGAGCCCACGTCAACTCGGCGGGTGCGAACGGCGAGCCGCTACCTTCCAGCACGGCGATACCGCGCTCCGTACAAGCAGCCAGGTCGATGTGGCTGGACACTTTGCCGGTCTGGCTGATCATGCGCAAACGTGGCAATTTGTCGAGCAGTTGCGAGTTGATGCGGGTGCGTTCGCGGATCAGGACGAGTGCGTCGACTTCCGAAAGACGGCTCGCCAGTTGACCCAGACCGCGCACGGTGTTGTTGAAAACTTTGACTTCATGGTCGGCCAGCAATTGAAAGCAGTCGAGCTTACGAACGGCGTCCTGATAATCGTCGAGGATGGCAATCTTCATGGTATGTGTCTTGCGACGCACCGTGACGGTGCGCAACGGGATGTTATGCTGACTGTCCCACCATGTGACCCAGGTCACATGCCGGTCTGGCTGGATGCCTTACCGTAGAAGCTGCTGCAAAGAACGGCAGCGCTACGTCAAGGCCGATTGACATCGTTTTTAACAGTTTGTTGCGTGTTGAGGCAAGCCGCTTTACAGACGGTTGCAGAAGCCCCGTCAGCAGGCGCCTCCGCCCGGCAAGCTGGTTAGCCCAGGTTGACCTGCGCAATTATGCGTCGAGTGGTGGAAACTTCGGCGCGAAGAATTGAATGCCTCTCGCATGCAGCGTCGCTGGGCTTGTACCGTTTTTCTATTGCTACAAAACGGAGACAGGTCGATGAATCATCCCTCATTCGAAGGACAGCCCGCCATCGAGGCCCCCGCGTGGGTCCAACACCGGAAACTGATCGACTGGGTTCAGCGGGTTGCCGCGAAGACCAAGCCGGACAGCATCGTCTGGTGCGACGGCTCGCAGGAGGAATACGACCGCCTGTGCGCCCAGATGGTGGCGGCGGGCACCCTCAGGAAGCTCGATCCCGCGAAACGTCCCAATTCCTATCTCGCCTGGTCCGATCCATCCGACGTCGCGCGCGTCGAGGATCGCACGTTCATCTGCTCGCAGCGCGCGGAAGATGCCGGTCCCACTAACAATTGGATTGCGCCGGCCGAAATGCGCACCACGCTCGACGGCCTGTTCGAAGGGGCGATGCGCGGCCGCACGATGTACGTGGTGCCGTTCTCGATGGGTCCGCTCGGCTCGCCGATCGCGCATATCGGCGTTGAATTGAGCGACAGCCCGTATGTGGTCACCAACATGCGCATCATGACGCGCATGGGTCGCAAGGTGTACGACGTGCTGGGCGAGGATGGCGAGTTCGTGCCGTGCGTTCACTCGGTGGGCGCGCCGCTGGCGGCGGGCGAGAAGGACGTGGCGTGGCCCTGCAACGAGACCAAATACATCGTCCATTTCCCGGAATCGCGCGAAATCTGGAGCTACGGTTCGGGCTACGGCGGCAATGCGCTGCTCGGCAAGAAGTGCTTCGCGCTGCGCATCGCGTCGACGATGGGCCGCGACGAAGGCTGGCTCGCCGAACACATGCTGATTCTCGGCGTCACGTCGCCGCAAGGGCGCAAGCATCATGTGGCGGCGGCGTTTCCGTCGGCGTGCGGCAAGACCAACTTCGCGATGCTGATTCCGCCGGAAGGCCTGAACGGCTGGAAAATCTCGACGATCGGCGACGATATCGCGTGGATCAAGCCGGCTCAGGACGGCCGCCTCTATGCGATCAACCCCGAGGCCGGTTACTTCGGCGTCGCGCCGGGCACGAGCGAGAAGACCAACTTCAACGCGATGGCGACGCTTAAGGAAAACGTGATCTTCACGAACGTCGCGCTGACCGACGACGGCGACGTCTGGTGGGAAGGCATGACCGACGAGCCGCCCGCGCATCTGATCGACTGGCAGGGCAAGGACTGGACGCCGGCTAGCGCGAAGGAGAGCGGGCGCAAGGCCGCGCACCCGAACGCGCGCTTCACGGCGCCGGCCTCGCAATGTCCGTCGATCGATGCCGACTGGGAAAATCCGGCGGGCGTCGCGATCGATGCGTTCATCTTCGGCGGACGTCGCTCGACGACCGTGCCGCTCGTCACCGAAGCGCGCAACTGGACTGAAGGCGTCTACATGGCGGCGACCATGGGCTCGGAAACGACCGCCGCCGCCGCGGGCCAGCAGGGCGTGGTGCGCCGCGATCCGTTCGCGATGCTGCCGTTCTGCGGCTACAACATGAGCGACTACTTCGGCCACTGGCTGAAAACCGGCGAACGGCTGGAGCAACTGAACGCGAAGCTGCCGAAAATCTTCTGCGTGAACTGGTTCCGCAAAGGCGCGGACGGCAAGTTCGTGTGGCCGGGCTTCGGCGAAAACATGCGCGTGTTGAGCTGGATGGTCGGCCGGATCGAAGGTGCGACGCAAGGCGAGGAGCATGCGTTCGGCGTGTCGCCGCACTACGACGACATCGACTGGAGCGGTCTGAATTTCAGCCGCGAGCAATTCGAGCAGGTCATTTCCGTCGACGATGCAGCGTGGCGCGACGAACTCGCGCTGCACGCCGACCTCTTTGACACATTGCAACAAGGGCTCCCGCCGGCGTTGCAACAGACCAAACGCTCGCTGGAAGAGAAGCTCGCCGGCTAACAACGTGAGTATTCACTCTCATAAAAAGACCGCCTTCGGGCGGTTTTTCTTTGTGATCGATCCCCGATTAGCGATTTTTTCTGAATCCGCAATGCCGGGAGACAGCTTTACATCTATTCGCACAAAAAAGACAGTTTGCGGTGCACTGCAGCAGATTGTTTCTTTTTTCAGATCAATCGACGTTCATGCCCCACATTGGGGAGCACAGTCGCACGAAAATTGACAATATTTCCGCTCTTGCGGGCAACTTCTGCACGATTTCGCGAGTCGTAGGAGAATTCCAAGTTCGCTTCACTGGTTTTCACTAATTGTCAGGAAGCTGTAACACGGCAGGAGTTGTCCTATGGATCATTTGCAGTCGATGCGAGTTTTCGTCAAAGTGGCGGATCTCGGCAGTTTTGCCCGCGCTGCGAGCGCGATGGATATTTCCAACGCAGTTGCCACCCGTCACGTAGCCGACCTCGAAGGGCGTCTTGGTACGCGGCTGCTCAATCGCACAACCCGCAGCTTGTCTCTGACCGAATCGGGTCAGGTGTATCTCGAACGTGCGCGCCAGATTCTCGACGAACTGGAAGACGTCGAACAGATGGTGGTCGCGCGCAACCACGAGCCGGTCGGCACGTTGCGCATCGTCGCGCCGGTCGTGTTCGGGCTGCATAACCTCGCGCCCGTGCTTCAAACCTACGCGGAGCGCTATCCGAAAGTCATTCCCGATGTCACGCTGGTTGACCGTCAGGTCGATCTGGTCGAAGAAGGTTTCGACGTTGGCGTGGTGATCGCGCGGCAAATGCGCAGCGCGAGCATTGTCACGCGGCGTCTGACCACCGGTTGCATGACCGTGTGCGCGACGCCGGCTTATCTCGAGAAGCACGGCACGCCGACGCGTCCCGAGCATTTGCTGGAGCATCCGTGCTTGAGCTTGCCGTCGGAATATTGGGGCGACGAGCGGGTGTTCACGGGGCCGGAAGGCGAAGTGCGGGTGCGGCCGTCGAACGTGATCGTCGCGAACAACACGGAAATGCTGCGGCAGTTTGCGTTGCTCGGCATGGGCATCGCGATTTTGCCGAGCTACCTGATTGGCCGTGACATGACGCGCGGCCGTCTCGTGCGTCTGCTCGGCGATTACCGGTTGCCGCAGGTCGAGATCAACATTGCGTATCCGAGCCGCCGTCACTTGCCGGCGAAGGTGCGCACGTTCATCGACCATCTGGTCGAGCATTTCAGCCAGACGCCGAACAGTCTGCTTGGCGAACAATGGATCAAGGACGGTCTGGAACGGCCCGCCACGTCGTCGTCGTTCGATTCCGCTGACTCCGCGATGCCGCCGGAAGCGTTCGACGGCGCTGAGCCGCTGTCGCGGCTGCTGGACAGCGAGTTGTCGCCGGTGCTCGACGAATCTGGCGAAGACGACGAATCGCACCCGGCCAACGGCTTTGTCGCCGCTCTGAGGGTTGGTTTAGCTGGCGTTGGATGTTGCGTCGTTCGTCGCCGGCGCGTATAAAAAAGGCGCAGTCACTTGAAGTGACTGCGCCTTTTTTCTTGGCAAGGGCGAAAGGGCGAATCAGGCAGCGGCCCGCGAAGCGAACCGCTTTACGGCCGTACTGCCGCCGTTCCGTTCGATCAAGAGCCGGTTTTACGCGCTACCGCTTTCTTCGCAGGTGCTTTCTTGGCCGCAGCGGTTTTGGCCGCGGCGCCTTCTTGGCCGCCGCAGTTTTCTTCGCCGCCACTTTCTTTGCTGCTGGCGCTGCCTTCACGGCCACTGCTGCGCCGTCTTCGTCCGAATCCGCTTCCGGTCCGCTCCAGCCTTGGCAGCTGACTTAGCCGCTGCAGTTTTCGCAGCCGTTTTCGCCGACGGCTCCTTCTTTTCGAACTCGAAGCCGATCTTGCCGTCGGGCTGCTTGACGAGGAACGCCTTGAAGTTACGGCCCGTGCGCGACGACTTGAAGTTCGTCAGCAGATCCGTGCGGCCTTCTTCGAGCAACTTCGCCATCTGCTCGCGCGCAATTTCCTGCTGCAGGATCACCTTGCCCGAGCGGAAGTCGCAAGTCTTCGGATTGGCAACCGAGTTCTCGCAGACGTAGCTCATGCCATGCTCGAACACGCGGCCCTTGCACTTCGGACACGCGCCGACCGGCTGCTGGTCGGAGAAATCCGGCGGTTCGCCGTCTTCGCCGCCCGCATCCTGACCGAAGTCGAATTCGAGCTTGTAGTTCTTGATCTCGTCGTCGAGCGAAAGCTTCAGGATTGCCGAGAACGGACGGCCCATCTTGCTGCGGAAACCCGACAGCGGTCCGATCGTCTTGTTCTGCAACAGCTCTTCGACTTCCGGAATTTCGAACTGGCGGCCGCCCGGAATCTTCGAGATCGAAAACTCGCATTTCGAGCACGCAAAACGCCGGTAGTTTTCCTTCACCTGACCGCCGCAATTCGGACAAGGCGTCTGCAACGTCGCGTAATCGCCGGGGATCGTGTCGGAATCGTATTCCTTCGCGCGCTTGACGATGGTCTGCGTCATGCGGGCGATTTCCTGCATGAACGCGTCGCGCGGCAGGTTGCCGCGCTCCATCTGCGAGAGCTTGTATTCCCACTCGCCGGTCAATTCCGGTGCGGTCAATTCCTTCACGCCGAGGCCGCGCAACAGCGTCATCAACTGGAATGCCTTCGCGGTCGGAATCAGATCGCGGCCTTCGCGGATCAGATACTTCTCGCCCAGCAGACCTTCGATGATGGCGGCGCGCGTAGCCGGCGTGCCGAGACCCTTGGCCGCCATCGCTTCGCGCAACTCGTCGTCTTCGACGAGCTTGCCCGCGCCTTCCATCGCCGAGAGCAAGGTCGCTTCGTTGTAGCGTGCCGGCGGCTTCGTCACCAGTTGCTGCGCGGCGATCTTGTCGGTCTTGACCTTCTCGTCCTTCTGCACCGGCACCAGGTTCGCGTCTTCGCCGCTGATTTCGCGGCCGTAGACCTGCAACCAGCCCGGTTCGACCAGCACCTTGCCTTCGGTCTTGAAGTGATGGCCGACCACTTCGGTGATCCGCGTGGTCACGCGATATTCGGCGGCCGGGAAGAACACCGACAGGAAGCGCTTCACGACCAGGTCGTAAAGCTTCTGTTCCGGCTCGGACAGATTCTTCGGCGCCTGCAGCGTCGGGATGATTGCGAAGTGGTCGCTGATCTTCGAGTTATCGAAGATGCGCTTGTTCGGCTTCACCCAGCCCTTGTCGAGCACCTGCTTGGCAAACGGCAGATAGTTGTTGCTCTCCTTGAGCATGCCGAGCGTGTCCTTGACCGTATCCATATAGTCTTCCGGCAGCGCGCGAGCGTCGGTCCGGGGATAGGTCAGCACCTTGTGCTTTTCGTACAGCGCCTGGGCGAGGCCGAGCGTGTTCTTCGCCGAGAAGCCGAAGCGGCCGTTGGCCTCGCGCTGCAAGCTGGTCAGGTCGAACAGCGCCGGCGACAGTTGCGTGGACGGCTTCGATTCTTCCGTGACCGTGCCGATCTGGCCGCGGCAGGCGGCGACGATCGTTTCGGCCGCGGGCAGCGCCCACAGACGCGAATCGCGCTTTTCCGGATCGAACTCGTCGCGCTTGAATTTCGGGTCGAACCAGCGGCCTTCGTAGAAACCGTGCGCGCAGACGAACTCCGCCTTCACTTCCCAGTAATCGCGCGGCACGAAGCGGCGAATCTTTTCTTCGCGCTCGACGACGATCGACAGCGTCGGCGTCTGCACGCGCCCGACCGTGGTCAGGAAGAAGCCGCCGCCCTTGCTGTTGAACGCGGTCATCGCGCGCGTGCCGTTGATGCCGACCAGCCAGTCCGCTTCCGAGCGGCAGCGCGCGGCATCGGCGAGCGGCTGCATTTCTTCGTCGCTGCGCAGACGCGCGAAGCCGTCGCGGATCGCGCCGGCGGTCATCGACTGCAGCCACAGGCGCTGCACCGGCTGTTTGGCTTTCGCGTGCTGCGCGATCAGGCGGAAAATCAGCTCGCCCTCGCGCCCCGCGTCGCATGCGTTGATCAGACGGTCGACGTCTTTACGCTTGAGCAGCTTGGTCAGCACCTTCAGGCGCGACTCGCTCTTGGCGATCGGATTCAGATCGAAATGCGGCGGGATGACGGGCAGATTGGCGAAGCTCCACTTGCCGCGCTTGACTTCGTAGTCTTCGGGCGCGGCGATTTCCAGCAAGTGGCCGACTGCCGAGGAAAGGACGTAGTCGTCGCTTTCGTAGTATTCGTCATGCTTGGTAAAGCCGCCCAAAGCGCGCGCGATGTCGTTCGCGACGGAAGGCTTTTCGGCGATGATCAGTGCTTTGGACATGACTCGATGTGAGGTTGGTAGATCCGGGTTGATGGCCTTGAGTGCGCTTTAGCTAGCGCGACCCTCGTTTGCGACCTTTGCGACCCATTAACGACCGCTTTATAGCACACGGCGCGAAGGCGGCGTGTCAAGTGCCATAAAAAGCGCGCCATCATAATTGCGCGCTCGGTCATTGGGCAAGCAGCGCCAAACGCGCCGTGCGCTGTCCTGTGCAACGCCTCGAGGCGCCTGCTGCAGTAAAGCGCGAGCGCCCGCTGATGGCCGCTCTAGGCAACCGTCAGCGCGGGCCGAAGTTTGGGCGCGCCGCTGACGCCGGGCACGGCCGTCAGGTCCGACAACATCCGTTCAACAATCGACGCCTGTGGCAAAACCGTACCGAAAAAACGTGTCGTAACCGAGTCTTCGATCAGGATGGTCGGGAAATTCTCGACATCCAGATCGTCGAAGCGGTCTGCATGGGTTTCGATGTCGATCCATGCGAAACAGATTTCCGGATGCCGGTCGGCCAGCTTGTCAAATGCGTCCCGATATTCACGGCAGGTTCCGCACCACTCCGCGCACAGGCAGGCAACGAACAGCGTGTCGGGTTCGTTGACGCGCTCGGCGATCCGGTCTTGGTCGGTGTCGAGGTTCAGCGCGGGCATGGGGCGTTTCCTTGCGATACTTTGTTCAGGTGCTTTGGCGCGAATGTAGCATGGCCGATCCGGAATGGTGGTCAACCCTGATCAATGCGAGGTTGGTCATGGCTCGTGCGGACGAAGCGGCCGCCGGGCAGCACGGCTCACCTGGCCGGCCAGTTCGAGCTGCAGCAAGGTGGTTTGCAAGGCCGCGTCCTCCATCTCGGTGCGGGTGGCCAGAATTTCAAGCGTGGTCGGGGAATGGCCGAGCGCGGCGAGCAGACGCTGGGCCTCGGGATCGAAGCGGATGGGCGGGCACGAGGCTGCGTTGCTGCGTTTGCGGCGCGGCGGTAAGCTGCGTGGTCGCCAGTTCGCTCGAGTGCCGGCCGAGGCGGTTGCTGCAACCGGGCACGGTGAACCGGCGGCGTCCCAAGGCAGCGTCTGCTGCGAAACTCGCGCTGCCCTGGCAGCCGGTCGACGCGCAAAGCCAAGCTCTTCCAGCACCTCGTCGGGCGTTTCCACCAGCTTCGCGCCCTGCTTGATCATCCGATGACAGCCGCGCGACAGCGGCGCATGGATCGACCCGGGCAACGCAAAAATATCGCGCCCCATTTCATTGGCGAGCCGCGCCGTGATCAGCGAGCCGGAGCGCATCGCGGCCTCGACGATCACCACGCCGCTGACGAGCCCCGCGATCAGCCGGTTACGCTGCGGAAAATTGGCGGCGCGTGCAGGCGTGCCGAGCGGCCATTCCGACAGGATCGCGCCCTGCACCGCAATTTGTCGCGCCAGAGCGTGATGCGCGGCCGGATACACGAGATCCGCGCCGGTGCCGATCACGGCGACCGTGCCGCCGACGCCTTCCAGCGCCGCCCCGATGCGCCGCGCCGTCGATGCCCAGCGCCAGCCCCGACACGACCGTGACGCCCGCTGCGGACAACTCGCGCGCGAACCGCTCGCGCGTCTTCGACACCTTGCGGCGTCGCGCTGCGGCTGCCCACCAGCGCGACCGCCCGCGTTATGCAGCAGATCGAGCCGTCCCTTTATATATAGCAGCGGCGGCGGATCGGGCATGGTCAGCAGGGCGGGCGGGTACGCGGGATCGTCCAGCGTCACGACCTGATTGCCGGGTAGTTCTCGTCCACGCGATCACCGCGTCGAGTTGGGCGTCGAATTCGGGACTCGTGCGGCGCCAGTGCGGCGCGCGCCGCAGCTTCGCCGGCGATCGCGGCGAGCGTCTCCGGCGACTGGTCGAAAATCGCCTCGGGCAGCCCGAAAGCGCCGAGCAGCAGACGCAGCGCCGCGGGTTTGAGCCCCGGCGCCAGCGACAGCCGCAGCCAGGCGGCAAGTTCGATATCGGTTGCGGGAAGGGTGTGCATTGCGAGTCGCTCCTCTTGCAGGGCCAGCGGGCAGGCGGGCGCCATGCTAAAATTTTCATCATCCGAAATAACTGCAGCGCCGCGCCCACCCGCGCGGGCTCGTCGTCTAGCGCACGTGGCGCGTTGAATCGAACCGGTTCGACACCATCTATCCTCGGCGTATTGCGACGGGCTCACAACCTGGCCGAACGGCCAACGCGAGCCTTCCCCCGGTCAGCGGCGCCTAAAAATCACACTCAAGATCATGGCTTTACTGAATATCCTCAATTACCCGGACAAACGGCTGCACAAGATCGCGAAGCCGGTCGAGAAGGTCAACGACCGCATTCGCCGCCTCGTCGCCGACATGGCCGAAACCATGTATGCGGCGCCCGGCGTCGGCCTCGCCGCGACGCAGGTGGACGTGCATGAGCGCGTGATCGTGATCGACGTGTCGGACACGCATGACGAGTTGCTTGCCTTCATCAATCCGGAAATCATCTGGTCGAGCGACGAGAAGAAGCTGAACGAAGAGGGTTGCCTCTCGGTGCCGGGCATTTACGACAACGTCGAGCGTGCCGAGAAAGTGCGCGTGCGCGCGTTGAACGAGAAGGGCGAAACGTTCGAGCTGGACTGTGAAGGTCTGCTCGCCGTGTGCATCCAGCACGAAATGGATCACCTGATGGGCCGCGTGTTCGTCGAGTATCTGTCGTCGCTGAAGCAGACGCGCATCAGCAGCAAGATGAAGAAGCTCGCCCACGCGATGTAATGCGCGGCCACCTCATGCCTACTGCTCCCGTTCATGAGTCATTCGTTGCGCGTCATCTTTGCCGGTACGCCGGAGTTCGCCGCGGCCGCGCTGGCTGCGATTCACGACGCCGGTTTTCCGGTGCCGCTCGTGCTGACCCAGCCCGACCGGCCCGCCGGGCGCGGCATGAAATTGCAGGCGAGCCCGGTCAAGCGTTACGCGCAGGAGCACGGGCTTCGCTGTTGCGCAGCCGCCTTCGCTGCGTCGCGCCGGCAAATATCCGGAGGAAGCCGCGGCGGCTATCGACCAACTGCACGCCACGCCGCACGACGTGATGGTGGTGGCCGCCTACGGCCTGATCCTGCCGCAGGAAGTGCTCGATATTGCGCCGCTCGGCTGCATCAACATTCACGCTTCGTTGTTGCCGCGCTGGCGCGGCGCCGCGCCGATCCATCGCGCGATCGAAGCGGGCGACGCCGAAACCGGCATCACGCTGATGCAGATGGACGTCGGCCTCGACACCGGCGCGATGATCTCCGAAGCGCGCACGCCGATTTCCGCCGACGACACCACCGCGACCCTGCATGACCGCCTCGCGCAAGACGGCGCGAAGCTGATCGTCGAAGCGCTGCTCGAACTCGAGCGCAACGGCAAGCTGGCGTCGACGCCGCAGCCGGCGGACGGCGTGACGTACGCGGAAAAAATCGGCAAGCACGAAGCCGCGCTCGACTGGCGCAAGCCGGCCGAAGTCCTCGCGCGCCAGGTTCGCGCGTTCGACCCGTTCCCCGGCGGCGTGGCCACGCTGGAAGACGGCAGCGTCGATCAAGATCTGGGCGGCGGTCGCCGATCGAGGCCGCACGGCAACGCAGGCGCCCGGCACGATTGCCGAAGTCGTCGCCGAAGGTGTCGTAGTCGCCTGCGGCGAAGGCGCATTGCGTCTCACGCAATTGCAGAAACCCGGCGGCAAGCGCTTGCCGGTGCGCGAATTCCTCGCCGGCTCAACGTTGGCCGCGGGACAGCGTTTTCAACTTCCCGAGACAAATTAACCGATTTGCGCGGTCCTGAACATCGTCCGTTCGGCCGATGTTCAATGCGCCCGCCGCATGAGCCTGCCGCGCGTTAGAATCCTTCATGCAACAGCTTATGTTTCGAGGATTCCAATGTTCGGCATCACCCATTTCGAGTTTTTCGTCGTCGCGGTCTTTCTGCTGAACGTGACGCCCGGCCCGGACACGGCTTATATCGTCGGGCGCAGCGTCGCTCAAGGCCGCGGCGCGGGCTTGATGTCGGCGCTCGGCATCTCGGCGGGTTGCTGCGTGCATTCGCTCGCCTGCGCGTTCGGCCTGACCGCGCTGCTGGCGGCGTCGGCCACGGCGTTCACCGTCATCAAATTCGTCGGCGCGATTTATCTGATCTATCTCGGCGTGCGGCTGATTTTCGCCAAGCCGGCGGCAACGCACAACACGGCGGCGCGGGCGAAGCGCGCGCGGCCGGCGCACCGAAGTCGCTGCGGCAGCTTTTCCTGCAAGGCTTCTGGACCAATGTGCTGAACCCGAAGGTCGTGCTGTTCTTCGTGTCGTTCTTTCCGCAATTCGTCACGACCGGCAGCGATCATAAAGCGCTTCGCGTTCCTCACGCTCGGCGCGGTGTTCGTCGCTGATGAGCATGATCTGGAACAGTTTTGTCGCGTGGATCGCGGGCAGTGTGACGCAACGCTTCTCCGGCAAGCCGTCGGTGAAGAAGTGGCTGGATCGCGGCGTCGGCAGCGCGTTCGTCGGACTTGGGCATCAAGCTCGCCACCGCATCAAGATGATTGAATTTTCTCGCGCCGCCCATATCTAACAGTTCGCTTACAATCGGGCGCCGCGATGACGCGGCGCAGATATGAAGCCCGCATTTAGGGCAAGGAGTTGCAGACATGTTTAATTGGGTCAAAACCGCGATGTTGATGGCCGCGATCACGGCCCTTTTCATCGTGATCGGCGGGATGATCGGCGGGTCGCGCGGCATGATGATCGCGCTCGTGATCGCTCTCGGGATGAACTTCTTCTCGTACTGGTTTTCGGACAAGATGGTTCTGCGCATGTACAACGCGCAGGAAGTCGACGAAAACAGTGCGCCGCAGTTCTATCGCATGGTGCGCGAGCTGGCCACGCGCGCCAATCTGCCGATGCCGCGCGTCTACCTGATCAACGAAGACGCGCCGAACGCGTTTGCCACGGGCCGCAATCCGGAGCATGCGGCGGTTGCCGCCACCACCGGCATCTTGCGCGTGCTGTCCGAGCGCGAAATGCGCGGCGTGATGGCGCACGAACTGGCGCACGTGAAGCATCGCGACATTCTGATTTCCACCGTTTCGGCGACCATGGCCGGCGCGATTTCCGCGCTGGCGAACTTCGCGATGTTCTTCGGTGGCCGCGACGAAAACGGCCGCCCGTCGAATCCGATCGCGAGTATCGCGGTCGCGTTGCTCGCGCCGATCGCTGGTGCGCTGATCCAGATGGCGATTTCGCGTGCGCGTGAATTCGAGGCCGACCGTGGCGGCGCGCAGATTTCCGGCGACCCGCAAGCGCTCGCTTCGGCGCTCGACAAGATCCATCGTTACGCGAGCGGTATTCCGTTCCCGGTGGCCGAGCAGCATCCGGCCACCGCGCAGATGATGATCATGAATCCGCTGTCGGGCGGCGGCATCGCGAATCTGTTCTCGACGCACCCGGCCACGGAAGAACGCGTCGCGCGTTTGATGGAAATGGCGCGCACGGGGCGCTTCGACTAGGCAGCGGAGCTTCATAAAGCTTCACAACAAGTTCACGGCGCGCTCACACGACGCCGGCGTGAAGCGACAAAAGGCGAGCCACCCGGCTCGCCTTTTTTTCAGGCATCAAGGATTGCGCCCGAGCGTCGCCATTGCCGCAGTCCGCCTGCGGCGGGCCCCCGCGTGGCGCCACGCTACAATGTGTGCTGTTTGCGCTGCGCGCACCGCGCGGCCGGCACTTTGCTTCCTTCATGACATCCAAAGCCTTCTTCGCGTTCAGCTTCTCCATCGGCGCGTCCGCGCGAATCCCGTTTGTCGATGCTGCATCTCGCGCCCGAATCGCTGGGCTTTCGCGCTCGACTGCGCGGCGCAGGCCGTCGGCGCGGTGCGTGTCGGCGCGGCGTTGCCGGCCGCGCTGCAATCCGTCTTCGTGTCCGCGCCTGAAGGCAGCGCCGCTGCCGCGCGCGGCGCAGTGCAGGACATCGCGTATCGCACGATGCGGCGTCTCGCGACCGCCGAGTGGCTGATCGCGAAGCTGGTGAAGAAGGCGCCGCCGCCGCATGTCGGCCATGTGCTTGCCTGCGCGCTCGCGCTGCTCGTCGACGACGAAGCGAGCGCCGCCTACGCGCCGTTCACGGTGGTCGATCAGGCGGTGAGCGCGATCGCCGCGCGTCGCGAGTTCGCGTTCGCGAAGGGACTCGTCAACGCCGTGCTGCGCAAGTTTCCTGCGCGAGCGTGAGGCGCTGCTGAGCGCCGCGCAAGCCGACGAAGTCGCGCGCTGGAACTACCCGGCCTGGTGGATCGACGCGGTCAAGCGCGCGTGGCCCGACGCATGGCAAGCAGTGCTCGCGGCCGGCAATACGCAAGGCCCGCTCACGTTGCGCGTGAACGCCCGTCACTCGACCGTCGACGCGTATCTGCAAGTTCTGCAAAACCATCACATCGCCCGCGAGCCGCGCCGGCGAATACGCCGTCAAGCTCGACACGCCGATGCCGGTCGACCGCATTCCCGGCTTCAACGACGGCGTGGTCTCGGTGCAGGACGCCGGCGCGCAACTCGCCGCGCAACTGCTCGGCGTGCGCGACGGCATGCGCGTGCTCGATGCGTGCGCGGCGCCTGGCGGCAAGACCGGCCATCTGCTGGAACTGGCGAAGCTTCAGCTTGTGGCGCTCGAAAGCGATGCATCGCGAGCACGACGTATCGGCGAAAATTTGCAGCGGCTCAAGCTCGAAGCGGAAGTGCGGATCGGCGACGCCGGTGCGCCGTCGAAATGGCACGACGACACCGATCAGCCGTTCGACCGCATTCTCGCCGACGTGCCATGTTCGGCGTCGGGCATCGTGCGGCGTCATCCGGATATTCGCTGGCTGCGCCGTGCGTCCGATATTCCCGCGCTGGTCGCCGAGCAGCGCCGTATTCTCGACGCGCTTTGGCCGCTCGTGAAACCCGGCGGCGAGTTGCTCTACGTTACGTGTTCGATCTTCCCCGAAGAAGGCGAGTTGCAGGCGCAGTGGTTTGGAAACAAGTATCAGGATGCGGTACGATTGGACGCGCCGGGGCAACTGTTACCATCAGTTGCTCGCGCGCCCGCCGACACCTCGGCCGGTTCCGATGCCGGACAATCCGCTGAAAACAGCGCCGGTGCGAACTCAGACCACGACGGATTTTTCTACGCGCGCTTCCAGAAACGGTGACCATCAAACGCTTCTTCCCGCTTCGGCTCGCTGCCGTGCTCTGGATTGCGCTGGCCGTATGGCTGGCAGCACCGGGCGCGGCGCATGCCGACTCGATCGCGGTGCAGCGGGCGTCGCTGCAGGCTGACAGCAGCGGCTGGAGTCTCGACGCGCGTTTCGACTTCGACCTGAACAGCAATCTCGAAGACGCGGTCAACAAAGGCATTCCGCTTTATTTCACGACCGACTTCGAACTGAGCCGGCCGCGCTGGTACTGGTTCGACGAGCAGCCGGTGAGCGTGTCGCAAAGCATTCGCCTGTCGTTCCAGCCGCTGACGCGCGAATATCGCGTGTCGAGCGTGTCGTCGGGCGGATTGCAGCTTGGCTTCAGCACACTCAAGGATGCGCTCGCGGTGATCAAGCATGTGACGTCGTGGCATGTGATCGAGCGCAATCAGGTGCAGGCCGGTGAGACCTATAACGCGTCGGTGCGCATGCAACTCGACATCGCGCTGATGCCCAAGCCGTTCCAGATCGACGCGGTGAACAACCGCGACTGGAACCTCGCCTCCGAATGGAAGCGCTTTACCTTCACGGCGACCGAACGTGCTAAATAAAGTGCGCTCATCCACTACCAGCGTCAGCAGCCTCGTCGTGCGCGTGCTGGTGTCGACGGTCGCGGTCACGGCCGTGCTGCTGCTCGTGCTGCTCGCTGCCGCGAGCGCGAATACCGAATTCTTCGACCGCTATTACCAGTGGCTCTACGCCGCGAACGTCGCGGTCGCGATGATCTTTTTGCTGGTCGTGGTGACGCTTGTCGTCATCATCATTGCGCGGTTGCGCAAGGGTAAGTTCGGCACGCGGCTATTGGCGAAGCTCGCGTTCTTCATGGCGCTGGTCGGCGTGGTGCCGGGCGGCATCATTTACATCGTCTCGTATCAGTTCGTGTCGCGCAGTATCGAATCGTGGTTCGACGTGAATGTCGAAACCGCGCTCACGTCCGGCCTGAATCTCGGGCGCGGCATGCTCGACGCGTCGCTGTCCGATCTGCAAACCAAGGGCCGCCTGATGTCCGAGCAGATCGCCAGCGCGGACGCTGCGGGCACCACGCTCACGCTGCTGCGTTTGCGCGATCAGTTCGGCGTGCAGGATGCGACGATCGTCGAGCCCACGCGCAGCATGTCCGGCGCGACGCCCGAGATGCACGTGGTTGCGCAGGCATCGAGCAATTACGCGACGCTCGTGCCGAATGACCTGCCGACGCCGTTGATGATCGATCAGGCGCGCGGTCGCGGCTATGCGGCGATCGAAGGAGAAGTGGACGGCGATCCGAACGCGCACGGCGGCAAAGGCGCATTGCGTCTGCGCGATCGTGCAGCGCATTCCCGATTCCAACGCGTCGCTGTTGCAGCCAACCGAGCGTTTCCTGCAACTCACGCAGCCGGTGTCGCCCTCGCTCGCGCGTAATGCCGACGCGGTGCAGCGCGCGTATCGCGAGTATCAGGAGAAGGCGCTGGGCCGGACCGGTCTGCGCAAGATGTATATCGGCACGCTGACGCTCGCGCTGTTCCTCGCCACCTTCATTGCGATGATGCTTGCGCTCGCGCTCGGCAATCAGCTTGCGCGGCCGCTGTTCCTGCTCGCGCAGGGCACCAAGGAAATTACCGAGGGCGATTACACGCCGAAGCGCGAAATCAAATCGCGCGACGAACTGGGCTTCCTCACGCAGTCGTTCAACGCGATGACGCGGCAGTTGTCCGAAGCGCGCGCGGCGGTCGAGAACAATCGCATCGCGCTCGAGCATTCGAAGGCCTATCTGGAAAGTATTCTCGCGAATCTGACGGCGGGCGTGTTCGTGTTCGACCGGCAGTTCAGGCTCACCACCGCGAATCGCGGCGCCGAGCGGATCTTCCGTCAGCCGTTTCAGACGGTGCTGGGTTCGTCGCTCGATCAGATTGGCGTATTGAGCGAATTCGGCGGGATGGTGCGCAAGGCGTTTGCCGATCGTGAAGCGGCGAGCGGCGACGGTCACGACGATCGCGGCCATTGGCAGCAGCAGTTTTCGATTGCAGGTGCCGGGCGAAACCGATCCGCTCACGCTGCTGGTGCGCGGCGCGCGTCTCGTGTCGGCCACCGACCGCGATGCCGAAGACATGCAGACCTCCGGCTACGTCGTGGTGTTCGACGATATCTCCGACGTGATCTCCGCGCAGCGTTCGATTGCATGGGGCGAAGTCGCGCGGCGGCTCGCGCATGAGATCAAGAACCCGCTCACGCCGATCCAGCTTTCCGCCGAGCGCCTGCAGATGAAACTCGCCGACAAGCTCTCACCGACCGACGCCGATTTGCTGAAGCGCGGCGCGACCACGATCGTCAATCAGGTCGCCGCGATGAAGCAGATGGTCGACAATTTCCGCGACTACGCGCGCACGCCTCCGGCGGTGCTCGCGCATCTGCAACTGAACGACCTGGTCAGCGAAGTGCTGACGCTGTACGGTATCGAAGAAGGCAAGGGCGCGATCCAGGTGGAGCTCGCGGCATTGCCGGCGATTCGTGGCGACGCGACGCAATTGCGTCAGGTTATCCACAACCTGCTGCAGAACGCGCAGGATGCGGTGGCCGATGTCGAGCATCCACGTGTGTTGCTCGAGACGAGGACAGTAGAATACGGAGACCCCGACGCGGAAGGCAAAGTCCGCGTCGCGGTGCGTCTGACCGTGTCGGATAACGGACCGGGCTTCCCCGCGCGTATCCTCACACGCGCGTTCGAACCTTACGTGACGACCAAGGCCAAAGGTACGGGCCTGGGTCTTGCGATGGTCAAGAAGATCGTCGACGAGCATGGCGCGCGCATCGACATTCGCAATCGCATGAAAGCGGGCGACGTGATCGAAGGCGCGCAGATTTCGATTCTCTTCCTTCAACTGGCAGACGATGCCGCGGCGCCTGGTCATCGGGGCCGCGTCCGGCGCACGGCGGTGCGTCGCAGGGAAAGACAAAAGCAACAGTGCAGACAAGGGCAGCGTAAATGGCAACCATCCTGGTGGTAGATGATGAAATGGGCATCCGGGAATTGCTCTCGGAGATCCTGAGCGACGAAGGGCATGTCGTGGAGGCCGCGGAAAATGCGCAGGAGGCGCGCGACTTCCGTTTGCGTCAGGCGCCGGACCTGGTGCTGCTCGACATCTGGATGCCCGACACCGACGGCGTGACCCTGCTCAAGGAGTGGGCCGCGCAAGGTCAATTGACCATGCCGGTGATCATGATGTCCGGTCACGCAACGATCGACACGGCAGTCGAAGCGACCAAGATCGGCGCACTCAATTTCCTCGAGAAGCCGATCGCGTTGCAGAAGCTGCTGAAGGCGGTCGAGCAGGGTCTCGCGCGTGGCAATGCGGCCGCCGCGCCGGGCGGCGCGGCAGCCAAGCCGGTGTTGCCGGTGAGCGCGTCGGCGGTGGCATCGGCGGCCGCGTTGCCGATGCTGTCCACTGACGGCATGGGCAGCGGCGCGTTGGCCGCGCAAACGGCATCGATCTCGTTCGATATTCCGTTGCGCGACGCACGCGACGCGTTCGAGCGCGCGTACTTCGAATATCACCTCGCGCGTGAGAACGGCAGCATGACGCGCGTCGCGGAGAAGACGGGTCTTGAGCGCACGCACTTGTATCGCAAGCTCAAGCAACTCGGCGTCGATCTCGGCAAGAACAAAGGGGAGTGAAGAGCCGCGCACCTGGCGTGCGAATCAGCGCCCCTCGAAAGATTTTTTTGAGAAGGGGCTTGCCGTGACCGCTGACCCTTTGATATGATTTCGTTCTTCGTTGGCCCGGTAGCTCAGTTGGTAGAGCAGCGGATTGAAAATCCGCGTGTCGATGGTTCGATTCCGTCCCAGGCCACCAGGATTCAGCCCCAGGAAATCGCAAGATTCCTGGGGCTTTTCCTTTTCTGACGGGTAATGACGGGCGTCCCTGGCTTCGGCATTGCGGGCTCGATGCAACGGGCCGCGCTCGGCGGCATTCGGCATCGCGTGATAAAATCGCGCCAGTTCAAGGACTTGCACGCGAGTGTGCCGCCTGATCGGCGATTGAGCGCAGCGCGGCATGCGCCGCCACCCGCCCCGAACCCTTCGCCCGACGATTAACGGTATAAGCGCCCAGCGACTCTGCATGCGGAAGGCGCGGCCTATACTGCTTTGGGCCGGCAGCAGTGCCGGCACGCGTCGCGCCGCGTTGCTTGCATGGCGCACCTCGCGCAGCGCGACGTGGCACTCATCATTCACGGAGTTTCACGGTGATCCGCAAAGACGCTAAACGTAGCGCTCTGGTGCTGTTTTCCGGCGGCCAGGATTCCGCCACGTGCCTCGCCTGGGCGCTCGAACGTTATGAAACGGTCGAAACGCTCGGCTTCGATTACGGCCAGCGGCATCGCGTCGAACTCGAATGCCGCGAAGGTTTTCGTCAGGCTGTGACGCGCGCATTTCCGGCGTGGGCCGATCGTCTCGGCGAAGATCACATGATCGACCTGTCGGTGCTCGGCTCGATCAGCGATACGGCAATGACGCGCGAGATCGAGATCGAGGCGACGGCGAACGGTTTGCCGAACACGTTCGTGCCGGGCCGCAATCTGATGTTCATGACCATCGCGGCGGCCATCGCGTATCGGCGTGGTTTGCAGGTGCTGGTCGGCGGAATGTGCGAGACGGATTTTTCGGGCTATCCCGATTGCCGCGACGACACGATGAAGGCATTGCAGGTCGCGCTGAATCTCGGCATGGACACGCGCTTCCTGCTCGAAACGCCGCTGATGTGGCTCGACAAGGCCGATACGTGGCGTCTCGCGCATGAGTTGGGCGGTGACGAACTGGTTGAGCTGGTGCGCGTCGAGACGCATACGTGCTATGTCGGCGAACGCGCTGAATTGCATTCGTGGGGCTTTGGTTGTGGCGAGTGTCCGGCGTGCCGTTTGCGCAAGCGCGGCTACGAAGCGTATCTGGTCGGCGAGAAAGTCACCGAGTCGCCGCTCTGATAGCCGGTAGGCTGAACCGCGCGGCACGACGGTTCAACGGCACGTCGACTCACGCAACAATTTTCAGGAACACAAGGCAGAAAGCAGCATGACTTACGCGGTCAAGGAAATCTTCTACACGTTGCAAGGCGAGGGCGCGAATGCCGGGCGTCCGGCTGTGTTCTGCCGCTTCGCCGGCTGCAATCTGTGGTCGGGCCGCGAAGAAGATCGTGCCGAGGCCGTGTGCCGCTTCTGCGATACCGATTTTGTCGGCACCGACGGCGAGAACGGCGGCAAGTACCGCACCGCTGAAGACCTCGTGGCGATGATCGCGTCGCTCTGGCCCGAAGGCGAGGGCGAGCGCTTCGTGGTCTGCACGGGCGGCGAGCCGATGCTGCAGATCGATCAGCCGCTGGTCGACGCGCTGCATGCCGCCGGCTTTGAAATCGCCATTGAAACGAACGGCTCGATGCCGGTGCTCGAAACGATCGACTGGATCTGCGTGAGCCCGAAGGCCGACGCGCCGCTCGTCGTGACCAAAGGCAACGAACTGAAGGTCGTGATTCCGCAGGACAACCAGCGTTTGTCCGAGTATGCGAAGCTCGACTTCGAGTATTTCCTCGTCCAGCCGATGGACGGCCCGTCGCGCGACATCAACACGAAGCTCGCGATCGACTGGTGCAAACGCCATCCGCAATGGCGCCTGTCGATGCAGACCCACAAGTATCTGAACATTCCCTGATTTGCCGTGCTGACGATTACCCGAAAACTCGAATTCGACGCGGGCCACCGCATCCCCGATCACCGCAGCCAGTGCCGTAATCTGCACGGCCATCGCTATGTGCTCGAAATCACGCTGCAAGGCGATCTGGTCGACACCGAAGGCGCGCCCGATCGCGGCATGGTGATGGACTTCGCCGACGTGAAGTCGCTCGCCAACGAGCATCTGGTCGACAAGTGGGATCACGCGTTTCTGGTCTACGAAGGCGATGCGCAGGTGCGCGGTTTTCTGGAGACCATGGCCGGTCACAAGACGGTCGTGCTCGACCGCATCCCGACGGTGGAAAATCTTGCCGCCGTCGCGTTCGAACTTCTCGCGAGCGTGTACGACGCGCACTACGGCGTGAATCATGCGTCTGCAGAAGCTGCGTCTGTACGAGACGCCGAACTGCTGGGCCGACGTGGTCCGCGATTAAATCCGCGCTCGCGCGGCGTCGGCCGCACGCGACCCAACCCCCGCGTTATTGTCACGGTATGATCGCTCCGATAACCAAACGGAGCGAGACATGCCGGTCACCGCATTGCGTCGCAGCAGGCAGCCGGGCCATCAGCGGCCCCGGTGTTTGCCGGACCTGTCAGGTCAGCCAGTTCCCACGCCGCGTCAGGCGATCGGCCCGCTCATCAAGGAGCGCGCCGATGAGCACCTTCACGAATCCCCTCAAGCAACGTTTGACGGAAAGCGATCCGCTGTTCGGTCTATGGCTGTCGCTCGGCAGCGACGCCGCGGCCGAAGCGCTCGCGCACGCCGGTTTCGACTGGCTGCTGATCGACATGGAGCACGCGCCGAACGATAGCGTCGACGTCGCCTCGCAATTGCGCGCGATCGCCGCCGCGCATCTGCCGAGCGAGCCGGTGGTGCGCGTGCCCGCGAGCGAGGCTGGCTCGTCAAGCGCGTGCTCGATGCCGGCGCGCGCACGCTGATGTTCCCGAACATCGAATCCGCCGACGAAGCCGCGCACGCGGTGCGTCTCACGCAATATCCGACCGCCGAGGCGCGCGACGGCCAGCGCGGCGTGGCGGGCGTGGTGCGCGCGTCGGGCTACGGCATGCGGCGCGACTACGTGCAGACGGCCAACGCGCAGATCGCGACCATCGTGCAGATCGAGTCGGCGCGCGGCTTGCAGGAGGTCGAGAAGATCGCGGCGACGCCGGGCGTCGATTGCCTGTTTGTCGGACCCGCCGATCTGGCCGCGAGCCTCGGTCATCTCGGCGATTCGAAGCATGCCGACGTGCAGGCGGCGATGGCGCGCATCGTCAGCGCTGCTGACAAGGCCGGCATCGCCACCGGCATTTTTGCGATGGATGCCGCGAGTGCGAAGCAGCATCGCGACGCCGGTTTTCGTTTTATCGCTCTGGCCGCCGACGTCATGTGGATGTTGCGCGCGACCCGCCAGGCGCTGCAGGAGGTGAGGTCATGAAGGGGATGGTGCAGGGCGTCGCGGTGCGTTTGGCGGTCGTGACGGCGTTGCTGGCGGGTGCAGCGAACGGATCGGTGCAGGCGCAGGACCGGGTCGCGAAGTCGAACGATCCGCAGACGCAAACCGCGGTCGCCGATTACAACGCCGGCAATCTCGGCGCGGCGCTGACCGAGTTCCGCAAGGCGGCCGAGCGCGGCAGCCGGCTCGCCGAGTTCAACTACGCGATGATGCTGCTCAACGGCGAAGGCACGCCAGCCAATGTCGACGAAGGCAAGAAGTGGCTGCGCAAAGCCGCCGACGCCAACATGTCGCACGCGCAGTACGTGTACGGCAAGATGTACGACGATGGCGAGTTCGTCGGACGCGATCCGGTCGAGGCGCACCGCTGGTTCCTGAAGGCCGCGCAGCAGGGACATGTGCAGGCGGAGCTTGCGCTCGCCAACCAGTTCCTCGACGGCCGCGGCACCGGCGCGCGACAACCAGCAGGCGTTCGTCTGGTACAAGAAGGCGGCGCAGGGCGGCGACATGACCGCGCAGTACGTGGCCGGCTCGTTCTACGAGCGCGGCGGCGATGGCGTCGACAAGAATCTGAACGTGGCGCGCGCCTATTACGCGGCGGCGGCGGCGCAAGGCGATCCGGCGGCGCGCTTGAAGTATCAGCAACTCAGCGCGCAGTTGCGGGATCAGAAGGAAGTGAAGCCGCAGTAAATGCGAAAGGGGCGCTTCCTGAACGGAGCGCCCCTTTGCGTTGCGGTTGTCGCCGGTGAGCGCGCGCTAACTCTGCATCAACCGCTTCTGTCGCGCGACGCTCATGATCAGGCCGATGGCGACCCCCAGCGTAGTCAGCGCGGTGCCGCCGTAACTCATGAACGGCAAGCGGCACGCCGACCACCGGCAAGATCCCGCTCACCATGCCGATGTTGACGAACGCGTAGGTGAAGAACGCCATCGTCAACGACCCGGCCAGCAGCCGCCCGAACAACGTCGCGCCGTTCGCCGCGATATACAAGCCCGCGCGCGATCAGCAGCATATAGAGCGTGAGCAGCACGACCCCGCCCGCCAGCCCGAACTCCTCGGAAAACACCGCGAAAATAAAGTCGGTGTGCTTCTCGGGGATGAACTCCAGATGCGCCTGCGTGCCCTTCAACCAGCCCTTGCCGAGCGGGCCGCCCGAGCCGATCGCAATCACCGCCTGAATCGTGTGGAAGCCTTTGCCGAGCGGATCGGAAGTCGGATCGAGCAGCGTACAGATTCGATGCTTCTGGTAATCGTGCATCAGCGGCCATTGCACTTCGGGCTGGCAGATCTTGTCCTGAAACGCCGCGATCGAAGCCACCGCGATGACGCCCGCAATCAGCACCGGCACGATCAGCTTGAAACTCAGACCCGCGAAATAAATCACGAAGAGGCCGGCCGCGAACACCAGCACGGCGGTGCCCAGGTCGGGCTGTTTGGCGATCAGACGCGACCGGCACGATGAGAATCACGAAGCCGACCAGGTAGTCGTACCAGCGCATCACGCCTTCGCGGCGCTGGTAGTACCAGGCGAGCATCAGCGGCGTGGCGATCTTCAGGATTTCCGACGGCTGGATCACCACGCCGACGTTGATCCAGCGCTTCGCGCCCTTGCGTGTCAGGCCGAACATCGCGACCGCAATCAGTAACGCGATCCCGAAGGTATAGAGCGGAACCGCGAAGCGCATCAGCGTGGTGGGCGGAACATTGGCGAGCGCCCACATCAGCACGAACGTCAGCAGGATGTTGCGCAACTGGTCTTCCACCCGGCCGGGCACGTCCAGACTCGCGCTGTACAGCGTGACGATGCCGACGCACAGCAGCAGAAACACGATCAGTGCGAGCGGACGGTCGAAGCCCGCGAACATCTGCTTGATGCGGTCGATCCAGGCGCGCTTGTCGAATTGCATGCCTTTCTCCTTACTCGTCGATGCCGCCGGAAACCGGCTGGCGTGGCGACGTGGCCTGATGAACGTCGTCATCCCGTGACGGAGCGGTGGCGGTAGGCGCGCGGCTCGCTGGCAGGACGGGGTTTATGCGGTGCGCCGGATTTGCGCGGCGCGGAATTTCTTGTAGCGGAGGAGGCGGACGCGGTGACCGCCGCAGAGGCAGCCGCAGCGCCGGCTTCGGCTGCAGACGCCGCGCCGGGCGCGGAGGCCGGATTCGCTGCCGAAGCCGCCGCCGCAGCGGAAGCCGCAGCCGCCGCCGACGCAGCGCCGGGAATCGGCAACGCGGTGAACCCCGCGGCGATCTTGACCGGCTGCAACTTCCTGAGGCGCCGGCGCATCGCCGACTTCGGGCGCGGACGCGTCCTGCGTCGCCGACGCCGCCGCCGCGACAGCCGCCGCTTCGGCACCCGGCTTGTTGCGGTCGACGAGGTAATAGTCGAGCACCTTGCGCGCGATCGGGCCCGCCGATTCCGCGCCCCAGCCGCCGTTTTCGACGATCAGCGCGAGCGCGATTTTCGGGTTGTCCGGCAGGGGCGAACGCGATGAAGAGCGCGTGGTCGCGCAGATGCTCGGCGATCGCGTGGCCCTTGTAGTTCGCGCCTTGCAGCGAGTACACCTGCGCCGTTCCGGTCTTGCCGGCCGCCTGATATTGCGCGCCGATGAACAGTTTGGACGCCGTGCCGTTCGTCACGACGCCTTCCATCGCGCGCTTGATGATGTCGATGTCCGACTGCTTGACGTCGATCTTGTCGCTCGGATCGCGCACGACTGCGCGAGTGTCTTTGGTGATCGGGTTTTCGATGTCGCGCACGAGGTGCGGCTTCATCACGACGCCGTTGTTCGCGAGCGTTGCGGTGGCGTGAGCGAGCTGCAGAATCGTGAACGAGTTGTAGCCCTGGCCGATGCCCAGGCTGATCGTTTCGCCTTCGTACCAGCGCTGCTGTTCGGGCTTGCGGTACGCCTTGCGCTTCCATTCCGTCGACGGCAGGATGCCGCGTCGCCTCGCCCGAGATGTCGATGCCGGTGATCTGGCCGAAGCCCCACGGCTTCATGAAATTGGCGATATTGTTCACGCCGAGGTCGTGCGCGAGCATGTAGAAATACGTGTCGTTCGACACGACGATCGCGCGGTTCATGTCGACCCAGCCCTGGCCCGAGCGCACGTCGTTGCGGAACGTGTGGCCGCCGAAGGTGTAGAAGCCCGGATCCTGGAAGCCCCAGCCCGGCGTGCGCTTGTGCAGCGTCAGCGCGGCGAGCGCCATGAACGGCTTGTAGGTCGAGCCCGGCGGATAAGTGCCGTGCAGCGGACGGTTCAGCAGCGGATGGTCCGGCGAGTTGTTCAGATCGTCCCAGGTCTGCTGATCGATGCCGTCGACGAACGAATTCGGATCGAAGCTCGGCGCCGACACGAACGCGAGCACGTCGCCGGTGGCCGGTTCGATCGCGACCAGCGCGCCGCGACGGCCCGCGAAGGCCTGCTCGGCGACCTGCTGCAAGCCGATATCGAGCGACAGCACGAGATTGTTGCCCGGCGTCGCCTGGGTGCGCGACAGCGTGCGCACGGGGCGGCCGCCCGCGGTCACTTCGACTTCCTCGAAACCGGTCTGGCCGTGCAGTTCCGTCTCGTAACTCTGCTCCACACCGATCTTGCCGATGTAGTCGGTGCCCTTGTAGTTGTTCGCGTCCAGACGCGGATCGTAGTGATCCGGATCGCTGTCGTTCTGGTCGCTGGCGTCGTCGATGCGGTCCTGGTCGCGCTGCGAAATCCGCCCGATGTAGCCGATCACGTGCGCCGCCGTCGGCCCGAGCGGATATTGGCGGAACAGCCGCGCGCGCACTTCGACGCCGGGAAAACGGAAGCGCTGCGCGGTGAAGCGCGCGACTTCGTCGTCGGTGAGGCGGGTGCGGATCGGCAGGCTTTCGAAGTTCTTCGAGTCTTCCTGCAGCTTCTTGAAACGGCGGCGGTCGCGTGCGTCGATCGATACGACCGTGGCCAGATTGTCGATCACGTTTTCGAGCGAGTCGTTCAGCTTCGACGGCGTGATTTCGAGCGTGTAGGCCGAGTAGTTCTTCGCGAGCACCACGCCGTTACGGTCGGTGATGATGCCGCGGTTCGGCACGATCGGCGCGACGGAAATGCGGTTTTCGTCGGCCTGCAGCGAGTATTTGCTGTAGTGCCAGACCTGCAGGAACAGGAAGCGGAAGCCGATCAGCCCGAAGCAGACGAACACGAACAGGCCCGCCGCCGCGACGCGCAGGCGGAATTTCGAGAGCTGTTGCTGGGTGTCCTTGAATTCGGTCATGCGATTTCTGCAAAAGGCCGGACGACGGCCATCATGAGTGTGCGCCCAATCCGGCCGGAACCGGGAGGCATGAACAGCGTTGCGCGTCGGGCGGGCCGGCGAGGCGGGTTCCATTCGGGCGACGAACGGAACGGCCGGCGGGCCCGATGCGGGATCAAATGGGCCGTGTGTCGTCCGGATCGGCCGGGCGGCGTTGCGGCATCAACAACAGCACGCTGGCGATCGGCCACAGCGCGGCTTCGACGAAACCGTCGATCAGGTAACCCCAGCCCGGAAACGCCGCGCCCGTCAGCAGACGGATCACGAACGGCACCAGTTGCGCGACGACCAGCAGCGGCATGACCGCGAAGGTCTGCACGCCGAGCGACATCCACAGCACGCGGCGGTGGATCGTAATCGCGCCGTACGACAGCAGCGTATACGCCAGCGCGTGCTCGCCGAGCAGGCTGGCGTTGTGGACATCCATCAGCAAGCCGAGGAAGAACGCGATGCCCATGCCGACTTTGCGCGGCTGGTGCACGTTCCAGAACAGCAGCACGAGTGCGACGAAATCCGGCACGCCGACGAGGCGCCCCCACGGCATCAGGTTCAGCAGGAACGCCGCCGCGAGGCTGAACGAGATGAAGTACGGATTGACCGGCTGCAGAATGTATTGCGGACGGTTCATGGTTTCGCCCCCGGCGCTGGCTGGCGGCTGCGCGGTCTTTCGGCGTAGCCGGTTTCTTTTCCGCAGCCGCTTTTTTCTCGGCGATAGCCGGTTTAGCCGGGGTCTTGTCGGCGGCCTTGGCCGGTGCGGGCTTTTCCGCCGCAGCCTTTTCGCCGGGCTTTGCGGCGGATTTGTCGGCCGCTGCTGGCTTGCCGTCCGCGGCTTTGCCACCCTTCTTTTTCGCTTCCTTCGCGGTCGTGGCCGCGTCGGGTTCTTCGGCGGGACGCGGCGGCACGTTGTTCACGTAGTGCAGCACCAGCAACTGGCGCGCGCCGCGCACCGGCGCGATGGGCAGGCAGATCACGCGCGCGAACGCCGTGTCGGCCTGCTTGTCGACGCGTACGACCTTGGCGACCGGCAAGCCCGGCGGATACATGCCGTCGAGGCCGCTCGTGACGAGTTCGTCGCCGGTTTGAACGTCGGCGCTGATCGGCACGAAGCGCAGATCGAGCGTATCGCCCTTCGGCGTGCCGTAAATCACGCTGCGCAAACCCGTCCGCACGATCTGCACGGGCACGGCCTGGTCTTTGTCGGTGAGCAGCGTGACTTCGGCTTGCAGCGGGAACACGCGCGTGACCTGGCCGATCACGCCGTCTTCATTGACGACCGGCGAGCCGTTCTGGATGCCTTGCTGCGCACCCCGGCCGATCACCACCTTCTGCGTGAACGGATCGCGCGTGTCGTACTGGATTTCGGCGGGCAGCGATTCGCGTGGTCGAACGCTGCGACAGCTGCAGCAGCGCGCGCAAATGAGCGTTTTCGGCGGCAAGCTCGGCGGCCGTGTTGGCCTGCTGCGAAAGCTGCAGGTCTTTGGTGTGCGAGCTTTTCGTTTTCGCCACGCAGTGTGGCGCTGGTCACGGCCAGATCGGCGGCGCCCATGAAGATGTCGCGCGGCACGAGAGCCGCGCGTTGCAACGGATAAAGACCCGCGCCGAGCACGCCACGAACGATTTCGAGCGTTTGAAAGCGTGCATCGGAGATCAGCAACGCCAACGCCAGCACGACGAAAAACACCAGTCGTGCGAGTGCGGATGGGCCTTGCTTGAACAGGGGCGGCGGACTGTATTCCATGGTCGGCGCCGGGGGCGTGAGCGGTTGGGTGAGACGGCGGCGCGCGAGGGACGCGCGTTCAGCGCGCGGAGGCTGGTTGGCCCAGCCAATGACAAACCGGCCCACATGGGGCCGTTTGCCAGATCCGCGCTACTGACATGGAGACGGGCTCGCTTACTCGTACGAGAAGATGCTGCCCAGCTTGTCCATGCGTTCGAGCGCCATGCCCGAGCCGCGCACGACGCAGGTCAGCGGGTCTTCGGCGACGAGCACCGGCAGGCCGGTTTCTTCGGCGAGCAGGCGGTCCAGGTCGCGCAGCAGAGCGCCGCCGCCCGTGAGCATCATGCCGCGTTCGGCGATGTCCGCGCCGAGTTCCGGCGGCGTTTGTTCCAGCGCGATCTTCACCGACGACACGATCTGGTTCAGCGGATCGGTGAGGGCTTCGAGAATTTCGTTGCTGGAGATCGTGAAGCTGCGCGGAATGCCTTCCGACAGATTGCGGCCCTTCACTTCCATTTCCTTGACTTCGGAACCCGGGAAGGCGGAGCCGATTTCCTTCTTGATGGCTTCGGCGGTTTGCTCGCCGATCAGCATGCCGTAGTTGCGGCGGATGTAGTTGACGATAGCTTCGTCGAACTTGTCGCCACCGACGCGCACCGAACCCTTGTACACGATGCCGCCGAGCGAGATCACGCCGACTTCGGTCGTGCCGCCGCCGATGTCGACGACCATCGAGCCGGTGGCTTCCGACACCGGCAGGCCGGCGCCGATTGCAGCGGCCATCGGTTCTTCAATCAGATAGACCTGCGACGCGCCCGCACCGTGCGCGGCTTCCTTGATCGCGCGACGCTCGACCTGGGTCGAACCGCACGGCACGCAGATGATGATGCGCGGCGACGGCGAGAACATACGCGATTCGTGGGCCGTCTTGATGAACTGCTTGATCATCTGTTCGGTGACGGTGAAGTCGGCGATCACGCCGTCTTTCATCGGGCGGATTGCCTCGATGTTGCCCGGCACCTTGCCAAGCATCTGCTTGGCTTCCTTGCCGACTGCCTGGATAGTTTTCTTGCCGTTGGGACCGCCTTCCTGGCGGATCGAAACCACCGACGGCTCGTCGAGAACGATACCCTTGCCACGCATGTAGATGAGCGTGTTGGCGGTGCCAAGGTCAATCGCCAGATCGTTGGAGAAGTAGCTGCGAAGAAAACCGAACATTCAAAATCCTGTCTCGCTGGGGGCCGGGCCTCGCAACGTATGCGTAGGGTGGCAGCGGAAAAATTAACAGCTTCAACCGGGCGGACGCTGCGCCACTGGCACTTGAAACTGCAGGGGAGTCTACCGGAGGCCGTTGCAAAGCCAAGTCGGAAAATTCCGAACGATCTTTGGGGAAATGTTCAGAAAGGACTTGGTAAGTCGGTCCGGGTTTGGGTCGAACGCGTAATGATACCTTATAATTTTGGATGATTTAAAGGAAACGGACGGCACTTTTTGCCCCCGCTGACCCCTTTTTCCAAGTTGTTTCATTAGCGTCGTAACTTCCTGTCGCAGCGCGGTTTTTTTCGTACTGCGGCGGTCCACCACAATTTCCGGTGACTGCATGGCTCTGACCCTGACCGATGTCAAACGCATCGCGCATCTCGCACGGCTCGAACTGGCCGACGCCGACGCTGAGCACACGCTTGCCCAGCTCAATGATTTTTTCGGGCTCGTCGAGCAGATGCAGGCGGTCGATACCACTGGCATCGCCCCGCTTGCCCATCCGATCGAGCAGATCGAAGACGTCGCGCTGCGTCTGCGTAACGACGCCGTGACCGAAACGGTCGAACGCGAAGCCTTCCAGCGCCCGGCGCCGGCCGTACAGGACGGCCTGTACCTCGTGCCGAAGGTGATCGAGTAAGGCCCGCGTATCAAGACCGGCGCGGCTCGCGAGTGAGCGGGCGGCACGCTTTCGGCGCAGTGTCGCCAGAAGGCGTGCCTCCCTTGGTAAAAAACGCTCGCGTGCCAGTCGTCTCCGGCTTCCTCGGCTCGGCCTGCCGGCGGGCAGCCGAACGCCTCCACGGCAGCGTCACCACGCTGCCGCGCTTTCCAGGATAAAACGCAATGCATGAAAAAAGTCTGACCGAACTGCGCGCCGCATTGGCGGCCAAGGAATTGTCCGCCGTCGAACTGGCGCAGCATTACCTCAAGCGGATCGACGCAGCCAACAGCCTGAACGCGTTCATCCAGGTCGATCCCGAGCTGACGCTCGCGCAGGCCAAAGCCGCCGACGCGCTGCTGCACACCGGCCACGCCGGTCCGCTGGTCGGCCTGCCGATCGCGCACAAGGACGTGTTCGTGACCAAGGGCTGGCGCTCCACTGCCGGCTCGAAGATGCTGTCGAACTACGAAAGTCCGTTCGACGCGACCGTGGTCGCGCGTCTGCAGAGCGCCGGCATGGTGTGCGTGGGCAAGACCAATATGGACGAGTTCGCGATGGGTTCGTCCAACGAGAATTCGTACTTTGGTCCCGTGCAGAATCCGTGGGATATCAAGGCGGTGCCGGGCGGTTCGTCGGGTGGCTCGGCGGCGGCTGTGGCCGCGCGTCTCGCGCCCGCTGCAACCGGCACGGACACCGGCGGCTCGATCCGCCAGCCGGCGTCGTTCTCGGGCATCACCGGCATCAAGCCGACCTATGGCCGCGTGTCGCGTTACGGGATGATCGCGTTCGCGTCGTCGCTGGATCAGGGCGGCCCGATGGCGCAAAGCGCCGCCGACTGCGCGACGCTGCTCAACGCAATGGCAGGTTTCGACGAACGCGATTCCACCAGCCTCGTGCGCGACGACGAAGACTACACGCGCTATCTCGGCAAGTCGTGGAAGGAAGACGGCGCGGACAAGCCGCTCGCCGGCCTGCGCATCGGCCTGCCGAAAGAGTATTTCGGCGCCGGTCTCGCCGACGACGTGCGCGCGTCGATCGACGCCGCGTTGAAGCAATACGAAGCGCTCGGCGCCACGCTGGTCGACGTCTCGCTGCCGAAAACCGAACTGTCGATTCCCGTGTACTACGTGATCGCGCCGGCGGAAGCATCGTCGAACCTGTCGCGTTTCGACGGCGTGCGCTTCGGCCATCGCGCCGCTGAGTACCGCGATCTGCTCGACATGTACAAGAAGTCGCGCGCCGAAGGGTTCGGTCCGGAAGTGAAGCGCCGCATCATGGTCGGCGCGTACGTGCTGTCGCATGGCTATTACGACGCGTACTACCTGCAGGCGCAGAAAATCCGCCGCATCATCGCGCAGGATTTCCAGGAAGCGTTCAAGCAGTGCGACGTGATCATGGGACCGGTCGCGCCGTCGGTGGCGTGGGACCTCGGCGCGAAGGGCGACGATCCGGTGCAGATGTATCTGGCCGACATCTACACGCTGTCGGTGAGCCTCGCCGGTTTGCCGGGCATGAGCGTGCCGTGCGGCTTCGGCGCGGGCGCGAACGCGCAGCGTCCGGTGGGTCTGCAGATCATCGGCAACTATTTCAATGAAGCCCGGATGCTGCAGGTGGCCGACGCGTTCCAGCGCGCGACCGACTGGCACCGCAAAGCACCGGCAGGAGTGTGAGCACCATGGCAACGCAATGGGAAGTCGTGATCGGTCTCGAGACCCACGCGCAACTGTCGACTCAATCGAAAATTTTCTCGGGCGCCGCCACGCAATTCGGCGCCGCGCCGAACACGCAGGCCTGTCCCGTCGATCTGGCGTTGCCGGGCACGTTGCCGGTGATGAACCGCGGCGCGGTTGAACGCGCGATCCAGTTCGGTCTCGCGATCGGCGCAACGGTCGCGCCGCGCAGCATCTTCGCGCGCAAGAATTATTTCTACCCCGATCTGCCGAAGGGCTATCAGATCAGCCAGTACGAAATCCCTGTCGTGCAGGGCGGCCAGGTGACGATTCAGGTCCCGGCCAACGAAAAGGCGGGCAAGGAAGCGTACGAGAAGGTCGTCAACCTGACGCGCGCTCACCTCGAAGAAGACGCGGGCAAGTCGCTGCACGAAGACTTCGCGGGCATGACCGGCATCGACCTGAATCGCGCCGGCACGCCGCTGCTCGAAATCGTCACCGAGCCGGAAATGCGCAGCGCGGCCGAAGCGGTCGCCTACGCGAAGACGCTGCATACGCTCGTCACGTGGCTCGGCATCTGCGACGGCAACATGCAGGAAGGCTCGTTCCGTTGCGACGCGAACGTGTCGGTGCGTCCGGTCGGTCAGGCGGAATTCGGCACGCGTGCCGAGATCAAGAACCTGAACTCGTTCCGCTTCCTCGAAGAAGCGATCCAGTACGAAGTGCGCCGCCAGATCGAATTGATCGAAGACGGCGGCACGGTGGTGCAGGAAACGCGTCTGTACGATCCGGACAAGCGCGAAACGCGCTCCATGCGCAGCAAGGAAGACGCGCACGATTACCGCTATTTCCCCGATCCCGATCTGATGCCGCTCGTGATCGACGCAGCGTGGATCGAGCGCGTGAAGAGCGCGATGACGGAGTTGCCGGTGGCGATTCAACAACGCTTCGTGTCGCAATACGGCCTCACGCCGTACGACGCGAACGTGCTGACGTCGAGCAAGGCGATGGCCGCGTACTACGAAGCGGTGGTCGTCAAGGTCGGTCCGGCCAACGCGAAGGTCGCGGCTAACTGGCTGATGGGCGAAGTGTCGTCGCAACTGAATCGCGAAGGGCTCGATATCGACGCGATCGCCGGTGTCGTCCGCGCAACTCGCTTTGCTGTTGCAGCGTATTGCCGACGGCACGATCTCGAACAAGATCGCCAAGGAAATTTTCGTCGCGATCTGGGAAGAGAAGGCCACCGACGAAGCCGCCGCCGACCGCATCATCGAAGCGAAGGGTCTCAAGCAGATTTCGGATACCGGCGCGCTCGAAGCGATCATCGACGAAGTGCTCGCCGCGAACCCGAAGTCGGTCGAGGAATTCCGCGCCGGCAAGGAAAAGGCGTTCAACGCGCTGATCGGCCAGGCGATGAAGGCGACCAAGGGCAAGGCCAATCCGGCGCAGGTGAATGAACTGCTGAAGAAGAAGCTGTCCTGATCCCGACTGGAAGAAGTACGGCTCAGGCGCTGCGACGGTCACGTCAAAACGCCTGAGCAATAGCAATAGCGATACAGCAAGCAAGGCGGGCTGTTGCCGGAAACGAAAGTGGGGGCAACGGCCCGTTTCATTTGGCGGGCCCATTTTTGCGGCCGCACGAGAAACGCAGATCACGGAGTATGTGGATGGCGAAGCAACCCGAACTCGACGATTTCCGCGTGCCGTATTTCGACGACGGCAAGAAAAACAGCAAGTTTTCGCTCGATGCGTTCGACCCGGCCGCGAAGCCGTTTTCGACCGGCTCGAAAGATTCGGACCGTGCGCGTTTGTCTGAGATCGGTGCGCAACTCGACAACCTGCAGGAGCGTTTGCACTCGCAGCGCAAGCGTCGCGTGTTGCTGGTGTTGCAGGGCATGGACACGAGCGGCAAGGACGGCACGATCCGCGCGGTGTTTCATGAAGTCGATCCGCTCGGTTTGCGCATCGTGCCGTTCAAGGCGCCGACGCCCGTCGAACTCGCGCATGACTTTCTGTGGCGCGTGCATTCGCAGGCGCCCGCCGCCGGCGAGCTGACGATTTTCAATCGCAGTCACTACGAAGATCTGCTCGTGCCGACGCGTGCTCGGCGAGCTCGACGCGAAAGCCTTCGAGCAACGCTGCTGTCACATTCGCCAGTTCGAGGAACTGCTGGCCGATAGCGGCACGACCATCATCAAGTGCATGCTGCACATTTCGAAAGACGAGCAGCGCTCGCGGCTGCAGGCGCGTATCGACGATCCGACCAAGCACTGGAAATTCGACGTCGTCCGATCTCGACGCGCGCAAGCAGTGGGACAAATATCAGGACGCCTATCGCGACGCGCTCGCGGCGACCTCGACGGATTACGCGCCGTGGTACGTGATTCCCGCCGACTCGAAAACGCATCGCAACGTGATGATCGCCGAGTTGCTGCTGCGCGAGCTCGAAGGACTGAAGCTCGAATATCCGCCCGCGAAAGAATCGCTGAAGGGCATCAAGGTCGAGTGACCTTGCCCTTCGCAATATTCGCTGTAGAAACGAATCGAACAGAAAAGGAACGACATGTTGCGTGTGATTACCGCCAACCTGAACGGCATCCGCTCAGCGGCAAAGAAAGGTTTTTTCGACTGGTTCGGCGAACAGAAAGCCGACGTGCTGTGCGTGCAGGAAATCAAATGCTCGCAGGACGACATGACGCCGGAATTCATGGCGCCGCACAATTTCACCGGCTATTTCCAGCATGCAGTGAAGAAGGGCTATAGCGGCGCGGGCGTGTACACGCGTCATGAGCCGGATGAAGTGGTGATCGGCTTCGGCAGCGAAGAGTTCGACCCGGAAGGGCGCTATGTCGAACTGCGCTTCGGCAAGCTGTCGGTGATTTCGGTGTATGTGCCGTCGGGATCGAGCGGCGAAGAGCGTCAGCAGGCCAAGTTCCGTTTCATGGACGAGTTCATGCCGCATCTCGCCGAGCTGGCGAAAGAGCGCGAAGTGATCGTGTGCGGCGACGTGAATATCGTCCACAAGGAAATCGACATCAAGAACTGGAAGAGCAACCAGAAGAACTCGGGTTGCCTGCCGGAAGAGCGCGCGTGGCTCGACACGCTGTTCGACGACGTGGGTTATGTCGACGTGTTCCGCACGCTCGATCAGCGGCCGGAGCAATACACGTGGTGGAGCAATCG
The DNA here is from genome assembly GCA_963800185.1 of uncultured beta proteobacterium. Lineage (GTDB taxonomy): Bacteria > Pseudomonadota > Gammaproteobacteria > Burkholderiales > Burkholderiaceae > Paraburkholderia. Next base: position 48,016 of record CAWCZW010000008.1, on the reverse strand, counting down.
CGGTCAGGCGTATGCGAAGAACGTGGGGTGGCGGATCGATTATCAGATCGCGACGCCGGGCATCGCGAGCAAGGCGAAGCGCACCGACGTGTTCCGCGATATCAAGTTCAGCGACCACGCGCCGCTGACCGTCGATTACGACCACAAGGTCAAGAAGTAAGTACCTCGCGGCCCGCGTCGCCGGATGTCAGTCGCGGGCCGTCTTGCGGCGTGGGCGGCCCATGCCGGCGTAGTCCGGCAACGCATCGACGGTTTGCCGATCGCCTTCGCGTACAGCGGCAGCATATCCGGCAGGCGCTTGATGATGTCCGCGCGCCGCGCCGGCGTGTACGGATGCACGTAGATGAAGCCCGGTCGCGATCGCCGCGCGTGGCGTCGGCGAGCTTGTCCCACAGCGTGACGGCGGCGCGCGGATCGAAGCCCGCGCGCGAAGCGATGTCGCTGCCGATCACGTCGGCTTCGGTCTCGTCGGTATTCTCGTATTTCATTTCCAGCAGCCGCGAGCCGATGCCTAAAGGCGCCGCGCCCAGATCGGCGAGTCCGAATAGTTGCGGGATCGTGCCTGACGAATCGAGCTGGCTCGCCTGAAGCTGGCCGAGCCGCTCGCGCGCATGCTCGCGCAACGCGTGCGCAATTTCGTGGCCGATCAGCATGCCGAGTTCGTTGTCGTTCAGACGCACGCGATCGAGCAGTCCGCCATACACGACGATCTTGCCGCCCGGCAGACAGTACATGCGGATATCGGTCGAACGCACGACCGCCACGTCCCACTTCCAGTTTTTGGCCCGCTCGTTCCATTTCAGCGAATAGGGGATCAGCTTGTCGACGATCGAGCGGACACGGACGACGTGCGCGTCGGTGTCGCCATACAGGCTTTTCGCGTGCTCGGCGCCGTAGGTGATCTGGCTGAACTCTTCGGCGGCCTGCGCCTTCGAGTACCGGCGATGGAATCAGGTTGCGGAACACCATGTAGCCGCCGTAACGCAGTTGCGTATTCGGCGTGGTGTACGGCGGCGGGGACGCGGGCGCGTTCGCTGCGGCGGCCGATGGCGTCGAAGTCGCTGCCGGCGTTTTGGCCGTGACCGGCGCCGGCGAAGTTTGCGGAGATTGCGCAGACGACGTTGGCGCGGCGGCTGGCGCTGTGGCATTGGCCGGGCTGGCAGCCGCTAGTCGCAGCCGATGCGCCCGATGCCGCCGATGTCGCGTTTTCAGCGCTTGCGGCGGCCGCGGCGGACTTCGCCGTTGGCGCGGCCGCTGTGCCGGCGCGCGCGACCGATGACGGCGCGCTCGCGTTCGCCGCCGGCATGGCCGTCGCGTATGCGCTCAACGGCGATCAACGTCCATGCAACGCTTGCACTGCCAAGCGCCCATGCCACACAAAGCGCTGCGCGGCTGGCTTTAAGCGCGGGCCGTTCGAGAGCTGCGCAAGCAGCGAGCACGCGTTGAGCGCAGCGCCTTCACGACCGGGTTCTCCACGGCGCGATACGCAACAGGAGCAGCATGCCCGGCACCGCCAGCGCAGTACACACGATGAAGTAATCGAACCAGCCGATCTGCGCGACCACATAGCCGCTCGCCGCCGATGCCAGCGTGCGCGGCACCGAAGCGAGGCTCGTGAAGAGCGCGAACTGGGTGGCCGTGTAGCGCGGATCGGTGGTGCTGGCGATATACGCGGTGAACGCCGCCATCGTCAGGCCGGTGGCGAAGGTTTCGAGGCCGTAGACCAGCGCCAGCGCGACCGAGCGCGGCTCGAGCTGCACGGCCCAATCGATGCCGAACAACGCGAGCAGCTTCGTCGTCCCCTGGCTCATCCCGACGGCAATGTCGTAAATCGCCGCGAGACCGGGCGACGCCGGGCCCAAGATGCGCGAGCCACGCGAAGCCGAGCGTCGACACCATTTGCAGCACGCCGAAAATCCACAGCCCGCGTGCCGATGCCGATTTTCATCAGCCAGATTCCGCCGACAATCCCGCCCGCGAGACTCGCGCCAAACGCGGTCGTCTTGGCAATCACACCGATCTGCGTGCGCGAAAAACCGATGTCGAGGAAAAACGACGTGGACAGCGTGGTCGCCATCGTATCGCCGAGCTTGTACAGAAAGATGAAGCCGAGCACGAACAACGCGCCGCGCCAGCCATCGCGCTGAATGAATTCGCGGAACGGCTGCACGATCGCTTCGCGCAGATTTTTGGGCGGCGTGCCGTGCACTTCGGGCTCGCTGACGACCAGCGTCATGATCATGCCCGGCAACATGAACGCAGCCGTCACGATGAACACCGTGGTCCACGGCAAATGGTCGGACAGAATCAGCGCGAGCGAACCGGGCACCAGCGCCGCGATCTTGTACGCGTTCACATGCACCGCGTTGCCGAGACCCTGCTGCGTATCGCTGAGCAACTCGCGCCGATAGGCGTCGATCACGATGTCCTGGCTCGCGCCGAAAAACGCGACCAGCGCGGTCAAAGCGGCCACCGTCCAGATCGAATCGCGCGGCGAGACGAAGCCCAGCGCCGCGATCGCGCCCGCCACGAGAATCTGCGTGACCAGCATCCAGCCGCGCCGTCTGCCCGGACGCCAGCCCGGAAAGCGCGGCACGTAGCGGTCCATCAGCGGCGCCCAGACGAATTTCCAGGTGTACGGGAACTGAATCAGCGCAAACAGGCCGATTTCCTTCAGATTGACGCCTTCGGAGCGTAGCCACGCCTGCACCAGATAGACGAGCGTGAACAGCGGCAATCCCGACGTAAAGCCGAGAAAGACGCAGATCAGCATGCGCGTATTCAGAAACGCGCGCCAGCCGGGATGTTCTTCGTGAGCGGTAAGTGCAGGCGCCTCGTGCGGCGGGTTCGACATGTGGTTTATTGGCGTTAGCTTTTCTTGACGCGATAGACCGCAAGACTACCACGCCAGTTCACGCCCCATCGCACCACCTGCCCGTCGTGCAGCACCACGCGGTCGAGAATTTCGATGCCGACTTCCGGCGCGAGCGCCTCGAAATCCTCAATCGTCAGCACCCGCACGTTCGGCGTGTTGTGCCATTGGAAAGGCAGCGACTTCGACACCGGCATGCGGCCCTGCAACACCGAAAGCCGATGCGCCCAGTAGCCGAAATTCGGGAACGACACGATGCATTCCTTGCCCACCCGCACCGTCTCGCGCAGGATCGCGGCGGTCTGATGAATGGTTTGCAGCGTCTGCGACAGAATCGCGAAATCGAAGCTGCCGTCTTCGAACAGACGCAGGCCGTCTTCCAGATTCTGCTGGATCACGTTGACGCCGTTTTGCGTCGACGCCAAAACGCCCGCGTCGTTGATTTCGATGCCGTAGCCCTGCACGTCCAGTTCTTCGGTCAGCAGCGACAGCAGCGAGCCGTCGCCGCAGCCGAGATCCAGCACGGTGGCGCGCGGTTCGACCCAGCGGGCGATCGCGCGGAAGTCCGGGCGCAGCGCCAGGTAATCGAGTGCTCGCTGGTTCATGCGTTCACCTCGTTCGCAATACGTTCGTAATAGGCGCGCATCAGGTTGTGATAGCGCGCGTCGTCGAGCAGGAAGGCGTCGTGGCCGTGCGGCGCGTCGATTTCCGCGTACGTGACCGTGCGCTTGTGATCGAGCAGCGCCTTCACCAGTTCGCGCGAGCGGGCCGGCGCGAAACGCCAGTCGGTCGTGAAACTGGCGATCAGGTATTTCGCCGTGGTGTGCGCGACCGCCTTGGTCAGATCGCCTTCGAACGCTTTGGCCGGATCGAAGTAATCGAGCGCGCGGGTGATCAGCAGATACGTGTTCGCGTCGAAGTAGTCGGCGAACTTGTCGCCCTGATAGCGCAGGTACGACTCCACTTCGAACTCGACGTCGAAGTTGAAGTTGTACTCGTCCAGCGCACCTTCCGCGCGGCGCAGCGAGCGGCCGAATTTCTCGGCCATGTCGTCGTCCGACAGATAGGTGATGTGGCCGATCATTCGCGCGACGCGCAAGCCGCGCTTCGGCTTCACGTTGTGCGCGTAGTAGTTGCCGCCGTGAAAGTCCGGGTCCGACAGGATCGCCGAGCGCGCGACCTCGTTGAACGCGATGTTCTGCGCCGACAGCTTCGGCGTGGACGCGACCACGATGCAATGCGCGACGCGCTCCGGATACATCATGCTCCACGCGAGCGCCTGCATGCCGCCGAGGCTGCCGCCCATGACCGCCGCGAAGCGCGTGATGCCGAATTCATCGGCGACGCGCGCCTGGGCGTTGACCCAGTCTTCCACCGTCACGACGGGAAAGGTCGCGCCGTACGGGACTGCCGGTCGCCGGGTCGATGCTCATCGGCCCGGTCGAGCCGAAGCACGAGCCGAGGTTGTTCACGCCGATCACGAAGAACCTGTCGGTGTCGAGCGGCTTGCCCGGGCCGACCATGTTGTCCCACCAGCCGATGTCCTTCGGGTTGTCGGCGTAGACGCCCGCCACGTGGTGCGACGCGTTGAGCGCGTGGCACACCAGCACGGCATTGCTGCGCGCGGCGTTGAGCGTGCCGTAGGTTTCGACCATCAGGTCGTAACCGGCCAGCGAGCTGCCGTTCTGCAACTGCAGCGGCTCGGTGAAATGCATTTTTTGGGGAGCGACGATACCGATCGATTCCATTCATTCCGCCATTTAACAAAAACAGGGCGGCTAGATGGCGTCGGCGAGGCACGGAGAAAAGACTGTGTGCGCGGCTGACGACCTCTTTAGCCGCATTTATAGTGAACCGCGGGAGGTTTCCCAGCGGTTCGCGCGCCCGCAATCGAGTCAGCAAATCGGCGCGTAATCAGGTGTTCAACAGGTGTTCAGGGTGTTCCGGCTCGCGGCGCTAGCTGTGTCGGGCGCCGCAGTCAGGCGCAAAGTATAGCGGAAAATCTCGCGCGACAGCGTCGTGGCGCGCCTCGCTGGCACGACGCATGCCGCGCGGACTACTGAAGAATCAGCAGCAGTTGCGCGTCGGCGTGTTCGGCGGGCTGGCGGGTGAAACCGCTGCGTACATAGCGATGCCAGCGTCCGATGATGTAGCTCAGCAGCAGGCTCGCGCGGATCGCGGGATCGTAGCCGGCAGGGAGCGGAACGGCGGCATGCGCCGGCGGAATCTTGCTGGCTTCGTTTGCTTCCATCTGCGCGAGCCGCAAACACTGCTTTAGCGACGCCTCGACGCGCTCCAGCATCTGATTGACGCGCTCGGTCAGCCGCTCATGCTCGCCGACCAGCGCCTCGCACGTCAGCACGCGTGTCATGCCGGGATTTTTCGCGGGGAAATTGAGCAGCATCAACGCGATGGCGCGGGCTTGCAGCACGCCGTTGCTTTCTTTATCCGCGATCTGGTTGATCAGGCCAAAGAGCGTTTGCTCGATGAACTCGATCAGCCCTTCGAACATCTGCGCCTTGCTGGCGAAGTGACGGTACAGCGCGGCTTCCGACACGCCGAGCCGCGCGGCGAGCGCCGCCGTGGTGATCTTTTCGCCTTTCGGCGCCTCCAGCATCGCGGCGAGCGTCTGCAGAATGTGCACGCGACGCTCGCCCGGCTTCAGGCGCTGTGCCCGCGGCGCGGCGGACGCGGCGTGCGACGTGGGTTCGTGTTCGGCTAAGGCTTCGTCAGGCTTGTCGATCGGCTGCATGGCTGTCGTCCCGGCTGCTGTCCCTTCAATCGAACCGAGCGGGTGCCCAGTCGTAGCGATTTTAACGAACGAATGGTCCGGTCGACATAGTGCGGACGGCCTGTGCCCGGCAGGCGCGTCGGAATGCCGTCCGCGTGCGGTTTGCGCGGCAGATGCCCGGTGATCCACACGGTGCGGATGCCCAGACGCCGGTAGTTTTTCAGATGCGAGCGCGTGTCTTCAACGAGGATCGCGTCCTTCAGCGACACGTGCGCATCGCGCATGGTCTTGCGCAGCATCGCGTGGTCGGGCTTGGCGCGCCAGTGGTGGCGGTCGCGCATGTGCTCGATGGCGATCACCTGTTCAAACAGGCGTTCGATGCGCAATTCGGCAAGCACCGCACGCGCGTACTTTTCCGGCGCGTTGGTCAGCACGATCTTGCGGCCCGGCAGCGCGGCGACCAGGCGCGCGACGCCGCGTTCATAGCGGATCATCGAGCCGAGATCGGGGAAGTCGTGCACGACTTTCAGGAAGTCATCGCCGTCGACCGGATGATGGCGCGTCAGACCGAGCAGCGCCGCGCCATAGCGCTGGGTGTAGCCGCTGCGCAGACGGTTTGCTTCGTCGATATCGACTTGCAGCGTGTCGATGATGTACTGCGTCATTCCCTTGTTGATGGCGGGGAAGATCGCGTGCGACGCGCGGTGCAAGGTGTTGTCGAGGTCGAACAGCCAGACCGGACTGCCCCCCGCGATATGCGGACGACGGCGCCGGGAAGTTGGAGTGCGCATGATTGGAGAACGTCGTTCAGACGTGAACAGTCGCAGCGCGCAGCGAACGTGAATGGTTCGATGAGCAGGCGGCGAGAGAAGAAGGGGAAGTGTGCCGGCGCGCGGTGAAAGCGCGGGGCGGGCGGTTGCGCCGGCTGAATTTCTCGTGCCTGATGCACTGGATGCATTGGGTGCACGACGCAGTAACGCAACCGCATGGCACATATGAAACGCCGTGGTGGCGTGCCCTATGTGCCAGGTTTGATGCAGGAATCAATGCGAGCGGATCATCGTGCCGAACGGCTGTTCGGTGAGAATTTCCAGCAGCACCGAGTGCTCGATACGGCCGTCGATGATGTGCACCGAACGCACGCCGCTCTTGGCCGCATCCAGCGCCGACGAGATTTTCGGCAGCATGCCGCCGGAAATCGTGCCGTCGGCGAACAGGCCGTCGATTTCGCGTGCCGACAGATCGGTCAGCAGATTGCCTTCCTTGTCCATCACGCCGGGGATGTTGGTCATCATCACGAGCTTTTCGGCGTTCAGCACGACTGCCAGCTTGCCCGCGACCAGATCGGCGTTGATGTTGTACGACAGGCCGTCTTCGCCGAAGCCGATTGGCGAGATGACCGGGATGAACGCGTCGTCCTGCAACGCTTTCACGACCGCCGGGTTGATCGCCTCGACCTCGCCGACCTGGCCGATGTCGACGTACTGACCGGGGTTGTCGCGATCCGGCATCAGCATCTTGCGCGCGTGGATCAGGCCGCCGTCCTTGCCGGTCAGGCCGACCGCGTGGCCGCCGAAGTGATTGATGAGCGTGACGATGTCCTGCTGCACTTCGCCGCCGAGCACCCATTCGACGACTTCCATCGTCTCTTCGTCGGTGACGCGCATGCCCTGGATGAACGTGCCCTGTTTGCCGATCTTCTTCAGCGCCTGGTCGATTTGCGGACCGCCACCGTGCACGATGACCGGATTGATGCCGACCAGCTTCAGCAGGATCACGTCGCGCGCGAAGCCTTGCTTCAGGCGCTCCTCGGTCATGGCGTTGCCGCCGTATTTGATGACCACGGTCTTACCGTGATACTGGCGAATGTAGGGCAGCGCCTCGGCCAGGATTTCAGCCTTCAGGGTGGGCGCGATCTGCGAAAGGTCGGGAAGCTCGGACATGGCGGCAGGCTCAGGCACGGAACAGTTAAAACAGGGCGAATTGTACAGGACTGGCGCGCTGCAACAGGGTTTTCGATACTTGCGCCGGCACCGGACGGCACAGGCTTTGCGCACCGCGCAAGCGCGGGCCGCAGCGCTGGCCGACAATCAAGCGTACCGCGCTTACATGACGCTTGTGAATTAGCCGAACGGATGACTCACGCCGGCTTGCCAGTCGTGGCATCATTTCCTGACTAATGCGTTGGCCCCCACCGGCTAGTTATGAAACCGTCCGCTTCCCGCTCTGAAAGCAGCGCGCGCTGTCCTCGCTGCGGCAATTCGTTCGACTGCGGCAGGCATGCGCAGCCGTTCGAGTGCTGGTGCCGCGAGATGCCGTCGTTGCCGGCGGACCAGGTGGGTCCCAACAGCAAATGCATGTGCCCGGGGTGTCTGGCTGCGGAGATTGCCCGCGTGGCAGCTCGGCCGGGACAGGATGGTGACGGCGTTCGGTGAGTTTTTCGGGCCCGGGTGCAACGAATAGAACGCCACGTTTTGCAGGCGGCCAAATGCGCGGCATAGCGCTTCACGTCGATACGCCGGAACGGATTGCTTTGATGCACCAGGCTTCCGGCCCACGGAAGGCTGACCTCCAGTCTCGACTCTTGCGCGAGCCGTTTTTTTTCAATGCCGCACTGGCTGCGGCGTCCGCGAAGAGATACGGCGAGGTGGCCGGGATGGTGTCGTCGCGTGTTGAATAATGCGGCAAGCAGAGCAACGGGATTTCGTCATTGAACGGCGGCAATGAATCGACGCCGCCGCCTGCCGAGTCGTTGCCAACATGGCTGCCGAGGCTCCGCGGTAGCGGCAGCGGTCCCAGTTGCGGAAACGAATTCCAGATGAGGCGCCCGACGGCGTCATGAACGCGTTCTGCCAGCATCGGATGTAGCGGCCGAACTGCAATACGTCGCCCAAGCGTTGCCTTGCTCGCCCCATACCAGCAGCGTTTTTCCAGCGAGTGGTTCACCGCGCCAGACCGGCGCGAGCGTGGCAGGACGGTCGCCTCCCAGTTCAATCGAACCGTGCCAGCGTGCTTCGTGGAGCGGCCAGCTTGAGCATGGTTGCCGCGCATGAGTTCCGGCATGGCAAGATTGGCGCTCATGCTGGGGTCGCTGGGGGCCAGCGAGTGGGCCGTTGCGGCCGCTTGAACCGCGTCGTCCTAGCGTTGCGCTTCACGGAGCGTCAGCGCATAGTTGTTGTGCACCAAAGCGTGATCAGGCGCGCATTGCACGGCGCGTGCGCGGGCTTCGAGCGAGCGCGGCAAATCCAGCTTCGTGCGGTATGTATTGGCGAAATTGATCCAGCGCTCACTGTCCTCGAGCGAATCGCGCACTGCGTCTTTCAGTAGCGATTGCTGTTCGTCCTTGTCTGCGTTGGTGAACCGCAGCGCACGGGCGAGGTTGTTGCGCAGCGGCCGCCGGGTCGGCGCGATGGCGAGTGCGCTGCGATATGCGGCGATATGCGGCGATACGGAGCGATCGCCGCGCCATGGCGGTTCGCCAGCTGCAACGCGTAGCCATAACGGAAATGCGCGAATTGGCACGATGCAAAAGCGAGTTGCGCAATAATGGCGGCGAGTTCGATTGCCCCGCCATGGCGCTGTTGCTGGAACAGTGCGGTGAGCAGCAATTCGAACGAATCGTCGTCGAGTGGAGGCAGTTTGGCCGCGGCTTCGAGACAACTCGCTTCCGTTTGCGCGATGTGCCGTACTCGCGCGCCTCGGCGGCACGGCGCAGAAAGTGAGGAACGCTGATGAGGCGATGCGCCTCGGTCTCGGAGTTGGTGAGCATGGGGCGAGGCGCCGTGGAGGAAGCGGCGACCAAGACCGGCCAGTGCGAAGCTGTTGCTACCGGCATGTTGGTGGCAGTCGGGCGGCGAGAAAATGGGACGGCTCCGAACAGGTAGACTGAATTGATGCATCGAATAACCAACACCGGCCGGGTCAACCTGGGTCATCTATTCTGGCTGCGCAGCCTGGCCATCATCGGCCAGTTGATGACGATCGCCGCCGTGCAGATTTTCATCGGCGTGCATTTGCCGTTGCCGGCCATGCTGCTCGTGATCTCGCTCGAAGTGCTGTTCAATGCGCTCACATGGTGGCGCGTTTCGCAGCAGCGGCCCGAGTCCAACATGGAATTGTTCGGCCAGATCTGGGTCGATCTGGGCGCGTTGTCGGCGTTGCTGTTTCTCTCCGGCGGCACCACCAATCCGTTTGTTTCGCTTTATCTCCCGTCGCTCGCGATTGCCGCCGCCGTGTTGCCGTGGCAATCTGATGGCATGGCTGGCGGCGTTCGCCGTCACCTGTTACGCGGTGCTCGGTTTCGAGTCTGTGCCGCTCAATCTGGACAACCCGGCGAACCTCTTCGACTACTACCGCGCCGGCATGTGGGTCAACTTCATGGTCAGTGTCGGGCTGATTGCATGGTTCGTCGCGCGCATGTCGCGGGCTCTGCGGCTACGTGACGCAGCGCTCGGAGAGGCGCAGCAGCGCTTGCTGCACGACGAACGGGCGGTCGCGCTGGGCGTGCAGGCTGCGACCGTCGCACACGAAATCGGTACGCCTCTGTCTACAATTGCGATGCTGTCCGAAGAACTGCGCGACGCCGCGCGCTCCGACAAAGGCCTCGCGCCCTACAGCGCCGACCTCGAACTGCTCGAACAGCAGATGACGTTATGCACGTCGGCGCTTGCACGTTTGCGCAGCCGCGCGTCGACGACCACGAACCGGCAACTGATTGGCGAGTGGCTCGAATCGTTTGGCGAACAGTGGCGTTTGCGCCATCCGCATGTGAAGTTCGAGCAGATCGGCGTGCCGCCCGAAGATGTCAGCCTTGACGACACTGTGGCCGTCAGTCAGATTCTGACGATCCTGCTCGACAACGCCGCACGGGCCAGCCGCGATCACGTGACGTTGTCGTGTGCACTCGCGCCGCATGGCGACCAGATAGTGTTCGAAGTCTGCGATGCGGGGCCGGGCATTCCGGCCACCTTGCGCGGCTCGCTCGGCGCGATGCCGGTGGACAGCACACAGGGCGGCCACGGCGTGGGCCTTTACCTGGCATTTTCGGCGGCGAAGCGTTTGCGGGGATCGATCGAATTGACGGATGTCAGTACGATCAAGCCGCGAGGCACGCGCGCGGTCCTGAAGCTTCCATTTGCCGGACACCAATTTATCGGGCGCGGGCCGTCAAGGCGCTGCGCCATCCAATACGGAGAAACAGGCATGAGCGAAAAGAATTTTCTGGTGATCGACGACGATGAGGTGTTCTCCGGCATCCTCGCTCGCGGTCTGACGCGGCGCGGTTACACGGTGAGCGAAGCGCACAACGCCGACGAGGCGATCAAGCTGGCGAACCAGCAGAAGTTCACCCAGATCACGGTGGATCTTCATCTCGGCAATGACTCCGGCCTGACGCTGGTCGCGCCGCTGCGCGATTTGCAGCCCGACGCGCGCATGCTGGTGCTGACCGGCTATGCGAGCATCGCGACGGCAGTGCAGGCAGTCAAAGACGGCGCGGACAATTACCTCGCAAAGCCTGCGAACGTCGAAACGATTTTGTCCGCGCTGCAAAGCGAAGCGAGTGCGCTTCAGGCGGAAGAGGCGATCGAGCATCCCACTCCGCTGTCGGTCGCGCGTCTGGAGTGGGAGCACATTCAGCGCGTGCTGGCTGAGCATGGCGGCAATATTTCGGCGACTGCGCGGGCGTTGAACATGCATCGCCGAACCTTGCAGCGCAAGCTGGCGAAGCGGCCGGTCAAACAATAAGCCGTTTTTGCGACGCTAATGCCATAGAAAAACGGGCTGCCTTAAAAAAGGGCAGCCCGTTTTTCATGCTTCAAAGATTTGATCTGCGTCAGGCCATCACAGCACGTAGCGCGACAGATCCTCGTCTTCGGCAACTTCATTCAACGCGCGATCCACATAAGCCGCGTCGATCTGCACCTTGTGGCCCGAATGATTGCCAGCCGAGAACGACACTTCTTCAAGCAGCTTTTCGATCACCGTGTACAGACGCCGCGCGCCGATGTTCTCGGTCTTCTCGTTCACTGCATACGCGATTTCTGCCAGGCGGCGAATGCCGTCTTCGGCGAAGTCGAGGTGCACGTCTTCGGTCGCGAGCAATGCCTGGTATTGCTTGACGAGGCTCGCATCCGTCGACACGAGGATCGACTCGAAGTCGTTCACCGACAGCGAGTCGAGTTCGACGCGAATCGGGAAACGCCCCTGCAGTTCGGGAATCAGATCGCTCGGTTTGGCCAGATGAAACGCGCCGCTCGCGATGAACAGAATGTGGTCGGTCTTCACCATGCCGTACTTGGTGTTGATGGTCGTACCTTCGACCAGCGGCAGCAGATCGCGCTGCACGCCCTGACGCGATACCTCACCGCCGCCGCCGCCCTCGTTGCGTGAGGCGATCTTGTCGATTTCGTCGAGAAACACGATGCCGTTCTGCTCGACGTTCTGAACGGCCTTGGTCTTCACCTCTTCGTCGTTGAGCATCTTGCCCGCTTCTTCGTCGGTGAGAACCTTCAGCGCTTCCTTCACCTTCATCTTGCGGCGCGCTTTCTTGCCGCCGCCGATGTTCGCGAACATCGAACGAATCTGCTCGGTCATGTCTTCCATGCCCGGGGGACCCATGATGTCCATGCTGGCTTGCGGCTGTTCGACGTCGAGTTCGATTTCCTTGTCGTCGAGCAGGCCTTCGCGCAGACGCTTGCGGAAAGTCTGCCGCGTGCTGCCGCTTTCGTCGGCGGTGTCGGCGGCGCTCGAACTTGCGCCGAAGCCGACCGGGCGCGCGCTCGGCAAAAGAATATCGAGGATGCGGTCTTCGGCCAGATCGCCGGCCTTGGTCCGCACTTTGCGCATTTCGGTTTCGCGGGTCTGCTTGACCGAGATTTCGATCAGGTCACGCACGATGCTGTCGACGTCGCGGCCCACGTAGCCCACTTCGGTGAACTTGGTCGCTTCGATCTTGATGAACGGTGCGTCGGCAAGCTTCGCGAGGCGCCGCGCGATTTCGGTTTTGCCGACGCCGGTCGGTCCGATCATCAGAATGTTCTTCGGCGTGATTTCCTGGCGCAGCGGGTCGTCGACCTGCTGACGACGCCAGCGATTGCGCAGCGCCACGGCCACGGCCTTCTTCGCGCGGCCTTGGCCGATGATGTGTTTGTCGAGTTCAGAGACGATCTCTGCAGGGGTCATTGTGCTCATCGTGGGTCCTTACTCGATCGTCTCAATGACGCGGTTGTGGTTCGTGTAGATACACATGTCGCCGGCAATCTCCAGCGACTTCTCCACGATTTCGCGGGGCGACAGGTCGGTGTTGTGGGCAAGCGCGATGGCAGCCGCCTGCGCATAAGAGCCGCCCGAACCGATTGCGCAAATGCCGCCTTCCGGGTCGAGCACGTCGCCGTTGCCGGTGATGACGAGGGTGGTGGTAGCGTCGGCGGCGATCAGCATGGCTTCCAGACGGCGCAGCATGCGGTCGGTGCGCCAGTCTTTCGCGAGTTCGACGGCGGCGCGCGTGAGGTTGCCCTGATGTTTTTCCAGCTTCGCTTCGAAACGGTCGAGCAGCGAGAAGGCATCGGCCGTGCCGCCGGCGAAGCCGACCAGCACCTTGCCGTTATAGATGCGCCGGACCTTCTTCGCACCGCCCTTCATGACGATGTTGCCCAGCGTTACCTGGCCGTCACCGCCGAGCGCGACCTTGTCGCCGCGGCGCACGGAGACGATCGTCGTGCCGTGAAATTGCTCCATATGCGTTCCTCTTTGCAAAACGGGTAGGACGCGGCAGCGCGGCGCGCTACCGCATGAATCCTGAAAGCGGACGGCGCGCGACCTTGAAAGCAGCGGCTTCAGGTCGGCGCGCTCGTGCAGCGCATGTCCGATTTATTTTAGGGCGTACGCGGTCATATCAAGAGCCGCCAAAAGGCATAAGACAAAAAACAGGTGATTGAGGGCGAGAAGGGGAATTGAAGCGGCCTGGAACGCGCGGCGGCACGGCATTCAAGATCGTTGGCACGGAACCGCGCGAGGAAAGACGCAAGCAGCAGTGAGTGCCCGCTTACGTGTCGAATCGCATCGCGCCGTGCGAAGCCGTATTTCCGGATGATCCGCAACAACGGTCGCACAAAAGAAAAAAGGCGCACGGAGCACCGTGCGCCTCTCGACGAAGCAGCGTGTCAGGGCGCGGAGCCGAAGCCGCGCCGGTGGCGTTCAGTCGCCGAACAGCTTCTGGCGCAGCTCGCGGCGTTCCTGCGCTTCGAGCGACAGGGTGGCCGTGGGACGTGCGAGCAGACGCGGAATGCCGATCGGCTCGCCGGTTTCTTCGCACCAGCCGTAGTCGCCGGAATCGATTCGCGCGATGGATTGCTGCACCTTCTTCAGCAGCTTGCGTTCGCGGTCGCGCGTGCGCAGTTCGAGCGCATGCTCTTCCTCGATCGTTGCGCGGTCGGCCGGGTCCGGCACGATCACGGTTTCGCGAAGATTTTCGGTCGTTTGGCCGGCATTGCGGAGAATATCCGCCTGCAGTTGTTCGAGCTTGTTCTTGAAGAAGGCGAGCTGATCCTCATTCATGTAATCCTTGTCGCTCATCTTCAGGATTTCGGCTTCGGTCAAGAGTCGTTTCGTCGTCATCTGGCTTACTTCTTCAATGTGAGGCAAAACTCTTACATAGTGCCCGCACTTTCGTATTGCCCGCAAAGGCACCTTGAGGACGCGAAAGCGCAGGCGGGCACGGACGGTGGTCTGTCGTGACGCCGAAGCGCCTGGCGCCCACACGCCGGGCGTCGCAACGCCAATGCGGGGCCGAACTCCTCTGGAAACCGATTCTCAAATGCTCCTGAGGCATTGCTTGCCGGCAGTGACCTTCTCAGGTTTTGCCAGCCGGCATTGTCGGCGTAATTTCCGGACAAGATTTTCCGGCGCCGCTTCAGGCCCGGCGCGGCATACGCGCATACCGGGCAATTCGTTGTCATTCTCCAGTGGGCACGTATTGTAACTGAATCACAATCCCGCACCGCATCTGGTGAAAATCCCCTTGCGGCGCACTGATATCCCGAAAATATAACGCGCGCAGGGCCAAAAAGCGATGGTCGTGCACGCTTTAATGCAACAGGGTTTTCACGCGTTTTTCACACATGCGATCTTTAAGGGACCGTTCGGCCATTCGCGCAACTATTTAGCAGATGATTAACGGCGTCCGCGATTGACTGTGTGCGTCGTGGATGCCGTGAAAATTAGCATATTGCGTGCCGCACGGCAGGTGCGGCACGACACAGTCTTCACGCAATTACTGACTACGCGAGCACTCTCAGGCGAGGCAGGCGTCCAGACCGTCGGTGATCAGGTCTTGCGGCAGTTCGATGCCGATAAACACCATCTTGTTGGTCTTTTTCTCGATTGGCTGCCATTTCGCGGCCAGATCGCTGCCCATCATCTGATGCACGCCCTGGAACACGACCTTGCGATCCACGCCCTTCATATACAGCACGCCCTTGTAGCGCAGCAGGCGTTCGCCGTAAATCTGCAGGATGCCGCCGAGGAAGTCTTCGAGCTTGTTCGGATCGAATGGACGGTCATTGCGGTACACGAACGACTTGATCTTGTCGTCGTGATGCGCGTGGTGGTGATGCGCGTGATCGTGGCCTTCGTGGCTTTCGTGGTCACACTTGCCGTGGTCGTGATCGCAATTCTCGTGATCGTGGTCCGCATGCGTATGGCCGTGCTCGTCATGCGCGTGAGCGTGGCCGTGCGCGTGTTCGTCCTCGACGAGGAAGTCCGGATCGATCTCGAGCTTCGAATTCAGGTTGAAGCCGCGCAGGTCGAAGATTTCCTTGATGTCCGCTTCGCCGAAATTGACGGTCTTGATCGCGGCGCGCGGGTTCATGTGCAGCAGCCGGTGGCGCAGGTCGTCCAGATGCTTTTCGTCGACCAGATCGGCCTTGGTGATGAACAGGCGGTCGGCGAAACCGACCTGGCGCTGCACCACTTCGTGCTCGTCCAGCTGATGATTCGCGTGCTTGGCGTCGACCAGCGTGATGATCGCGTCGAGCAGGTATTCGCCGGCGATCTGGTCGTCCATGAAGAACGTTTGCGCGACCGGACCCGGATTGGCGAGGCCGGTCGTTTCGATCACGACGCGGTCGAAATCGACCTGGCCCGAGGCCTTTTGCGCCGCCAGATCGCCCAGCACGCGCGACAGGTCGCCGCGAATCGTGCAGCAGATGCAGCCGTTGCTCATCTGGATGATCTGTTCGCCGGTGTCCTGCACGAGGATTTCGTTGTCGATGTTCTCTTCGCCGAACTCGTTCTCGATCACGGCGATCTTCATGCCGTGCTTTTCATTCAGGATGCGCTTGAGCAGGGTCGTTTTGCCGCTGCCGAGAAAGCCGGTCAGGATGGTGACTGGGATCATGTTGGTCGCCTGTATGTACGTGAAACGGTGCGTAATTGGGTCAATGAGTGGGTCAATGAGCGGGTCAATGAGCGGTCCATAAGCCGGGCGCGGCGGCCTTGCGGCGCACAGCCCTGCCTAGCCGGTTATTGAAACATATCTGTCGAGCCTGCGCTGGCGAGCCGTTCTCCGCAGCGCCGCCAGCCTTCGCGAAATGCCCTCGAAGATAGGGTCGATCAGGCAATTTGCAACAGCAGGCCCTTCAGGTATTCACCTTCCGGGAACGCCGTGAGTAGCGGATGATCCACGCCCGCGCCGAGGCGCTTCAGAATGCGGGCGTCGACGCGGGCGTCGGACGCCGCGCTGGAGACGATCTTCTGGAACAGTTCGGAGTCGATCGCGCCCGAGCACGAGTAGGTGAACAGCAAGCCGCCCGGGCGCAGCAGCTTCAGGCCGGTCAGGTTGATGTCCTTGTAAGCACGCGAGGCGCGGTCCACGTGTTCTTTCGACGGCGCGAATTTCGGCGGATCGAGCACGATCAGGTCGAAACGCTCGCCCTCGTCATACAGACGGCGCAGCGTCTTGAACGCGTCGGCGTCGAGCCACGCGGCGCGTTCGGCGTCGAAGCCGTTGGCCGCGACGTTCTGCTGCGCCAAAGCCAACGCTTCGCCCGACGAATCGACCGAGACCACGCGTTTGGCACCGCCTTTCAATGCCGCCAGCGAGAACCCGCCGGTGTAGCAGAAGCAGTTCAGCACCTCGCGATCCTGCGCGAGTTGCTGCACCAGCAAACGGTTGTCGCGCTGATCGACGTAGAAGCCGGTCTTGTGGCCGTTGAGCACGTCGACGTGATAACGCACGCCATTTTCGCTCGCGATCAATGTGTCAGACGGCGGCTCGCCCGCCAGCACGCCGGTAATCTGCTCGAGCCCTTCCTTCTGGCGAATCGACACGTCCGAGCGTTCGTAGACGTTCGGACAGCCGGTCGCGCCGACCAGCGCCGCGACGATCGCTTCCTTCCATGCCTCGACGCCCGTCGCCATGAACTGGCAGACCAGCTGGCTGCGCTGGCCTTCGTCTTCGGCGACGTAGTGATCGACGATCAGGCCGGGCAAGCCGTCCGCTTCGCCGAAGATCAGCCGCACGGCGCCGGTGTTATGCACCATCGTCTGACGATGTGCGAGCGCGCGCTGCACGCGGCGCTTGAAGAACGCGTGGTCGATCGGCTCGCTTTCGTCGAAGCTCCACACGCGAGCGCGGATCTGCGAATGCGGGCTGTAGGCGGCGCGCGCGAGGAAGCGGCCGTCGTGCGTGCGCACCAGCACGGTCGCGCCGGGCGCGGGATTGCCGTCGACGCGGTCGATCGCGTTGGCATAGACCCACGGATGGCGGCGCAGCAGCGACTTTTCTTTCGACGGTTTGAGCGTAACGGTATTCATCAGGATGTCAGCAGGGCAATGAGCAATGAGCCGGATGGCGGGGTGGCCGGATGGCAAAACGCCCACGGCGGGTGAAGCGAAAAGGGAACTACAAAGCCGCGAAATGCGGCGTCAGTCGCGTTTTTTGGCGCGCGGATGCGCCTGATCGTAGACATGGGCGAGGTGCTGGAAATCGAGCCCGGTATAAACCTGCGTCGCGGTGATGCTGGCGTGGCCGAGCAATTCCTGAACGGCGCGCAGATCGCCGCTCGATTGCAGCACGTGCGTGGCGAACGAATGCCGCAGCACGTGCGGATGCACGTTGGCGGGAATGCCGGCGGCCAACGCCGCGCGCTTCACGCGCTCGCGCACCACATTCGGCGACAGCCGGTTGCCGCGCGCCGACAGAAAGAGCGGATGCGGATCGTGCTTCACCATCTGGTCGCGCACCGCAAGCCACGCGCGCAAGGCTTCCAGCGCCTTGCTGCCGACCGGCACGACGCGGCGCCGGTTGCCCTTGCCGAGCACTTCGACTTCGGCGGAGTCCAGCTTGAGCCAGCCGGCGGAGCGGTAGCCGCCGGCGTCGGCGAAACGCGCGTCGAGACCGACCAGTTCCGCCAGACGCAGCCCGGACGAGTAGAACAGTTCGAGTATCGCGTTGTCGCGCAAACCTTCCGCCGATTCGGGCGGCGGGCTGTCCATCAGGCGCGCGGTGTCGTCGACGGAAAGGGCTTTGGGCAGCGTTTTGGGCTGCTTCGGCGCGCGCACGGTGGCGACGGGATTGGCGGGCAAATCGACGCGGCCGGCGAGCCAGCGGTAAAACGCGCGCCACGCCGACAACCGGTGGCTGATCGAGCGAGCCGTCAGGCCACCCGCGTGCGCTCGCGAGACCGCGCCGCGAATATCCACCGCGGTGAGGCTCTCCAGCGGCCGGCCTTTGGCCAGCAGCCTGAGTTCGTCGAGTTCGTGGGTATAGCCGCGCAGCGTATGCGCCGACAGCCGCCGCTCATGTTCGAGATTCGACAGATAAGCGGCGATCGGGTCGGCGGCGGTCACGGTGGGCTTGGGCGGCTGGCGCGGGATGATCGCGGGGTCAGCGCGGCAGCAGGCGGCTCAGCGCGGCGCTGGCCAGAGCGCCGATCTGCGTCAGGAAGTCGGTGGCCATGCCGTCGTGGAAGCGGCGTGCGTCGGCCGAGCCCATCACCAGCAGGCCGAAGGTGGGCGCTTCTTCCTTGCCTTCGGGGTCGCGCAGCGCAAGCAGCGCGATCGATTCGGTGACGTGCGCGCTGATCGGCCGCGCCGTTGCCGGAGGCGCTTTCGTCGGCCACGGCGCCCGACTCGCCGGCACCAGCCACTGCGCGGCTTCGAAGCCGGTGTTCGCGCCGCAATACGGCGAGCGTCAGGCTGTTCGCGAAAATGCGCACTTCCTCGCCGACATGGCGCGCGAAATCGGCCTGTGCGTAAGGCTCGGCGACATCCCACACGCGCAGCGCGGCTTGCGGCACGTCGAAAATTTCGCGCAAGCCGGTGGCGATCGTGCGCGGCAACGCGTACGGATCGCGCTCGGCCAACACGCGAATCGTCCAGCGGTTGAATTTCGACGCGATGCTGTCGTTCTCGTGACCGTAACGCAGCAGCTCGGCCAGACGCCGTTCGAGATGCTTGTTCTTGTCGCGCAGCATTTCCATCTGCCGCTCCTGCAGCGACACCGCGGCTTTGCCGTGCGGGTTCGCGAGCCGGATGGTCGCGAGCATTTCCGCGTGGTCGGCGAAGAATTCGGGGTTGGCGAGCAGGTAGTCGGCGACTTCGCGATCGTTCATGGTTTCGGCTAAAGGACTACGGGACGACGCCTTGAGGCGGCGCATCGGTCAATCAGTTCAGGCGGCCGTCAATCAGGCGCTTGTGAGGCGCTACTCGCTCTGGTGATCGGCCGGCCAATCGTTCAATCCGCGCGATCCGGCCGCTCAGTCGGCCAGTTCGATCTCGCCTTCGAAGACGGTTGCGGCGGGGCCGGCCATCAGCAGCGGCTCGTCTTCCTGCGCGCCGTCCCACGTGATGGTCAGCTTGCCGCCGTGCGTGTGCACCAGCACCGGCGCGTCCAGCAGGCCGCGCCGGATGCCGGCCGCGACCGCCGCGCATGCGCCCGTGCCGCACGCGAGCGTTTCGCCCGCGCCGCGCTCGTAGACGCGCAACTTGATCTCGCTACGGCCGACGATCTGCATGAAGCCCGCGTTCACCCGCTGCGGAAAGCGCGCATGCCGCTCGATCACCGGACCTTCGACCAGCACCGGAAATGCTTCGACGTCGTCGACGATCTGCACCGCGTGCGGATTGCCCATCGACACCACCGAAATCCAGCGCGTCGCGCCGTTCACGTCGAGCGGCCAGAGCGTGTCAGCGCCTTCGCGGCGGCCTTCGATGCCTTTGGTGGCGAACGGCACGCGTTCCGGATCGAACACCGGCGTGCCCATGTCGACCAGCACTTCGCCGTTTTCCTGCATGGTCAGCGTGATGATGCCGTTCTGCACCTGCACGCGCACGCTGCGCTTGCTCGGTCAGGCCGCTATCGCGCACGAACTTGACGAAGCAGCGCGCGCCGTTGCCGCAATGCTCGACTTCGCCGCCGTCGCAATTGAAGATGCGATATCTGAAATCGACGCCTTCAATGGTGGGCTTTTCGACCAGCAGCAACTGGTCGGCGCCGACGCCGAAATGCCGGTCCGCGAGCGCGCGCACCTGCGCCGGCGTCAGGTTGACCGGTTGGGTGTAGCCGTCGAGCACGACGAAGTCGTTGCCCGCGCCGTGCATTTTGGTGAATTTCAGTTTCATCGCGCTATTGTAAGTGACGCGCCCGCAGGTGCGCCGAACGCCGCGTTATTTCCGCGTTCGGGCGCTTTTTTCGCGGACCGCGCGGACTGCGTTGATCTGGCCGCCGGCGCCGGCGGCCTTGCAACGTGCCGGTCAATAAACGCTCGGCTCGCCCGGCGGCCGGGTCTTGAAGCGCTTGTGCACCCAGTAATACTGCTCGGGCATCGAGCGGAATCTGCTCTTCGAGAAACGCGTTCATGCGGCGCGCGTCGGCGTCGTCGTCGCCGGTCGGGTAGTTGTCCCACGGCTTGAACACCTTCAGCCGATAACCCTTGTAGTTCGGCAGCACCTCGCCGATGAACGGCACGACCTGCGCATGCCCGACTTTCGCGAGACGCCCGACGGCCGTCAGCGTGCAGGTCGGCACGCCGAAGAACGGCACGAAGGTGGAATTGCGCGCGCCGTAGTCCATGTCGGCGCCGAGCATCACCGGCTTGCGTTCGCGCAGCCAGCGCAGCACGATGCGCGCGCTGTCGGCGCGGCTCGCCATGTCGGCGCCGAAACGCGCGCGCGCGGCTTTGGCGACTTCGTCGAGTTCCTGGTTCGACATCGGCTGATAAAGCGAGCCGCACTGGCGCTTGAGCGAGTAGTTCAGGAAGATCGAGCCCGGCCTCGATGCCGACGAAGTGAAAGCCGAGAAGCAGCGTGGGCGGCATGATCCGGATCCGTCAGGTCGATCTCGCTGTCGACCTGGATCAGCTTTTCGAGCTTCTTCGCCGAGCCGAACCACTGCACGCTGCGCTCGACGATAGCTGCGGATCGCGTGGCGGAAGTGCTTCTGCGCGACGTCTTCGCGGCGCTCGTCGCTCCACTCGGGAAAGCACAGCTTCAGATTGATGTGGACGATGCGCTTGCGCCGGCTCGGGATCTGATAGAGCAGCCAGCCGAGGCCGTCGCCGAGACGGGCGACGAAACCATAGGGCAACAGCGCAAAAAGTTTCAGCAGCCCGATCGCGAGCTTTGCGCCATAGCGGCTCAGCATGCGGCCTCCGCAAACGAGGCGC
The DNA here is from genome assembly GCA_963800185.1 of uncultured beta proteobacterium. Lineage (GTDB taxonomy): Bacteria > Pseudomonadota > Gammaproteobacteria > Burkholderiales > Burkholderiaceae > Paraburkholderia. Next base: position 26,748 of record CAWCZW010000008.1, on the reverse strand, counting down.
TGCGCGTGACGGGTTTCAGGAAAGCGGAAAAGTTGTCGTAATACCGCACTCGTGGACACTCTGTGACAATCAAAGGAAGTCGCTATAATAAGGGCTTCGCCGAGTTAATAGACAACTTGCGGGGCGAAGCTGGCGGGTGCGATCCACGGATGATGTGGCGCCGGTCGGTCAGGTAATCCGCTAAAGCGTCGCCGCTTCAGACTCCCGAAGCTGGCTACGTGAAACTCAACCGTAACCACACAACAGGAGTCTGCAACGTGGCAAACGACTATCTCTTCACTTCCGAATCCGTCTCCGAAGGCCATCCCGACAAAGTCGCGGACCAGATCTCGGACGCCATCCTCGACGCCATCCTGGCGCAGGACAAATACTCGCGCGTCGCAGCCGAAACGCTGTGCAACACGGGTCTCGTCGTGCTGGCCGGTGAAATCACCACCACCGCGAACGTCGACTACATCCAGGTCGCGCGCAACACGATCAAGCGCATCGGCTACGACAACACCGACTACGGCATCGACTACCGCGGCTGCGCGGTGCTCGTCGCGTACGACAAGCAATCGCCGGACATCGCCCAGGGCGTGGACCGCGCGCACGACAACAACCTCGATCAAGGCGCCGGCGACCAGGGCCTGATGTTCGGTTACGCGTGCGAAGAAACGCCGGAACTGATGCCGCTGCCGATCCACCTGTCGCACCGTCTGGTCGAGCGTCAGGCGAATCTGCGCCGCGACGGCCGTCTGCCGTGGCTGCGTCCGGACGCGAAGTCGCAGGTCACCGTGCGTTATGTCGACGGCAAGCCGCATGCAATCGACACCGTCGTGCTGTCCACGCAGCATTCGCCGGACATCGATCTGAACACGCTGCGCGAAGCCGTGATCGAAGAAGTGATCAAGCCGACGCTGCCGGCTGAGCTGATCAAGGGCGACATCAAGTTCCTCGTGAACCCGACCGGCCGTTTCGTGATTGGCGGTCCGCAAGGCGATTGCGGTCTGACGGGCCGCAAGATCATCGTCGATACGTACGGCGGCGCGGCGCCGCACGGCGGCGGCGCGTTCTCGGGCAAGGATCCGTCGAAGGTCGACCGCTCGGCCGCTTACGCTGGCCGTTATGTCGCGAAGAACATCGTGGCGGCCGGGCTGGCTTCGCGCTGCCTGATTCAGGTGTCGTACGCAATTGGCGTTGCGCAGCCGACTTCGGTGATGGTCAACACGTTCGGCACGGGCCGCGTGTCGGATGCGACGATCACGCGTCTGGTGCAGGAGCATTTCGACCTGCGTCCGAAGGGCATCATCCAGATGCTCGACCTGCTGCGCCCGATCTACGAGAAGAGCGCAGCGTACGGCCACTTCGGCCGCGAAGAGCCGGAATTCACGTGGGAAGCCACGGACAAGGCGCTCGCACTCGCCGAAGCCGCCGGCACGGAGCCGGTCGCTGCGCTGGCTGAATAAGCGCTAGCCGCACGCGTTTCACACGCGAAAACCCCGCACGGCGAGAAGCCGTGCGGGGTTTTTTTATGGGTGCTCGGGTCGGGCTGGATGACGGTGAAGGGGGCGGGCGCTTGCATCGAAAGTCGAGGGACAGGCACGTTGGCGTTGGGCTTGAACTACTCATGCCTTCGTGCTGCTGGTTCGCCGCTCTAGTTGGCGCGCCGAAGTCCCAACGGCGCTGGGCGAAAAACAAACCGCCTTACGGTTTTCTCGGCAGCTCGAAATCAGCGGCTTGAAAACGCGAACGCAAACCAGCCGGTGCTGCCATTCGTCGACATCCGGCGCGGCTGGCGGCTCGTGTTCTGCGGCGCGGCGATTGGCAGCGCGTTTCGTCAGCGACAGATGCAGCGGCGTCGGTTTGCGCAGCAGCGTGCGCAGCGAAAAGCGCCGCGAGCTGCCCTGCAAACGCAGAGCGGAGAAGAACGTGTGGAACCACGTGCGAATGCCGTCGACGGCTTTGGCATCGCGCCATTGTTCGCCCAACGCGCGAGTGCGGGTGGCATGGTGACGCAGCGCGCGCATCACATGGCGGCGTGCAGGACGCGCCGCTTTCAGCGCGGCGCGGGTAAGACGGGTGCTCAGAAGAGTATGCATGGCTTCACAAGTGGGCAATGTGTCGCGCGACGGGAAGTGCGCCAAAAGGAGCACCAAATGTGCCAATGACGGCGTCGCGATGAACGGCACGAATGCCCGGAATTCGACGGAAAAAAGCGCGGAGGCCGGCGGCATGGGCCTTGGCGGCCTGTGCACGACGCAAAAACGCGGGAGTGGCGATCAACATGCGTGCAGGCTACACGTGATTCGTGACGTCAGAAAGTCGGTTTTTACCCTGCGAATACGGGTTTTTACGGGGTAATCGCGATGCGCATTGCCGACGTGGGTCGCGCCCTTTGCGGTCGATTTTCGTGCGTGTTTGCCCATTGAACGTGCCGTGCAATCAGACTGATGCGCCTGAAAGTAGTGCGTAAGGCGGGCGGCCGCAGTCGCTCGTGCACGGTGAAACTGCGCGCAGCGCCGATCGCGCCCGTTTTACAATCGAGCATCAGTTAGTCGACAGTAACGGAACACCATGTCACTTCATTCGAAGAAAGAGCAGATTCAAACGTTGCGGGAGCAGGGTTTTGTCGTCGTGCCCGGATTGGTGTCGCCCGAGCGCTGCGCAGAACTGAAGCAGATTGCGCGAGCATCAGTTGCAGGAAGCAGCGGCGCCGATCGAGTTCGAAGCGGATCTGCAATATCCGGGCGCACCGCCGTCCAAACATGCGCCGGGCGGCCATACGGTGCGGCGGCTTGCTGGATGCGTATGGACGTCATCCGGCTTTTGCGCAGTGGGCGACCGCGCCGGAAATTCGTGGCTGGATGGAGTTGTATTTCGGTGAAGAGCCGCGCTTATCGCGGGCGCATCACAATTGCATGATGACCAAGCACCCTGCATACGGCAGCTCTGACCGGCTGGCATCGCGATGTGCGTTACTGGTCGTTCGAGCGCGATGATCTGGTGTCGGTGTGGCTCGCGGTGGGTCCGGAAACGGTCGATAACGGCGCGCTGTGGCTCGTGCCGAAATCGCACAGCGCGCCGTTCACGTCCGACCGGTTCGACGAAGCCAAGTTTTTCCGCTCGGATCTGGAAGAGAATCAGGCGTGGATTCGCACCGCCGTTTCGCCCGAACTCAAAGCCGGCGACGTGGTGTTTTTCCACTGCAACACGCTGCATTCGGCGGGCAAGAATCTCAGCGATCAGGTGAAGTTTTCGCTCGTGTACACCTATCACGGTGCGAGCAATGTGCCGTTGCCGGGAACCCGGTCGGCGGCGAAGCCTGAGGTGGCGTTTTAAATTTGCTTGACTCCGGCGGCGGCGCCAGGCACGGTGTTCGAAAGTGGTTCGAACCAACCTCGGGCGCCGCGCCAATCGCGTATGCGCTTATCGCTTGCGCCCGGACAATGCCATGCCGGTGATTCCCGCGAGCGTCGCGACCACGCCACCCACGATCAGCATGATCGCCTTATTGCTCGGCGAACCGGTGAAAAAGCGCGACGACGTCGCTGCTAACCGAATTGAACGCCTGCCCGCCGAAATACAACAACACGATACCGCCGACAATCAGCGCGATTGAAATCGCTTTCGTCATCTGATGCCTCTCCCTTGGCTTTGATCGGCCAAAGTGTAGGGGAGCGCGCAAGCAATCGTCCATCCCGCATACTGGGCGTCTGCACGTCTCGCGGCGATTGGCTAACATAGCGGTCTGGCCGCGATCCACGCACATAAAACAGACAACAGACAGCAGCAGCGCCTCCCGCAGCACGCGATTGCCTCACGCCCGCAATGACCGGGTGACTTCCACCAACAAGGACACAAGCAATGGCTTACGAAGCAGCTTCAGAACGCTATTCGGACATGCAGTACCGCGTCTGCGGCAAATCGGGTCTCAAACTGCCGGCGCTGTCGCTCGGCCTGTGGCACAACTTCGGCGACACCACGCCGATCTCCACGCAGCGCGACATTCTGCGCACGGCCTTCGATCTCGGCATCACGCACTTCGACCTCGCGAATAACTACGGCCCTCCGTATGGCAGCGCGGAAACGAATTTCGGCCGTCTGTTCAAGGACGACTTCAAGCCGTATCGCGACGAACTGCTGATCTCGTCGAAAGCGGGTTGGGATATGTGGCCGGGTCCGTACGGTCAGGGCGGCGGCTCGCGCAAATATGTGCTCGCGAGTCTCGATCAGAGCCTGCAACGCATGGGCCTCGACTACGTCGACATTTTCTATTCGCATCGTTTCGATGCCGACACGCCGCTCGAAGAAACCGCCGGTGCATTGGCGAGCGCGGTTCAGCAGGGCAAGGCGCTGTATATCGGCATTTCGTCGTACTCGGCAGCCAAGACGCTCGAAATGACCAAGCTGCTCGCCGAGTACAAGGTGCCGTTGCTGATCCATCAGCCCGCGTACAACATGCTCAACCGCTGGATCGAGCACGAACTGCTGGATACGCTCGAGAAGGTCGGTGCGGGCGCTATCGCGTTCACGCCGCTCGCACAGGGTTTGCTCACCGGCAAATATCTGAACGGCGTGCCGGACGACGCGCGCGTCAACAAGCCGGGCGGCGGTTCGTTGAAGCAGGACCATCTGAGCCCGCAAAATATCGAGCACGTGCGCAAGCTCAACGACATCGCGCAGCGTCGCGGACAAAGCCTCGCGCAGATGGCGCTCGCCTGGGCCTTGCGCGATCCGCGCGTGACGTCCGTGCTGATTGGCGCGAGCCGTGCGGAGCAGGTGCGCGAGAACGTCGGCGCGCTGAAGAACCTCGCGTTCTCGAAGGAAGAACTCGCGGAGATCGACCGCTACGCGACCGAAGGCGGGATTAACCTGTGGGAAAAGCCGTCGACGGACCAGGCGATCTGATCCGCGTGACGCTTCACCCCGTAGAACAGTAAGAAAAGCCGCCCGTGAGGGCGGCTTTTTTTCGCTGCGTTAGACCAGCGCCGGCAATCCTTCGACCAGCACGACCGCGAACATTACGCCGATCAACGCGCCAACACACGCAGCGCGTTGTGCCGCATTTCCGTCTTGCAGGGAAGCGCGCCGACAAACAAAGCGCCGGCCAGCGCCATCGGAATCACCAGGATGAAATCGCTGATCGTGAAGTAGGTCGTCATACTCGTCTCCTTATGTATGTACTGGCGAAGGCGGCTGGCTCTATTTATGGAGTCATGCACCGCCAACGCTCGATTTGAGTATAGGAGACAGTTTGATCAACATAACGACGCTTTGCGGCGTTTCAGCCGCTATTCGCAAGCCGCTGAACCCAGTGCGGTCAAGGGCCGCCGCGATTGGCGCGGCGCAGCAAAACAGCGCGAAAAAATGAAGTGTTTGCTTACACCGGCCTTCTTTTCGCGCATCCATGCGAAGCGGATTAGGTCCGAGTCGCGCGATTACGCGTTGAGTCTGTTCGCGCGCGCGCAAGCGCGTCGCCGCCAACAATGCCGATGACGAGCAACGCGCCGACCAGTCCCGCTACACCGTTCCAGCCATGATTCGGCCCAGACGTGGCCGCCATACGAGCCGATCACGCTCGAACCGATGTAATACGCGAGCAGGTACAGTGCGGCCGCCTGCCCTTTGGCTTCTTTCGCGAGGCGTCCGACCCAGCCGCTCGCCACCGAGTGTCCGGCGAAGAAGCCGAACGTCACACAGGCGATGCCGGTTGCAATGGCGGCTAGCGGATGCAGCATCGTGAGGGCGAGGCCGAGCAGCCATCAGCAGCAGGCTCGCGGTCAGCACGCGCGCGCGGCCGAACGTGTCGGCCATGCGGCCCGACCACGGCGAAGCAACCACGCCCGTCAGATACACGACGAAGATCGCGCCGATTTCCGTCTGACTCAACTGGTAAGGCGGCGCGAGCAGCCGGTAGCCGATGTAGTTGTACAGCGTGACGAAGCTGCCCATCAGCACGAAGCCGAGCAGGAACAGCAGCGGCAGGCCGGGTCGCGTGAATTGCTTGAGCAGGGCAGTGCGATGATGCGCGAAGCCGAGTCCGCGGCGCGGCACGAAATGGCGCGACGGCGGCAGCAGCGCGCGAAACGCGAGCATCGACAGAAGGCCGAGCACGCCGATCGTGCCGATCGCCACGCGCCACGAAAACAGATCCGCGACGACGCCGGTAATCACGCGCCCGGCCATTCCGCCGATTGCCGTGCCGCCGACGTACAGCCCCATCGCGAGACCGAGTCCGTCGGGATGCACTTCCTCGGCGAGGTAAGCCATCGCGACGGCGGGCACGCCGCCGAGCGCGAGACCTTCGAGCGTGCGCAGCACGAGCAGTTGATGCCACTGCGGCGCGATCGACACGCCGATCGTCAACACAGCGGACACCGTCAGCGACAGCGTCATCAGCTTGTGACGGCTCCATCCTTCCGAGACGAAGCCGGCGACGAAAATGGCGAGCGCGAGTGCGGCGGTGCTCAACGACAGCGACAGGCTGCTTTGCGCGGGCGTCACGTTGAACGACGCGGAGAACGCGGGCAGCAAGGGCTGCACGCAGTAGAGCAGCGAGAACGTGGCGTAACCGGCGAACAGCAGCGCGATGCTGGCGCGCCAGTAGGCTCGCGTACCGCGTTCGAGGTACGGAATATCAGCGACGTCAGGCAAAGCGGAAGCGGCGAAAGAGGCAGACGAAGAGGGAGCAGCCGAAGAAGCAGTCCGGTGGGATTCCGGCGACGGGGTCACAAAAAAATCTCCTGGGAGGAAGCAAAGTACTTCAAAGGAGTTAACGATACGCTGAAAAGAATGATTCGGGCGGTGGAGGCGGCAGCGGCGCGGACTGCCGGTGAGCGCGCCGCTCGCCTTGGCGAAATGCGACGCGTTGGCACGCGGCGAGTACCCGGACTGAGCGCCGTGAAACTGCCGCCTATCCATGAGCGGCCGCGTCGCTCGCGGGTGCGGCGGGATGCACGATCTGCTCGCCGGTCGGCAGGTCGGAAACGTTCCAGCCACCGCCCAACGCCTTCACCAGCGCCACGCTCGCAGCCATCCGCCGACGCGCGATCGACACCGCATTGCGCTCATTGGTCAGCGCGGTAGTCTGCGCGACAACCACGTCCAGATAAGTAATTGCGCCGTTCTTATAGCGGTCCGACACGACCGCCAGCGACCGTTGCGCGGCGCTCACCGCGTCGTCCTGCGCGCTGGCTTCCTGTTCGAGCACGCGTAGTGCGGCAAGATTGTCCTCGACCTCGCCGAACGCGGTAAGCACCGTTTGCCGGTATTGCGCGACGCTTTCGTCGTAGTGCGCGCGGGCCTGCTCCTTGACGGCTGCGCGTCCGCCGAAATCCAGCAGCGTGCCCGCGAGCGCCGGTCCGAGCGACCATAACCGGCTCGGCGCGAGCAGCCACTGACTGTAGTTGGTCGCTTCGAGGCCGCCCGTCACGGACAGCACGAGGCTCGGGAAAAACGCCGCCGTCGCCACGCCGATCTGCGCGTTCATATCGGCCACCTGTCTTTCCGCCGCTGCGATGTCGGGCCGTCGCTCGAGCAAGGTGGACGGCACGCCCGCCGCGGCCACCACCGGCACGGCCGTAAGCGGCGCAACCGGCAACGAGAAAGTGGCGGGCGCCTGGCCGATCAGGATCGCGATCGCGTGTTCGAGTTGCGCGCGTTGCACGCCGAGATCGAGTGCCTGCGCCTGGGTGGTTTTGAGTTGCGTTTGCGCCTGCGCGACATCGGCGTCGGTGGCGATGCCGCCCGTGTAACGATGCTGCGTCAGATCGAGCGCTTCGCCGTAGGCCTTGAGCGTGTCGTCGAGAAGTTGGCGCTCCTGATCGAGTCCGCGTAGCTCGAAGTAGTCGGTGGCGAGTTCGGCCTGCATCGACAGAAGTACAGCCTGGGCGTCGGCGGCACTGGCCTGCGCCTGGGCTTTCGCGCCCTCGACGCTGCGCGACACGCGGCCCCAGAGGTCCGGTTCCCACGACGCGTCGGCTTGCACGAGGTAGTCGTTCAGCGTGAGACCGGCGGTCGATTTGTGCAGCACGTTCTCCGAAGTTCGCGCCCGCGAATAGTCGCCGTTTGCGCTGACGACCGGAAAGAAGCTCGACCGGTATTGCGCGACGCTCGCGCGAGCGGCGCGAAAGCGCGCTTCGGCGGACTGCACGTTCTGGTTGGCGGTGGCGACCTGCTGTTCGAGTGAATCGAGCGACGGGTCCGCGTAGATGTTCCACCACGCACCGCGCGTGAGGGTGTCGGCGGGTTGCGCGGGTTGCCAGCCGCTGCCTTCGAGTTCCTTATATGTAGCGGCCGTGATGGTGGGCGGCTTGCACGTAGTCAGGGCCGACGGTACAGGCGGTGAGCGTGAACGTAAGCGTCAGTGTCAGCGCGCAGATCGACCATGCTCGCGCAGAAACACGTCTGCGTGAACGTGTGAACTCGCCGCGCGATTGCAGCGCGGTCATGATGACGCCCCCGCTTTCCCTTCACCAACTGGCGCAGCGGATGCACCAGAACCCGCAGAGGCCCCTTTCGCTTCGCCAGCCTTCCGCGGCGCAATCCGCACCGCCGCTCCATCGACGATCGAATCCTGCGGATTCAGAATCACCTGTTCATCGCCTTGCAAACCCGACGCAATCGCCACGCGCGTGCCGAAGTCGGTCCCGAGCGACACCGGCAATAACTTCACCTTGTGATCGGCTTCCACGGTCGCGACCTTCACGCCATCCGGGCGAAACAGAAATGCGTTGCCCGGCAACGTGAACGGCGCCGCGCCCGTACCTAACGCGAAATGCACCTGCGCATACGCACCCGGCAGCAACTCGCCGTTGTGATTGTCGACATCGACCTCGACCAGCATCGTGCGTTGCTGCGCATCGACCGCGCCCGCGGTACGCGCCACCGTCCCCGGATAATGTTTCGAGGGCGTTTCCGTCAGCGTCAAAAACGCGCTCTGTTGCGCACGGACCTGCTGTGCGTACGCTTGCGGCACGTTCACATAAACCCGCAGCCGATCCGCCTGCGCAACATGAAACAGCTCCTTCGCCGGACCGCCCGCGCTGCCTGCATCGATCAGCGCGCCGACATCGACATTGCGCGCAGTCACCGTGCCGTCGAACGGCGCGTAGACCTTCTGGAACGATTGCGTCTTTTCGAGCCGCGCGACGTTGAAGCGCGCGGCGTCGAGCGAGGCTTTTTTCGCGAGCATGTCGCCGACCTTCTCGTCGGTTTCCTGCTTCGATACGGACTTGCTTTTCAGCATGTCGGTCCAGCGATCGGCGGTACTTTTCGCGAGCGCGTAATTGGCGTCGGCATTCGCGAGATCCGCGCGGGCGGCGCGCAACTGATCGTCCACTTCGGGCGTATCGATCTCCGCGAGCAACTGACCGTTCTTCACGTGCGCGCCGATGTCGGCATACCACTTCTTCAAATAGCCGTTGGTGCGCGCGTAGATCGGCGTATCGAGAAAGGCCTGCACATTGCCGGGCAAAACAAGATCGAGTCCCACCGACGACTTCTGCGGCCGCACCACCTCGACGCTTAACTGGCTCGCATGCTCGGCATCGCGTTCGAGCGCGGCGTGCGCATCGTGACGCGACCAGATGCCTTGTGCCGCGAGCGCGATCACCACGACGGCCACCGCGATGGCAATCACGCGTGAGCGCCGCGTTTTTGCGGGACTGTGCGCGGGATCGGAGGTGGAACTGGAACCGTCCGGACGTTTTGCTTCCATCAAACTTCCCCTGTGAAAATGCGTTGGCAGTCGATGCTGCCTCTTGTGTGGCGTGTCATGGCTAAGGCGATCGTCGTGGCAGTAGTCGACATCATGGCTTCTGCACCACATGCTCGGCCGCACGCTGACGTCGCGCCGCGAGCCGTTTGTAGATCATCGAAAACACCACCGGCACGAAGATCAGCGTGGCCAGCGTACCGACCGTCAGGCCGCCGATCACCGCGCGCCCGAGCGGCGCATTCTGTTCGCCGCCTTCGCCGAGACCGATCGCCATCGGCACCATCCCGATCACCATCGCAAGCGCGGTCATCAGCACCGGGCGAAAACGCGTGAAGCCCGCTTCGATGGCCGCGCGCGTGGCGTCGCCATGTTCGAGCAGCTGCTCGCGGGCGAAGCTGATCACCAGAATCGAGTTCGCGGTCGCGATGCCGATACACATGATCGCGCCCGTCAGTGCGGGAATCGACAGCGTGGTGTGTGTGAGAAACAGCATCCACACGATGCCCGCGAGCGCACCCGGCAGCGCGGTGATGATGATGAACGGATCGAGCCACGACTGGAAATTCACGACGATCAGCAGATACACCAGCAGGATCGCAAACACGAGACCGCCGAACAGCCCCGAGAATGAATCGTTCATGGTCTGCACCTGGCCACGCACTTCGATCGCCGATGTTTTCGGCAGATCGGCCCTTGAGTCGTCGATGATCTTGCGGATATCGTCGGAAACGCCGCCGAGATCGCGGCCGTCCGCGGTGCCGTAAATATCGATCGTGGTCTGCGCGTTGTAATGGTTGATCGTCGCGTTGCCGGCTTCGCGCTTCATCGTCGCGAGCGAGCCGAGAATGTTGCTGCGGCCGTTCGCGGTCAACGGAATGTTCGCGAGCGATTGCAACGAATCGATCGTGTATTGCGGCGCTTCCGTGATCACGTTGTAGCTCACGCCGTTGCGCGGATTGAGCCAGAACGTCGGCGTGGTTTGCTGGCTGCCGGATAGCGTAATCAGCAGATTGCTCGCGATGTCGTGTTGCGAGAAACCGGCTTGCTGCGCGCGCGTGCGGTCCACGTCGATGAAAATGCGCGGCAAGTCCGCGGGCTGCTGGATGCGTGCATCGGCAAGACCCGGCACGGCGCGCAGCCGGTTCAGCAACTTCGCGGCGAACACGCGATTGCCCGCAACGTCGCGCCCCACGATCTGAATATCGATCGGCGACGGCATGCCGAAGTTCAGCGTCTGACTGACGATATCCGCAGGCAGAAACGCAAACTGCACCCCGGGGAATTCGTCGGTGAGCGTGCGTCGTAGCGTGCGAACGTAATCGGCGCTCGGATGATGGTCGGGATTGAGCGTGATGAGCACGTCCGCGTCCGAGGTGCCGATCGTGCCGGTGCTGCCGTACGAAAGATTGATACCCGACACCGGCAAACCGATGTTGTCGATGATCGAATGCAGCTCGCTCGCCGGGATCAACTGACGAATCCGCGTATCGACGCGATCGGTCACGACGGCTGTTTCTTCCACCCGCATGCCGGTTTTCGCGCGCAGATGCAGCGCGATGGTGCCCGCATCGACGGCAGGGAAAAAGTCACGGCCGATAAACGGCAACAGCAGCATCGACGCGCCACAGCAAACCAGAAACAGTGTGACGAACAGGCCCGGCCGTGCAACGCGTGCTTCGAGAAACACGCGGTAACGGTCGCGCAAACGCGAGAAACCGCGCTCGAATGCATAGTGCACGCGCATGAACGGATTGCGGGTTTGGACCGGCGCGTGATGCGCGGTCGTCGCCGTATGATGATGGCGCAGCAGGTATTTCGCGAGCGTCGGCACCAATGTCCGCGAGAAGAAATACGACGCCAGCATCGCGAACACCACCGCTTCCGCGAGCGGAATGAACAGATAGTGCGCGACGCCCGTGAGCATGAACATCGGCACGAACACGATGCAGATGGACAGCGTCGACACCAGCGTCGGAATCGCAATCTGATGCGCGCCGTCGAGAATCGCCTGTTCGAGATTCTTCCCCTGTTCGAGTTGATGGCTGATGTTTTCGATCGCGACCGTCGCATCGTCGACCAGAATGCCGACCGCGAGCGCGAGCCCGCCGAGCGTCATGATGTTGATGGTTTCGCCGAGCAGCGAGAGCGCGATGATCGAGGTGATCATCGACAGAGGAATCGAGACGGCGATGATCAAGGTCGCGCGCCAGTTGCCGAGGAACAGCAGAATCATCAGACCGGTCAGGCACGCGGCGATCAATGCTTCGCGCAACACACCCTGCACCGAGGCGCGCACAAATAGCGATTGATCGGCAACCGGGTCGATATTCAGCGACTCAGGCACGAGGTTGCGCAGCGTCGGCATCATTTTCTTGATGGGTCGACGATTTCCAGCGTGGACGTATTGCCGCTTTTGTTGATGGTCAGCAGCGCCGCGCGCTGGCCGTTCACGCGCACGATATTGGTTTGCGGCTGGAAGCCGTCGCGAACATGCGCGACGTCGCGAATATAAACGGTGCCGTTGGCGGTGGATTTGATCGGAATATTGTTGAGGCCCGCGAGCGAATCCGGGCTGCCGTTCATTTCCACCGAGTATTCGGTCGAGCCGATTTTCGCGGTGCCCGACGGCAGGATCAGATTCTGCGCGGTGACCGCGTTGACCACATCGAGTGGCGACAGATTGCGCTCCTGCAATTTGCGCGAATCGATATCGACCATGATCTGGCGCTGCTTGCCGCCGTAGGGCAACGGAACCGACGCGCCGGGCACGGTGGCGAGTTGCGTCTTCAGAAAGTTATTGCCGAAGTCGAACAGCTCCTGTTCGGTCAGCGACGCCGACGACAACGCGAGCCGCAAAATCGGTACCGTCGACGCGTTATACCGCAGGATATTGGGCGGCGTAATGCCAGGCGGCAGCGAGCGCAGTTGCGTTTGCGACAGCGCGGTGACCTGGGCCAGCGCTTCGTCGATATTCGCGTGCGGCTGGAAAAAAATCTTGATGACCGCGATGCCGTTCAGCGACGTCGATTCCGTATGTTCAATATCGTTGACGGTGGTCGCGAGGCCGCGCTCGTAGTTGAGCACGATGCGCTTTTCCATTTCGTCGGCGGGCAGGCCGTTGTACGACCAGATCACCGAGAGCACCGGAATGTCGATGTTCGGAAAAATGTCGGTTGGCGTACGGAGGATGGTCAGCGGCCCGACGATCATCAATAGCAGGGCCAGGACGACAAAGGTGTAGGGGCGCCGCAGCGCGAGTCGAACAATCCACATGACTAGCGCGATCGATAAAAGCCGATAACAGCGGGCTCACCGACCCCGCAAACGCTGCAAATAAGCTGGACGTTGTGCACGTTTTTGATATCTCCCCCCGGCTGGGTTTATGATGGTCTCGTTACGACGCGTTAAGCCGAGATGATCGTTTGAGCGAGCCGTAATTGGAATAGGGCGAAACGACGGGTGAAGCGGTTTTTACCTGCATTTTTGATGTTTTCGTTTGCACTTTTCAAAGTCCCTTAAAACGGGAACAATGACTTCAACCTCTCACGCGTATCACGCGCAGCAGATTGGGTGCGTAAGCAACGTTATCGGCGGAGCGACGCTTTTATCATCACCTTGACCGGCGAGAATTCATAAAGCCGGCTACGGGAGAAACGGGGAAACATCATGCAAATCGGTTCCATTGTCCGATCGGTGCACATCGCCGTGCCGCAAGGCGCGCGCGGAATCGTCATGCGCATTCTGGGCGACATGGCCATGGTGGCGTGGTATGCCGGCGAGCCAGGCACTTCGCAACACCTGAATACTGAACCCTTTTTCCTGGAAGATCTGATCGATACGGGCGAGCAGGTGCGTCCGTCCAGCGCACAGATACATTGATCGCGGTTTGATTTTTCGCTGCAGTTCCGCTGCAGTTCCGCCGTGTGCGCGCGATGTTAAGCGTGTTGTAAGTCACGCTGAAATCGCCGCGTTATTCGTGTGTTCAACCGCGACGTGAGCCGCGGCCCTCGTCTTTGACGGCGGCGCGGCGCACAATGCGGGCATGAACGACGACATTCCCGATCCCGAGGACGGCGCCAATAGCGCCGTGCCTTTCGCCCGGCTCAAGCCGGAAATCGTGCTCGACGCGCTCGACAGCGTGCTGAGCACGGCCGGCGTGCGCACCGATGGCCGCATGCTGCCGCTCAACAGCTACGAGAACCGCGTGTACCAGGTGGGCGTCGAAGACGGCCCGCCGGTGGTCGCGAAGTTCTATCGTCCTGAGCGTTGGAGCGATGCCGCGATTCTCGAAGAACACGCCTTCGTCGCCGACCTCGCCGCGCGCGAGATTCCGGCAGTGCCCGCGCGCGTGTTAGAGGGCCGCACGCTGCATACCTTCGACGGCTTCCGCTTCTCGATCTTCGAGCGCCGCGGCGGTCGCGCGCCGGACCTCGACCGTCGCGATACGCTCGAATGGCTCGGGCGGTTTATCGGCCGCATTCACGCGGTTGGGCAGACGCAGAATTACGCCGAGCGTCCCACGCTCGACATCAACACCTTTGGTTATGAGCCGCGCGACTTCCTGCTCGCGCAGCGTTTCGTCCCCGACGACGTGCGCACTGCATGGGAAACCGTGGTGAACCTCGCGCTCGAAGGCGTGGAGCGTGCGTTCGAGCGTGCCGGCGAGATTCGCATGCTGCGAATGCACGGCGATTGTCATCCGAGCAATGTGTTGTGGACCGATGCCGGCCCGCATTTCGTCGACTTCGACGATAGCCGCATGGGTCCGGCTGTGCAGGATTTGTGGCTATTGCTGCCGGGCGAGCGGGCCGAGGCTTCGCGCGCGCTGGCCGATCTGCTCGCCGGATACGAAGACTTCTGCGAGTTCGAGCCGCGCGAACTCTATCTGGTCGAAGCGTTGCGCACGCTGCGGCTGATTCACTATCAGGCGTGGCTCGCGCGTCGATGGGACGATCCTGCGTTTCCCGCGGCGTTTCCGTGGTTCAACACGCAGCGCTATTGGGAAGACCGCATCCTCGAAATGCGCGAGCAGCTCGGCGCGATGCAGGAAGGGCCGCTCTGGCCGGTTTGAACTTTGAGTTTCGAGCTTAGAGCTTGCGAGCGCCGCGCAAAGTGCGTGACGCGTGGATCGCGGCAGCGAGCCTGCCGCGAATTCACAGCAACGGCGCGCGGCGACACCAGCTCGCGCACCATTAGCCTTCAAGGCGCTTGCGATGCCACACTCGACGACTCCACCAGCGTCGACTTGACGATCACCTCGGCGCGCACGTCACGCCCGATCGCCTCGATCACCGGACGCATCTGCGCGAAATCGTCGGGCGAGCAGACATCGCTATCGAAATGCGTGGCCCCGTCGCGCGTCATCGTCACGACGTTGCTCGACGGATCGAACGTGTATTGCGACTGGAAATCGACGAAGCGGTCTTGGGCGCGCTTCGCCTCCGGCATATCGAGCACGTGGAAATTGGCCGGCAACTCGAGGCGCGCATGTTCATGCAACGACAGGTTGTGGCAAACGAAGGGCTGCGTGCGCTGACGCTCACCGAGCCAGTAACGCGTGTCCGCTTCGACGCCGCCGGCGAGGCTCGTCAGCGCGCGG
Organism: uncultured beta proteobacterium; assembly: GCA_963800185.1. Lineage (GTDB taxonomy): Bacteria > Pseudomonadota > Gammaproteobacteria > Burkholderiales > Burkholderiaceae > Paraburkholderia. The sequence continues at coordinate 11,449 of CAWCZW010000008.1, read as the reverse complement.
AATCGACGCCGCCGCGCCCGGCACCACCAGACTTTCCAGTGTGCCTTTCATCGTGATCGTGAGCGGGCCGTCGGCGACGTTGAGGTCATTGGTGCTGAGCGTGGCGGTGCCGCGCAGATTCGCGCCGCGCAATTCGGCCTGAATCGACTCTTCGCGCTGCGACGGAGTCTGCATGCGCAATCGCGCGCGCGCCTGTTCAGCGAACGGACCGTTGTCTTCCAGCCGATAGGTGAAGCTCGCCGAGCCATCCGGATCGACCTTGATCGACAGATCGGTGCTGCGTTTCATCAGCGCAGTGGCGGGCGTGTGGGCGAGTACGCCTTGATCGACGAGCACGGTCGGCCGGTTCATATCGGAAGAAGGCAGAAAGCCGAATTCGACATTCGATGCCGTCGAGTCGGCGTATTGCTGCAAATCCGGCAGCCACGTGATGACGTGATTGATCACGCCGTAGCCCGGCACGCTCGGCAGTGTGTAGATCGTGCCGCTGCTGATCAGCGCGGGCTCGTTGCGCATGCCGGCCGCGTCGAGCAGCGCACCGTATAGCGCGACGTGATCCTTGCAGTCGCCATAGCGATTCGCGAGGATCGCGCTTGCACTGTGCGGCACGACAGCGCCGCGCCCGACATTGATCGCCACATAGCGGACATTGCGGCGGACCCAGTCGTACAACGTCTTCGCTTTATCGCGCGGCGTGCGGTCGTGGACGGTGAGTTGCTGCGCGAGCTGCGTGATCGCGGGATCGTGCGCGCTCGGGTCCGCAGCCGTTTCGCGATAGGTCGCGGCGAAGGCGGCGTAATCGGCAAAGGTCGACACCATCAGCCGGTCGCCATACGACACATAGGCGATCGAACCACTCTCCAGCCGGCTGAAATGCGCCTTGTCGTAGCGGATATTCGTAGCGCGTGCGGCCGTTGAGCGTGACCGGCGCTTGCGCGGTGAAACCCCGGGCGTCGGCATAGAGCGGTTTGCCGGCGGGCAGATCGTAGATCAGACGGAAGTTGTGGGTCGGGGCGAGATCGGGCGGCGTGAAGTCGCTGAATTCGCCGGGCACGATCGGCTGCTTTTGCGTCTTGCGATAAGTGAGATGCACGCGCGCGCCGGGTTCGACAGCCGGGAACACGATCACCTTTTCCTGGATGTCCTGAAACATCGGCGCATCGAATGAGCGGGCTTCCTGCACGTCGCGGATCTGGTCGGGCTGTACCTCGTGACGCGCGCCGTCGGCGGTGGTGGTGTACGCCTCCAGAATCTGCACGTCCGCCATGTTGCGGTTGAACCAGACGTATTGCTGCGCCACGCGCGCGACGCCAGCCTCGTTATTCACCCGCAGCGTCATCGAATCGAGCTTGGAGATACGAGCCGTCGGCGTTGACGGTGAAGGTCTGGGTTTCGCCTTCGTTGGTGTAGGGATCGTCCAGTCTGGCCGCGACGCTCGCGCTCGCGACGTGGATGCCGGCAAGCCAGCCGAAAGAGGCAAGACAAAGCGCAAGAGGAAAATCGCATGGCAGGCAGGTATCCGGAACGGCAACGTTGACGGGATCTGCGAGCTAGGGTCGGTTTGCGCCGCGCGGATGTCAAGCGGCTGCAACACGTTGCGATTGAGCAAATGCCTCTAAATATGTAATGATAGCCATTCTCAATTGAAAGGCATCGCCAGCTATCTGTCACATTTCTCCTCCTCTGTGACTGCCAGCCAGCCTCTCAGCCGGACGGCCTGGACCGCAAGCCGGGTTGTCCGGCCCTTCCTTTCGACTATCCTCTTCTTACCGCTGCCGTGTGAGCGCGCGCCTTCTTCGCTGCGTGCCGGCGACGGATTAAGCTTGCTGCGCCTGGAGCCTGGATGTGAACGCGCCTGATTCGATCGATATAAGCCTGCTGCCGGTCAAGGCACGCCACACACCGAGTACACCGCCCATACGCCGGCGCGCAGCCATCATCTGATGGATGACGCCGAGCAGGCGGCGCGGCGTCAGCGTTCGCGGCGGGCGAATTTCATCAAGTGGCTGCGCAAGGTGCATGGCTGGGTCGGTTTGTGGGGCGCGGTGCTCGGGCTTGATGTTCGGCGCGACCGGCTTTCTGCTGAACCATCGGGCCGGGCCGCTGAAAGTGCCGACGGGCGAGCCGATGGTCGAGGAAATGCAGATTCCCGTGCCGCAAAAACCGCTGCATTCGCCGATGGATCTGGCGAAGTGGCTCAAAGGCGAGTTGCAGTTAGACGGCAAGCCGGGGCGCGTGAAGCGCGAGCCGGCGCATCCGGTCGCGTGGGGCGATCGCAGCACGATGCAGCCGGAGTTCTGGCAGGTCGGCATCTTGGGGCCGACGCAGAACGTGCAGGCGGAGTATTGGGTGGGCAATGGGTTTGTCGCGGTGAAACGCACGCACAACACCTTTCTGGCGACGATGAACAATCTGCACAAGGGCGTGGGGTTGAGTGTCGGCTGGGTGCTGTTGATCGATACGATTGCCGGCAGTATGATTCTGCTGTCGCTGACTGGCGTGCTGCTGTGGACCGAATTGAATAAGCGCCGCGTGGTGGGTGTGGTGCTGGTGGGCGGCTCGATTGTCGCGACGGTGGTTTGCGGGTTGATGTGAGCGCTTTGGCGCGGCGTGGGCGTTGAGTGTTCGACGTTGGACGTTGAACGTTAGACGTTGCCGGAAAAAACGCCGCACAGAAAAACGCCAAAACGACCTTCAAACGCTACACGCCGCTCCTCCCGATGCGGCGACTTCCCGAGCCGCCTTCGCGCCTTCAACCTGAAGCAACGTCGGCAGAGACACGCCGTTCTTCGCCGCCGTCACCTCGGCGAGAATCGAAACGGCGATTTCAGGCGGCGTCCGGCTGCCGATATAAATCCCCACCGGCCCATGCAAACGGGCCAACTCGGTCTCGTTCAGATCGAACTCTTTCAACCGCTCGCGCCGCGCCTGATTGTTCCTTCGCGAACCCAGCGCGCCGACATAAAACGCGGGCGTCTTCAACGCTTCCATCAGCGCGAGATCGTCGAGCTTCGGATCGTGCGTGAGCGCGATCACCGCGCAACGCTCGTCGAGTTTCATGTCGATCACGGTATCGTCCGGCATGGTTCGCACGATCTTCGTGCCGGGAATGTTCCACTCCTCCGTGTACTCCTCGCGCGGATCGCAGACGGTGACCTGATAATCGAGCCCCACCGCGATGTTGCACAGATAGCGCGACAACTGCCCCGCGCCGATCACCAGCATCCGGTAACGCGGACCGTGGATGGTCAGCAGACGCTCGCCGTCGAAATGCACGCCATCCGTTGCCAGCGCTGCGTCGAGCCGGACCGCGCCAGTCGCCATGTCGAGCTTCGACGCGCGACCAGACGCCCGTCCTCCACCGCGCGGCATAGTTCGGCGATGCCGCTTTGCAGCGTCAACGGCTCCAGCACGAGCTGGATCGTGCCGCCGCAAGGCAGGCCGAAGCGATGCGCTTCCTCGGCCGTGATGCCGTACTTCACTGCCTCCGGACGCGTCTGCTCGATGCCCCGTTGCCGCACCCGGTCGATCAGATCGTCTTCGATGCAGCCGCCCGACACCGACCCGACCACGAGTCCATCGTCGCGCACCGCGAGCATCGCGCCCTCGGGACGCGGCGACGAGCCCCACGTCTTCACCACCGTCACCAGTAGCGCGCGATGTCCTTCCTCCAGCCAGCGTGCGCTGGACTTCAGGACTTCGAGATCCACGCTGTCCATGATTTCTTCCTCTTCGTTGAGTCGGCGTCGGACTCGGCGTTGGCATCGGTGCCGTCGTTCGATTCCGTATCCTGCGTCGAGGCATCGACGGCGGGCGCGTCTTCGGCCGCATCCGCCGAGGCGCTTGCCTCGCCATCCTCGCCCGCGACCTGCGCGCCGAATCGCTTGAAAAATTCGCCGGCGATCTTGCGCGCCGCGCCGTCCACCAGCCGCGAGCCGATCTGCGCCAGCTTGCCGCCGACTTGCGCGCTTGCCGTGTAGCTTAGCTTCGTTGCGTCGTCGCCCGTCGGCTTCGAGCGTGACGCGCGCATTGCCTTTGCGAAACCCGCCGCGCCGCCCTGGCCTTCGAAGACGATGGTGTAGCAGTTCGGCGCGTCGATGTCGGTCAGTTGCATGCGTCCCTTGAAGCGCGCCTTGACCGGACCGACCGACGCGCTCAACGCCACCAGATACGCATTCTCGCCATCCGGTTCGATGCTTTCGCAACCGGGGATGCAGGCGCGCAGTACCTCGGTGTCGTTCAGCGCGTCCCACGTGCGCTGCTGCGAAACCGGCAGCGTATGAGTTTCGGTCAATTCCATGACGATGCTCCCGCGGTTGCCGTGGCGGCGACGGTCGGACGAGGCGCGCGCGTGAGTTGCGCGAGGTCGCGGCCGAACGCTGCCAGACTGTCCAGATTATGAACCGGACGATGCGCGTCGACATACGGCAGGATCGCCTGCACGCCGCGCGCCTTCGGAGAAAAGCCGCTGAAACGCAGCAGCGGATTGAGCCAGACGATGCGATGCGCGAAGCGGCGCAGGCGGGCCATTTCGGTGTCGAGCACGTCGATCGCTTCGTGGTCGAGGCCGTCGGTGACGAGCAGCACGGTGGCGCGGCCGGTCAGCACGCGCCGTGCCCAGCGGCGGTTGAATTCGGCGAGCGCCGCGCCGATTCGCGTGCCGCCCGACCAGTCGACCACCTGCTCGGTGAGCGTCGCGATTGCCACGTCGGGATCGCGCTCGCGCAGCGCGCGCGTCGCGTTGGTGAGCCGCGTGCCGAACAGGAACACCTGCAAGCGTTCGCGCGATTGCAGAAGCGCATGGCAGAAATACAGCACGGCGCGCGAGTAGCTGCTCATCGAGCCGGAGATATCGAGCAGCAACACGAGCGGCGGTTTGCGTTCGACCACCGCGCGATACTTCCACACCGTCCAGTCGCCGCCCGCGCGCACCGCGTGCCGGGCGCTCGCGCGCAAGTCGGCATGCGTGCCGTGCGAGGCCGCTTTCAGACGACGCGTCGGCTCGGTGGCGAGCGGCAGACGCTGGCCGCGAATCAGGTGACGCAAGCGTGCGCCATTCATCGGCGGAAAGGGTGTCGAAATCGCGATGACGCAAGCGCTCTTCCGCGCTGAAGGTGACGTGCGCGTGCAGTTCGTGTTGCTCGGTTTGCTGCGGCGTCTTGCTGTGCGGCGAGGGCGGCGCGCGCACGGCGAGCGCGTCGGCGAGACGGTTGTTGCGCTTGGGCGGCGGCAGGCCGTCGCGGACTTTCGGCAGCAGCAGCGCGCGCAGTTTGCCTTCCCAATCCGGGTCGCGCCAGAACAGATCGAAGGCGGCGTTGAAGAGTTCGCGTTCGTCGGGCGCGCAGACCAGCAGCGCGGCGAGCGCGGCGCGCACGTCGTCGCGGCGGCCGAGATCGATCCAGTGCAACGCGGCGAGCGCATCGACGGCTTGGGCTGGCGACATCGGCAAGCCCGCGCCGCGCAGCACGCGCACGAAGTGCACGACGTTGCGCGCGAGTGTGGGCGTTTCGTCGGCGCGTGTCGATGCGGATTCATCGGCCGTGGTGGCCTCGCGCGGATGCTGAGCGATTGCTCGTCGTCTCGCGTCGATGCTATGTCATGCCGCTACTCCCGGCGCGGTAGCGAGACACTGCGCGATCTGCGCGGCATCCACGCGCGCCAGATCGTCCTGATACTTGAGCAGCACGCCCAGCGTGTTCTGCACCGATTGCGGATCGAGTTCCGTCACCGATAGCGCTTCCAACGCGCGGCACCAGTCGATCGTTTCGGCGATGCCGGGCGCCTTGAACAGATCCATGCCGCGCAACCGATGCACGAAATCGACCGCCCGCCGCTGCAATTCAGCCGACGTCTGCGGCGCGCGCGCGGCGACGATCTCCAGTTCACGATCACGCTCGGGATAGCCGATCCATTGATACAGGCAGCGGCGCTTCAACGCGTCGTGGACTTCGCGCGTGCGGTTCGACGTCATCACGACGAGCGGCGGCTGCTCCGCGCGCACCGTGCCGTATTCGGGAATCGATACCTGGAAGTCCGACAGCAGTTCGAGCAGGAAGGCTTCGAACGGTTCGTCGGCGCGGTCGATCTCGTCGATCAGCAGCACGCGTCGTGCGCCCGGATGATTTTCGTCCGGCATCAGCGCTTGCAGCAACGGACGCTTCAGCAGGAATTCGCTGCGATACAGCGTGTCGTTGTCCGGGCGCTCGCCGGCGGCTTCGGCCAGACGCAGCGCCATGATCTGGCGCGGGTAGTCCCATTCGTAGAGCGCGCTGGCCGTGTCGAGCCCTTCGTAGCATTGCAGCCGCAGCATCGTGGTGCCGAGCATGCCCGCCGCGGCTTTGGCGAGTTCGGTCTTGCCGACACCCGGCTCGCCTTCGACGAACAACGGCCGCTCCATGCGCAGGGCGAGATACAGCGCGGTCGCGAGTTCGCGGCTGGCGAAATATCGTTGCGCGGCGAGTTGCGCGAGGGTGTCGTCGATTGAAGCGGGCTGCATGGTGTTCCTGAATCTGCGCGCCTGATTGAAGCCGGTTAAGCCGGTCAAGCCGATACGCCGATGAAGCGTGACGGGCGGTCGCGTCGCTTATGAACGAAGACGGAACTGACGTGCCCCGAAGAAGCACGTCAGTCGCGCATTCCACGGATCGCTAACCGTTCGCCTTCGCCACCGCTCGTGCGGCCAGCACCGGAATCAGATGCGCGCGATAGTCGGCGCTCGCGTGCATGTCGGTGTTCAGATTCGCCGCCGACACGCTGACCGCGCGCGCCGCTTCGGGCGTGAAATTCGCCGACAGCGCGCTTTCCAGTTCCGGCACACGAAACACCGACGCCGCCGCGCCCGTCACCGCGACCCGCACGCCGCTCGCGAACTTCGCGACGAACACGCCGACCAGCGCAAAGTGCGACGCCGGATTGCGGAATTTCTCGTAGGCGGCGCGCTCGGGCACCGGAAACTCGACCGCGACGATCAGCTCGTCGGGCGCCAACGCGGTCTCGTACATGCCGACGAAGAAGTCGCTGCGACGCAATCCGCCGCCGATCGGTGACGATGGTCGCATCCAATGCCATCGCCGCCGCCGGATAGCACGCGGCCGGATCGTTGTTCGCGAGCGAGCCGCCGATCGTGCCGAGCGCGCGCACCTGGCGGTCGCCGATGTGCGCGGCGAGATCCGCGAGACCCGGCAACACGCGCCGCAACTCGCGCGTGATCCGCGACATCCGCGTGGCAGACGGCGGCGCCGATCGTCACCGTTTTCGCGTCGACAGTGATCGACTTGAGCGCGGGAATCCGCGTGACGTCGACCAGTTGCGATGGCTGCGCGAGACGCAGGCGCATGGTCGGCAACAGGCTTTGGCCGCCGGCGAGAAATTTCGCGTCGCTGTCGGCGGTGAGGGCTGGCGGCGGCCGCTTTGGGATCCGTCGCGCGTTGATACTCGAATGAATACATGTCGAATGCTCCGCTCAGGATCTCAATGGGGTTGCGTGTTGCCTGCGCGGCGCGTGAATCGCGGACCACACGCGATGCGGCGTCGCCGGCATTTGCAGATCGGTCACGCCGAGTGGCGCGAGCGCGTCGAGGATCGCGTTGATCACCGCTGGCGGCGAGCCGATTGCGCCCGCCTCGCCGCAGCCTTTCACGCCGAGCGGATTGTGCGTGCACGGCGTGCCCTTCGCGGTTTCGACGGTGAAGTTCGGCAGATCGGACGCGTGCGGCATCGCGTAGTCCATGTAGGAGCCGGACAGCAACTGGCCGCTTTCGTTGTCGTACACGCAGCGCTCCAGCATCGCCTGGCCGATGCCCTGACGCGAGCCCGCCATGCACCTGGCCTTCGACGATCATCGGATTGATCACGTTGCCGAAATCGTCGACGGCGGTGAACTGCTGGATACGGCACACGCCCGTGTCCGGATCGACTTCGATCTCGCAGATGTACGCGCCGGACGGATAGGTGAAGTTGGTCGGATCGTAGAACGCGCTTTCTTCGAGGCCGGGTTCGAGCACGTCGAGCGGATAGTTGTGCGGCACGTACGCCGCGAGCGAGATGTCGGCGAATGCCTTGGTGCGATCGGTGCCCGCGACGCGGAACACGCCGTCCTTGAACTCGATGTCTTCCGCCGCGGCTTCCAGCAGATGCGCGGCGATTTTCTTCGCCTTGGTTTCGATCTTGTCGAGCGCCTTCATGATCGCCGAGCCGCCGACCGCGATCGAGCGCGAGCCATACGTGCCCATGCCGAACGGAATCCGGCCGGTGTCGCCGTGCACGATCTCGACGCTTTCCAGCGCGATGCCGAGCCGGTCCGCGACCACTTGCGCGAAGGTCGTTTCGTGTCCCTGGCCGTGACTGTGCGAGCCGGTGAACACGGTGACCGAGCCGGTTGGATGCACGCGAATCTGCCCGACTTCGAAGAGACCCGCGCGCGCGCCCAATGCGCCGGCGATGTTCGACGGCGCGAGGCCGCACGCTTCGATGTAGCACGAGTAGCCGAGGCCGCGCAGCTTGCCGTTCTTTTCGGATTCCTGCTTGCGCGCGGCGAAGCCTTTGACGTCCGCGAGTTCGAGCGAGCGGCGCGAGGATGGTGTCGTAGTCGCCGGTGTCGTAGGTGAGGCCGACCGGCGTCGCATACGGAAACTCGCGGATGAAATTGCGGCGGCGGATTTCCGCCGGATCGAGTTTCATCTCGCGCGCGGCGGTTTCGACCAGACGCTCGACCACGTAGGTCGCTTCGGGGCGGCCTGCGCCGCGATAGGCATCGACGGGAACGGTGTTGGTGAAGACCGCTTTCACCTCGGCGTAGATCGCGGGCGTCGCGTACTGGCCGGCGAGCAGCGTCGCGTACAGGATGGTCGGCACGCTCGACGCGAACGTGGACAGATACGCGCCCATGTTGGCGATGGTGTGAACGCGCATGGCGAGGAACTTGCCGTCGGCGTCCATCGCGAGTTCGGCTTTCGTCACATGATCGCGGCCGTGCGCGTCGGAGACGAACGCTTCCGAGCGCTCGGCCGTCCATTTGACCGGACGGCGGATTTTCTTCGATGCCCACGTGAGCGCGACGTCTTCGGCGTACAGGAAAATCTTCGAGCCGAAGCCGCCGCCCACGTCCGGCGCGATGATGCGCAGTTTCGATTCCGGCAGCGACAGCACGAACGCGGCCATCAGCAGGCGCTCTACATGCGGATTCTGGTTCGCGACGTAGACGCGTGTAGCTGTCGTCCTGCGGCGAGTAGCTCGCGTTGACCGCGCGCGGCTCGATCGCGTTCGGGATCAGCCGGTTGTTGACGATGTCGAGCGTGGTGACGTGCGCGGCTTTGGCGAACGCGGCGTCGGTGGCGGCTTTGTCGCCGTGGCCCCAGTTGTAGCAGACGTTGTCCGGCACTTCGTCGTGGACGGCGGGCTGGCCTGGGTCGGCGGCGTGCGCGGTATCGACCACGGCGGGCAGCACGTCGTAATCGACGTCGATCAGTTCGGCGGCGTCTTTCGCGGCCTTGATCGAATCGGCGATCACGAGCGCGACCTGATCGCCGACGTGGCGCACTTTCGTGTGCGCGATGACCGGATGCGGCGGCTCGTTCATCGGCTTGCCGTCGGTGCTGTGGATCAGCCAGCCGCACGGCAGGCCGCCGACGTTTTCGGCGGCCATGTCCGCGCCGGTGAAGATCGCGATCACGCCGGGCGACTGCTTCGCCGCGGCGATGTCGATGCTGTTGATTTTCGCGTGCGCGTGGGGCGAGCGCAGGAAGACGGCGTAGGTTTGCTGCGGCAGGACGATGTCGTCGGTGTACTGGCCGTTGCCGGTCAGGAACCGATAGTCTTCCTTACGTTCGACGGAGGCGCCGATAGAGGTGGGTGTCGGGTGCGTTCATCGTCGGCTCCTCAGGCGGTGGCGGGCGCGGCAGCCGGTGCATTGCGCTGCGTTCGCAGCGGCGTTGTGGCCGCGTTGCCGGAGGACTTCATGCCTTCGGCGCCTTCGAGGACTGCTTTGACGATGTTGTGATAGCCCGTACAGCGGCACAGATTGCCGTCGAGCTGGGCGCGGACGTCGTCGCCGGTGAGGTCGGGCTGGCGCTGCACGAGCGAGACCGCGCTCATCACCATGCCGGGCGTACAGAAGCCGCACTGCAGGCCGTGGCAGTGTTTGAACGCCGCTTGCATCGGATGCAGGGCGCCGTTCTGCGCGAGCCCTTCGATGGTGGTGATTTGCGCGCCTTCGGCCTGCACCGCGAGGATGTTGCAGGATTTGATCGCGCGGCCGTTCAGGTGGACTGTGCAGGCGCCGCACTGGGCGGTGTCGCAGCCGATGTGCGTGCCCGTGAGGCGCAGCTGATCGCGCAGGAACTGGACAAGCAGGGTACCAGGGTCGATTGAGGCGCTGATGGGCGCGCCGTTCACCGTCAGACTGATGCTGATCGCCATGAAGTTGTCTCCTGATGGGGTGAGACCGGACCTTTGTTTTTGCTGCTTTGCGGTTTTCTTGCCTTCGGCTTGTTGCTCTACGGGTCCGATATTGGGGACTGCGGGTTGCTGCTTGTTCGACTTTTTATGGGTCTGCCGAAAAGTAAAGCACAAATTGGGCGGGGGCGCTATGAGGGGAAGTTTTTGCGCGGGGCGCGGGGGTGGGTTTTGGGTTATTGGGGGGTTGGCCTTTGCTTGTGATCACGGTGGTCTATTGGCGCTGTCCCTGTGCGGGGCGGCACTCACTTTCTTTGTCCCCCCAGGGGACTTCCTTCGGGGCGCCGCCGGCAAAGAAAGCGGGCTTCAAACCGCTAGCTCATAAGCGGGTCCCCTGGCTTGGAGGGGATAGTGGTTCATCTGGAATCAGTGTCCTCGCACACTCCGCGCTCGTGACAAGGCAGTCATCCGCTCCCACTCCGCACTACGTGCCTCGCGGATGGGTCTGCCAGGGACATCGGCGGCTGCGCTCCAACGTGGTAGGAACATCGGCCCCGCTCCGACGACGGAGTGCAACTGCCGGTGACAGAAAACACCCCGAAGCCAAGGAAGAAGGCGCAACATTCCTCTCCACCAAAGAAGCAACTAACTGCCCGCAGACCCGCAGACCCAGACCCGCAGACCCGCAGACCCGCAGACCCGCAGACCCGCAGACCCGCAGACCCACAGACCCGCAGACCCGCAGCTTGCTGCGTGGCGTTTATTCGACTAGGTGAAGAGAGATCCGGGGGCGAGTGCGGCGAGGATTTGATGGGCGGAGTTGCTGCACAAGGAAATGCGAAACGGGCGTCGAAGCTGCGGGATTCCCAGACTACCGGGTGGTTTGTGAACGACCGCGACGGCGCGCGGAGCGTCGCCGGAAGAATGACTGCCTTGTCACGGGGGGCGGAGTGTGCGGGGGCACCGATTGCAGATGAGCCACTGCCCCCTCCAAGCTAGGGGACCCGCTTATGAGCTAGTGGTTTAAGCCTGCTTTCTTTGCTTCCTTTCTTTGCAC
>CAWCZW010000007.1:0-120151 GCA_963800185.1 uncultured beta proteobacterium | reverse complement strand
ACGACGATACTGCGGCCTTCCGGCGTCTCATCGGCCAGCGACGACATCTGCGCCGCATCGGCCAGCTGCTGCTTCCGTCACGCCGGGCGCGGCGAAGAACGGCGAGGCCTGACGGTTGCCGAGGGTGATGGTGCCGGTCTTGTCGAGCGGCAGCGCGTCCACGTCGCCGGCCGCTTCAACGGCGCGGCCCGAAGTCGCGATGACGTTCGCCTGCATCATGCGGCTCATGCCGGCCACGCCGATCGCCGACAGCAGGCCGCCGATGGTCGTCGGGATCAGGCACACCAGCAGCGCGACCAGCGCCGTGATCGTCACCACGTGACCCGGCCTTGGCGGCCTCGACGGAGAACATCGAGAACGGCAACAGCGTGGCGGTGGCGAGCAGCATCACGATCGTCAGCGCCACCAGCAAAATGGTCAGCGCGATTTCGTTCGGCGTCTTCTGACGCTCGCGCCTTCGACCATCGCGATCATGCGGTCGAGGAACGCCTCACCCGGGTTCGCCGTGACGCGCACCACGATCCGTCGGACAGCACGCGCGTGCCGCCCGTCACCGACGAAAAGTCGCCGCCCGACTCGCGGATCACCGGCGCCGATTCGCCGGTGATGGCCGAATCGTCGACCGACGCCACGCCTTCGATCACCTCGCCGTCGACCGGAATCGTGTCGCCGGTTTCGACCAGCACGACGTCGCCTTGCGCAGATCGGACGCCGTCAGCATGCGGATCGGCGACTTCGGATGCGGCCGTTCAGCTTCTTGGCCATTACGTCTTTCTTCGCGCTGCGCAGCGTCGCCGCCTGCGCCTTCGAGCGGCCTTCGGCGAGCGCTTCGGCGAAGTTCGCGAACAGCACCGTGAACCACAGCCACAAGGTGACCGCGAGAATGAAGCCCGCGGGCGCCTCGGCCTGGCCGCCGAGCGCGGCAACCCAGAGCACCGTGGTCAGGATGCTGCCCACATACACGCAGAACATCACCGGATTGCGGAACTGCGTGCGCGGGTGAGCTTTCTGAAGGAGTCGACGATCGCCGGGCGCAGCAGCGCCGGGTCGAACATGGATCTCGTTTGCATTGTGTTCAGTCATTGAATCCTCGAATTTCCCGTTATCGCGTAACGTGGTCGCTTCAGTCATGGTCGGATGGGTCATCTCGATGAGCCGCGTCAATGCGCGCCCATCATCATCAGATGCTCGACACCTGGACCGAGCGCGAGCGCCGGCACATACGTCAGCGCGCCGACCAGCACCACCGTGCCGAGCAGCAGCACGACGAACAGCGGACCGTGCGTCGGCAGCGTGCCGCCGGTCACGCCGATGCGTTTCTTCGCGGCCAGCGAGCCGGCAATCGCAAGCACCGGAATGATCGTGCCGAAGCGGCCAAACCACATCGCAATACCCGTGAGCCAGTTGTAGAACGGCGTGCTGACCGTCAGGCCCGCAAACGCGCTGCCGTTGTTGTTGGCGGCCGAGCTAAAGGCGTAGAGGATTTCGGAGAAACCGTGCGCCCCGGGGTTCGCGATGCCCGCCTTGCCCGCGTCCCTCAGCACCGCGATCGACGTGCCGACCAGCACCAGCAGCGGCGTGAGCAGCACGACGATCGACACCATCTTCATCTCGTACGCCTCGATCTTCTTGCCGACGTATTCCGGCGTGCGGCCGATCATCAGGCCCGCGACGAACACGGCCAGCATCGCGAACACGAGCATCCCGTACATACCGGAGCCCACGCCGCCGAAGATCACTTCGCCGAGTTGCATCAGCAGCATCGGATAGAGGCCGCCGATCGGCGTGAGCGAGTCGTGCGTATTGGCCACCGCGCCGCACGAAGCCGCCGTGGTCGCGACCGTGAAAATGCCCGACTGCGCGATACCGAAGCGCGTTTCCTTGCCTTCCGCGTTGCCGCCCGATTGCAACGCATTCGCGGACTGATCGACATGCAACGCGGTGAACGCCGGATTGCCGCTCTGCTCCGCGCTGATCTCGCCGAACACGCAGACGCCAAACGCGATCGTCATCGCCGCGAGCACGGCCACGCCCTGCTTGCGGTCGCCGATCATGCGTCCGAATACGAGCGCCAACGCCGCCGGAATGATCAGGATCGAGAAGATCTGCAGGAAGTTCGAGAACGGCGTCGGGTTTTCGTACGGATGCGCCGAGTTGCCGTTGAAGAAGCCGCCGCCGTTGGTGCCGAGCATCTTGATCGCTTCCTGCGAAGCAACCGGGCCCATCGCGATGGTCTGCGTCTTCACCGGCGTATCGACCGTCACCGGATTGCCCTTCGCGTCCTTCACCGGATTGCCTTGCGCGTCGAGTTTCGGCGCGGCGTACGTGGTGGTCTGCAGCGTCGGCACGTCCTGATAGGACTTGAAGTTCTGGATCACGCCCTGGCTCATCAGCAGCGCGGCGACGATCGACCGACATCGGCAGCAGCACGTACAGCGTCACGCGCGTCAGGTCGACCCAGAAGTTGCCGATGGTTTGCGCGGTGTGGCGCGCGAAGCCGCGAATCAACGCGATCACCACCACGATGCCGGTGGCGGCGGAGAAGAAGTTCTGCACGGTCAGGCCGAGCATCTGCGTCAGATAGCCGACGGTCTGCTCGGGCGTGTAGTCCTGCCAGTTCGTGTTGGTCACGAAGCTGACTGCCGTGTTGAACGCGCCGTCCACCGTCATCGGGCCGAACTGCTGCGGATTGCCCGGCAGCCAGCCTTGCACGCGCAACAGCACGTACAGGAACAGCGCGCCGAGCACGTTGAACGCGATCGTGGCGATCGCATAGTGCTTCCAGCCCATTTCCGCCGACGGATCGACGCCCGCGACGCGATACAGCAAACGTTCGAGCGGGCCGCCGAAGCGGACCACGCGCGAACTGCCGTCCATGACCGCGCTCAGATAGCGCGACACCGGCACGGCGGCCGCCAGCAGCACGACGATGAAAAGCCCCGCCTGCAGGACATTGTTCGAGTTCATTCAATGTCCTCCGCGCGCAACAGCGCATAGACCAGATAGGCAAACAGCAGCGCGGTCGCCGCGCCGGACAACCAGAGAATCCAGTTCATGAGCGCGCTCCCTGGCCACGACGGAACTGCATCAACTTCTCGCAGCCGGCAATCAATGCAAAGGTCAGCGCGGCAAACAGCGCCAGCCCCCCGACATACAGCACATCCATTTTTGTTCTCCATTGACGGACTTTGGATAGGTGCAACGTTATGCCGAAGCACGTAAAGGGCTGGTCAAAGATGGCGGGATGCGCGTAAAAATCGCGTAAACGAAAAAGGCCGCTCCATCTTGCGATGGAACGGCCTTGTGCCGATGGGGCTTGGGTTTGCGGCTTGCTCGCGCGAGATTGCGCAGCGCGCCCGGCTTGCGGTCTCGAAGCGCGTTTTTTTATACGCGCGCCGATGGCGCTCATGCCACGGCGTTGCGGCGTCCGACGGTCCGGCGTGCCGTTACGGCAGCAGCACCGTCGAGCCCGTCGTGCGGCGGCCTTCGAGATCCGCGTGAGCCTGCCCGACATCCGCCAGCGCGTAACGCTGATTGATGCTCGTCTTTACCTTGCCCGACACCAGCATGTCGAACAGTTCCGCCGACATCGCCTCGTAATCGCTGCGTTTGGCGATATAGGTGAACAGCGTCGGGCGCGTAAAGAACAGCGAGCCGCGTCCGGCGAATTCCGACGAATCGATCGGCGGCAACGGACCCGACGAATTGCCGAAGCTCACGAACATGCCGAGCGGCGCGAGGCAATCGAGCGAGCGCCGTAAACGTGTCCTTGCCGATCGAGTCGTACACCACCGGCACGCCCGCGCCGTTGGTGATCTCGCGCACGCGCTTCGTGAAGTTCTCGCGCGTGTAGACGATCGCATGGTCGCAGCCGTGCGCCTTCGCGATCTCGGCTTTTTCGTCGGAACCGACCGTGCCGATCACCGTCGCGCCGAGCGCCTTCGCCCACTGGCACGCCAGCAGACCGACGCCGCCCGCCGCCGCCTGAATCAGGATCGTGTCGCCCGCTTTCACGGGATACGTGCGGCGCAGCAGATATTGCGCGGTCAGGCCCTTGCAGCATCACCGAGGCCGCCTGCTCGTCGCTCAACGCGTCGGGCACCTTGACGACCTGCGCCGCCGGCATCACGCGCTCCTGCGCATACGCGCCGGGCGGACGCGCCACATAGGCCACGCGGTCGCCCGACTTTCAGACCGGTCACGCCCGCGCCGACCGCCGTCACTTCGCCCGCCGCTTCCATGCCGAGGCCGCCCGGCAACGGCATCGGATAAAGACCCGTGCGGAAATACACGTCGATATAGTTCAGGCCGACCGCCGTCTGCCGGATGCGAATCTCGCCCGCGCCCGGCTCGCCCACTTCGACGTCGACCCATTTCATCACCTCCGGGCCGCCGGGTTTATCGAATCGGATTGCTTTGGCCATCATGTCTCCTTGATGTGACGTGTTCGTTCGATGTGTGGCGAGCGCAGCGCTGCAGCGCGGTCGTCAGACCTGCTGCGCTGAGGCGCAGCGTCAGCACGTCGAGCATCATGCGCGCCGTCGAGATATTGGTCGCGCACGGAATGTTGTGCACGTCGCACGCGCGCACCAGCGCGTTGATGTCCGGCTCGTGCGGCTGCGGCGTCATCGGGTCGCGCAGGAAGATCACCATGTCCACGCGCCCTTCCGCGAGTTGCGCGCCGATCTGCAGGTCGCCGCCGTGCGGGCCGGACAACATGCGCTCGACCGTCAGGCCATGCGCGTCGCTGATGCGCGCGCCGGTCGTGCCGGTCGCGACGATGTCGCAGCGCCGCAGCGTATCGACGTATTCGCCGGCCAGTTTGACGATGTCGTCCTTCTTGTGATCGTGCGCGATCAGCGCAATGCGGGTGGTCATGACGTAAGACTCCTGAAACCGTTGTGATTGTCGTTGTTGTGGTGATGATGCCGGTGCTTCAGAACGTGGCCCGTTCAGAACGTGCCGGGATAAGCGCCGCCGTCGATCAGCCAGTTCTGCCCGGTGATGTAGCCCGGCGTGCACGCTGCACAGGAACGCGCAGGCGCGGCCGAATTCGTCGCGATTGCCGAAGCGGCCGGCGGGGATCGTCTTCATGCGCTGCTTGCGCGCGTCGTCGACGGAAATGTTGTTGCGCCTTGGCCTGCGCCTCGAACGTGACGGCGATGCGGTCGGTGTCGAACAGGCCCGGCAGCAGGTTGTTGATCGTCACGCCGGTCGGCGCCACCTTGCGCGCGCAGTCCCGCGACAAAACCGGTCAGCCCCGAGCGCGCGCCGTTCGACAGACCCGAGCACGTCGATCGGCGCCTTCACCGCCGAACTCGTGATGTTGACGATGCGGCCATAGCCGCGCGCGCTCATCGCCGTCGATGGTCGCGCGGATCAGCTCGATCGGCGTCAGCATGTTGCTTTCGAGCGCGCGAATCCAGTCTTCGTGCGTGAAGTTGCGGAAGTCGCCCGGCGGCGGGCCGCCCGCGTTGTTGACCAGAATGTCCGGCTGCGGACAGGCGGCGAGCGCCGCGGCGCGGCCTTCGGGCGTGGTGATGTCGCACGCGACCGTCTTCACTTCCACGCCGCTCTGCTTGCGGATCTCGTCGGCGGTCGCTTCCAGCGTCTCGGCGGTGCGCGCGACGATCGTCAGGTTGACGCCTTCGGCGGCGAGCGCTTCCGCGCAGCCGCGCCCCAGACCCTTGCTGGCCGCGCAAACCAGCGCGGTGCGTCCTGCGATTCCCATGTCCATGTGTGTGTCCTTGTGACGTAGTCGTCGCGGGCGACGCCGTGGCTGCGCCAATCGTTGCCAAGTTTCCCCCGATTCTAGAAGAATCGGTGCCGGACTGCGCCGGCCCCGCTGCAATCTCCGGTATCTTCGGGCGGCACTCTTTCGGTAAACTTGCGCCGTGGCGCGTCCGCCAGCCTGCCGCTTTGCGGACCGGGCGATGCGTCGAACCGATTCCGAACCGATCCCTCTTGCCGCCGCTTGCGCCCCCGCCATGACCCAGGACAGCCGTTTTCCCAATCTTTTCATCCTCGATCACCCGCTGATCCAGCACAAGCTGTCGCATATGCGCGACCGGGACACCTCGACTCGCACGTTCCGCGAACTGCTGCGCGAAATCACGCTGCTGATGGGCTACGAAATCACCCGCAACCTGCCGATGACCACGCGCCGCATCACCACGCCGCTGGTCGAAATCGACGCGCCGGTGATCGCCGGCAAGAAGCTCGCGATCGTGCCGGTGCTGCGCGCCGGCATCGGCATGTCGGACGGCCTGCTGGAACTGGTGCCGTCGGCGCGGGTCGGCCACATCGGCGTGTATCGCGCCGACGACCATCGCCCGGTCGAGTATCTGGTGCGCCTGCCGGATCTGGAAGACCGCGTGTTCATCCTGTGCGATCCGATGGTCGCGACCGGCTACTCGGCCGTGCACGCGGTGGACGTGCTCAAGCGGCGCAACGTGGCCGGCGAAAACATCATGTTCCTCGCGCTGGTCGCCGCGCCCGAAGGCGTGCAGGTGTTCCAGGACGCGCATCCGGACGTCAAGCTGTATGTGGCGTCGCTCGATTCGCATCTGAACGAGCACGCGTACATCGTGCCGGGTCTCGGCGACGCCGGCGACCGCCTGTTCGGCACGAAAAACTGACAGCGGGCTGAATAAACGCGGCTGCGGCGCGCGCAAAGCGCCGCCGCAGCCCGATTTCCGCGCAGTTTCCGGCTACGCGCACCTCTGCCGCACCCCGTGGCCGTGATAAAATTCGAATCCGCTCAAGGAGCGGCTCAACTTGCACTACCGCCCGGCGCATCGCGCCTTTACGCGGGGTCTGCTGCCGGGACCGGCGCGGCCGAGCGCTACTGTGCTGCCCACCGATCCGCACTGCGCCCGCTCCAGCCGCGCTGCCGACCATCGGTCCCGCTAGCCGGACCTGGCTGGGCGTGATCAAGCTGAAACAGGTCTGACAGACAGGTCTGACGCACAGGCCTGACACCGGGCAGTCCGGCAGCCGAGCGGTTCGACATCGAGGCGCAAGATCGCAATCAGCAGCGCCGCGCGCCCGACATCGCAACGACAATTGCACTATGCGTGCGCCCCAGCTGGCGCGCGCGACGGAGAAAGGTATGGCGGGTCATTCGAAATGGGCCAACATCAAGCATAAGAAAGCAGCGGCCGACGCCAAGCGCGGCAAGGTCTGGACGCGGCTCATCAAGGAAATTCAGGTCGCGGCCCGCATGGGCGGCGGCGACATCGACTCGAACCCGCGTCTGCGGCTCGCCGTCGAAAAGGCGTACGACGCCAACATGCCGAAAGACAACGTCAACCGTGCGATCCAGCGCGGCGTGGGCGGTGTCGACGGCGCGAACTACGAAGAAATCCGCTACGAAGGCTACGGCATCGGCGGCGCGGCAGTGATCGTCGACACCATGACCGACAACCGCACCCGTACGGTGGCGGAAGTGCGTCACGCGTTCTCGAAGAACGGCGGCAACATGGGCACGGACGGCTCGGTGTCGTTCATGTTCGATCACGTCGGCCAGTTCCTGTTCGCGCCCGGCACGCCGGAAGACAAGCTGATGGAAGCCGCGCTCGAAGCCGGCGCTGACGACGTCGTCACGAACGAAGACGGCAGTATCGAAGTGCTGTGCCCGCCGAACGATTTCCCGAAGGTGAAGGCCGCGCTCGAAGCCGCGGGCTTCAAGGCCGAACTGGCCGAGGTGACGATGAAACCTCAGACGGAAGTCGAGTTCACCGGCGACGACGCGGTGAAAATGCAGAAGCTGCTCGACGCGCTGGAAAATCTGGACGACGTGCAGGAAGTCTATACAAACGCCGCGATCGCCGACGAGTGAGCGTGCCCCGGCAGGCGCTGGCGCGCGGTCGGTATCGAACCGCGCCCACGCCGCCGGTCTGGCCCTCGCGTTGCTGCTGAGCGGGCGTGGACTGGGTTGCCGCGCCTGCGGATTCCGCACTGCCTCCGCCAGCTCGCAGGTTGCGCCACTGTGGCCCGTGCGACCAGCGCGAACCTGGCTGCGTGCTGCCCCAGCTGCGAACTCGCTGTTCATTGCACGGCTGAGCGTGACGCTTCAGCCGTTTATGGTTTTTAAGTCTCGGGGATTCACATGAAGTTACTCGTCGTCGGTTCCGGCGGTCGCGAACATGCGCTCGCATGGAAGCTCGCGCAATCGCCGCGGGTTCAGCTCGTCTACGTTGCTCCCGGCAACGGCGGCACCGCCCAGGACGAGCGTCTGCGCAACATCGACATCACCGAGCCGGCCGCGCTCGCCGATTTCGTCGAAAAGAACAGATCGCTTTCACGCTGGTCGGGCCGGAAGGGCCGCTCGCGGCCGGCATCGTCAATCTGTTCCGCTCGCGCGGTCTGAAGATTTTCGGACCGACGCAAGGAAGCCGCCCAGCTCGAAAGCTCGAAAGATTTCGCCAAGGCGTTCATGAAGCGCCACGCGATCCCGACCGCCGAATACGAAACCTTCGCCGACGTCGCCGCCGCGCACGCGTATCTGGACGCCAAGGGCGCGCCGATCGTGATCAAGGCCGACGGCCTCGCCGCCGGCAAGGGCGTGGTGGTCGCGCAAACGCTGGAAGAAGCGCACGCCGCGGTCGACATGATGCTGTCGGACAACAAGCTCGGCGACGCCGGCGCGCGCGTCGTGATCGAGGAATTCCTCGCCGGCGAAGAAGCGAGCTTCATCGTGATGGTCGACGGCAAGCATGTGCTGCCGCTCGCGTCGAGCCAGGACCACAAGCGCCTGCTCGACGCCGATCAGGGTCCGAACACCGGCGGCATGGGCGCGTACTCGCCCGCGCCGATCGTCACGCCGCAACTGCATGCGCGCGTGATGCGCGAAATCATCCTGCCGACCGTGCGTGGCATGGAGAAAGAAGGCATCCGCTTCACCGGCTATCTGTACGCCGGCCTGATGATCGACGCGCAAGGCAACCCGAAAACGCTCGAATTCAACTGCCGCATGGGCGACCCGGAAACGCAGCCGATCATGGCGCGTCTGAAGGGCGACTATTCGAAGGTGGTCGAGCAGGCCATTGCCGGCACGCTCGATACGGTCGAACTCGAATGGGACCGCCGTACCGCGCTGGGCGTCGTGCTCGCCGCGCACAACTATCCGGACACGCCGCGCAAGGGCGACCGCATCAACGATATTCCGGCTGAAACCGCGGATTCGGTCACGTTCCACGCCGGCACCACGCTCGCGGACGGCAAGCTGACCACCTCGGGCGGCCGCGTGCTGTGCGTGGTCGGTCTGGCGGATTCGGTGCGCAGCGCGCAATCGGTCGCGTACGAAACGATCAACCAGATCTCGTTCGACGGCATGCAGTATCGCCGCGACATCGGCTACCGCGCGTTGAACCGCAAGCACGACGCCAAGACCGAAGGCAAGCAGTAAGCCGCGCCCCACTCGCCCGCGTGCAGCGCCAACGGCGCTACACTGCGGGTTTTCGCGGCCGTTCCGCGGCTGCCGCGTTCTGAGCCGTCGGCCGACCGGCTGCGTCGCGCTGCCGGCTGCGTGGTCTCGAGTCCCGCGGCCTGAGCGAGCAATGCAGGCCGGCGCGAAATCGACCGTACGCGCCGCGCCTGCCCAGTGCAGCGCCTGACGAAGGCCCGGCCGTCGCCCTTCACGAAGAACCCGCGGCACGACCAGCGTGCCGCCCTCAGCATCTGCATTCATGACCGATTCGAGCTACGACGCACAGGCCGTGCGCAGTTGGCTGCAAGGCCTGCAAACGCATATCGCGGACACGCTCGGCGCGTTCGACGGCAAGCCGTTCGCCACCGACGCATGGCAGCGCGCGCCCGGCGAGAAGCTGCGCGGCGGCGGCTGCACGCGGATTCTCGAAGGCGGCAACTTCTTCGAGCGCGCGGGCATCGGCTTCTCGGACGTGGCGGGCGACGCATTGCCCGGTTCGGCGAGCGCGGCGCGTCCGCAACTGGCCGGCCGTGGCTTCGAAGCCATGGGCGTGTCGCTCGTGCTGCACCCGCACAATCCGCACTGCCCGACCGTGCATATGAACGTGCGTCTGCTGATCGCGACCAAGGCCGGCGAAGAGCCGGTATTCTGGTTCGGCGGCGGCATGGACCTGACGCCGTACTACGGTTACGAGGAAGACGCGCAGCATTTCCATCGCACCTGCCGCGACGCGCTGCAGCCTTATGGCGCGGACCTCTACCCGAGTTTCAAGCGCTGGTGCGACGAGTATTTCTTCCTCAAGCACCGCAACGAACCGCGCGGCATCGGCGGAATTTTCTTCGACGATTTCTCGGCGCCGGGCTTCGATCAATCGTTCGCGATGCTCAAGAGCGTCGGCGATGGGTTCCTCAAAGCGTACCTGCCGATCATCGAAAAGCGCCGCAACATTCCGTACGGCGAGGCCGAGCGCGACTTCCAGGCATACCGGCGCGGACGCTATGTCGAGTTCAATCTGGTCTTCGACCGTGGCACACTGTTTGGGCTGCAGAGCGGCGGACGCACGGAATCGATCCTGATGTCGATGCCGCCTGTGGTGAACTGGCGCTACAACTGGCAGCCCGAACCGGGCACGCCGGAAGCGCGTCTTTACAGCGATTTTCTCGTGCCGCGCGAGTGGGTGTGACGGGCGCGTTCGCCCGCACCCGCACTGCCTGTGGCCACGACAAAGGATCTTCACCTGAAGCCGAACGCTCATCCTGTTGCCCTGCCTCGCCGGATCGGATCTGCTCGGCGGCACTTTCGACCCGATCCACGACGGCCACCTCGCGCTCGCGCGGCGTTTCGCCGACGTGCTGCAACTGACCGAACTGGTGCTGCTGCCGGCCGGCCAGCCGTGGCAGAAGGCGGACGTGTCGCCGGCTGTGCATCGGCTGGCGATGACGCGCGCGGCGGCTAGCGTCGCTCGTGCTGCCGGGCGTGACGGTGCGGGTCGCGACCGACGAAATCGATCACGACGGCCCGACTTACACGCATCGACACGCTGCAAGCGCTGGCGTGAACGCGAAGGCCACGGATGCGTCGATCGCGCTTCTGATCGGCGCGGATCAGCTGGTGCATCTCGACACATGGCGCGACTGGCAGCACCTGTTCGACTTCGCCCACATCTGCGCGGCCACGCGGCCCGGTTTCGACCTCGCGTCGATTCCGCCGGCGGTCGCCCAAGAAATCGACGCGCGCCGTGCCCGCGCCGACGTTCTGCAAGCCACGCCCTGCGGCCACTTGCTGATCGATACGACGCTTGCGTTCAACGTCTCGGCCACCGACATTCGCGCGCATCTGCGCGAACAGGTGAGCCAGCGGCTCGCCCTCGCGGGCGGCGAACAGCAAGACCAGGCCGGCGAGCCATGTCCCCACTGCGGTGTGGGACTATATTCTTCAACATCATCTGTACCACCGGTAACCCCATGGATATTCGCAAACTGCAACGCGTGATCGTCGACGCTCTCGAAGACGTCAAGGCGCAAGACATCAAGGTGTTCAACACCAGCCACCTGACCGCGCTGTTCGATCGCGTGATCGTCGCGAGCGGCACGTCGAACCGGCAGACCAAGGCGCTCGCGTCGAGCGTGCGCGAGAGCGTCAAGGAAGACGGCGGCGACGTCATCAGCACCGAAGGCGAGGACATCGGCGAATGGGTGCTGGTCGATTGCGGCGACGCGATCGTGCACATCCTGCAACCGGCGCTGCGCCAGTACTACAACCTCGAAGAAATCTGGGGCGACAAGCCGGTGCGCCTGAAGCTGTCCACGCCGGATCCGTTCGGCGGCGCGCGCGCGAGCGAGCCCGACGACGAGGAAGAAGACGAAGACGGCGAAGCGGCGGCTGCGAAGAAGCCCGCGCGCAAGACGCGCGGCACGCGCAAGTAAGTCGCAACAGCGCAACGCTAAGCGGACTTTGCGGGCGGACTGCGGCCCGTAAAAGTTCGCGATTCCGTCCTTCATTGCCTCGCTGATGAAACTGCACATCCTCGCCGTCGGCCACAAGATGCCCGACTGGATCGCCACCGGCTTCGACGAATACGCGAAACGCATGCCGCCCGAGCTGCGCATCGAACTGCGCGAGATCAAGCCCGAGCAGCGTTCGTCGGGACGGCCGGCGGAAAGCGTGATGGCCGCCGAGCGGGTGAAGATCGAAGCCGCGTTGCCGAAGAACGCGCGCATCGTCGCGCTCGACGAACGCGGCAAGGACTGGACCACGATGCAGCTTGCCGGCGCCCTGCCCGGCTGGCAGCAGGACGGCCGCGACGTCGCGTTTCTGATCGGCGGCGCCGACGGGCTCGATCCCGATCTGAAGGCGCGCGCCGATATGCTGCTGCGCGTATCGAGCCTCACGCTGCCGCACGCCATGGTCCGCGTGCTGCTCGCCGAACAGCTTTACCGCGCGTGGACCATCACGCAAAATCACCCCTATCATCGCGTGTGAGCGGACCACGCGGCGAGCTGACGCGCGGCTTAGGCCGCGGTTGTTTGCTGCCGACGCCGTTCGTGCGCGTGCCGCTGTGCGTGCTGTTGTGCGCGATCTCGGCGTCGATCCCGCGTCGATCTCCACGTCGCCGGTCGACGCTTGACCGAGCGCGCTTGATCAGCTGTCGCACATTCGTCGCTGATCGCACGCTTCACTGCGCACGCTCATCGCGCGATCCGCTCATTGACGCAATCCGTCCTTCTATCGAGACCCGTTCATGCCAACGCCCGCCGCCTCGCTGCATCCGTTCGTCTACCTCGCCTCGCAAAGTCCGCGCCGCCAGGAGTTGCTGCAACAACTCGGCGTGCGTTTCGAACTGCTGCTGCCGCGTCCCGATGAAGATGCCGAAGCGCTCGAAGCCGAGTTGCCCGGCGAACGCGCGCGCGACTACGTGCAGCGCGTTTGCATCGCCAAGGCGCAGGCCGCGCGCGCGCGGCTCGTGGCAGGCGGCCATGCCGCGCGGCCGATCCTGGTTGCCGATACAACCGTCACGATCGACGACGCGATCCTCGGCAAGCCCGTCGATGCCGACGACGCCGTCGCGATGCTCACGCGCCTCGCGGGCCGCGATCACGAAGTGCTGACCGCCGTCGCCGTGGTCGATGCAGAAGGCACGTTGCTGCCCGCCGCGCTATCGGTGTCGAAGGTGCGTTTTGCTGCACTGCACGCAGACGCGATCCGCCGCTATGCGGCGAGCGGCGAGCCGCTCGGCAAGGCGGGCGCGTATGGTGTACAGGGACGCGCCGCGGAGTTTATCGAGCATATCGACGGGTCCTATTCAGGTATCATGGGTTTGCCGCTTTTTGAAACCGCTGCCCTCCTGCGTGCAGCGCGCATCGACTTCTAAAATAACACCATGAATGAAGAAATCCTGATCAATGTCACGCCGCAGGAAACGCGCGTCGCGCTCGTCCAGCAAGGCGCCGTCCAGGAACTTCACGTCGAACGAACGCTGTCGCGCGGGCGCGTCGGCAATGTCTATCTCGGCAAGGTCGTCCGTGTGCTGCCGGGCATGCAATCCGCCTTCATCGACATCGGTCTCGAACGCGCCGCGTTTCTTCACGTCGCCGATATCTGGCATCCGCGCATTGCCGGCGAACCGCAGCATCAGACGCCGCATCAGCCGATCGAAAAGATCGTCTTCGAAGGTCAGACGCTGATGGTGCAGGTCGTGAAGGACCCGATCGGCACCAAGGGCGCGCGGCTGTCCACGCAAGTGAGCATCGCCGGGCGCACGCTGGTGTATCTGCCGCAGGAGCCGCATATCGGCATCTCGCAGAAGATCGAGAGCGAAGCCGAGCGCGAAGCCGTGCGCGCGCGTCTGACCGCCGTGCTGCCCGCCGACGAAAAAGGCGGCTACATCGTCCGCACCATCGCCGAAGACGCGACCAGCGAAGAGCTGGCCGGCGACGTCGCGTATCTGCGCAAGACGTGGGCGACGATCGTCGCGCAAGGTCAGCGCATGCCGCCGACCAGCCTGCTCTATCAGGACCTGAATCTCGCGCAACGGGTGCTGCGCGATTTCGTCAACGACGAGACCTCGCGCATTCAGGTCGACTCGCGCGAGACGTATCAGATGCTCGCCGATTTCGCGGCGGAGTTCACGCCGGCGGTGTCGTCGAAGCTGCATCACTACACCGGCGAGCGGCCGCTCTTCGATCTGTACAACATCGAGGCCGAGATTCAGCGCGCGTTGTCGCGGCGCGTGGATCTGAAGTCGGGCGGCTATCTCGTGATCGACCAGACCGAAGCGATGACGACCATCGACGTGAACACCGGCGGCTATGTCGGCGCGCGCAATTTCGACGATACGATCTTCAAGACCAATCTCGAAGCCGCGCACACGATTGCGCGGCAATTGCGGCTGCGCAATCTGGGCGGCGTGATCATCATCGACTTCATCGATATGGAAAACGTCGAGCATCGCGACCAGGTGCTGGGCGAGTTGAAGAAGGCGCTGTCGCGCGATCGTACGCGGGTGACTGTGAATGGATTCTCGCAGCTCGGGCTGGTCGAGATGACGCGCAAGCGCACGCGTGAATCGCTCGCGCATGTGCTGTGCGAGCCTTGCCCGGTGTGTCAGGGCAAGGGGCAGGTCAAGACGCCGCGAACGGTGTGCTATGACGTGCTGCGCGAGATTCTGCGCGAGTCGCGGCAGTTCAATCCGCGCGAGTTTCGCGTGGTGGCGTCGCAGCAGGTGATCGATCTGTTTCTTGAGGAAGAGTCGCAGCATCTGGCGATGCTGATCGATTTCATCGGCAAGCCGGTGTCGTTGCAGGTGGAGTCGAATTTGAGTCAGGAGCAGTACGATATTGTTTTGATGTAGCTTAATTGACGTTCGTTCACGTTCAGGTGGAATCGCCATTAGCCTTTACTGGCGGGCGTTTCCCGGAAAAGCCAGTTAATTGCCGTTGATCGCCGTAGAATGGAAGCGCGCCTCTGATGGGTAGGTAGAAGCGGCATTACTCTGGAGTGCGATCGATAGGCGAAGATTCAGACCAACCTCCTCACTGACATTCAGATTCGCAAGTGAATTCGTGCCGGCTCGCCCGTCGCAAAGTCGGACGGCGGCGGGCTCAGGTTCACGCTGTCGGCTGCCGGCGCGGCGACATGGGTTCTACGCTTCAGGCACGGCGGCCGGCGGCAGGAAGTGACGCCCGGGCGATATCCCGATATGCCGCTGTCCGCTGCCCGGTTGAGCGGGAGCAAAAAGCGCCTGGCGGTTGTCGACGGGACGAACCCGGCCGACGAAGTGCGCAAGGTCAAAACCCGGCGAGACTGGACCATGCGCGAGCTTATACGGGACTACCGTACCCTCGCGCTGTGCGAGATGGCCGACAGCACACAGCGCAGCTATGAGCGAAACCTGAAGCGTAGTGAGAACGGCATGGGTTTCATGTCCGTTCAGTCAGTCGCACCCGCTGATGTCGTCGCGCAGATCGAGCGCGTAACGGCCGGGTGGATCGAGCTGTTTGCGCTGTGGTGCGTGCTGCGCGCAGTCTTCAAACAAGCGACGGGCAAGAAGGTCATCGTGGCCAGCCCGCGCTGCCAGAGATTCTTAAGTGTGAGCCCAGCGAGATAGCGGCCACGCCCCTACTTGACGGAAATGCCCTCGGCCGCAAGGCGCGCGATCTGTTCAACGGACGCAAGCGGGCCAGTGCTATCGTGAATCTGGGCGATACGATGATCGGAAAGTTGGCTCAAATGGCGCGGGGAGCCGATATGCTAAAAGTCAGTGTCGGTCTTCTTAAAATCGGATTCGAGGCATTTACTGCGCCGCTCAAGATTGCAGCAGCGGTGCTCGAAACGAGCATGCAGGTATTTGACCGTGCATCGCTTGCCTTTCAAAAAGGGGGGCTAATTGCGGGCATCGAAAGCTTTTTCGACAGGACGCAAGCCGAGATTGACCTTGTCGGTAATCTGAAAACTGCAACGGCGGCCGTGCTTCAGCGCCTAAGCGAGGCTGTGCATGAGGCGGCGGGCGGCTCGGGATCTGCGGAGACGGCCGGCGCCGGAGGGGCGGCGGCACCACTAGTACGCCCGCAGGCGGAGACAATGAAGCCAGCACGGCCGAAGTAAAAATGAACGGTCCAGTAATGGCGCAGTTGGACGCGAGGGACAGGCTGGGTGTTGACGTGCGAATCACAGCCGAGCAAGGCTTGAGAGTCAGCGGGTCAGGCGTCGACCGGAGCGCGGCTCCGAACATAGTCGGTGATGTGGCGGCCACGGTAGTCACACCCCGGTGACGCAGACCCGGCACCGGTCGCATGCCGGATCGGGCAGCCGGGAAGGACCGGCAAGCGAGAGCCGACCCGCGATGGCCGGCTTTTTCTTTTGTTTTGAGCTACTTAGCATAGCCAACTTATCTCGTAAACAACTCCCCTTCCCGATCTGCTAGGTTTACGTCGTCCCGAAAAGCAGGGTTGCCTATGAGTTCCAACTACCACATGGATTCCAGATTCACCGACAGACGGCATGGTCATTTCTTCTGGCACAGCATTCAAGACTCGATCTACCTGCACGTAAGGGAACCTGACTCTTTCTCCTTGGAGAAGTGGCATCTGTTCTGGACGAATGTGCCGCTCGGACCCGAGGAGCGCGAAGACTTGAAGCAGGCCATGATGGACGCGCACGCCGCGTGGCTCAATCGGAATACCGCCGAGTACCTGTTGTCGCATGGCTCAATGAATCTGCGTGCCGTCGCTACGCGAAGCGAACGCCGTCGCGATCTATACAGGATGACCGACCAGCAGGTTGCCCAAGCGCTGTATGAAGACGTCGCGGACGGCTGGCTTGTCTTTGTGCCGGATCACGAAGAGATGCGCAAATGTCTGCAGGCAATCCGGGAGGAGCGGGATAAGGCTCCAGGGTCAGCCCCTGCCCGTACACCACAGCTAACCAACGCGGATATGGCAAAGCTCCTCTACGGCAAGAGCCCGCGCATGCCACAGGATCTCAATACGCCGCTTGGCGGCGTGCAGCCGTTCGAGTACACACCGGATGCGTTAAGCGGGAACGTTGTAGACCTCGCTGGTGGCGAGGGTACGCCCGGGAACAACCAGGCACAAAACAAACAATTCAAGGCTGTGGTTAAAGCCATTGGATTGGACCAACGTCAGGCACGCCAGCTTCACGAAGAAATAAGCGGAGAAGGTCTCGGCTATCATGAAATTATGGAACGTGCACAAGATATGTTCGGAGGCAGTGAATGACGGATACCAAGGAACTGATTAAGGCACGTCTGTCCGTCCTTATTGGGCTCGATTTGAGCGGCATTAATCACGCCGCAGATATGCTTACACTCCAGTTTGGCCCTGTGCGGGAAACCACGACCCGCAGAGGTACGATAAAGCGGGTTGGCACTTGGGCGTTGCACGTTCAATGCAATTGGCAAATTGAGCAGACCGGTGCAGCCATCGCAAGGCGGGATGATCTTTATGGTTCTGACGAAGCGGCACAACTTGCGACAGAACGGCTTGAGGAATCGCTGGTGCGGTCACGTGCAACAACCGTGGAACGCATAGCCGGAAGCGAATATGGGGCTGTCTGTATTTCGATGTCAGGGGGGCTGCGCCTCGTTATCACGCCAGACGGGGGGCTCGAGGATGAGGATTGGAGATTCTTTGCGCCCGGCGTCGATGCCAGCCATTTCGTGATCGAAGGAGGCAAGGTTGATCCGGATTCGCTTTCTTGACTTCGAGATCGTGGCGCCCACGGACATGAGCTCGACAACCAAGAAGGCGCGCATCGTTGGACAACTCGGTTGCTTTGTACTGCTGTACGCGCGTAAGGCACAAAAGCAACGTGATTCGAACGACCGCCGATATGACAAGAGGGTTGAAAAGGCGATGCAACGAATGCGGCCCGAGGACCTGTCAGACTTGCTCACTGCTGATGGAAGCGACGGGCGGCAACATCGAGATTGACGAATACCGATAGGGCTCTGATTCATCAACGGCACATATGAACCTGCTTTCTCTCGAAACCTTCGAAACGTGGCCTCCTCCCCTTATCACGACCTTGGAGCTAACCACGATGTCCTCCTGGACTGGGAAAGTGGTATTCACCAATATCCGGCGTCGGCCTTCGATAGAGCAATGATCGACGTCGGCGAAACTTTAACGAGCTATTCGATTCGGGGCTGGCACTGCACCCGCCTGACTGACTGACGCAGAAGTTGCATCGATCCTCGCCGATGGCATGCACCTGCCCAATCTCGAAGTACTCCGTCAAAAGATCAATACCCTGGTGGCGGCCGGATTACTCTCGCCAGACGTCGCCGAGCGCCTGAAAACACGCAACCAGGCGGACCAATCGAACAGAGCAGGTAACTGGTGGTTTTGGGTTTTCGTTTCTGCAGCCGATTCGCACCGCCCTTTCAGGACCGTCCTTTGCTCTCTATCTGACAAGCCTTGTCGCAGAGCGACTCTCTGCCGGAGCACAGGAGGAAATGGAAATGATCAGATTGATCAGCATCGTCATGCTGGCGGCGAGCCTTGCGGGCTGCGTCGTTGCGCCACCTTACGGCTATGGCTACGGCTACGATCCCGGACCGGTCTACCAATCCGCGCCGGGTTACTACGGTTACCCTCCGGGCTATTACGCTGCACCGTCAATCGGCGTCGGCGTCGGCTTCGGCTTTGGCGGCTACTACGGCGGACATGGCGGCGACCACGGTGGCGGTCACGGAGGACATGGCCATTGAATATGTCCGACGTTAGCTAGCTCAAGACAATCGCCCGCGCGCAGCCAGCGCACTCGGGCGAAACACATCCCCGCCGGCGTCCACCGCCCGCAGCCCCCTTTCCCGACCCCAAATTTTCCCTTTGACGCCCATCCCACGAGAGGCGTATAACCATCCCACTGGATGTTAATTGGATGGCATCAAGCCGTCTCCTCTCAAAAATGCCCAAACTCAAACTCGTCGACACCTCCCGCCCTAAAGGCGGCGAGACCGAAAAAATCACCATCAACCTCGGCCCGATCGACCTGGGCCAGATCGACTTGCTAGTCGAAGAAGGCTTTTATTCGACCCGAACCGACCTGATCCGCACTGCGATCCGCAATCAGCTTGCCGTGCACGCACAGGTCGTCACCGAAACCGTGACACGGCGCGCAATGGTGCTCGGCCTGCAGCACTTCTCGCGACGCGACCTCGAAGCGGCTCAGGCCGCCAATGAGCAGCTCGACATCCACGTGCTCGGCCTGGCCAGTATCGCCGCCGACG
The DNA here is from genome assembly GCA_963800185.1 of uncultured beta proteobacterium. Lineage (GTDB taxonomy): Bacteria > Pseudomonadota > Gammaproteobacteria > Burkholderiales > Burkholderiaceae > Paraburkholderia. The sequence continues at coordinate 100,970 of CAWCZW010000007.1, read as the reverse complement.
TTCCGCCCGAACTCGCCGCTGCGACGATTGCGTCGGTGGTGGTGCTCGGTGCGTTTCACGCGTCGCCCGCGGTCAAGGCGGCGCTCAAGGGGCGCATCAGCTAAAGCAGAAGCTAAAAACGCATCCCGCCACTCATGCACGCCACCGCCAGCAGTTCGACGCAAACCAACTTGGACATCAACACTGCCATGAACAAAGATTTCCTGAAATCGATGAAAGACGCCTTCGAGCTACTGCGTACGAAGGGTCCTGACGAAGCGACCGCCGCCGTTCAACGCGCGCTAGGCGGCGTGAATGCCCAGCCGGGCCATGCACAAATGCAGCAGCCGCCATTCGCCTCGCCTACCGCGAGCAACTGGGCACAAACATGGGCCGAAGCGCAAACCCATTTGAGCCCCGGCCAGCAAACGGAGGAGCCCTACACGATCGACGCAGAAACACCCGGCACCTTCAGCACGCACACGTTCATCAACAGCGCTGGCCAACGTCAATACAAGCTGTACGTACCGACCGGCTACAAAGATGAAGCGGTGCCGCTCATCGTGATGCTGCACGGCTGCACGCAGAACGCCGACGACTTTGCGGCCGGCACGCGCATGAACGAACTGGCCGAGCAGCAGCGCTTCATCGTCGTGTATCCGGTTCAGCCGCAATCGGCCAATCATTCGAAATGCTGGAACTGGTTCAAGCCTGCGGATCAGCAGCGCGATCACGGCGAGCCGTCGTTGATTGCGGGCATCACGCGTGAGGTGATGGCGCACTACCGGATCGATCCGGCGCGCGTGTATGTAGCGGGTTTGTCGGCGGGCGGCGCAATGGCGGACGTCATGCTGAAAACATCGCCCGATCTGTACGCGGCGGGAGGTGTCCACTCAGGTCTCGCGTACGGCTGCGCGAAAGACCTGCCCTCGGCGCTCGCCGCGATGAAAGGCGGCAAGACACCTCGTCATCGTGCAGGCGTCGCGCCACAGCGTCCGCTGATCGTATTTCAGGGCGATGCGGACAAGACCGTTCACCCGTCGAATGCAGCGCAGCTCGTCGCTTCGTTCGATGCCGGCACCACGACCGCCTCCCCGCCCCTGACCACAGCACGCGGCGCACACAACGCCACGGTGCAAAAGCTCGTCGCGTCGAACGGTGCCGAAGCGGAGTACTGGACGATCCACGGCGCGGGTCACGCCTGGTCCGGCGGCAGTCAGCGCGGCTCGTATACGGATCCCGCGGGCCCGGACGCATCGGCGGAAATGCTGCGATTTTTTCTTGCGCATCCACGCCGGGACTAAGGCCTGCACAATCAATGCACGCGCGCAATGCCCAAGCCGGAGCACCACCACAGTGTGAAGATAAAAGCGCAATAAACGCAGCCGCGACGGCAGCGACGCATCGGCGGCAGAAAAGCAAAGGCATAACACCACGCCCACGTCACTGCCCGCGAGCTCCCTCCCGCTGCCGCAAGCGCAAAGCCGGCCGAAACACGGCCCGGCACGCTATGCGAAAATGCAGCGTACTGTTCCTGGAGCACGCATGGCAGACCTGACATCTTCCGCGTCTTCGGCAGTCGAAGCTGACTGCGCGAGAGAACCCATCCACATTCCCGGCGGCATCCAGCCGCACGGCTTTCTGTTCAGCATCGCCGAGAACGGCACGTTGCTGCAGGTCAGCGCGAATATCGCGACCCTCACCGGCTCGCCCGCCGAGCACGCACTAGGCCGGCCGATCGCCCACATCGTCGGCGACGAATGGGCGGCACGCATCGTCGAGGCGCTGGCCACTCATCAGGAAGACGGCATCCCCCTCTACGTCGGTTCGATGCACGACCCGCGCGCGAGCGGCGCCGCTTCGCGCGTCACGCCGTTCGCGGTCATCGTGCATCGTCATCAGGCAATCGCGTTCGTCGAACTGGAGCCCGCGCGCGGCACGAACGACGTGTTCGCGTCGATGTACCCGCTGGTGCGCACGTTCATCAACCGTCTGCAAGACATCGAGACCGTCGAGGGTCTCGCGCAACTCGCGGCCGACGAAGTGCAGCGCATCACCGGCTATGGCCGCACGCTGGTCTACAACTTCGACAATTCGGGCAGCGGCCACGTGATCGCGGAACATATCGAGCCGGGTTACGCGTCGTACGACGGCCAGCACTTTCCAGCCTCGGACATCCCGGCGCAAGCGCGCGCGCTCTACGTGCGCAACCGCATCCGACTGATCGCGGACGCCGATTATCAGCCCGCGCCGCTCGTGCCGCCGCTGCATCCGTCCACGGGCAAGCTCACCGACCTCACTTATGCGTCGCTGCGCAGCGTCTCGCCCGTCCATGTGCAGTACATGAAGAACATGGGCACGCTGTCGTCGATGTCGATGTCGATCGTAGTGCGCGGCAAATTGTGGGGGCTGATTTCCTGTCATCACGACAGCGCGCGCGTGCCGCCATTCGAAGTGCGCACCGCGTGCGAGCACATCGCGCAGGTGCTGTCGTTGCAGATCGAGGCGAAAGAGGATCATGCGCAGGCCGAGTACCGGCTCGAGTTGCGCCGCACGCTTGCGCGACTGCTCGCGACCATGGCCAATAGCGAGAGCTTCACCGACGCGCTCGCCAACGATCCCAAGGATCTGCTCGGACTGACGGCGTCGAGCGGCGCGGCGATCGTCTTCGACGGCCGCATTCTGCTGATCGGCACGACGCCGCGCGAAGCGGAAGTGACGAAGCTCGTCGAATGGCTCGACACGCGAGTGGACGAGACCTTCGACACCGACACGCTCGCCACCGCCTGTACCGTACTGCCGCCGCATCCCGACTACGCGGGCCTGCTCGCCGTGTCGATTTCGAAGCTGTTCCGCAATTACGTGCTGTGGTTCCGCGAGGAAGTCGTGCAGACCATTCAATGGGCCGGCGACCCGCGCGTGAAGCTCGCGGCTCTGTCCGATTCGCTGTCGCCGCGCAAGAGCTTCGATGTGTGGACCGATACGGTACGCGGCCGCTCGCTCGCGTGGCGACCGGCCGAACTCGAAATCGCCGTGGAATTTCGCACCGCGTTGCTCGGCATCGTGCTGCGCCGCGCCGAGGAACTCGCGCAACTCGCGCTCGAACTCGGTCGCGCGAACAAGGAACTCGAAGGCTTTTCATATACGGTGTCGCACGATTTGCGTGCACCGTTGCGGCACATCGTCGGTTTCGCCGATCTGTTGCGCGAACTCGAAAGCGAGCGTCTGAGCGAGCGCGGCAGTCATTTCGTCGAGCGAATCATTTCATCGGCTCGCTTTGGCGGCAAGCTGGTGGACGATCTGCTTGCGTTCTCGCAGATGGGCCGCGCGGCGCTGCGGCCGCAATCGGTCGATCTGAAAACGATGGCCGACGCGCTCGTCGCCGACGAGGTCAAGGACGTGCCGGCGCGCTCGATCACGTGGCATATCGGTGATCTGGGCCACGTCAACGCAGACGCTGTGCTGATGCACGTGGTGCTCCGGAATCTGATCGAGAACGCTGTAAAATTCACGTCGACCCGCGAGCATGCCGCGATCGAAATCGGGCGCCTCGCAGGCGAAGGCGAACTTGCCGGTCAGCACGTGTTCTTCGTCAAGGATAACGGCGTCGGTTTCGACATGCGCTACGTCGATAAACTCTTCGGCGTATTCCAGCGCCTGCATCGCGTGGAAGAATTCGAGGGCACGGGCATCGGACTTGCTGGTGTCAAACGCATTATTGAAAGGCATGGCGGTAAAACCTGGGCAACCGGCGAAATCGACCGGGGCACGTCGGTATATTTTTCTCTTCCGTATGTGTTCGTCGCCGACACGAGCGAGGGTGAGGAATCCGCGGCGGCGGCCGTGGCGCGACTGACTGCGTTGTCACCGGGCAAGCGCTTTCGCCCCGTGCCGAAGGACTCAAAAGATGAATCGAAATGAAGGAATGAACGTGTTAAGACCGATCCTGCTGGTGGAAGACAATCCGAACGACGTCGAACTCACGCTGATCGCGCTGGAGAAAACGCGCCTCGCGAATCCGGTCGTGTCGTTGCGGGACGGCGAAGAGGCGCTTCAATATTTGCGCCGCGAAGGGCAATGGGCGGATCGGGCTGAAGAGAATCCGGCGGTGATTCTGCTCGACAAGAAGCTGCCGAAAATCGACGGTCACGAAGTGCTGAAGGAAGTGCGCGGCGATGAGAGCCTCAAGCGCATTCCGGTGGTGATGCTGACATCCTCGCGTGAGGAAAGCGACTTGCTGCGCAGTTACGATCTCGGCGTGAATGCGTATGTGGTGAAGCCCGTCGCGTTCGACGACTTCATGGCCGCGATCAACGACCTCGGCATGTTCTGGGCAGTGTTGAACGAACCGCCGCCGTATCCGCGTTGATGAGTCATCAGGAAGCGCAAGCTATTAGGGCTTCCTGACGCATCCTCCAGACAACGGTTCGATCAGCGATACACCGGCAGCGTGACGCGAAACGTCGCGCCCTGCCCCAAGCCGGGACTCTCCGCGCAAATCGTGCCGCCGTGCAGGTCCAGCAGGTTCTTCACGAGCCACAGCCCCAACCCCAAGCCGGCGACACGCCCGGAACCGCTCGCGCTGAACTGCTGGAAGCGCTCGAAAATGCGCTCCAGCGAGTCGCCGTCGAGCCCGCCGCCGGTATCGCGCACGGCCAGTTCGACCCGCTCGCCGACAACCCGCACCGACAGGTCGATCGTGCCTTGCGCGCTGAACTTCACTGCGTTCGACACCAGATTCCAGACCACCTGCTTCATCCGGTTTTCGTCGGCGAGCACCATGACAGAGGCGAGATCGTCGGCTATCAAGGTGAGACCCTTGGCTTGCGCATGCATGCGCATGTCTTCGGCGACGATTCCGGCAAGCGCGCCGAGATCGACCGGTTGCAGATTGACCGACAGCTTTCCAGTGACGATCGCCCCGCTGTCGAGCAGGTCGTCGACCATATGCGAAAGCTGCCGCGCGTTGCGGCTGATCACGCCGGTCGCGCGCGTCACATGCGACGGATCGGCGGAGCGCTGCAACAGGTCGGTCCACGACATGATCGCCGACAGCGGCGAGCGCAACTCGTGGCTCACGGTCGTGACGAAATGATCCATCGCCATCGCGAGCCGCTCGCTGTGTTCGCGCGCCCGTTTCTCGCTCGCGGCGATCTCGCGCTGCTCCAGTTCCGCTTCCTTGCGCGACGTGATGTCGAGCGTGAAGCCGATCACCGAACTTAACGTGCCGTCCGGCATAAAGCGGCCCGTGCCACGCACCAGGATCCAGCGGATCGCCCCGCTCGCCCAGCCGATCCGGTAGTCGACTTCGAAATGTTCGCGGACGGCCAGCGCCTGATTCATTGCCGCGCGCAGACGGTCGCGGTCTTCGGGATGCACGATCTGCTCGAACAGACGCTGCTCGGTGAGGACCGAAGTCGGACCCAGGCCAAGGTTCGTCTTGCATTGATCAGTGCACTCGATCGCGCCGGTGGCCGGATCGAGCTCCCATGCGCCCAGTTGCGAAAACGCCATCGCCAGTTGAAAGCGCTCCTGATGCTCGCGCAACTGCGCGCGGGCTTCGTCGGCGAGAAGAAGGCGCAACTGCGCCTGCGAACGCAGCTTTGCACGCTCGCGCTGATCGCGTTCGTAGGCGGAGATTTGTGTGGTGACTTCGCTGACGCGTAGCACGATATGATCGCTCGCGCCGCTCGCCTCACCCTGGTTTCGCGCAGCGGCGAGCAGGCTCGCCTTGATCTTCCAGTAGCGCGGCACCCGCTGCCCGGCGCCTGCTTCATCATCCGTCCCGTGATCCGTCTCGCCGTCGCGATGCGCGGGCATCTCGTAGCGAAACAGCGGCGACCATCTGGATTGATCCGTCGACAGTTCGCGCAACGCGGCAGTCAGCCACGCGCGACGCGCGTCGCGCTGTTCGGCGGTACCGAACTGATTGGTATCGAAAATCGATTGGCCACGCACGTCGCTCAGCGATTGCCCGGTGAGATCGAGATAACGCGCGTTGGCGAGCACGATCTCATAGCGGCGGTTCAGAATCACATAGGCTTCTGGCAGCAGATCGAAGGCAGCGGCAGCGTCGAAAGGTAAAGTGGGCGCGGCGGGGTTGTGGCGGAAGCTATCCATAAACGACATTCCGGCGCGTTTCAGGCGACACTTGCGCAATCAGCCCCGGCGGGACGCTGCGCAAGTTCGATCAGACGATCGAATGCCTCGGCCGCGCCGCGGCACGCCTCGTCGATCGAAACAGGGGTGTTCACCTCGATGGCCATTGCCTGAGTAAAGGCGCGCCAGCGCGGACCCAGCGTGTCGCGCCCCGTGTCGAGATAGCCGAGCGGATGCGGCGCCAGACGCTCTCTCAGCCGCGCATACAGCACCGCGCCGCCTAACTGCGAACCTTCGATCACATAGCAGACGCCCCACCGGTAAGCGGCACTCTGCGCCCCGCTCCAGCGCCGTGCACGACCCGCCAACGCCATTGCGGCGAGATCTCGCGGACCCACCGACGCATGCGCGAGATCGGCGTCGATCAGCGCGAGCCGGTTCATGCGTGCAGGGAGTGCCGGCGACTGCGGGCCGTCGTTGAAAGTCTGGAGCCACGTTTCGAGCGGTTCGAGCCAGTCGCGCAGTATTGCCAGATGAGCGAGGTAGTCGCGCAATGCAACGCTGTCCACCGACAGCGGCATGATCTCGTGGAGCAATTCATGGCGCTCGGCCGTGGCGTCACGCAACGCTGCGAGCACGCCGGGCGTGCTGCCTTCTCCGCTCAATGAGCGGCCGGCGGATTCAGATGTGTCGATCAAGTGAGTCCGGTTCAACATGAATGAGCAGAGTTCGATTATAGAGGCGCCTGTTTATCGGCGCGAGCCGCGTTTTACACGGAAGGCGTCGCGCGTGAAGGGCTTTCATGACACGTGAGGACCACGCTGTTTGCGCGCTATCCTGCGTTGTTCCACGTTGTTCCGCGTTGTCCGGTGCCGTCGATCAGCCGCGCATCACGCCGCGACCGGACAACCCGCCTGTTCAAGCGCGGCTCTGCGCGTGCTCGTGCAGATCGTCGCTGGCAAGCGACGCGTCCGGCGTGCGCACCCACGCGGCAATGCGCAGTTTCGCGCCGCCGTCGTCGGGATAATCGGCGACAGTGACCACCGGCGCGAGGGTCGAGCCACTCAGCACGCGCGGTTCGTCGGCGACCAGCTTTTTCAATTCGCCGATCGCGGCATCGACGTCCTTGCGCTGCGCGAGCTCCACTTCCACCTCGATGCGCTGCGTGCCGCCGCTGCTGTAGTTGATTACCGGATTGCTCCAGATCTGGCTGTTCGGCACGAACACCGCGTTACCGTCGCCGCGCTCGATGCGCGTGGTGAACAGACCCACCTCGCGCACGATACCGGCTGCCGCCCCGCTGCCCTCGATCACGTCGCCGACGCGAAACGGGCGCAGCATCAACAACATCATGCCGGCGGCGATATTCTGCAACGTGCCCTGCAACGCGAGACCGATCGCAAGACCGGCCGCGCCGAGCACCGCCAGCACGCTGGCGGTCGCAATGCCGACCTCGCCGAGCGCCGCGATAAACACCAGCACGCGTACTGCCCAGGTGCCCATGGCGGCAAGCATCGGTGCGAGTGTCGGGTCTGCGTGGGTACGCGCGAGCGCTTTGGCAAACAGCGCGCCGACGCGATTCGACAGCCACCAGCCGACCACCAGAATCAGCAGCGGCCAACACGATATGAAGGGCGTCGTGCGTCATCGTGACGAGCACCGACGGTTGAAAATGCACTAGGCGGGAAAGGAGATCGTTCATCGCGAGTCTTCGTTCCGTTGCGGAAAGAGTTCCGTTGAGGCGAAGCAGCAGGATATGTTCCTGACGCTCTCGACAGACGAAACGCAAGGCATGTCGCTTGCGTAAGCGACGCGACGACGGTTCACGTGCGTGTCATTTCTACCCGCTTACCGCAAGAACCGGAAAAATCGGCGCAAGGTGAAAATGGGGAATTATCTGGCGACGAGAGCGCCATCTACGTGACAGACGGCTTTCCGAACAGTACGACGTTGGTACGGATCGCTAACCATGCCAGCGGCGAGCATGCAGCCAGTTTGCACGACGGCATCTCACGCAGCACCCAACGGCTTTAGCACATTGCGCAACGCCGCGACCGTGATGGGCCGCGAAAACCAGAACCCTTGCGCTTCGTCACAGCCGAACGCTTCCAGTTGCGCGGCCTGCTCGGCGGTTTCGACACCCTCGGCCGTCACGCGCAACTTGAGCGCATGCGCCATCGCGATGATGGCGCCGACCAGTGCCGCACTCTGCGGATCGGTAGTCATGCCGGTCACAAACGAGCGATCGATTTTCAGACGGTTCAGCGGAAAGCGCGTCAGATACGCGAGGCTCGAATAGCCGGTGCCGAAATCGTCCACCGCGACTTCCACGCCCAATTCGCGCAACGCATGCAGCGTTTGCAATGCCTGCTCGGTATCGCCCAGCAGCACGCCCTCGGTGATTTCGACTTCGAGATACGAAGGATCGAGCGCGGCATCTTCGAGCGCCTCGCGGATCGTCTCGAACAGATCGTGCCGCTGGAACTGCTGCGGCGACACGTTCACCGCGACACGCGGCAAGGTGCCCGTCTGCCGCAGCAATTTGCCGGCATCGCGGCACGCGGTGCGGATCACCCATTCGCCGATCTGCTCGATCAGGCCCGACTCTTCCGCGACCGGCACGAACTCGACCGGACTGATCAAACCACGCTGCGGATGATTCCAGCGCAGCAGCGTCTCGACTTGCGCGATACGGCCCGTCGCGAGCGTCACCTGCGGCTGATACACGAGATGCAGTTGCTGGCGTTCGAGCGCTTCGCGCAGCATCGTCTCCAGTTCGAAGCGGCGCGCGGCCTGGCCTTCGAGCGCGGTGGAAAAGCGCCGCACCGCATTGCCGTTCACCGCCGACGCCGCCGACAACGCCACGCCCGCGCGACGCATCAGCGTCGGCGCATCGTCGCCGTCGGCGGGATATGCGACGATGCCGATGCTCGCGGTAATGTTCAGCGGCGTGCCGCGCATAGTCGATCGATTCGGCAATGCGGCCCAGTGCCTCGGCCGCGAAAGCGTCGGCGTGCCGCGCCGCATTCGTTGATCAGCAACGCGAACTGCGTGCCGCCGATCGACGCAATCGTGCCGTCGTTGGGAAAGAGCCCGCGCAGCCGTTCGCCGACGATCTGCAGCACGAGTTCGGCCGCATGCAGACCGAGCGCGTCGCGCAATTTGCGCAAGATGATCGAGTTCGGCGATCAGCACCGTAAAGCCGCTGCCGCTGCGCTCGCAACGCGCGATCATCAGTTCGAGGCGTTCGGTGAACAGCGTCTGATTCGGCAGACGCGTCACGCCGTCATGATGCGCCACGTACCAGAGGCGCGCTTCGGATTGCGCATAACGCGTCATGTCGATGACGATGCCGACATAGCGTTCGGCCCGGCTGCCCGCCGCACAGGCTGGCGACGCATCGTCGAGCACGGGCGCCAGCGCGAGCACCACGCGAATCGGCGTGCTGTTGCGCCGCATGTAGGTCCATTCGCCTTCGTAGCGCGAACAGATCGCCGCCAGCGGCGGCAATTCGGCGCGGCGCTTTGCGAGTTCGGCGGGATCGTGCAGCGATTCGAACGTACGCCGGCCGATCAATTCTTCAGCCGTCAATCCTGTCAGCTTTTCGAAAGCGGCGTTGACGGCTTCGAAGACGCCGTCAGCGGTGCAGATGAACATGCCATAAGGCGCCGCGGCAAGCGCGGCAGCGCGCTTTTGCGCTTCGGCGTATTGAAGGTCTTGCATCGCGCCAGCCTTTGATTTTCCTGAGTTTTTGAAAGCGATTTGTGCGTGTGTCTGACGCGTGAAGCGCAAGCGGCGAGCAGGCGAGGAGTCTCCGGTCCGAAATCCCCGACGACGGCGCCCAGCCGTCCTGATCGTTCGTATGATAGCGGCTTTCACGTGCCATCCGCCCGCCTGACGGCGCACTTGTTGCGCCAATCGCGTGGCCTGGTGTTATTCCCGATTTTTTCAAGCTGGTTTCGATCCGGTCACACGCGCCATAACGTGCGCACTATGGCTGGAATACTCCACGAGGAATAACTCAACCTGCACAGGCCTTGAAGGCCTGTCCGACACTCGTTCGACATGCAATCGGAAGCCCTTCACAGGGGCACGCCGGATTGACGACCGTTATATCCGTGGATATATTTCGGCACGTTTGCGCTGCAGCTCATCCGCAGTTTCTTCGATAAAAGCGCCGTTCCTCACGCTGGATCCGCGCGGCACAGGAGTCCCGCATTTCATGTCCAGGGAAATCATCGACTCGCATCTGCTGAAGGTGCTGCATACGCTGCTGACCGAATCGAGCGTGTCGCGCACGGCAACGCTTGCTCGGACAATCGCAGCCCACCGTCAGCGTGGCGTTGCGCAAGCTGCGCGAGATGACGGGCGATCCGCTGCTGGTGCGCAGCGGCAGCCGGATGGTGCTGACCGCGCACGCGACTGACACTGATCGAACCCGCCGCGCAGGCGTTGAACAGCATCGACGCGATCCTGCATCCCACCGCGTCGTTCAATCCGGCCACCACCCGCCAGACCTTTCGGATCGGCTCGCCGGATTATCTCGACGCGTTTTTCGTCCCCGCCGTCGTCGATGCATTTCATCGCGAAGCGCCGCAGCGCGAAGCTCGAATTCCGGCATCTGATGATGGTGGATGGCGGCTACGAACACGGGCTGGAAAGCGGCTTTCTCGATCTCGTGATCGGCAACTGGCGCACGCCGCCGGAGCATCTGCATTTGCAGCCGCTGTGCAAGGACGAACTGGTGTGCGTGATGCGCAACGGCCATCCGATCAAACCGGGGCGGCTCAGCAAACCCGTGTACGAAGAGGCGGATCATCTCGCGGTGATGACCTACAACACGACAGCGTGGGGCACCGTCGATGTCGAACTCGCGCGCAACGGCCTGTCGCGCACGGTCACGACGACGCTGCCCTACTTCGGCATGGCGCCCTACGTGCTGGCGCGCTCCGATCTGCTGTTCACGACCACGCGCGCGCTGGCCACGCACTACACGAAGCTGCTGCCGCTGCGCATCGAGCCGATTCCCGGCGAGCCGCAGCGCGCTCACCTACTATCAGCTCTGGCACGACCGCACGCATCGCAGCGTCGCGGCGATCTGGCTGCGTCGAGCTGATCGCGAACGTCGCCAAAGATCTGGTTTCCTAGATTCGCAGCGCATTTCTTCGACGCCAATAAAAAAAGCCGCAAGCAGAGCTTGCGGCGTGAATGCGATCATCGGATGTCTTCGAGGTGACAGGCCCTTCAGACACCGAACGATCGCACAGTGAGGTCGGTCAGACGGAAGTTGTTATGGGTTATGCTGATGGCGGGCTCGTTCCGTCTGCGCCTCATCGCCTTGACGAGCGCCGCCTTGCCCTCGATCGCCGCGCCGAGCAGCGCGAAGCCCAACGGACGTTCGCTCGCGGCATGCGCGGCACACGGCGCGCGCCGCAGTGCATCGCGCGCGCATCGCCGCGCCGTTTCGATCGACCATGCGCCCTCGCCTTCGGGCGTGCACGACGACGGCCGGACTCGCGGGCGTCTTCACCGTGACCGGCATCACCGGGAAAGCGACGCGCGTCGGCTCGCCCGTCAGCGTACGCGCCAGCGCGCGCGCCGCATGCATGATCGGCAACACGTACGGCTGCACTTTGCCGTCGATCGCCGCGCAATCGCCGAGCGCGTAGATATCCGGCGCGCTGGTGCGGCACCACGCATCGGTGCGAATGCCCTTGCTCGATCTCGAGACCGGCCGCCGCGGCGAGCGCCGTACGCGGCGCGAGCCCGATCGCCGACACGACCAGATCGGCGTCGATCGGCTCGCCGTCGGCGAAACTCAACCGGTAACCGTCCGACAATCGTCGATCCGCTGCACGCTGCGGCCGGGATGAAAGCGGATGCCGCCATCGCTCGAGCGCGCGCGCGAAGATCTCGCCCACCTGCTCGCGGCAACAGACGCGCCAGCGGCGTGGACGCCGGATCGATCAGATTCACCGCGTAACCGGCGGCCGCCAGATCGTTGGCGAACTCGCAGCCGATCAGTCCCGCGCCGAGAATCGCCACCGAGCGGCAACGCGTGAGCGCCAGCCGGAAGCGCGCGTAATCGTCGAGATCGTTGATCGACAGCACGTCGGCCGCGCCGTCGCCGGCCACCTGCAGGCGGCGCGGGTCCGCGCCCGTGGCGAGCACCAGTTTGCTGTAGCCGAGCAACGCGTTGTCCACGACCAGCGTATGCTCGTGCCGGCACGATGCGCTCGACGTGCTGACGCACGCGAATCCACGCGCCCAGTTGCGCGGCCATCGCGATCGCGTCGAAACTGGCCAGCGTCGTGCGGCTCCTTCTTCATCGCCAGTGCGTTCGATAACATCGGCTTCGAATAAAAGCTGCCGTCGTCGCGGCTGATCATCACGATCGGCACCGTGGCTGTCGAGCTTGCGCAATTCGCGCGCAACCGTGTAGCCCGCCATGCCGGTGCCGACGATCACCACCGGCTGCACCTCGTCCTCATGCTGGCGGCCGTCATGCGATCACCTGCATATCGAAGTCGTGTTTGCCGGTCGCGCAGTCCGGGCACAGCCAGTCGTCCGGCACGTCTTCCCAGCGCGTGCCCGGCGCAATGCCCGCTTCCGGCAGACCCAGTGCTTCGTCATAGCGAAAGCCGCAGATCACACATTCCCATACTCTCATGGCTTCTCTCCCGAAGTCGGCCGCGCGACTAGCGCACATACGCCTGGCCGAGACCGATCTCGGCCAACGCGCGCCGGTATGCACCCGACGAACGGTCCGCGAGAATCGGCGCTTCCGCCGTGCGGTCGATCGGCAGATCTTCCGGGCGTTGCTGCTCGACGATCGCGCGATCTTCCTCGAACACCTGGCGGTTGAATGCGTAGACGTCCTCGAGCGGCAAATCCTTGTCGAAGTTGCGCACGATCGGCACGAACAGACGCGTCTTGCGCGCGGACACCGGGCTCGCGGCATTCAGAATCGACAGGCGGCCGTTGTCGGGAAACTGCACGGTCAGACGCGCGAAGAACGGCACGTCCACCTCGAAGATGACGACGCCACAGATAGCCTTCAGGCGCGCGATGCTGCATCGACTTCGGAAAGTTGCTGACCGTGCTCACATACTCCGCGCGCATGCCGCCGTCGCGCCGCTCGACCGAATACTGCGGCACCACCGGGTTGTGCCGGTCCGCGAAACTGTCGTGGTGAATCCACGCGAAATGCGCGACGTCGATGAAGCCTTCGGTCTGACGTCCCGCCGATGCGTTGATATCGATCGACGGCGGCAGGATCTGCTGGAACTCGGGATCGTCCCAGCTAGGGAAAGCTGGGCAGCGGCTTCTGTGCCGCCGCCGAGCGACACCCACACGAGGCCATAGGCTTCCTGCGTCGCATAAGTGACGAGATGCAGGCGATCGGGAATCGGGCCGCCCGTTTGCGACGGGATGTGTTTGCACTTGCCGTCGCTGCCGTAGGCCAGGCCGTGATACGGGCACACGATGTTGCCGCTGCTCGACCCATCCCTGGCTCAGCGGCGCGCCGCGATGCGGACAGATGTCGCGTGCGCTCACCAGTTGTCCGTTCGAGCGGAACACGACGAGCGGCTCGTCGAGCAGCGTCACGCTGATGGGTTTGTCGGCAACCTCGGCGGCGAACGCGACCGGATGCCAGTAGCGGCTGAGAATCTCCCAGTCGTGGCTATCGAAGGTGCAGTTGCGGGGTAACGCGGGGGAGCGCTGGAAGGTCAGCGGCGAAGGGTGCGGTGGCGGTAACGGTGGCGGAACTCATGCGTGTCTCCAGAACCTGGTGGGGGTTCGTCGCGCTCATGTCGTGGGCCGAGCGCGTGGAGAAACGATAGCGGGATGAGGTCCGCCGACCCATCCCCTGAACTGCATCTAGTCTATGTACGAAACATAGCATGTGACGCTGGCGCGTGGCGCGCACTGAATCGCGTCTGTCCTGCCGTTCAACGCCGCTGACGACGTCGCGCGGCAACGCCGCTTCGATGAACACCGCGCACAGCGCTTCCATGCCCTTCGCGTCTTCGTCGTCGAAACGCGCGACGACCGGGCTGTCCACATCCCACACGCCGATCAGCGTGCCGTCCGGCGCGACGAGCGGCACGACGATTTCCGATTGCGACGCCGAATCGCACGCGATATGGCCGGGAAACTCATGCACGTCGCGCACGACCTGGGTCTGGCGGGTTTGCGCGGCCGTGCCGCACACGCCCTTGCCGAGCGCGATGCGCACGCAAGCGGGCTTGCCCTGGAACGGGCCGACGACCAGTTCGCTGGCCGTCGTGGAAATAGAAACCGGCCCAGTTCAGATCGCTCAGCGAATGGAACACGAACGCCGAGAAATTCGCGGCATTGGCGATCCAGTCGGTTTCGCCGGCGAGCAGCGAGCGCGCCTGGGCGACCAGTTCTTCGTATTGCGCGGCTTTGGGCAGATGCGAGGCAGAGGAAACTTCGAACATGACGGCGTCCGTGATGAAAGCGGAAAGAGGAACAGCGAGGCGTGCAGTTTAAAGCAAGCCGCCGGTTTCGTTCACGGCACGACACCGCTGCGCATGCTGCCCTCTTTCCTGCGGCAACGTGCGCTCGCGCAGGCCTTTCCCTTATTAGCCGCCGCCAGCGCCAGGGACGAACCGCGCCGCCGCTTCGATCACTTAGTCGACGCCGATAATCACGCTCGACGCCTTGAAAATCGCCGTCGCCGCTTTGCCGCTCGCGAGGCCGAGGCGATCGACGCTTTCGTTGGTGATGATCGCCGCGATCTGCGCGCCGCCCGCGCTGATCGTGACTTCCGAATTCACCGCGCCCTTCGTCACCGCCGACACCGTTCCGGCGATGCAATTGCGTGCCGACACCTGGTTCTTCGCCACGTCGACCATCACGATCACCGACGACGCCTTGACCAGCGCAAACGCCTTCTTGCCCGCCGCGAGTCCGAGCGACGTCGCGCTGCCGTGCGTGATGATCGCGACGATCTCGAGACCGTCCTGGGTGCGCAGCGTGACTTCGTCGTTCACGGCGCCGTGTTTGACTTCGGTCACTTCGCCGGCGAATTGATTGCGTGCGCTGGTTTGCATGTGGTTCTCCTGGTTGTAGTCGCCGATCCGGCTGGATTGAGACGGTTCGACGCAAGCGTGATCGCCGCCGTCCTGAAAAATGCGAAGAACCTGAATGAGACCACACAAGCGCTGTATCCACATGCTCATAACGCGGCGCCCGCACAACAGATTGCCGCGTCCGCAGCCCGCGGACACCGTATCATCGTGCCCCTGGACCCTCACTCGTCGAACCCCATGCCTGTCGCCGTCCTGTCTCGCCGCCTTGCCACGTCATTTGCCTTGTCCGCATCGTCCGGCGCCGCGCTCCGTGTCTTCGTTGCATTGCCGCACGCCTGCCGCGCCGCCGCGCTGTGCGCCGCCCTCGCGACGCTCGCCGCGCTGCGGCAATCCGCCGCCCACGCGCGACGCCCACGCTTCGCGTCGACACGGTCGCGCTGTTCCCGATCGCCGGTTACGACCAGAACGTCGATCACTGGCTCGACCCCGACAGCCCGGACTACGACCAGCCGTTCCTGAGCCCCGCCGACCAGCAGGCACACTTCAGGGCGCTCTACGCGCGCTATTTCGGCACCGGCACGAACGCGCCGTCGCCGTGGAATGCCGCTTACGTGACGATGCGCGTCTATCGCCAGCAAGGCGCCGACATTGCCGCGCTGCAACAGCGGCGCATCGAGCAAGTTCGACAACACCGGCAAGAGCGGCGCGGCGCTCGGTTACGGCGAGAATTTCCGTCCGCACGACAAGGCGTGGATCGACACCATCGCGCGGAACATGGACGTCGCCCAGTTCACGCAGAACGCCGCTCTATCAGCCCGAACGCCGCGCGATCGCCACGGGCAACCTGATGGTGCGCGAATTGCCGACCACCGGACCCGTCGTTCTACGACCACCGTCTGGCCGGCGAAGGCTATCCGTTCGACAACCTGCAGATTTCGGCCGTGCGCCCCGGCACGCCGCTGTATGTGCTGGGCAGCAGCGTCGACGGTGCGTGGCGCTACGTGCAGACGCCCGACGTGCAGGGCTGGGTGCGCAGCGACGGCGTCGGCGCTGACCGACGACGCGCTTCGTCGACACTTGGCGCGCGGCGACCGCCAGATCGCTCGGCGCGGTGACGGTGGCTCTCGGCGCCGGTGCGCGACAGCCGCGGCGTGTTCCGCTTCGACGCGCCCGCCGGGACCCTGCTGCCGCTCGTCCTCCGTCAGAGCGAAACGCCACGCAGGCCGCGGCAACACGGCCAGTGCGACCGCGACCGCTGCCGGCGTCCCCGCCGCGCTCACCGTCCTCGTCCCGGCTCGCGACGCCGACGGCCGCGCGATCATCCGCACCGCGCACTGAACGACACGCAAATCGCGCCGATGCCGCTCGCCGCCACGCCGCGCCATCTGGCCATGCTGATGAAAGCGCTGATCGGCCGCCCGTACGGCTGGGGCAATAGCGGCCTCTACAACGACTGTTCGTCGGAACTGCAAAGCATCTTCGCCGCGTTCGGCGTGTGGCTGCCGCGTCATTCGTCGACCCAGATGAGCGCCGGCACGCATGATCGATCTGTCCGCGTCGACACCCGCGCAACGGCTCGACTACCTCGCGCAGCATGGCGAGCCGCTGCGCACGCTGATCTATATCGGCGGCCATGTGATGCTGTATATCGGCAACACGACCCGCAACGGCGTCGCGGTGCCGGTCGTCTATCAGGACGTGTGGGGCTTGCGCCCGGCCGATAACAGCCGGCGCGCGGTGATCGGCGGCTCGGTGATCCTGCCGCTGTTCGAACACATTCCCGAGGACGTCACGCTGCAATCGCTCGCGGCCACGCCGACCTTCCAGATCAGCATTCTCGGCGCGCCGGACGGTGCGCCGACGCCGCCGTCCGCCGCGCCATCCGATGAGGACAATCCGGCGGGCTAAAGCTGACCGGACTTCGCGAAGCCGGGGTGCTGCGGAAAAATATTTTTTCCGGAGTGTCGATTCAACGGTCATGGAGTCGTCGTAATGTTGAAGGCCTGGCTCCACTGACTCACCTCACGCAGCCGGTCTTTCAACTTACGAATCTGTTACTTCAAGGAGTCGCCGTCATGACCAGCCCCGCTGTCAAACCGATCCCGGACGGGATGCATTCGCTCACGCCGTATCTGATCTGCGCCAACGCCGCAGACGCCATCGCGTTCTACACCAAGGCCTTCAACGCCGTCGAACAGTTCCGTCTGCCCGGTCCCGGCGGCAAGGTGATGCACGCGTGCCTGAAAATCGGCGACTCCATGCTGATGCTGACCGACGAATGGCCCGAGCACCAGGCGTTCGGCCCGAACTACGCTAAAAGGCACGCCGGTCACGATCCACCACTACGTGCAAGATGTCGACGCCAGTTTCAAACAGGCCGTCGAGGCCGGCGCGACCGTCACGCTGCCGGTCACCGACATGTTCTGGGGCGACCGCTACGGTCAGCTGAAGGACCCGTTCGGCCATCGCTGGTCGCTCGCCACGCACACGCGCGACCTGAGCCCGGAGGAAATCCAGCAGGCGATGGCTTCGGCGATGAAATAACGACGCGGACCGGCGCGGCCCATGCGCCAGTCGGCAGGAGAGACGTCATGCAAAAAATTGCGCCGTGCCTGTGGTTCGACGGCAATGCCGAAGAAGCCGCCCACTTCTATACGTCGGTGTTTTCCGATTCGCGCATCGCCACCACGATGCATTACACGGAAGCGGGTCCCGGGCCCGAAGGGTAACGTGCTGGCCATCACGTTCGAGATCGAAGGCCAGGAGTTCATGGCGCTGAACGGCGGCCCGCAATTCACTTTCACGCCGGCCATTTCGCTGTTCGTGCATTGCGGATCGCAGGAGGAGGTCGACGGCTACTGGACGAAGCTCATCGAAGGCGGCGGTTCGCCGTGGCAATGCGGCTGGCTGAAGGACCGCTTCGGCGTCTCGTGGCAGATCGTGCCCGACGCGCTCGGCGACATGCTGCGAGACCCGGACGACGCGAAAGCGAGCCGCGTGATGA
Source organism: uncultured beta proteobacterium (assembly GCA_963800185.1). Classification (GTDB taxonomy): domain Bacteria; phylum Pseudomonadota; class Gammaproteobacteria; order Burkholderiales; family Burkholderiaceae; genus Paraburkholderia. The sequence goes on along the minus strand of CAWCZW010000007.1, from coordinate 82,829 downwards.
CAGGCGATGATGAAAATGGTCAAGCTCGATATCGCGCAGCTGGAGCAGGCGTATCGGGGCTGAATAGGCGGGCGGGCCACGCCGCTGCCAACTTTGATAGGATCGGGGTCGGTCTTTGGTCGAACCCGGCCGGCTCCTCACCGAGCCATTTCCTATTCATCAGCGGCGGGACATGAACGGTGCGCGTCAACCATCAGGCTTTCTTCTGCTCGCTGTTTGTCGCGCGTCTCGCCGATCAGATCCTGCTGTTTCTCGTTCCGCTCGTCGTGTTCCAGACGACCCGCCAGGTCTCGTGGTCGGGCCTCGCGTTCTTCATCGAAACGCTGCCGCGCTATCTGGTGTTCCCCTTCTTCGGCGCATTATGCGACCGCGTCTCGCCGCTCAGGCTGATGCGGGTCAGTCAGACCGTGCGCGCGCTGGTGTGCTTCGGCGGCGATGCTCGGCTATGCGCTGTTTGGCGGTATCGGCTGGCTGATCGCGCTGTCGGCGATAGTGCGGCGTGCTGACGAGCCAGGGGCTGGTCGCGCGCGAAGTCATGCTGCCGCAAATCTTCAGCACGCAACAGTTTCAGCGCGTGCTCGCCTACTCGCAACTGGCCGACCAGTTGGGCTTCGTGCTCGGCCCGATGCTGGCCGCGTTGCTGCTCGGCCTGTGGCGCTGGGAATGGGTAGTCGCGCGCCACCGGCCTGCTGTTTCTTCTCGCCGATGGCGCGCTGCTGCTGTGGCAACGCACGAGCGGCTTCACGCGGCAACCGGCCGCTGCCCGAGCCCGCGGGACACTGGAGCTTGCCGTTGCGCATCGCGCTGCGCCACGTGCGCGTGCTGCCCGGCCTCAAAAAGTCGTGCTGCTCGCGGCCGCCGAAAATCTCGTGATCGGCGTGACGCTCGCCACCTCGGCCGCGATGGTCACCGGTTTTCATGCGCAATCGAACCGCTACTACGCCGGTCCTGCAAACCGCGGGCGCGCTCGCCACGGTGCTGATTCTGCTGACGCATCGCGCGCGCCGCGTGGCCGGCTCGCACGCTCGGCCGCGTTGGCTTCGTGTCGATCTGTGCTGGGCGGCGTGATCGCCGGGGCGAGTGCCGCACCGTGGGGTTATGCGCTCGGCTTTCTGCTGATCGTCGGCTTCGACAAGATGTTCAACGTCTACATCCGCAGCGCGCGTCAGCGGATCATTCCGCCGCAGGACTTACGGCAAGACGACCGGCGTAGTGATCCTGCTGAACAACATGACCCAGCCGCTCGCCGGCTTGCTGGTCGCGCTGTTTCCGGCTCGCACGCAAACCGGCCCGCTGATCGTCGGACTCGCGCTGGCGATGGGCAGCATCGGCCTCGCGGTGACGCTCGGGTCAGTGCTTTTGCGGCAGCGGCGCGCAATCGCGTCCGGCGACTGACGGCATCTCTGTTTTATCTGTAGGCCATCATTAACAGCGCAGCGCTCCACGACTCGCCAATCAAACGCCTTTTTGATTATTTCAAATCGAGCCATTCCGCATTTTAATAACTATTCTCGCCGCATATTGATCGATTAATTAATGGTCCTTACCGGCATTCAGAAATCATATCGTTTAGAAAAAATTACCTTCGATTGGTATTTACACGCAGCCGGGATTAAGAAATATTTACCCTTCATCTGCACAACACTCCCGCCAATCCTGCAGCTCACAAGAGATTCAACATCAATTACGCACGCAATAATTTGTATGAACCAGAAAGTGTGTGTAGACTCAATTTCAGCAATTGAAAGAGCACCAATCACAATTCAATTATCCAGCACGGAAATCACCTGCAATTGATCTCGCTATGCGGCGGTTCAATTCAAGATGACCGTGTAATGGAGAACCGGTGTCCAGTGAGCCTGAGAGAGGTTGCACAATGAAACGAAAATTGCTGTCATCCGGCCTGATCGTCGCATTGATGTTCGGCTTGCCTTTGCAACTCGCGCGCGCCGCGACTTATTCAAACGGCACGGCGGTCGCGAACTTCACCGTCACACTCACGCTCAACGCGAATTGCTCGATCGCCGCCACGCCGCTGAACTTCGGCAGCAACGGTGTGCTGGCCACCGCGATCAACCAGCAGACCACGGTCTCGGTCACCTGCACCAACACCACGCCGTACAACGTCGGGCTCGACGCCGGCACGGTCACGGGGTCGTCGGTGACCAACCGGCTGATGGCCGGCACGGCCACCGGCAACACCACCACCACCGTGGGTTTCGAGCTTTATCAGGACGCCGGTCACACAGTTCTGTGGGGCAACACGCAGGGCACCAACACGGTCAGCGGTACGGGCAGCGGCTCGGCGCAGCCGATCGTCGTGTACGGGCAGGTGCCGGCGCAAACCACCCCGAAGCCTGACACCTACCAGACCACCATCACCGCCACGGTCTACTTTTGACGGGCCGCGCGAGCGCCATGAGCGCGAGGCGGAAGCGCAGCGGAATACGCCGGCGACTCGTTGCCAGTGCATGTGCAAGTGTCTGTGCGTGGAGTCTGGGCCTGCTGCCCGCGCACGCCGCGACGCTGCAGATCTCGCCGGTGATGGTCGACATGTCGGCCGAGGCGAACGCGACCGGCATCACGTTGAAGAATCCTGGCGAGAAGCCGCTGTTCGGCCAGGTGCGCGTGTTCCGCTGGGATCAGGCGGACGGTGAAGACACGCTCACGCCCACTCAGGATCTCGTCGCCAGCCCGCCGCTGATCCAGATCGCCGCGCATGCCGATCAACTGGTGCGGCTGGTTCGCACAACGCCTGCGCCCTCCGCCGCCGAGCAGGGGTATCGCGTGCTGATCGACGAGTTGCCCGAACCCGACACGGCCCCGACCAGTGGCGTGACGATCCGTTTGCGCTACTCGGTGCCGGTGTTCGTCGAACCCGCTGTCGATACCGGCCAGCCCCGGCTGTCGTGGCGTCTGTCGCGCGACGCCCAGCACTGGATGCTGCGCGTCGACAACGCGGGCGGCAGGCGCGCGCAGATCGCCGCCGTGCAGCTGATCGATCACGCCGGCAACGCCTATCCGATCAACAAGGGGCTGCTCGGCTACGCGCTCGCCGGACGCGAACGGCACTGGCAGGTCACGCTGCCGGACAACGTCGCGCAGAGCGGTCCGCTGAAGGTGCGGGCGGCGGTCAACTCGCTGCCCGCCGAAGCCGCCGTGGCGCTCGAGTGAGCACGCGCCAGGCGGCGGCCGGCCGCCTCGCCCGTCGTCAGGCGAGGCCGGCTGCGGACTTCGAGCGCGCCGCGCCCACAGGATTGGACACGATGCAGCGCCACGCAATCAATGAGAATGACACGACGGCAAAGACGTCATGGATGGAGGCCGCATGCCATTGCGCTCGCGACAATGCTTTATCTGCTGGCTGCACAGCGGGCCGCCGCGCAAACACCGTTGCAATTCGCGGATACCGGCGTCGATGCGCGGGTCGCGACGGGCGTTACCTCGGGCGTCGCGACGGGTGTTACAGCGGGCGCCCAGGCAGACGCCCCAGCGGGCGTTGACCTCGGCGGACCCGGCGCCCACCCCGCAGCGAGCGCCGCAACCACCGCAGCCGCCGCAACTTCCGCAACCAGAACCGCAGCACGCGCCGTAGCGGGCCGCGATCTGTATCTGGAAGTCATGCTCAACGGCCAGCGCACTTCGTTGATCGCTCACTTTCGCGAACGGGACGGCAAGCTCAGCGCGAGCGCGAAAGACCTGAGCGACATCGGCATCGCCACCGACAAACTCGGCGCCGCCGACAGCACCTCGCTCGAACTCGATCAGATCGCGGGTCTGCGCTACCACTACGACGCGGCCGCGCAAAGCATCGACCTGCAGGTGCCCGACGCGATCCGCAAGCCGTACACCTTCGACACGCGCGAACTCACGCAGACGCCGAATGCGACCTCGTCGCGCGGCTTTCTGATCAACTACGACGCGTTCGCGCAGACTCAATCCAACGCGCAATTCGCGCTGTGGAGCGAAGCGCGCTACTTCGATCCGGCCGGCGTGCTGAGCAACACCGGCATCGCGTATCTGTACAGCGACCTGCACCGCTACGTGCGCTACGACACGTCGTGGAGCATGTCGAACCCCGCGACGCTCAGCACCACGCAGCTCGGCGACACCATCTCGTCTTCGCTCGACTGGACCCGCTCGTTTCGCATCGCCGGTTTCCAGTGGCGCAGCAACTTCGCGCTGCGCCCCGACCTCGTCACCTTTCCGGTGCAATCGCTGTCGGGCACCGCCGTCGTGCCGTCGGCGGTGGATCTGTACATCAACAATGTGCGGCAATTCACGGGCAACGTGCCGAGCGGGCCGTTCATCGTCAACAACGTGCCGGGCATCACCGGCGCGGGCGAGGCGACCGTCATCACGCACGACGCGCTCGGCCGCACCATTTCGACGACGCTGCCGCTCTATGTCGACACCCGCATGCTGGCCGCGGGCCTGTCGAGCTATTCGTTCGAAGCCGGTTTTCTGCGCCGCAATTACGGCGTCGATTCGTTTTCGTACGATCCGCGTCCGGCGGTGAGCGCCACCGCGCGGCGCGGCGTCAGCGATTCGCTGACCCTGGAGGGCCATGCCGAAGCAACCGGCGGCCTCGTCAATGCGGGCGCGGGCGCGCTGGTGCGCATGGGGATGGCGGGCGTGATCAGCGGCTCGGCGTCGGCGAGCGCGGGCAAGCTGAACGGCACCCAGCTCGGCCTCGGCTATCAACTGATCGAGCCGCACTTCTCGATCGACGCGCAGACCCTGCGCGCCTACGGCAACTACGGCGACCTCGGCGCGCGCGACGGCACGCCCGTGCCCACCGCCACCGACCGAGTGACGCTGGCGCTGCCTTTTTTCAGCCGCCAGACGGTGTCTCTCAGCTACATCGGTTATCGCTTTCCGGGCATTCCTTCATCGCGGATCGGCTCGCTGTCGTACACGCTGAACTTCGGCAACCTCGCGTCGCTGACGTTGAGCACCTACAAGGATTTCCTCCAGCACGATTCGCAAGGCGTGTTTCTGACCGCGAGCTTCGGCCTCGGCAACAACACCGCGATCAACGCGAGCGTGGGCCGGCAGAACGGCCAGTCCACCTACAACCTGAATGCGCAGCGGCCACCCGATTACGCGGGCGGCTGGGGCTGGGGCGTGCAGGCGGGCGGCACGGGCGCGGTGCCGTACCGTCAGGCGCAGGCACAGTACCTCGGCAAATACGGCGAGGTGACGGCCATCGCGCAGGACATCGACCGGCAGGCCGGGGCTTCGCTCGACATGAGCGGCGCGGTGGTGTTCATGGATCACACCGTTCAGCCGGCACGCCGGATCGACGACGGCTTTGCGCTGGTGTCTACCGACGGTGTCGCGAAAGTGCCGGTGCTGCACGAAAACCGCGTGATCGGCACGACCGACAGCGGCGGCCATCTGCTGATCCCCGATCTGAATGCGTACCAGCACAACCAGGTTGCGATCGACAGCATGAATCTTCCCGCCGACGCGCGTATCGCGACCATCACGATGGATCTGGTGCCGAAGTCGCACGCCGGGGTGCTCGCCAGCTTTCGCGTGTCGCGTTACAGCGCGGCCTCGGTGATTCTGCGTGACGCGGACGGCAAGCTGATGCCGCCGGGCACTCGCGTGCATCACGTGGAAAGCGGCGGCGACACGATTGTCGGCTACGACGGTTTGACGTTTATCGAGAAGCTGCAACGTGACAACCATCTGGAGATCGAGAACGGCGGCGACGGCCACGGCGCCGTGCGATGCAGTGTCGAATTTAACTACGAGCGCCCCGCCGACGGCACGCTGCCGACAATCGGCCCTCTGACTTGCCGGGCCGGCGCGACCAGCCATGCATCGGACAGCGACGCGCAGCCCGCGCGGACGATGCCGCCCGCAGCCACCACCTCGGCGGCGCAATGAGACGGCTCATCCTGCTTCTGACGGTCTGCGCGCTGCTCGGCCTGGTGCCGCGCCACGCCAGCGCGCAAACCTGTTCGGCCACGCCGTCCGCGCTGAGTTTCGGCAATGTCAGCCCGATCGCGCTCAGCCCGGTGCCCGCAACCGGCAGCATCCTCGTTCAATGCACGTGGCCGGCGATCACGCTGACGCCCAGCGCGCAGGTGTGTCTGAACATGGCCGGCGCAACATCCCGCTCGATGACGAGCGGCAGCGCCCAGTTGCAATACGGCCTCTACCAGGACATGGGCGCACTCGGTCGGCTGGGGATCGACCGCACTCGGCACCATGCCGATATCGTTGATACTCAACAAACCGGCCACCGGCCTGAGCGCCTCGAGCACGGTGTTTTACTATGGCCTGGTCGCCTCCAACCAGCCGACCGTGCCCACTACCGGCAACAGCAGCACCGCGTATTCGGAGACCGTCGCGCAGCTCACGGTGAATTACGCGTTCTTCCTGCTGCTCTCGCCGGGCTGCGCCGGCGCGACCTCGAGCACCAGCGGCACCGCGTTCAATGTCGGCGCGACGGTGGTCAACAATTGTCTGATCAGCGCAACGAACGTCGCGTTCACATCGCAGGGTGTACTGAACTCCGCACTGAGCGCGACCGGCGCGATCACGGCCCGCTGCACCAACGGCGACGCATTCCGGATCTCGCTGAGCAGCGGCTCCAGCGGCAACGTCGCCGCCCGTCAGATGCAGCGCTCGGGCGGCGGCGGCACGGTGAATTACCAGCTTTTCGTGGATTCGGGACACGCGAGCGCGTGGGGGGACGGCAGCGCGGGCACCACGATGGCGACCGGCACCGGCACCGGCAATCCGGTGTCGATCAACGTGTATGGGCTCGTGCCGGCGCAGAGCACGCCGATGCCCGGCAGCTATAGCGACACGATCACCGCGACGATCAGCTTCTGAGCGGCAGCCTCGGCGAGTCCGGACTAGAAATTGACGGTCCAGACGGTTTGCTGGGTGTCGCCGGTGGCGGCATAGGCGACCGGCTGCGCCTGGGCGGCACTCGCATCGACCGCCGCGAGCGGATCGAAACCGGCCTGGCTGATCTGGAACGGCGCTCCATGAAGGCAGGACACGACCGGCTGATTCAGCGGGGTGATCACGCCGTCAGCGGATTGAACGACGCAGGCCTCCTGCACCGTCAGGCTGACGGGGATCGAAGCGAGCCCGAGCGGCGCGGCCTGAGACGCCGGCACCGCCCACAGAGCGAAGGACATTACCGCTGCGGCAGCGGCCAGATTGCGGGACATCATGCTGTTCGTAAGTCGGTTGACGACGCGAGGTGGATGCAGAGCATGTCGGCATTCCAGCGCGGAACTTTAGGATGCTAGCGCCGCAAAAAATCTAGACCGCCTCGCACACCACCGTGAATTTCAGCAGTTGCGTCGCGCCGAACGTATTGCTGATCGCGACGTCGGCGGCGTCCCGGCCCCGCGCCATCAACACGCGGCCGGTGCGCGGCGCATGATTGCGCGGATCGAAGGTTTGCCAGCATCCGCCGATATATGCCTCGAACCACGCGGCAAAATCCATCGGCGCATAGGGCGGGGGCAGACCGACATCGCTGATATAGCCGGTGCAATATCGGGCCGGAATGTTCATCGCCCGGCACAACGCCACAGCCAGATGCGCGTAGTCGCGGCACACGCCCCGGCGCTCCTGCCACGCCTGCCACGCGGTTTTGGTGGGCCGCGCGAAGTCGTAGCCGAACTGAATATGATTGTGGACGTACTCGCAGATCGCATCGACGCGGCAGCGGCCGAGCGGCAGCGAGCCGAAGGTCTGCCACGCGAACTCGGACAGCAGGTCCGTTTCGCAATAACGGCTGCCTAGCAGGAACATCAAGGTGTCGCTGGGCAATGCTTCGACCGGATGCTGCTCGATGAACGGCGGCCGCTGCTCCGGTTCGGACGACACCTCGAGCACCGCATTGGTCGAGAATGCAATTTTTCCGGGCGGCGCAAAAAGCCGGCTGCACAGATTGCCGAACCCGTCGCGATACTGGCTGATCGGCAACGGCGGATCGACCATCAGCAGATCGGGGCTCAGCATCTCTTTCGCATGCGTAAAGTGCGTGTTCAGCATCAACAGCATCGGCGTCGGTTGCATGCACTCATAGACCAGTTCGTAGCCAACGCGCAATTTCATCGCAGCGCCCCTAGTTGAAACGTTCAGTTGATGCTTCCCGCCCGCGCAGTGTCGACATGGGTAGACATCCGCGCAGACGGGGTATTTGGCACGCGGTCGGTTGCGTTGTTCTTGCGTTGTTATGTGCGGGAATCGCACGGCCGCCACAAGTTTGCGGACGCGTTGCGTTGCGGATAAAGCCTCGTGGCCTGGGACAAGGATCGCCAAAAGCCGCTGCCGCAGCGGATAGAACTCGTGCAGCAAGGCTTGGGCCTGACGCGGCTAACGAGCCACCGTGCGACTCAACGGCGCCCAGGCGCGATCACAAAACGGACGGGTCAGCTTACACCCGCCATATTCATTCCCGTCGTTCATCTGGATTGCCGGACAACGCGAGATCGAGAGTTATCAACAGAATCTGTTCGCAAATCTGTGTATAACTCTGCGGCAAAACCTGCAAGACGTTGATGCGATTGCCATTTTTACCGCGACATCGAAGTTGGGCAGACTGAGCGGCGGTGGCGCGTCATTTCGCAACGCACCGCACCGGCTGCTCTGCGCCGCCCACGCTCACTCCTGCACTCCGCCTCGCGCGGCGCCGCTGGCCGCTTCCTGCGCGGCGGGCGGATGGCGCGCCTCCTCGCGCCATTGCTGGCGCGAATGGATCATCCGCCGCACCGCAAGCCGCGCCATCTTGACCCAGCCCGACGGCCGCGGATCGGCCAGCATGCTGAGCGCGCGCGCATAGTCGAGCGTGAGGCCGGGCGTCCACGCCATCGTCGCCGCGCGCTTGCGCAGTTGTGCGGCGACCCACAACTCCGGTGTCGTGATCACGCGCAGAAACGGCCGCCAGCCGCCGAGACTGCCCCACACGCGCGCCGATGCGCCCTCGATCGCGGCTTCCAGCGCGCGCGAGACCGTGCTCGAACAGTTGCGGTGCGTGAGGTTATAAGTCGTGTCCTGTCGATACGCGTCCCAGAAGCGGCGCAAGCGCACCGGATCGTAATTGCGGATGCGCACCTGAATCGTCGACGGACACCATGCTTTCGATTCCGTCGGGTAATCGGGCTGGAAAACACCCGGCACGTCGTTCTCGCGCGTGGCGCGCAGAAGCCGCGTGAAGTCGTCGGGAGAGCGATCGATCTCGACGCCCGGATAAAGGCTGATGTAAATGCCCTCGGGCGATTCGAGCGCGGCGTGACCGGTCGAGATCACGCCGTTGCGATCCACCGCCGCGATATAACGATCGACGATCAATTGCCGGCGTGCCTCGCTTCTGGCCGAGCCCACCGGTGTCCACACATGCACGGTGAGCGCGGCTTCGTCGGCGGCGGGCGGGCCGTCCCATTCGGTTTTCGGCGCAACGCCGACTGGGGTCGAACCTGCTGTTACGTGGGCATCGCCCGTCGCGACCGCGGGATTCGACACCAGCCGCCGCACTCGCGTACTCAGCAGAATCAGGTTCCAGCCGCCGAACATCAGCCCAAGGCCGAGGCAATACGGCACGGTGCCGACATAATGGGTGGGAAACGGCTGAAAGAAGAAAATCGCCAGCGCGATTTCGAGCGCGCCGCCGAGCCACCGCGAGCCGCCAGGTGCGATAGCGCACCACCCGCGCGGAGACGATCTGCAGCACACCGTCGGCCAGAAAGAGCGTGCCGAAGATCATCGACAGAATGAAGTTGCCGTGATGATGCCCGGCCAGAATCAGCGCCGCTGCGAAGCAGAATGCGAGACCCTTCACATAACGCAGCGTGCGCTGGCCGCCCATGCCGGTCCACGCGATCGCCAGCGTGCCGATGCCTTCGAGCAGCAGCAACAACGCAAAAGGCGTAATCGGAAAATAAAGCGCGTTATCGAGCGCGTCGATGAATACCACCACGCCGAGCACCAAGCTCACCCAGCCGACGATCTGCAACGATCGCCAGCGGGTGCGCAGGTAATCGACACCCAGCAGGATCATGACCAGACGGACCATCGCAAGCCCTCCGTGACCGGTACGCACTTCTGAACGTCATCTTAACCATATTCAGAATACCGGCAGCGCACGCGCTGGCGTGCCGCCCTGCCATTCACAATTCGCCAGGCACCGGCTTTTCAAGCGAATCAGGCCGCCGCGGCCTGCGGCATCGCCTCGCCCTGCTCGCCGCCCAATGCGTCGAGCAGATCGCTCAGCATGCGGTCGAGTTCGGCGGTCATCAGCGTGAAGTCGGAGTCGAAACGCTCGTCGTCGTTCTGCGCGGTGGGGTCGCTCGCTTCCTTCAGCACGTCGAGCGGCGCGATGCGCTTGATGGTCAGCGACGGCGTCAGCACGAACGACACGCGATCGTTCCACGTCATCGCGAGCCGCATGCATTGCTTGCCGGCTTCGATATGACGGCGCATATCTTCGGCGTCCAGAGCATGTCCGACATAGCGCACCGTCGCATTGCCCTCGGTCGGCGAACGCAATTCGGTGTCCTGGTCGAGCGTGAAGCCTGCGGGGCCCTCGCCGGAGAGCAGCCACTCCGTCATCGCCGCAACCGGCGATTGCGCGACACGCACCGTGCCGAGCGGCAATTGATCGATCGATTTCACCAGCAGACCGCGCACTTCGTCGGCGACCGCCTGCGAGGCGGCGTCGATCACGAGCCAGCCATTCCTGCAATCGATCCACACGCGCGTATCGCGGCGAATGCTGAAGGCGCGCGGCAGCAGTTCGTCGGTGACCTGCTCCTTGAGTTCGCGCATCTGCTTGCGGCCCGGCTTGAAGCCCTGCTGATCTTCGAGTTCGAGCGCGCGCTCCTTCGTCACCTGGGTGACGACCGATGCGGGCAGCAGTTTCTTTTCGGTGCGGAACACCAGCAGCATCTGGCCATTGAGCGCGTACACCAGCGAATCGTTATCGCGCGGCGACGCCCAGCCGTGGCTTTGCATCTCGACGCTATTGCCGGGCGCAAACGCGTGCGGCGCGAGCCACTTCTGCATCTGTTCGGGGGTGACGGACCACGGAGCGGGAAGACGGTGAAGCTGAAGGTTTTTGAACCACATGGGCGAGGTCGATTCCGGGCAAAGCGCGTCATTCTATCTGACGGGAGAGCCGGGCGCGCTCGAATGCTTGCATTGAAGTGGCCGGTGATTTTCAAATTTCACATGAAAATCCTTTAAGCAATAGACCGATTATCAAACGTAGTCGTTAGCCGGAAAATGCGCTTCATCAACTTCATTCGCCGATTTGCTCTTTCCGGAGAACCCCATGTCCGCCACCCAGCTTTCCCGAATCGCCCGTCACGCCATGCTTGCCGTCAGTCTCGCCGGCGCGCTGGCCGCTCCTGCCGCGCAGGCTGCACATGCAGCGAACGACGCCGATCTGCCCGTCCCGCGCCACCTCGCCGTCGACACGGCGTCCGCCGCAAAGCAAAGCGGTCGTGCAAACCGCGCGCCGCTACGCCGCGTTCTGGAATACCGGCGACGAAGCCTGGGCGCAACTCGCGCTGTCGCCTGAGTTCGTCGACCGGACGTTGCCGGATGGACGGCCACAGGGTCCGCAAGGGCCGCTGACGGCATCGAAGGGATTCAGAGCGGCCGTGCCCGACCTGCATGCGGAAATCGACGACCTTGTCGTGGCAGGCGACCGCGCGTCGGTCCACCTGCATTTCTACGGACACTTCACGGGCCAGTTCCAGAATCTGAAGGGCAACGGCCAGAGCGTCGATTTCCAGGCGTTCGACCTGTATCGCGTGAAAGATGGCCGCATCGTCGAAAACTGGCACTTGGAGGACAACCTCACGTTGCTCAAGCAGCTCGGCGCGATCAAGCCGTAATGGTTTTGCCGTAGCCTTTCCGGGCCGCGTTCCGCATGCAAATCACCTAGACTTTCTGACAGGCACGCGACCAAGACGGAGGCGGCCATGGCCGACGAAACCGCACCCTGGCAGACGGTGGACTACGAGGGCTTCGAGATTCACGTAGCGCCGTTTCAGAAAAACCCGCCTGACGACGCACACGCGTCGTCGGCGCCACCGGCACGCTACACGTATGTCGGATATGTCTGTCATCCGGGCGCGGACCCCGCCATTCCCGGCCACGCGGTGCCGTTTCACGCGGACGGCGAAGAGAGCTTCGCCAGCAGCGACGATGCGCTCTACGAAGGGGTTCATATCGGACGCAGCATCGTGGAGGGCACGCATCCGGATCTGACCGTGCTGCCGCTGGTGACGGGTGGGGTGTAAAGCGGGGAGTGTGAGGCGGAGTGTGAGGCGGAGTGTGAAGCGGGATGTGAAGCGGGATCGGCTTGAAGCGGATATGAAGCCGGATGTGAAGCGGGTAACGGCAACCGGATCGCCCCGCTGCCCCGCAAACCCGCCCCACGCACCTCGCCGACGACCAAACCTCAGCTAAAAGCCCGCTTGATCCGCGATTTGAGCAGCGCCCGCCGCAGACGGCCGGTGCGCTCGGGCTCGCTCACCGCCTGCCCGCCTTCCACAGCCGTGCCGCGCCGCAAGAAGTAACGATCGAAAGTGGCTTGCGTCATGCCCCACTTGTTGAGGAACTGGCGACGCCCGTCGTTCTTGACCACTTTCCCGGTGCTCTTCTGCTGAAAGTGATACACGAGACTGTCGCCGACCCCGACGAACACACGGCAGCCGGCGTCCCACAGCTTCATCGAGAAATCGTTGTCGCTGCTCATGCCGGGGCTCAATTCGCTGCTATAGCCGCCGACCTTGAACCACCAGTCGCGGTGCACGAGCGTGGGCGGCCAGGTCGCGCCGCGCCAGTCGGCGCGCACGAGCTTCGCGGTGGCGGCGACGAGTTCGTCGGCGCGGAAATTCTCCACGTCGCGGCCGAAGTTCTGCACGACCACGCAAGGGTTGCCGGAGTCGACCGGCTCGACCATCGTGCCCGACAGCATGAACAGATTGTCCGCCGGCATGTGCGCGAGGCGCCTGACGAGCGCGTCGTCCCAGCCGGGGCAGCAGTACATGTCATCGTTCATGTACACGATGTAGTCGTGCGTGGCGCGCGCCGCTGCGATATTGACCGCGTGGCAGATGCCGATATTGCCCGGCGACGCGGTGTGCTCGATGCCCTCGTCGCGCACCCACGCGAGCGTGCCGTCCGAGCCGTCGTTGACGTGCACGATGATCTGATGCGAGTGCGTCGAATGACGCCGCAGGCTCTCGATCACGAGGCGCAGATAAGGCAGATTGTTCCAGGTCGGGATGATGATTGAAAACATCGAATGGCAATTCCGTAGTGGTGACGCTTGCAGGCGGGTCGTACCGGTCGGGCGCGGCGCGGATCAGTTGCGCCCGCTCGGGTCCTCGGGCGTCCCGTCGAACGGTTTATTGAACGTGAGCCGGGCGGGCAGATCGGGCTCCCAACCCTCGAGGTCTTCGAACGGATAACGGCCCAGCGCGTACAGCACGCGCTTGAAGCGGCTTTTGAACGGCGCGCGCGGCACATTGGGCAACGTGCCTGGCGCCGCGTGGGCGGTCTGTCGAACATAGTCGCGCGTGAAATCGCGCTGCGAAATGCCCCACTTCATCAGGAATTCGCGGCCGCCGCGATTTCGGCGGATACGGCCGGTCGACTTGCAGCCGAAGTGATAGATACGGCTCGCGCCGACCGAGCGGAACACCCGGCAACCGACCAGCCACAGCTTCATCAGGAAGTCGTCGTCGCTGCTCATGCCCGGCCCGAACTCGATGCTGTAGCCGCCTACCGCATGCCACAACTGGCGGCTGATCAGCATCGGCTGCAACGCAACGCCGTTGCGATCGGCCGACTTCATGCGCTGTACGTAGGCGAGCAAACCCGCTTCGTCGAAATTGTCGGGGCCGGTGCCGAAGTTCGCCGCCGTCACGTTGGCATTGCCGGTGTCGGTGGGCTCGATCAGCACGGACGACAGATATGCCGACGAATGGCCGAGCGAGCGCAGGCTCGCCTCGAACGCGCGGTCCCAGCCCGGCGTGCAGAACATGTCGTCGTTCAGGAACAGGATCCAGTCGCGCGTGGCGAGCCGCGCCGCGTCGTTCAGCGCGAGGCAGACGCCGACGTTGCCCGCGCTCATCGTGTGGCGAATGCCCTCCGAGCGAACCCAGTCGAGGGTGCCGTCGCTGCCGTCGTTGACGTGCACGATGATCTCGTGGTCGAACGCCGAGTGACGGCGGACGCTGTCGATGCACAGCTTCAGATACGGCAGATTGTTCCAGCTCGGAATCAGGATACTGAACATGAAGGAATCGAAAATCTCATTGAGTGGACTCGCGCGCCGGACGGCCGGCTGCACTTCCGGTTCCGGGCGTCGCGCAATGGCTGTCGGCATACGCGCAGCACGCGGCAAGAATTCCGATGACTGTCGCGTAAACCGACACCGTCATCTTCAGATCGAAGGTTTCGACGCTCAGCCCGAAGATCCAGAACGACACGATGAAGGTCAGCCCCATCAGCGCGGCGCGGCGCGCGGGTATGGCCGGCGCGTTCAGACGCCGCCAGAAGATCACGCCGGGCACGATGTAGATGGCCAGCACCGCCAGCCCGCCGACAATCCCGTAGTCGGTCATGTACGCGAACATCTGATTATGGACTTCGCCGCGCCCCAGTTGCGCAGCGGCCGGCGTGAGCAGGCCTTCTTTCGCAAACGCCTGCATGCTGTTGCGGAACCCATCGCCGCCCAGACCCAGCACCGGATGGCTCCTGACAATGCGGGCCGCCGCTTCGTACAGTTGCAGGCGGATGCCCATCGACGTGTCCTTGTCGCCGTGGGTGTACTTCACCAGGTCCGACGACACATCGCCGACGCGGTCGCGCACAGTCGGCGAAAATGCATAGACGCCTGCCAGAAGCGCCACGATGAGGAGCGGAAACGCCACCTTCCATTTACGCGACTTGCCGCGGCTGCGCATGTAGAAAACCATTGCCGCCACGATCGGAATCGCGACCCAGCCGCCGCGCGAACCCGACATCAGCGACGCGGCCAGCCCCGCGAACAGGCCGGCTACCTTGACGATGCGCACCAACAGCCCGTCCTTGTGCCACCAGTTCAGCGACAGAATGGACAGCGCGCCCAGGACGAGGGCGATATCGCCGAAATGAATCGGGTTAAGGAAACTACTGCTGAGCCGGCCAAAGCCCCAGTCGCGCGGCACGATTAGCAGAATGCCGAGCGACACCAGGGCGCCCAGTGCGAACGACAGGTCGCTCCACGCGAGCGTGCGCGGCAAGCTGCGGCGCAGGATCAGGAAGAATGGTGCTGCGGCAAAGAAACGGGAAGGCGAATCCAGCGTGTTGGCCACGACCGCGCCGTGCCAGACCCCGGCGAGCAGCACGGCGAAAAACGGACAGGCGGTGCCGATGCACAGCGCAAGATCGGTACGGTCCCACCTGAGCGACGGCAGGCCGGTCCAGGCTTTGGGGGCGAACAGCAGGGCAAGCGAAACGAGCGCGGCCGCAATCGACAACGCACTGCCTGCACCGTGTATCAGCAGGCTGGCTGACGGATACGTGAGCAGGAATAACGCTGGTAGCAGGCTTCGTGAGTTGACGCTCAGAGAAGATATTTTGGCGGGCGTCGACATGTCTTATAAATTTAACCGGCCGTGGTGTCAGTTGACGCGCGTACCGGGTACGATGGCCCCGCTATTGTAACGGGTTCCCGACCTTATCCGATTAATACGCCGGGTTCGGCGGCGCGCTGCCGGACGCCAATCGCACGGGCAATTCCGCACCGGCTGCGGCGCGCCGACGCCTGTGCAGGGTCGCGGCGGCAGCTGGTATCACGCTGATAGCGCGCCGGTACCGCACTGCTGCCTGGCGGGCGCAGGCTGGTACCATAGAAGGCCGCACACCCCGCCGCTGCGCGTCGCCGTCACTGCACGGCGGGCCTTGCACCGGCGGCGAAAACCAGAATTTCCCCCAATCCGAGCAATGAACCGATTGATGTGCGCGCTCTACCGCAGCGCGCCTGCCGCACTGAAACGAACCGTGGATACGGCCGTCGAGCGCTCCGTGCGCATTCCTCACGCAGGCGTCGCGCACGAGCCCGAGGTGTTTCTGCGCAAGACTTCGCGGGCGAATATCGTCAAAAAGTATCTTCACAAGCACCTGCTGCTCAGATGGCGCGGGCAGACCCGCCTCGAACTCCGGAGCACCGCCTCAATCAGGAGGCTGCTGTGGATCTACACCGGCAAACGCAATTTCGGCGACGCGACGATGGACATGTCGGGCCGCGCGCTACTGAAGGGCCGGGGCTTCGAGATCGACCTCTTCACGCTGCCGAACCTGCACAAGCTGTTCGAAGAGGATGATGTTTTTCAGCACGTCTATTCCGACTTACAGCAACTTTCCGGCCGCAGCTACGACGCGATCGTCATGTCGGAATTCAACCTGCCGTCCATCAAGCTGAAGGCGCGGCACTTCCGGCATCTGCCCTACGTCTGCCTGTTCCAGTATTTCTATGGACCGGACCGCAACCAGACCGCCTTCAGCTATGCCGCGGTCAATCACGCGTTCTCGCTGGGGTATCCACCCGCCAGCATCGTGTCGATGAGCAAACCCCATCTGGCGGCGCAGGCTTCCACCCGCGAATCGGTCCGCGCGTTTGTGCCAAACGGCAGGTTTCTGGCCCTCGCCGTGGGCGGGCTCGATACGAACCGTACTTATCGGCATTGGGGAGAGTTGCTGGAACTCATTGACCGGTCGGACGAGCGCTGCCTACCGAAGCACGTCGTCCTGCTCGGTTCGGACAACGGTCTCGCGATGGCCGGGGAGCTACTGAAGCGGAGCTTCGGCACGCTCAAAATCAGTTCGTGGGTCGGTCAATTGAGCCTGCTGCAATCGCGCGAAATGGTGGCGCAGGCGAGCCTCTTCGTGGGCGCGGACGGCGGCCTGATGCACGTCGCCCATTCCACGCCGACGCCGAGCGTGTCGTTGTTTTCCGATCGCGAGCCGCCTTATCTGCGGCTGACCGAACAGTGCCATTCGATCGGCATCCAGAGCACCGGCGACGTCGACGAAATCGCGCCGGCGCTCGTCATGAACGCGATCCGCACGCAGTTGTCCGCGGCGCATAAACCGGAGGCTGCCGCTTAGGCGGGAGCGCGAGGCAGGTGCGCCTGCCCGGCTCCCGCGCGGCCGGTTGCGAACTCAGGCCGCGTTCTGCTGGAACTGGATGCGGTGCAGATGCGCGTACAGCCCGTCTTGCGCCAGCAGCTCGCGATGGCTGCCGCGCTCGACGATGCGCCCTGCTTCCATCACCAGAATCCGGTCGGCGCGTTCGATAGTCGACAGCCGGTGCGCGATCACGAGCGTCGTGCGGCCCTTCATCAACGTTTCCAGCGCGGCCTGCACGTGGCGCTCGGATTCGGAATCCAGCGCTGAGGTGGCTTCGTCGAGAATCAGGATCGGCGCGTCCTTGTAGATCGCGCGCGCGATCGCCAGACGCTGGCGCTGGCCGCCCGAGAGCATCATGCCGTTGTCGCCGACCAGCGTATCGATGCCGTTCGGCATCGCCTCGACCGTGTCCCACAGGTTCGCCGCGCGCAGCGCCGCCCTGACCTTGTCCGCGATCGGCCGTCTGCCCATAGGCGACGTTGTTGCGCCACCGTGTCGTTGAACAGCACCACGTCCTGACTCACCATCGCGATCTGGCTGCGCAACGCGTGCAGGTCGTATTCCGGCAGCGCGACGCCGTCGACCAGAATCGCGCCGCCGGTCGGATCGAAAAAGCGCGGCAGCAAATTCACCAGCGTGGTCTTGCCGCTGCCCGACGGGCCCGCCAGCGCGACCATTTCGCCCGGCGCCACCTTGAACGACACGTGGTCGAGCGTGTGACGGTTGTGCGTGGCGTTGGTGCCGTACGTGAACGACACGTCGCGGAACTCCACTTCGCCGCGCGCGCGATCGAGCGGCTTGCCGCCGCCTTCGGGCTCCGACGGCTCGTCGATCAGACCGAAAATCAGTTCAGCACGCCGTCATGCCGCGTTGCAGCGGCTGGTTGACGTCCATCAGATGCTTGAGCGGCGAGATGATCAGCAGCATCGACGTGACGAACGCGACAAAGCCGCCGACGGTGGTCTGATCCGACGACGACTGCACCACCGCGATCGTAATCACCACGGCCAGCGCGATCGACGCGAGGAACTGCGTCAACGGCTGCGCGAGACCGCCGGAGACGGTCATGCGCATCGCGTAGCCGCGCAGACGCTTGCTCATCGCCGTGAAGCGGTCCGATCTCGTACTGCTCGCCGTTGTGCACCTTGACGACCTTGTAGCCGCCCACCGTCTCTTCGACGATGTACGACAGTTCGTTGGTCAGCAGTTGATGCTCGCGGTTCAGGCGCCGCAAACGGCGGTTGATCTTGCCGACCAGCCAGCCGATCGCCCGGCAGCAGCACCGCGACGATCAGCGTCAGACGCCAGTTCAGATAGAACAGATAGCCGAGCAGGAAGATCACGGTCAGCGAATCGCGCACCAGCGTGACCATCACGCTCAGCAGCACGTTGAGAATCTGGTTCACCTCGAAGACGATCGCGTTGATCACCGTGCTCGCGGTTTCGCGCTGAAAGAACGCGACGCTCGTGTGGATCATGCGGTCGAACATCTTCAGGCGCAGTTCGAGCAGGATCTTGTTCGACACGTAGGCGAGCAGATAGCCGGACGCGTATTGCGACACGCCGCGCACCAGCGCGAGGCCGATCACCGCGGCCGGCACGAACCACTTGGCGTTGTCGCTGGCATGCGCGCCGAAGCCCTTGTCCAGCAGCGGCTTGAGCAACGCGGGGATCGCCGCGTCGGTGCCGGCGCTGACGGCCATTGCGATGATCGCGCCGATCAGCACCCAGATCAGCGGCTTGATATACGGCCACAAGCGCCGCAAGACGACGGCAGGTGACGAAGCCTCACCTGAACCGATGGGTTTGCTTAACGTTGGCTTCGCGCTCAAGGAATCCTCTGGGAATGCGGGACGGCAACCGCGCGGCGGGCGGAATGTCCGCCGCGCGGAATATCAAAAGACAGCATTGTAAACGGTTGGGGATGGCGCGATGAGCGGGAACCGTGGTGCGAAAGGGGCTGATTTGCCACGGCTCGCGGGTTGGCATGCGCACGGAGTGCTGGCCGATGTCCGGCGACCTGGCGTAACGCCGGAGGAACTCCGCTGTGTATACTCGCGAAAACCGCTGGTGCGGGGTCTCTAATTTGCTCATTTGCCGCTCATTTGCGGCTCGTTTAGACCACCGCTCGCACGGCCGCTTCGTCAAATCGTCTCGTCTTCGCACGCTCCCACGCAATTCAGGTATGCAAGAAACCACTCTCGGCGTCGCCATCATCACCAAAAACGCGGCGGCGCGACTGGCCGAATGCCTGCAAGCCGTGGCTTTCGCCGATCAGATCGTCGTGATCGACGGCGGCAGCACCGACGGCACCGCCGAGATCGCCCGCGCGCACGGCGCGCGCGTGATCGAGCAAACCGACTGGCCGGGCTTCGGCCCGCAAAAAAACCGCGCGGTGGACGCGCTCAGCACCAGCTGGATTCTCTCGATCGACGCCGACGAAATCGTCTCGCCGGAACTGGCCGCGGCGATCCGCGCAGCGCTGGTCAGCGCCCACCGCCGATGTCTACGCGGTAGACCGGCTGTCGAGCTTCTGCGGCCACTGGATTCATCACAGCGGCTGGTATCCGGACTGGATTCCGCGCCTGTTCAAACGCGGCGCGGCGCGTTTCTCCGACGACCTCGTGCACGAGCGCCTGGTCTTCGACACGCCCGCGCAGCGCCTGACCGGCAAGCTGATGCACTACTCGTACGAGGACTTCGAAGGCGTATTGCGCAAGCTCGACGCGTATTCGACGGCGGGCGCACAGCAACGTCACGCGGCGGGCAAGCGCGGCAGCTTCGGCAAGGCGCTTGGACGCGGCGCGTGGGCGTTCGTGCGGACCTATCTGCTGCGGCGCGGCTTTCTGGATGGCCGCGCCGGCTTCATGATCGCGGTGTTCAATGCGGAGACGGTGTACTACCGGTTTTTGAAGCTGGCGCGCATGGGGGAGAAGGGGCAGATTTAAGGCGGGTCAAGGAGCGCGGCGGCAAGCCGGCCGGGCTACCCGGGTCGCCGGCCATTCAGACCCGGGCGCTCCGTCCGTCGCGCCTGAGACGCCCCCACGCCGGGCTAAGCTTCCAGGTCCGTGACCCGGGTTCGCCCTTGCCTGTTGCGTCACTCGAACCTGAACCCGCGTCAGAGCCCGCGCGAAAACACAGACACCGACCCGAACACCCCCGCCATCGTCAATAAACGATCTCGATCGAGCTTCCCGCAAACTCGCCGCGCAACGCAGCGAGCAGTTCGTCGGTCGGCTTCACGCGCCAGGCGTCGCCCAAGCCGCATTTCGCCTTCCGCGTTTTCGCTGCGATAAACCACCTGCACAGCGAGTCCGTTCGGAATCTGCACCGCCTGACGCTGCCGGTCGCCATAGCCGCCACCACCATAGCCGCCGCCGCGCCCGCCTCCGCCGCCACGCGACGAAGCGCGCCGGTGCCGCGGCGGCCTGCGGCTCGTCCTTGCCCGCGCTATGCGCTTCGAGCACACGCCGCAACGCGAGCGCGTCCGCGTTGCCGTTCATCTGCACCTTGACGGCCTCGGCATAACGGCAACGCGCGCGGCCGAGATCCATCACCGTTTCGACGGTAAAGCGGATGCCGCCCGTGAACGCGTCGTTACGCGCCTGGCCCTGCACGACCAGCAATTCGTCTTCCTTGAACAGCTGCTTGTGCGCCTCGAACGTCTCGTTGAAGACCGTCACTTCGCATTGGCCCGTGCCGTCGTCGAGCAGCGCGATCAGCATCTTGCCGCGCTGGGTCATCTGCGTGCGCATCGACGCGATCACGCCCGCGACCAGCTTGTCGCGCCCTTCCTTCAATTCGCCGATTTTCTGGCGCACGAAGCGCCGCACTTCGCTCTTGTACGCGTCGAACAGATGGCCCGACAGATAGAAGCCGAGCGCGGCCTTCTCTTCCTGCAGCTTCTTCTTTTCCGGCCATTCGGGTTCGTCGACCAGTTCGTGACCCTGCGACGGCGCATCGCCCATGTCGAACAGACCCGCCTGCATCGCGTTGGCGGCTCGCCTGCTCGGCCGCTTCCATCGCGAGCGACACGGACGCGATCAATTGCGCGCGATTCGCATGCAGCGTGTCGAACGCGCCGGCGCGGATCAACGCCTCGATCGTGCGGCGATTGACGACACGGCGGTCGACCCGGTTGCAGAAATCGAAAATGTCGATGAACGGACCGTCTTCGCGCGCACGCAGGATTTCTTCGATCGCGTTCTGACCGCTGCCCTTGATCGCGCCGAGGCCGTAGCGGATCGTCTTCGAGCGTCTTGCCGTCAGCTTCCGCGACCGGCTCGAAGCGATACGCGGACTGATTGACGTCCGGCGGCAACACGGCCATCTTGTTCGTCAGACAGTCTTCGAACAGGATCTTGACCTTGTCGGTGTCGTCCATGGCGAGCGACATATTCGCCGCCATGAATTCGGCCGGATGGTGCGCCTTCAGCCACGCGGTGAAGTACGCGAGCAGCGCGTACGCGGCCGCGTGCGACTTGTTGAAGCCGTAGCCCGCGAACTTCTCCATCAAGTCGAAGATTTCGTCGGCTTTCTCGGCGGTCAGACCGTTCTTCGCGGCGCCCTGGCGGAACAACTCGCGATGCTCGGCCATTTCCTCGGCCTTCTTCTTACCCATCGCGCGACGCAGCAAGTCGGCGCCGCCCAGCGAATAGCCGCCGATGATCTGCGCCATCTGCATCACCTGCTCCTGGTAGACCATGATGCCGTAGGTCTCTTTCAGAACAGATTCGACGCGCGGATCCGGATACTCGACCACTTCGCGGCCGTGCTTACGCGCACAGAAGCTCGGGATCAGGTCCATCGGGCCCGGACGGTACAACGCGACCAGCGCGATGATGTCCTCGAAGCGGTCGGGCTGCGCGTCTTTCAGCATGCCCTGCATGCCGCGGCTTTCCAGCTGGAACACGGCGACCGTATTCGCTTTCTTCAGGATCGAGAACGACGCCGGGTCGTCGAGCGGCACCTGGCCGAGCGACCAGTCCTGCTTCGACGGATCGAGACGGCGGATATAGCGCTCGGCCCAGTCGAGAATCGTCAGCGTGGTCAGACCCAAAAAGTCGAACTTCACGAGGCCGACGGCTTCGACGTCGTCCTTGTCGTACTGGCTCACCACGCCGCTTTCGTCGCCCTGCGTGTAGAGCGGACAGAAATCGGTCAGCTTGCCGGGCGCGATCAGCACGCCGCCCGCGTGCATGCCGACGTTACGCGTCAGGCCTTCCACGCGCTGCGCGAGTTCGAGCAGCTGATGCACTTCGTCTTCGTTGTCGAAGCGCTCCTGCAGCAGCGGCTCTTCCTTCATCGCGTCGGCAATCGTGACGTGCTTGCCGGGCTTGAACGGAATCAGCTTCGCGATGCCGTCGGTGAACATGTAGCCGAGATCGAGCACGCGGCCGATGTCGCGCACCGCCGCCTTCGCCGCCATCGTGCCGAACGTGGCGATCTGCGACACGGCGTCCGCGCCGTACTTCTCCTTCACGTACTGGATCACGCGATCGCGGCCGTGCTGGCAGAAGTCGATGTCGAAGTCGGGCATCGAGACCCGTTCCGGATTCAGGAAACGTTCGAACAGCAGGTTGTAGCGCAGCGGATCGAGGTCGGTCACGCCGAGCGCGTAGGCGACCAGCGAACCCGCGCCCGAGCCCCGGCCCGGACCGACCGGCACGCCGTTGTTCTTCGCCCAGTTGATGAAGTCCGCAACGATCAGGAAGTAGCCCGGAAAGCCCATCTTGATGATCGTGCCGCACTCGAATTCGAGGCGCTGGTAATAGGTCTCGCGCTGCGCGGCGCGCTCGGCTTCGTCCGGATACAGCTGTTCGAGACGCTTTTCGAGCCCCTCTTTCGACAGCTGCACGAGGTAGTCGTCGAGCGACATGCCGTCGGGCGTCGGGAACAGCGGCAGCTTCGGCTTGCCGAGTTCGAGCGTGAGATTGCAGCGCTTGGCGATTTCGACCGTATTGGCAAGCGCCGACGGAATGTCCGCGAACAACGCGGCCATTTCCTCCTGCGTGCGGAAATACTGGTCGCGCGTAAAGCGCTTCTGACGGCGCGGATTCGCGAGAATGTCGCCTTCGGAAATACACACGCGCGCTTCGTGCGCGGTGAAATCGTCCGGCGTCATGAACTGCATCGGATGCGTGGCGACCACCGGCAATTTCAGCGACGCCGCCAGCGCGACCGCCTGCTGCACGTACTGCTCGCCGCCCGGCTGACCGCTGCGCTGCAATTCGATGTAGAAGCCGTTCGGAAACACCTTCGCCCAATGCAGTGCGTTGCGCTTCGCCGCTTCTTCGTTGCCTGCGGCGAGCGCGAGGCCGACGTCGCCCTGCTGCGCGCCGGACAACGCGAGCAGGCCTTCGCCGAGACCCGTTTCGAGCCAGCCGGCTTCGACTTCCGCGCGGCCACGATACTGGTTCGTGAGCGATGCCTTGCTGAGCAGTTCGCACAGATTCAGATAACCGCGCCGGTCTTTGACCAGCAGCAGCAAACGCGAAGGCTTGTCGCGGTCGTCCGGATTGGTGATCCAGACGTCGCAGCCGGCAATGGGTTTGACCCCTTTGCCACGGGCTTCCTTGTAGAAACGGACGAGGCCGAACGCGTTGCCGAGGTCGGTGAGGGCGAGCGCACCCTGACCGTCTTTGGCCGCGGCCTTGACGACGTCGTCAAGACGCACGATGCCATCGGCAATCGAGAATTCGGAGTGGACGCGGAGATGAACGAAGCGGGGATCTGACATGGGCGACATTGTAACTCCACCCTTCCGGAGTTTTCAGGCCGGAACCCCGCGTTAGCCGTTCGGCTTAGGACGCCAATGCGCCGACGTGTCGCACGCACTTTAATCACGCGTCTGCCGTCATTGCCGGCAGCCGTTCCGCGGCAATCTGCCGCAAGTTAGTGCGCAATTTGCGCTAGCGCAAACCGCTGGCCATTCGGCCGAGTCGGGGAAAACGCCGGGTTGAGGGATAATAGCGGTTTCGCCTATTTCGACTTGGCCGCGCCGGGCCGACTCCCAATGCGGGGTCCGAACGCGAGCGCCCGAATGCGCGCCGCTTTCCGCGACGCCGGCCACTTCTTACCGCTGGACACACATGAGTATCGTCAATCTCGCCGCGTATCATTTCGCGACCATCGAAGACACCGCCGCGTGGCGCCCGCTCGTCACCGAGCGCTGCAATGCGCTCGGCCTGCGCGGCACCGTTCTGCTCGCGCCGGAAGGCATCAACCTGTTCGTCGCGGGCACGCGCGAGAACACGCGACGCGTTCATCGACTACATCCGCCACGACCCGCTGTTCGAGGGCAAGTTCGCGACCCTGCAATTCAAGGAAAGCGTGTCGGAGAAGCAGCCGTTCACGCGCATGCTGGTCAAGCTCAAGCGCGAAATCATCACGATGAAAAAGCCGGCAATCAGGCCGGAACTCGGCCGCGCGCCGTTCGTCGACGCCCCCACGCTGAAAAGCTGGCTGGACCGCGGTCACGACGACGAAGGCCGCCCGGTCGTGATGCTCGATACGCGTAATGCGTTCGAAGTCGACGTCGGCACGTTCGACAACGCGCTCGACTACCGCATTACGAAATTCAGCGAATTTCCCGGAGGTGATCGAGAACAATCGCGCGGATCTGGAAGGCAAGACGGTCGTGTCGTTCTGCACCGGCGGGATTCGCTGCGAGAAGGCCGCGATCCACATGAAGGAAGTGGGCATCGAGAACGTGTATCAGCTCGAAGGCGGCATCCTGAAGTACTTCGAGGAAGTGGGCGGCGCGCATTATCACGGCGACTGCTTCGTGTTCGATTACCGCACTGCGCTGAATCCGCAACTGGAGCCGACCGCAACCGCGCAATGCTTCGGCTGCCGCGCCGTGGTGCCGCCTGAGGCGCAACAATCGCCGATGTACGTGGCGGGCAAAACGTGTCCGGAGTGTCATCCGGACAGCAAGGCAACGCGCGCCGCGTAATGGCGGCGTTACGCGGCGCGTGGGCCGCCCAGCCATGAGCTATCGCGGACGCTTCGCGCCTTCCCCTACCGGGCCGCTGCATTTCGGCTCGCTGGTCAGCGCGCTCGCAAGCTGGCTCGACGCGCGCGCGCATCAGGGCACGTGGCTCGTGCGTATCGAAGACATCGACGGCCCGCGCACCGTGCCGGGCGCGGCCGAGGATATTCTGGCAACCCTCGAACGCTTCGGCATGCACGCCGACGAGCCGCCGGTCTGGCAAAGCCAGCGCATGCCGCGCTACGCAGCAGGCGCTGGAGCAACTGAAGTCCGCCGGTCTGATCTATCCGTGCGGCTGCACGCGCAAGGAAATCGCCGATTCGCTGCTGCACGCGCACGCGCGCAACACGACTCTCGCCTATCCCGGCACCTGCCGTCATGGGCTCAACGGCAAGCCCGCGCGCGCATGGCGTCTGCGAGTGCCTGATGGCGACGCCGCCGCGATCACCTTCGAGGATCGCTGGCAAGGCGAGCAGAACGCAGAACCTGGCCACCGAAGTCGGCGATTTCGTGCTGCAGTCGCGCGGACGATCAATGGGCGTATCAACTGGCGGTGGTGGTCGACGATGCCGACGCAGGGCATCACGCACATCGTGCGCGGCGTGGATCTGATGGATTCGACGGCGCGGCAGATTTATCTGCAGCATTGTCTTGGCGTGCCGACTCCGCAGTATCTGCATGTGCCCGTCGTCACGAACGAGCACGGCGAAAAGCTCAGCAAGCAGAACGGCGCAACCGCGCTCGACAGCGACAAGCCGCTGGAAGCGCTCAGCGCTGCGGCCCGGCATCTGGAACTGGATCTGGCCGGCACGACCCACACGACGCTCGACGGTTTTTATCAGGCCGCCACGGCTGCATGGGCGAAACGGATAAGCGACCGAATGGGCGCCGGAAACTAAAAGCGCCTCGCCGGTGAAACCGCGAAGCGCTCGATACGCCGAAGCGTTTTACAGATGGTCGAAGGCGTTTGACGCCTTTGCCACCAGAACCAGAATCAGAACCAGAATCAGCTCGACGGAGTCGACTTCCGCGGCATGCCAAACCCGCCGAGCAACGCCGCCAGCGGCTGCTTGGAGCCCGACTTCTGCGGCGCAGCCGAAGCAGCGTTCGCCTCTTCGATCTTGCGAACCGAAGACGGCGACGGCTCATACGGCTTCAGGAAGAAATCATCCACGGGCTGCGCGCGATGATGATGCGGCCGGTCGAACGAACCCGACGACGGCGCGCCCGAACGGCGGCGGCTGCCGCGCTCTTCACGGCCTTCACGACCCTCGCGCCCTTCGCTGCTGCGCTCGCGGCGCGGCGCGCGCTCTTCATGATGATGACGCACGGGCGCCTCGACGGTCAGGCGTTGCACATCCAGCGGACGCTTGATCAGCTTTTCGATATCGGCAAGCTGCTTGCGCTCGTTCGGGCTGCACAGCGACAACGCGTCGCCCGACGCACCTGCGCGACCGGTACGGCCGATCCGGTGCACGTAATCTTCCGCGTTGAACGGCAGGTCGAAATTGATCACGGCCGGCAATTCGGCGATATCCAGACCGCGCGCGGCGACGTCCGTCGCCACCAGCGCCTCGATCTCGCCGCGCTTGAACGCGTCGAGCGCCTGCATCCGCTCGTTCTGCGTGCGGTCGCCGTGAATCGCGGTCGCGACCACGCCGTCGCGCTCGAGACTGCGCGCCAGACGGCTCGCGCCGATCTTGCTGTTGCAGAACACGATCACCTGCTTGAGACTGCGCTCGCGAATCAGTTGCACGACCGCGCCGGTCTTGTCGCCCTCGGCGACTTCATAGACGATCTGCGTCACGTTGGTCGCGGTCGAATTGCTGCGCGCGACTTCGATGGTCTGCGGATTGCGCAGATAAGTTGCCGCCAGCTTCTTGATTTCGCCCGAGAACGTGGCCGAGAACAGCAGCGTCTGACGCTCTTTCGGCAGCAGGTTCAGGATGCGCTGCAGATCCGGCAGGAAGCCCATGTCGAGCATCCGGTCGGCTTCGTCGAGCACGAGAATCTGCACCTGGCCGAGATTGGCGGTTTTCTGCTGCACGTGATCGAGCAGACGGCCCGGCGTGGCGATCAGAATTTCGACGCCGCGGCGCAGTTGCTCGGATTGCGGATTCATGTCCACGCCGCCGAACACCACGGCGCTGCGCAGCGCCGTGTGCTTTGCGTACGACTGCACGTTCGCGGCGACCTGGTCGGCCAGTTCGCGGGTCGGCGTGAGGATCAGCGCGCGCACCGGATGGCGCGCGGGCGATGCGCTCGTGCTGGCATGCGGCAGCAGACGCTGGATGATCGGCAGCGAGAAGCTCGCGGTCTTGCCGGTACCGGTTTGCGCGGCGCCCATCACGTCACGGCCGGCCAGCACGACGGGAATCGCCTGCGCCTGGATCGGCGTGGGCGTGGTGTAGCCCGATTCCTTGACGGCTTTCAGGATGTCGGGCGCGAGACCGAATTGATCAAAAGTCGCAGTGCTGGGCGTGACGGCTGTGTCGGACATGGTGGCTTTCGCTAAAAATGCGCTTGGCGCGGTGCGCGCGGCAGCGGTCGGAACCGCAGAGGGCATCGTGATGAAGGCGGAGCCACGGCGTTCCGCACGGGACCCGTCAGTGTTACGGGAAAACTGCGGCCGGCTCCGGCCGGCGGAAACACCCGCCGGAAAGGCCGGTATTGTAGCACTTCAGCAAAAACACTCATGGCGCATGTGCTGGGTTTCTGCGTAGGACGGCGAAAAGCCCGGGGCGACCCGGCGCGGAATGGCCGGATCGGCCTAAAAGTGCCAGTTCGCGCCGGATACCTTTGCGGCCTCGCCGCCCTTTCTGGCGAGCGTAGTGCGCGCGGACGACAGTAACGTGACAGCATTTGACACCAATAGGTGTCCGCCACCGGACTGCGCGATAGGTCGGGCAACGGTCCGGAGAAGCAGCGCGCGGCCCTGATAGCCGCTCAGGCAGACTCCTTAAAGAGCGCATGCGCCGGCGTCGGCCGCCGGCAAATACACGCACCGTCGACCGGCATCCGCTGCCGCGCCGCCCTACACTCGTTCACCTCAAAGCAACGCCGCATGCGCAGACCCTGAAACGTTCCCTCACCACGTCTCCCGCATCACCATCAACCGCATCTCGGTCATGTCCTCGATCGCGTAGCGCACGCCCTCGCGCCCCAGCCCCGAATCCTTCACGCCGCCGTACGGCATGTTGTCGACCCGGAACGACGGCACGTCGTTGATCACCACGCCGCCCACGTCGAGCGCATCCCACGCGCGATGCGCGTTCGCGAGCGAATCCGTGAACACGCCCGGCTTGCAGACCGAAGTCGCTGTCGTTGACCGTCGCGAGCGCGGCGTCGAAATCGTCGAAACGCTCCAGGATCGCGACCGGCCCGAACGCTTCCTTGCGATACAGATCCGTGTCGCGCTTCACGCCTTCGAGCAGCGTCGCCTCGAACATCGCGCCGTCCACCTTGCCGCCCGCGACGATTTTCGCGCCCGCCTGCACCGCGCTGTCCATCCAGCCGGCGAGACGCTTCGACTCCGATTCGGAGATCATCGGCCCGACGAAGGTCTTTTCGTCCTTCGGATCGCCCATCACGAGCGACTTCGTTTTCGCGATCAGCTTCTCGCGCAGCGCGTCATACAGCTTCGCGTGGACCAGAATCCGCTGCACGCCAATACAGCTCTGCCCCGACTGATAGAACGCGCCGAACGCCAGCCGGTCGACCACATAGTCGAGCTTGCCGCCCTGATCGCCGTCGACGATCGCCGCCGCGTTGCCGCCCAGTTCGAGAATCACCTTCTTCTTGCCGGCCTTCGCCTTCAGATCCCAGCCCACCGCCGGAGAACCGGTGAACGACAGCAGCTTGAAGCGTTCATCGGTCGTGAACAGATCGGCGCCGTCGCGATGCGCGGGCAGAATCGAGAACGCGCCTTTCGGCAAATCGGTTTCCGCGAGAATCTCGCCCATGATCAGCGCCCCGACCGGCGTGCGGCTCGCCGGCTTCAACACGAACGGCACGCCCGCGGCAATCGCGGGCGCCACTTTGTGCGCGGTCAGGTTCAGCGGAAAGTTGAACGGCGAGATGAACGAGCACGGCCCGATCGGCACGCGCTTCACATAGCCGTGATACCCCTTCGCGCGCGGCGAAATTTCCAGATTGATGATCTCGCCGTCGATCCGCACGCTCTCCTCCGCAGCAACCTTGAACGTATCGATCAGTCGCGTGACCTCGCCCTTCGAATCGTTGATCGGCTTGCCCGCCTCGATGCACAGCGCGAGCGCCAGTTCGTCGTAACGCTCGCGAAAGCGCGACACGCAATGTTCGAGCACCGCCTGTCGTTTGAACGGTGGGAACGCGCGCATTGCGGGCATCGCGTCGACAGCGAGGCCGATCGCCTTGTCGATCGCGGCCGCGTCGGCCATCGCCACGCGGGTCGCGACTTCGCCGCTGAATTTATCGGTGACTTCGAGATCGGTGTTGGCCGCCACCGCTTCGTTGGCCAGGTAGTACGGGTAGGTCTTCTTCAACATGACGCGTTCTCCTTGGTCCGATGTCAGACGGTGCCGACCGTGGCGTGTGCTGAGCAAAGGCCGTGCCGCTGCCCGCCTGTTCGAGCCACCTTGTGCGCCGTTCAACAGCCTTGCCGTCATTCACCACTTCCGGCTAAGGCTGAAACCTCTCAAAGCTGCGCGGACAAGCGCTTGATCTCGCGATTCAGCACGCGCTCGTTATCCGAATAGTCGATTGGCAGATCGATCACATGCACGCCCGGCGTCACGAAACATTCGCGCAGCAAAGGCGCGAACTCGATCCGCCGATTCGATCCGATGCCCTTTCGCGCCATAACTTTCCGCGTACGCGACGAAATCCGGATTGTTCAGCGTCATCCCGTAGTCGGGGAAGTTCATGTTTTCCTGCTTCCAGCGGATCATGCCGAACGCGTCGTCGCGCAAGATCAGGATCACCAGATCGAGCCGCAAACGCACCGCCGTTTCCAGTTCCTGCGAATTCATCATGAAGCCGCCGTCGCCGCACACGGCCATCACCTTGCGATCCGGATGGACGATCTTGGTGGCGATCGCCGAAGGCAGACCCGCGCCCATCGAAGCGAGCGCATTGTCGAGCAGTAGCGAATTCGGCTCGTGCGCGCGGTAATAGCGGGCGAACCAGATCTTGTACATGCCGTTGTCGAGACACACGATGCCGTCCACCGGCGTGGTCTCGTACACGTCGTTGACGATCCGCACCGGATACATCGGAAAGCGCTCGTCGTGCTGCCCCTTCACCAGATGCGCCTCGAAGTGCTGCTTGATCTCCTTGAAACGCGTGAAGTCCCAATGCTCCTGGCGCTCCTTGAGGCTCTCCTTCAGTTGCCACACCGCATTGGCGATATCGCCGACCACTTCGATCTGCGGGAAATACACCGTATCCACTTCCGCGCCGAGAAAATTGACGTGAATCACCGTCTTCTCGCCCGCGTCGCCGCTGCGCATGAAGAACGGCGGCTTCTCGATCACGTCGTGGCCGACATTGATGATGCAGTCCGCGTGATCGATCGCGCGGTGCACGAAGTCGCCGTCGGACAAGCGTCGCGTTGCCGAGCCACATCGGATGCGATTCGTCGATCACGCCCTTGCCCATCTGCGTCGTGAAAAACGGAATGCCGATCTGGTCGACGAACTCGCGCAGCATCTTGGTGGTGGTCTTGCGATTGCCGCCCGCGCCGATCATCAGCAGCGGATGCTTCGCGCTGAGTGATCGCCTCGACCGCGCGCGCCACCGCTTTTTCCTCGGCGACCGGACGGCGGCTGAAGCTCTTCGGAATCGGCTTGCCGTCGCCCTCTTCGTGCGCGACGTCTTCGGGCAATTCAAGATGCGTGGCGCCGGGCCGCTCCTCTTCGGCCTGGCGGAACGCCTCGCGCACGGCCGCCGGAATATTGCCGATCGACACGATCTGGCGCGTGTACTTGGTGAGCGGCTCCATCATCCGCACCACGTCGACGATCTGGAAATGGCCCTGCTTGCTCGACTTGATCGGCTTCTGGCCGGTGACCATCAGCATTGGCATGCCGCCTAGCTGCGCGTAGGCGGCGGCGGTAACGAAGTTGGTCGCGCCGGGGCCGAGCGTGGCCAGACACACGCCCGTGCGGCCGGTCAGGCGTCCGTAGGTCGCGGCCATGAAACCGGCAGCCTGTTCGTGACGCGTGAGAATCAGACGGATTTTCGAGCGGCGCAGCGATTCGAGCAGATCGAGATTTTCTTCACCGGGGATGCCGAACACGTACTCGACACCTTCAGCTTCCAGCGATTTGACGAACAGGTCCGATGCTTTCATTGAGAGTCTCGCTTGATGATACGGGCGCGGGCTGGTGAGCCCGGCCGTCAAGGTCCGGAGACGGACGATCGAAGACGACGACGGCCGCACGGACAGCGCGCGGCAAGGCATGGCTGACATGACGGCATGGCGAATGCCACGCCGGACAGCTTACTACTCGAAGCGAAAAGGATGCGCGCAGCCGGGCAGTGCCGCACGGCAGGCAGCGGACGCAGGCGAGCAGGAATCGGAAGTCGGCGGCATGGAAGAGAAGCGCCGCCGCATCATGTCTAGCGAACGATGGTGACGCAGTCGGACAACATCGGCGGCGCATTTTCGCCGTTCATCGCGTCGTACAGATCGGCGCGCGGCCCCTTGGTCCACCAGGTGTAGCTGCCGGCCTGATATTTCGCGCCGGAGCCGGACATCGTGTTGACGAACAGCAGCGGCTTGCCCTTGACCG
Organism: uncultured beta proteobacterium; assembly: GCA_963800185.1. Classification (GTDB taxonomy): domain Bacteria; phylum Pseudomonadota; class Gammaproteobacteria; order Burkholderiales; family Burkholderiaceae; genus Paraburkholderia. The sequence goes on along the minus strand of CAWCZW010000007.1, from coordinate 50,894 downwards.
GCACGAGCGCGAAGCTCTGGCCGTTCGACGTATTCCAGTAAGTGACTTGCAGAATCTTGCCGGTCGCGCAGGTGTACTTGTGCGTCTGACGGTCTTTGATCTGGATGTTCGGAAAGCTGCAATGGCGCCGCGCAAGCGCTGCCACAGAGCGCCGCGAGGCCGATCGCCGTGATTGTTGCAACAAGCCATTTCGTCATGAGATGCCTCGATTGTTGCTGCGTATCAAACACGGACGGCGCGCCATGTGCATGCTGAACTCCGGGCGACCGCGCCTATGAACAGTGAACGCATGTGGTGCGCTCGTGAGTTGCTGCTCGCAGCTTGACTTATGGATCGATCACGCCTGCGCATGCGTCGGTCGGCGCGGCGGCAACGTGCCCGACCACCGGCACGATCTTCAGACCGGCCGATGCGATCCGGCACGGCGCGGCAGCGAGCCCGCATCCTGCTCATCGCCGACACAGAGTGCGAGCAACACGCCGAGTGCGCCGAGCCGGACCCACCATACCGCGCCGCATGGTCTTGCGGGATTCCAGCGCCATGCGCTACCTCTACTCCACGGAACCAGACTGGCTCCGCACGCATCCAGCATTACGCGCGCAGCGAAAGCTGCCGCGCGCGGGTCACGCAGTCGCGCGATGACGCTTTTCAGCGCGCCGCGCATGCCATTACTTCGCCGACACGGGCCGCACCGCCGCCGCGGCCTGCTTTGCGCGCGAGCGCGCTTCGTCGATATTCTCGCCGGTCGCGAGCGCCACGCCCATGCGGCGCTTGACGAAGCTCTCCGGCTTGCCGAACAGGCGCAGATCCGCATTGGGCACGGCCAACGCCGCCGCGACGCCTTCGAACGCAATGCCCGCTTCGTCCAGCCCGCCGTAAATCACCGCCGACGCGCCCGGCGCCCGCAACGACGTATCCACCGGCAAACCGAGGATCGCGCGCGCGTGCAGCTCGAACTCCGAGAAGCGTTGCGAGCACAGCGTGACCAGACCCGTGTCGTGCGGACGCGGGCTCACTTCCGAAAACCATACGTCATCGCCACGCACGAAAAGTTCCACGCCGAACAGGCCCCGGCCGCCGAGCGCGGCCGTCACCTTGTGCGCGACTTCGCGCGAGCGTTCGAGCGCGAGCGGGCTCATCGGCTGCGGCTGCCACGATTCGACGTAGTCGCCCGCCACCTGCACGTGGCCGATCGGATCGCAGAAATACGTGCTGACTTCGCCGCTCGCCGGGTCGATCGCGCGCACGGTCAGTTGCGTGATTTCGTATTCGAAGTCGATAAAGCCTTCGACGATCACGCGGCCGTGATTCACGCGGCCGCCCGCCATTGCGTATTGCCATGCGGGTTCGACGTCGGCGTCGCTCTTCAGCACCGACTGCCCCTTGCCCGACGACGACATCACCGGTTTCACCACGCACGGATAGCCGACCTTGGCGATGCCCGCGCGCAGTTCGTCGAGCGAATCGGCGAATGCGTAGGGCGAGGTCGGCAGGCCGAGTTCTTCGGCGGCGAGGCGGCGGATGCCTTCGCGGTTCATCGTGAGTTGCGTGGCGCGCGCGGTCGGGATCACTTCGGCGAGACCGTCGGTTTCGATCGCGGCGAGCGCGTCGGTCGCGATCGCCTCGATTTCGGGGACGATCAGGTGCGGGCGTTCCTGCTCGACCAGCGCGCGCAACGCGGCGCGGTCGGTCATGTCGATCACGTGCGAGCGATGCGCGACCTGGTGGCCCGGCGCATTCGGATAACGGTCGACGGCGATCACTTCGACGCCCAGCCGTTGCAGCGCGATGATCACTTCCTTGCCGAGCTCGCCGGCGCCGAGCAGCATGACGCGCGTGGCGGATTCAGAAAGGGGCGTGCCGATCCGTTGGCCGATCTGCATGGGGTCTCCAGATAAAAGTCGGATGAGGGTGGGATTGGATAGAACACGATGTTAACATGCGCACCCCGATGCACACCCCGTCGCGCACGTCGCGGTGTACCGCCTCGCGCGCCTTGCTCGTCGGCACCCTGCCAGTCACTCACGTTGCGCGTGAAGGGCGCAGCACGGCTGCGCTGCGCACGGCGCGCATGCACGTCAGCAGTTCGCCGCACGCTGTCGCGCTCGCGTGCGGCGAGCTTAGTGCGTTACCCTTACGCCTTCGCCAGTTTGAAGAGGAACGACGTCATGCTCCAAAGCTCCTCCGCGCGACGTGTTGCGCGCTTCACTCCCTATGCGCGCGCGGCCATCGCCGCGTTGAGCGTCGCCGCGCTGTTGAGCGCCTGCGCCATGCCGAAACATCCCGACTCCGAAGCCGCCGCGCCCGATCCGTTCAACCCGGCCGCCACGCAGTTGCTCGACGACACCAGCTGGGTGCTGAGCGGCTGGAAGCAGGCCGACGGCACGGTGCGCGCGATTCCGTCCGCGGATCAGGGCGAGCCGATCACGCTCATGCTGTCCACCGCCAAAGGCCAGCGCCACGCCAGCGGCTTTTCCGGCTGCAATCGCTTCATGGGTTCGTATGCGCTGAAAGACGGCAAGCTGAGCTTCGGCACGCTGGGCGGCACGCGCATGGCGTGCATGACGCCGGGCGGCAAGATCGAGAGCGCGTTTCTGGATGCGCTGACGCATATCGATCGCACCGGCGTGCAGATGCGCGCGCCGCAGCAGATGCAACTGGTGCTCGAAAACGGCGACACACTGACGTTCGACCGCAGCACCAAATGAGGCCGCAGCCGGAATCAAACGGCGGATTGCCGGGTCGTAGTGATGGCACCGGTGACGGCAATGCCGCTGTTCCATCAGCCGCTGTTTTTCACCGACTGCAAGCCACGCACCGGTCCGCTTTCCGATTGGACGCAAGCATACTTGCGTCGGCCTTCGAAGCATCGGGCTTCGCCGGTTTAAACCCGACGGATTGCGTTATCGCGCGTCCGTCATTCGTTGATGTCTAGTATGCACACGGTAGTTTTCGGCTGGTTCGGCGGGTCAGCCGTCTGGTTTATTCCTCTTTTGTGGCGCCTCGTGAAGTCGGTGCTGCCGGGCGGCGCAGGTTTGCGCGGCCCCGGCACGATCCGGCTCTGGCTCGGCTTCGTCTGCGTGATGGTGGCGAGCTGCACGCTGGAGGCTTCGCTGATCGGCGTGGCGGGCGTCAACGGCTTCGGTCATGCGCTGGCGGCGGGCTTGGGTCATCTGCTGGGTCATATCGGCACGCCGCTCGCGGCGCTGGCGCTGTTCCTGATCAGCCTGCCCTGGCTGATCGATTTCCGCTGGCGCGATTTTGCCGTGTGGGCCGATAGCGCTTTTGGCCTCGGTTTGTCGCGCGGCCTCGCGAGGCGCGATGAGGAAGCGCGGCGGCATCGCAGCGTCGACGACGGTTTACCGACGCACGTGTCGCCGGCCACCAATACGATGGCGCCGAAAAGCAATGGGCGGTATGCGCGGCCGACGGTCTGGCGGCCGCCCGCCGGTGGACGCGGTGCGGCTGGCGGCGCTGCGGGCGTCGGGCTGAGCGCTGGCGGGAGCGCTGCAGGAATGGACGCGTCGGCGCGCGGCGCGGGGGCCAACTGGCGGACTGGCGCCGCGGCGCCCCGCAGTCAGACGGTACAAGCCGAGCCGGTGCTGCGCACGGGCGCGACGAACGCACCGCGCCGCGAGCCGATGAACGCGACTAATGCAACAAACGCGACGAATCCGGACAAAACTCCATTCATGCCGACCGAGCCGGTTGCGCCGGCGGGTTGGCTGCGCGATCCGGTGCCACGCACGCCGGCCTCTTTGAGCGGGTCGGCGGCTGGACGGGAGGCGTCGGCGGCGGCGGCTCGCGATGCCGCGTTGCAGGTCGGACGCCGCACGGCGGGCGAGCAAAGGCAAGCGGGGTCGTTGGGTGGTGCAGCAGGGCTGGCCGCAACGGCAGGCGTGGCGAGTGCAAACGCGGCTGCCCCGGCGGCAGTTGCGACGGTTGCGGCAGTTGCCGCAGCGGCGCGAACCGTACATGGATCGACCGCGGCACGTGCTGCTTCTGGCGCGTTGTCCAGCAGTGCCGGGGCGATGGCAAGAGCGGCCCAGGCGCAGCCGTCCGACATCGATTCTGGGCTCCCCGGCAGGCGGGGCGGCTCCGGCTAGCCGGCCTGTCGCGCCTCGTCAGCCGTTTCAGGCCGCGGCGCCTTCGGGCGGGATCAACCCGGCAGCAGGAACACGACGGACGGCTCCGGCCTACACGCGGTCCATGGCGACGACCCAGAAAGTCGCGCCGCCCGCGAGCGTTCAGGAAACCCTTCGCAGCATCGCGGAAAACGCCGCTCGCTGGACCGATCTGGCCGGTGTAAGCCTGGCGCGCAGCCGCGTGGCGGATGACGCGACGATGACGACCGGTGCAAGCGGCGAAGCGTTGTTCGAAGTGGGACAGGTGAATCGGGAGTCGCTGGCGACTAATGTTGGTGCCGGTGCAGATGAGCCGGTTTCGACAATCAGCGTGGATGCTCCGTTGCAACATGCTGTCGTGCACACGCCGGAAGATTTTCTGTCGTCGCAGTTGCCGGTCGACCGGATGACGATCGAAATACCGCAGGTCGAAAAGGCAGACATGGAAGCCATGTCGGAACCTGCCGTGGCCCGGATCAGCAAAGAGCCTGTTGTCCAGTGGCCAATCGAGCCGCCGAACATCCATATTCCGACGCCGGTGGCACCGGCGCGTGCGGCTTCGGCAGTCGAGGCGGCATCTGGCGATGCTGGGGCGGAGGTTGAGGCGGTTGCGTCAGCTGCGTCGATTGCGTCTGCTGCGCCGGTTGCGTCTGCTGCACCGGTTGTGGCCGCTGCGCCGGTTGCGTCTGCTGCGCCGGTTACGTGCCGTGCGCCGCTGCGCTGCGCATCGTTGCGGCCGCTGCGCCGGTTGCGTCTGCTGCGCCGGTTATGTCCGCTGCGCCGGTTACGTCCACTGCGCCGATTGCGTCTGCTGCATCGATTGCGCCCGCTGCGCCGGTTGCGTCTGCTGCGCCTGTTACGCCGGTTGCGTCAGTTGCGTCGGCCACGTCCGGTTGCGCCGACTGCCGCCGACGCCGACGCGACGCCGTTCCAGATTTTCGCGGCCCAGTTGCAAGCCGACGATGCACAAGCGGACGCGCCGTCGCCCGAACATCTGTCAATGGTGTCGACGGGTCCGGTCGACGGCCAGTCGCCGCCAGAGTCCGACGTTGAACAGCCGGTCATGCAGGCTTCGGAGCAGTCGCCCTCCATCGCCGCGACTGCCGCCGCTTCATCGACCGCCGCCGTACTGACGGATTCGCCTGAAACCACGCTGGCTGCCGCACCGCGCATCGCCGATCCGGTGACGATGCAAACGCCCGCGCGCCCCGCCGAAGATCTCGCCGATGAAGCGCTTGCGCCTTGGGATGTCGATGCCGCTGCCGTTACGCCGTTGCCGGCAGCGGCGCCGTCGAACGCGTCGCCGCTGCAGCATGCCGATCTAACCGACGAAGCCGCGCCTACAACGCAGGGCGCAACGCCGCTGCATGTTCCGAACCCGAGCGGAGCCAGCGTTTCGCACGAGGCGGATATGCCGGCTCCCCCTGCCCTGCCGAGCGTTTCGGCACTGATGGAGGCATCGGAAAAAGCTAGTGCGTGGGCGACGTCGGAATCACCGCGCGAACTGGAATCGCCGGCTGCGGACAATGCAGACACGGTTGCGGCCGGGTCGCCAGGCGCTGCCGCGCAAGCGTCGAACGTGTTCCGCTTCCGCGACTTGGCGGTTCAGCCCGCACGCCCCGCGCCGGCAGTTGTCGATGAGGAGCCGGCTCGCTTCGTTGAGTCCGCGAATTTGGAAGCGCCGGTCGTAGAGCCTGTGGCGGTCGAGGTTCCGTTGGCTTCTGTGGTTCCGGTGGCTCCTGCAAATACAGCCGCTCCGGTGACTTCGGTCGCTTCGGTAAATCCGGTCATTTCAGCCGATGCAGCGACGCCGACGGCTTCGGCTTTCTCGACAGCCTCTTTGGCTCCGGTCGCTCCGGCTCCTTCAGCGCTCGCGCCAACGCCGACGGATCCGTGGTTCCAGCTGCTCTAGCGATTCCGGTGGGGTCGATGACTACCGTGGTTCCGGCTATCCCGGTATCCCCGACTACTGCGGCGATTCCGACGGTTCCGGCCATCCCGGCTGTTCCCGCATCCCTACCGCTCCGGCTATCCCTGCGGCACTCACCGCCCCGACCACATCGGCGACTTTCGCTGCGCCGACCGCATCCGCAGCATCCGCAGCATCCGCAGTAGACACAGCAGACACAGCAAACGCACCCCTCACAACCGAACCCGCGTCCATCCTCGCAACCTATCCGGATGCGGCGCAAACATCGGCGGCCCCTCAGCCGGCCACCGAACCGGCCACCGAATCGCCGCGTGGAACCGCCAGCGGAACCACCGGCCACGATCCAGCGTCCGCCGCTGCGCGGCCACGCTCCCGCCAACGGCTTCGAATTCCGCGCGCCGGCTGCGTCGATGGTCGAACTCCCGACACTCGACCTGCTCGCCCCCGCCGACACCGACATCGAACCCGTCTCCGAAGAAAAGCTCATCGAGACCGGCCTGCTGATCGAGCAGCGTCTGCAGGAATTCAAGGTGCCGGTCACGGTGGTCGGCGCATCGGCGGGCCCGGTCATCACGCGCTTCGAAGTCGAGCCGGCGCTCGGCGTGCGCGGCAGTCAGATCGTCGGCCTGATGAAGGACCTGTCGCGCGGTCTCGGCCTCACGTCGATTCGCGTGGTCGAAACGATTCCCGGCAAGACCTGCATGGGTCTCGAATTGCCGAACGCGAAGCGCCAGACCATCCGCCTGTCCGAAATCCTCGAAGCCGAGCGTCTATCAGAACTCGCATTCGCAACTGACGCTCGCGATGGGCAAGGACATCACCGGCCATCCGGTCGTCGCCGATCTGGCCAAAGCGCCGCACATGCTGGTCGCGGGCACGACCGGTTCGGGCAAGTCGGTCGCGATCAACGCGATGATCTGCTCGCTGCTCTACAAGGCGACGCCCGAAGAAGTGCGCCTGATCATGATCGATCCGAAGATGCTGGAGCTGTCGGTCTACGAAGGCATTCCGCATCTGCTCGCGCCGGTCGTCACCGACATGAAGCTCGCGGCCAACGCGCTGAACTGGTGTGTCGGCGAAATGGAAAAGCGCTACCGGCTGATGTCCGCGGTCGGCGTGCGCAACCTCGCCGGCTTCAACCAGAAAATTCGCGATACCGAGGCCAAGGGCAAGAAGCTCGGCAACCCGTTCTCGCTGACGCCCGAAGCGCCCGAGCCGCTCGCGCCGCTGCCGCTGATCGTGGTCGTGATCGACGAGCTGGCCGACCTGATGATGGTCGCCGGCAAGAAGATCGAAGAGCTGATCGCGCGGCTCGCGCAGAAGGCGCGCGCCGCCGGCATCCACCTGATTCTGGCGACGCAGCGGCCTTCGGTCGACGTGATCACCGGCCTGATCAAGGCGAACATTCCGACGCGCGTCGCGTTCCAGGTGTCGTCGAAAATCGACTCGCGCACGATTCTCGATCAGATGGGCGCGGAGTCGCTGCTCGGCCAGGGCGACATGCTGTTCCTGCCGCCGGGCACCGGCTACCCGCAGCGGGTGCACGGCGCGTTCGTCGCCGACGAGGAAGTGCATCGGATCGTCGAGTATCTGAAGCAGTTCGGCGAGCCGCAGTACGAGGAAGGCATTCTCGACGGCCCGGCCACCGACGGCGGCGCGGCGCAGGACCTGTTCGGCGAAGCGCCGGATGCGGAAGCCGATCCGCTGTACGACGAAGCGGTCGCGTTCGTCGTGCGCACGCGGCGTGCGTCGATCTCGTCGGTGCAGCGGCAATTGCGCATCGGCTATAACCGCGCGGCGCGGCTGGTCGAGCAGATGGAGACGGCCGGACTCGTGTCGGCGATGAGCATCAACGGCAGCCGTGAAGTGCTCGCGCCGGGACCGGCGGAATAGCGCAGTCGGGAACCGCTAGAACTGCACGGCACCGCAGCAACACAACGGGCCAGCTGGCATGCGCTAACAACAGAAAGCGGCCGCGTCGTTTTTCATTCGCACGAGCACCGCTCAGATTACGCGCGCCCGACACCCACCTGCTCACGACGGCGACACCAGCTTGAAGTCCACCGGCGAACCGATTTCGAATGCGCTTCGGCGTCGGATCGAGCAGGCCGGTCTGCTGATCGCGCCTGAACACATACACGGTGTCGCTGTTCTGATTGCCGACGATCAACCAGTTGCCGGTCGGGTCGATCGCGAATTCACGCGGCGACTTGCCGAGGCTCGACTGATGCCCGATCTTCTTCAGATGCCCATTGGCGGGATCGACGGAGAAGATCACGATCTCGTTCGCGTCGCCGCGATTGGACGCGTACACGAAGCGCCCGTCCGGCGACAGGTGGATCGCCGAACCGCCCACCGCGCCCTTGAAGCCCGGCTCGGTCAGCGAAACCGCCTGCACCTGCGTGAGCTTGCCATCGTGATAGTCGAACGTGGTGACCGTGCCGGCCAGCTCGCTCGTCAGATACGCATGCTTGCCGTCCTTGCCGAAGACCAGATGACGCGGACCCGTGCCCGCCTTCTCCGGCGTGTAGCGCCAGTCGGTCGGCGCGAACGGACCGTGGCTGCCATCGGGCGTGTAGCGATACGAGTACAGCTTGTCGGCGCCGAGATCCTGCGCGAACAGATAGCTGGCCGTCCGGCGAGAACACGGTGGAGTGGACGTGCGAATTGTCCTGCCGTCCCTTCACCGGACCGCCGCCTTCGTGATGCACCGTCAGCACCGACGTGCCGACCTGACCGTCCGCCTGCAACGGGAACACCGCGAAGCTGCCGCCCGGATCGGCCGCGACCGAGTAGTTCGCGGTCAGCAGATATTTGCCGTCCGGCGAGATGCTCAGATAGCACGGATCGTTGCCGTCCGACGAGACCTTGTTGAGAACGTCAGTTGCCCGCTGCGCGGGATCGAAACGAAACGCGCTGATGCCGCCGCGTTGCGTGGCCGGACCGTTGTCGCCGGGCAATTCGTTGACCGCATAGACGAAGCGGCGGTCGCGGCTCACCACGAGGATACGACGGATTGACCGTCTGCGCCGACCGACACGCGTGTCGCCTCGCCCGTCTTCGTATCGAAGCGATAGACGTAGATGCCCTCGCTCTTGCCGCCGGTGTAGGTGCCGACCAGCATGTCGTAGACGCCGTCGGCGGGGGCCGGGCCGGAATCTTGCGCAAACGCATGCGATGCAACAATCGAGACCATGAGCGCGAAACCTTTTATTATCGAACGGGCGGAGCGCCGAGGCGCGGCCGCACCGCGCGCAATGAAGTGGATTGCGCAGTGGCAGGCAGAAAGAGAACTGAAACGGCACGCGCTGCGGCACGGTGACGACGAAGCATAGGACCTCCTGGACATCGGTTATTTGGATAAATCGGTTGTAATGGTGTCTCTGGTCTGCCGCGCGGTCGGATCGAGCGTTGTTCTTATCGAGGCAAGTATAAAAGCGTTGGTCGGATCATGCAGCGAAACCGGCTACCGTATCTGCGGCAATTCAGACGCGCATGGTAGCCATTGCCCCGCTCGACGGGGAATTTTTTCAATCGCGTCTCACGCGAATCACACTACGGAGTCTTCATGAACGTCACACTCAGCCTGGGCCCGCTCGTTTCGTTGATCGCCGGCATTCTGATTCTGGTCATGCCGCGCCTGTTGAACTACATCGTCGCGCTCTATCTGATCATCATCGGCATCATTGGGATCTTCGGCGTGGGCTCGACGCACTTCTGAGCGGCGACGCAGCCGTTAGCGAGCGATGAGCGCGACGTGAAAGACAGCGCAAGGAACGCATCCGGGCGCGGCGTTGGCCCGGTAGCGGTCCGAACGCATGGCGTAACGGCCGTGAAACGGCAGGCACGCGTGCATGCAGCCGATGAACACCAGCAGGAAACGACGCAGCAATGAGCGGTACCGCGCCACGCGATCGTGCGATCAGCGGCAGCGGCTTGCGGCAGTGCCTGCCACGTGCGATACGACGGCTCGTCCGACAGCGCAGGCCGCGTTGCCGCGATCGGTCAGCCATTCGAAAGCTGATCGAGCCGCAGCCGCCCCTGCAACGACAATCCGCCGACGGCATAATGGCCCTCACCTTCCTGATAACGCCGGAAGCACGCGCGTTCGATCAGAAACGCCGCCGCAGTCAGCATGCCATTGCGGCTCAGGCCGAGCCGGCCATGATCGAGCGGCAACATCGAATCGTCGCTCAGTTCGCTGGCGGCGGAGAGAATCTTGATGCAATCGGATTTCGACGGGTTCAGCATAGCTTTCGTCCTCGGAAACGGCGTCTGCATGCGCCATGGGCAAGGCCGAGTCATGATCCGGAAGGCTCCCGGGCATCGGCTTGAAATCCGATTGTAGGCAGTGGTTTGACAGATTACCAACTCGCGTTTTGCCGCATTGCGTGAACCGCTGAACCAAAGCGCATTGCGCGAGTCCCGTAATAACCCTAACGACCCGAGACGCGGCGGCCCCTCGCCGCGCGTCATAACCGATACGCTCCTCCATGCCCGCACTCATCGAAGACTATGCGCTCATCGGCGACGGCCACACGGCCGCGCTCGTTTCCCGCGAAGGTTCCGTCGACTGGCTCTGCTGGCCGCGCTTCGACTCCGGCGCCTGCTTCGCCGCGCTGCTCGGCACGCCCGACAACGGCCGCTGGCTGATCTCGCCCGTCTACGGACACGCCGCCCACCATCACGCGTCGTTATCGCGGCGAAACGCTGATTCTCGAAACCGATTTCGAAACGCCCGAAGGCGCCGTCACGCTGATCGATTTCATGCCGCCGGGTAACGGCTGGTCGGAGATGGTGCGCATCGTCGTCGGCAAACGCGGCACGGTGAAGATGAAGATGGAACTGGTGCTGCGCTTCGACTACGGCTTTTCGATTCCGTGGGTCGATCGTCTGAAGCACGACAGCGGCATCAAGGCGATCGTCGGGCCGGATAACGCCGTGCTGCGCACGCCGGTCGAGTTGCGCGGCGAGAACATGAAGACCGTCGCCGAATTCACCGTGAGCGAAGGCGAACGCGTGCCGTTTTCGCTCGCCTACGCGCCGTCGCATCTGCGCATTCCGCCCGCGCGCGATCCGCACACGTCGCTCGCGCGCACCGAGAATCACTGGCTCGAATGGTCGGCGCGCAGCACGGTCGAAGGCCGCTGGGCCGCGCCGATCCGCCGCTCGCTGATCACGCTGAAGGCGCTCGCCTATGAGCCGACCGGCGGGATCGTCGCGGCGCCCACCACGTCGCTGCCCGAACAGCTCGGCGGCACGCGCAACTGGGACTACCGCTACTGCTGGCTGCGCGACGCCACCATCACCCTGCTCGCGATGATGCGCGGCGGCTACTACGACGAAGCGCGCGCGTGGCGCAGCTGGCTCGGCCGCGTGATGGCCGGCGCGCCGGATCAGTTGCAGATCATGTACGGCATCGCGGGCGAGCGGCGCCTGCCCGAATTCGAAATCGACTGGCTGCCGGGCTACCAGGGCGCGAAGCCGGTGCGCATCGGCAACAACGCGGTCGGCCAGCGCCAGCTCGACGTCTATGGCGAAGTGATGAACGCGCTGCATCTGGCGCGCGTCGGCGGCCTGCAGGCGGACGACACCGCGTGGAACGTGCAGCGCGCGTTGCTCGACCACCTCGACACGATCTGGCAGGAGCCCGACGAAGGCATCTGGGAAACGCGCGGCGGCCGCCAGCATTTCACGTTCTCGAAGGTGATGGCGTGGGTCGCGTTACGACCGCGCGATCCGCTCGGCCGAGATGTTCAAGCTCGACGGCCCGCTCGACGAGTGGCGCGCCACCGCGCGACACGATCCACGCGGAAGTCTGCGAGAAGAGCGTGGAACGCCGCGCTCAACGCGTTCTCGCAGTTCTACGGCAGCGACCAGCTCGACGCGAGCGTGCTGCTGATGCCGATGGTCGGCTTCCTGCCGCCGCAGGATCCGCGCGTGAAAGGCACGGTGGCGGCGATCGAAAAGCGATCTGATGCATGACGGTTTCGTGATGCGCTACCGCACCACCGAATACGACGACGGCCTGCCGCCCGGAGAAGGCACGTTTCTCGCGTGCTCGTTCTGGATGGTGGACAACCTCGCGCTGCAAGGCCGCATCGACGAAGCGCATCGCGATGTACGAGCGGCTGCTCGCGCTGTGCAACGACGTCGGTTTGCTCGCCGAGGAATACGACCCGGCCGCGAAGCGGCTGGTGGGTAATTTCCCGCAGGCGTTCTCGCATGTGGCGCTGGTGCACACCGGCCTGAACCTGATGAAGCACGAACAGGAGATGGCGCAGGCGACCGGCCAGCCGCCTCATAACGGCACTGAGAGACTCGGAACTTGAGGCTGAGGCAATCCCAGATAGCGGCACAGCAACATCGCCAGTAGCATGATTTAATGACAGTTTGCGTGCGAGTCCGCACGCAAATTGCTGCATTGCACAAGTACGCTTTGTTCGATATGATCGATCAGACTGTCGGCCGAAAATCAATGTGCCCACAACCAAAACGGCCCGCCACAACGCCTCACGCGTGTTTGCGAAGCCCCATGCGAACCGCTTAAAACGGAGCACCCATGCTCTACCAACTGCACGAATTCCAACGGGCGATGTTGAGCCCCCTCACCGCCTGGGCCCAGGCCGCGTCGAAATCTTTCGCGAATCCTGCCAGTCCGTCTGGCCTATGTGCCGGGCGCCACGCGCCTCTCAGCCGGTTACGAACTGCTCTACCGGCTCGGCAAAGATTACGAAAAGCCCGAGTTCAATCTTCATCAGATTGTTAAAGACGGCCATAACATTCCGATCATCGAACAGACGATTGTCGAGAAACCGTTTTGCCGCCTGATGCGCTTCAAGCGTTTCGCCGACGACAGCGACGCCGTCACCCAATTGAAAGACGAGCCGGTCGTGCTGGTCTGCGCGCCGTTGTCAGGACACCACGCCACGCTGCTGCGCGACACCGTGCGCACGTTGCTGCAAGACCACAAGGTCTACCTGACCGACTGGATCGACGCGCGCATGGTGCCGCTCGAAGCCGGCGAGTTCCATCTGGACGACTACGTCGCGTACATCCAGGAATTCATCCGCCATATCGGCGCGAAGAATCTGCACGTGATCTCGGTATGCCAGCCGACCGTGCCGGTGCTCGCCGCCATTTCGCTGATGGCGAGCCGCGGCGAAGACACGCCGCGCACCATGACGATGATGGGCGGCCCGATCGACGCGCGCAAGAGCCCGACCTCGGTCAACTCGCTCGCCACGCAGCACTCGTACGAATGGTTCGAGAACAACGTGATCTACACGGTGCCGCCGAACTATCCGGGCGTGGGCCGCAAGGTTTATCCGGGCTTTCTGCAGCACACCGGTTTTGTCGCGATGAATCCGGAGCGTCACGCGGCTTCGCACTGGGATTACTACCAGAGCCTGCTGCGCGGCGACGAAGACGACGCGGAAGCGCATCGCCGTTTCTACGACGAGTACAACGCCGTGCTCGACATGGACGCCGACTATTACCTCGACACGATCCGCGTGGTGTTCCAGGAATTCCGTCTGGCCGAAGGTACGTGGGACGTGGCCGGCGAGCGCGTGCGGCCGCAGGACATCAAGAAGACCGCGCTCTTCACGATCGAAGGCGAACTGGACGACATCTCCGGCGACGGCCAGACCTACGCCGCGCACGACCTGTGCACCGGCATTCCGGAACAGGACAAGCGTCACTTCACCGCGGAAAAATGCGGCCACTACGGCATTTTCTCGGGACGCCGCTGGCGCACCATCATTTATCCGCAATTGCGCGACTTCATCCTCGAGCACAACAAGGCGCCGAAGGTTGCGAAGGAAAAAGTCGAAGCCTGAATGAATCCCAGGTGATGTGGCAGCAGTCGACAGCAGAGCAACGGCCTCTTTGGAGGCCGTTGTTGTTTGCGAACATTGCGGGTCTTGAGCGATCGGGCGATTCAATGACGGCCGCTTGCGACGCTTGAAGCCCGCACGCGTGCAGCGTCGCGACGCCGCCCGCTACTTTCGCAACAGATACGCGAGCAGCAACTCGGTATTCATCTGGATCACTTCGCTGCGTTCGGCGCGCTGCTGAAATCGCGGCCGAGCGTCGCTTCGAGCGTGAAGCGATTCGACACGATGTAATAACCCATGCCCGACAGCGTCACGTAAAAGCGCAACGGATCGACGTTGGTGCGAAACAGCCCGGCGCGCTGACCGCGTTCGAGAATGCCGCCGAGCGTGGCGACGATCGGCGAGATCATTTCGCGGATGCGCGTCGACTTCTGCATGTAGCGCGCTTCATGCAGATTCTCGTTATTGATGAGCCGCAGCAGTTCGGGATGATCGCGGTAGTAATCCCAAACGAAATGCGCGAGACGCGTCACCGCCTCGACCGGCGCGACGCCGTTCAGTTCGAGCGTACGTTCCGCTTCGTTGAGCGCGCTGAAAGCATGCTCGAGAACGGCAGTGAAAAGCTGCTCCTTGCTACCGAAGTAGTAATACAGCATTCGTTCATTCGTTTCCGCGCGGCGGGCGATCTGATCGACGCGCGCGCCGAATAGCCCACCATTTGCAAACTCTTCGGCCGCCGCGAGCAAAATGCGGCGCCTCGTGCCTTCAGGATCTCTTTTGATTTTCGGCTGATTCATGGTGGCATCGTCTTCGTGAGCCGCGTTATCCGGATCGCGCCGCCGGCCTCTCCTCGGGCCTTGCACCGGCAGCACTGAACGGGCGCGCCATGGTTGGGGGACACCCTTCTGCGGTCTTTCGAAAAAGCGCTTCGATTATGGCACATGGATTGCGGATGGCAATTGGGGAAATCGGCGATAATGTGCCATTTAATTCAAGCTGTGCGGCCGCAAGCCAAACCCCCACGTCGTGACCGTGACAGACATACAAACACTCGCGGATCGCATTGAAGATCTGCTGCCCCAAACGCAATGCACGAAGTGCGGTTATCCCGCATGCCGTCCTTACGCCGAAGCCGTCGCAAACGGCGAAGCCAATTACAACCAGTGCCCGCCGGGCGGCGCCGAAGGTGTCGCGCGTCTCGCTGCGTTGCTCGGCAAACCGGTGATTCCGCTCAATTCCGCCAATGGCGTCGAACGGCCACGTCCGTTGGCGGTTATCGACGAACAGGTTTGCATCGGCTGCACGTTGTGCATGCAAGCCTGTCCGGTCGATGCAATAGTTGGCGCACCGAAACAGATGCACACCGTGCATCGCCGAACTCTGCACCGGCTGCGATTTGTGCGTGCCGCCCTGCCCGGTCGACTGTATTTCGATGCCGCTCGGTCACCGGCGACGCAACCGGCTGGGACGCATGGAGCCAAAGCCAGGCCGACGCCGCGCGCGCACGCCATAACCGGCGCGAGGCGCGCCTCGCGCGCGAGCGCGAAGCCGCCGAAGCGCGTGCTGCGGCGCGGCGAGCCGGTGCGAGTGCCGGCGCTCCCGCGCTGAGCCGTGCGCGACGCAAACCGCCGAAGCCTCGACAACCACCATCGCACCCTCCGCTCGCACCCGCCACGGACGACGCCGAAGCGAAGAAACGCGCGATCATCCAGGCCGCGCTCGAACGCGCTCGCAAGAAGAAAGAGGAGTTGGCGGCCAAAGGCCAGGGTCCGCGGAACACGGAACAGGTCAGCGCCGACGTGCAGGCGCAGATCGACGCCGCCGAAGCGCGCCGCCGCCGTCTCGGCCTCACCGCCGAAGGCAACGGTGACGCCGACAAACCGTCCAACCCGCGCTAACCGCTAATCGCCCGTCAATTCCAGCTCCGCATGAACGCGAACAAACGCCGCGCCATCTACGAAACGCTTCAGAGCCTGAATCCGCATCCGACCACCGAGCTTGAGTACACCTCACCGTTCGAATTGCTGATTGCCGTGCTGCTGTCGGCGCAGGCCACCGACGTATCGGTCAACAAGGCGATGCGCAAGATGTTCCCGGTCGCGAACACGCCGCAGAAGGTCTTCGATCTCGGCGAAGAAGGCGTGACCGGCTACATCAAGACGATCGGGCTTTATCGGACCAAGGCGAAGAACGTCATTGCGACGTGCCGCATTCTGCTCGACCAGTACGGCGGCGAGGTGCCGGAAGATCGCGAAGCGCTCGAAAGTCTGCCGGGGGTCGGCCGGAAAACGGCCAACGTGATCCTGAATACGGCGTTCGGTCATCCGACCATTGCGGTCGATACGCACATCTTTCGGGTTGCCAATCGAACCGGGCTCGCGCCCGGCAAAGATGTCCGCGCGGTCGAGGCGGCGCTGGAAAAATTCACGCCTGCCGAGTTCAAGCAGGATGCGCACCACTGGCTGATTTTGCACGGCCGCTATGTTTGCAGAGCGCGCAGGCCTGAATGCTGGCATTGCGCGATCGAGCCGCTTTGCGAGTTCAAGCCGAAGACTCCGCCGCCGGATCTTTGAAAACGGGTGAGGTCGAGGCTTCGCGCTTCCAGCAGCCTGCGCGGCCCCGGCGTAAAATATTGACCTGCTCGCGCATGCCTTGCGCGCTCACAGCACCCACTCAGCACCCACTCAAATACGCACCGGTCCCACGATGTTTAATCCCAGCCGCGACGAAGTTCGCCTCTTTTTCACCGACACCTGGCGCAAACAGCGTCAAGGCGAGATTCTGACGCCGCTGGAGGCCATTGCCGCCGACTGGATCGTCGAACACCCCGAATACCACGCCGACCTGAACGACGGCGGCGCCGCGCAGGCGCAGGACTACTCGCCGGAACGCGGTCAAACGAACCCGTTCCTGCATCTGTCGATGCATCTGGCCATCACCGAACAATTGTCGATCGACCAGCCGCCGGGCATTCGTGCCGCGCATGAGCGGCTCGCGGCTCGCCTCGGTTCGACTCACGACGCGCAGCACGCAATCATGGATTGCCTCGGCGAGACCATCTGGGAAGCGCAGCGCACCGGCACGCCGCCGGATACGGATGCTTATCTGCAACGCATCGAACGCCGCGCCACGCGCGATTGACCGGGCAAGCGGGCATTGATCCGCAAAAGTCGGTATCGAGTCGGGCATTACCGTTGAGCGGCGCGGCTGGCGCGCCCGCTTTCGGCTCGTCAGGCTGACATACAGCCCCGACCCTTCACCGACCACTCCAGCCGCACCCATCGCACTCACAAGCCCCTCCCCAAAAAACAAAACACCCCGCCGAAGGCGAGGTGTTTTTCAGTTTGAAGCTCAAGCCGAAAGCACGCGCAAAGCGCGCCGCGCCCTTACTTCTTCTGCACCAGATCGCCGCTCAGCGATTCGATATAAGCCGCGATATCTTTCATGTCGCTCTGCGACAGGCTTTGCACCTGCGCCTGCATGATCGCGTTGTTGCGGCCGAGGTGCGGATTGCCGTTGCCCATCTGGTACTGACGCAGCGCCCAGTAGACATAGTCGGAATGCTGCCCGGCCAGCTTCGGATATTCGGGGCTCACCGGCTTGTTCAAATTGACGCCGTGACAGGCCGCGCAGTTGTGGCTGTCGGCCAGCACCTTGCCGTTGCCGGCGTCGGCAGCGTGCGCGCCGTTCGCTGCGACCAGACCCATTAGTGCCGCCGACGCGCATGCAGCCTTGAACACCGTGTGGAGTGCCTGTTGTGGCTTAATCATGAATTCTCCTATCCCGCGAATAGTTATAGCCGGGTGACCGACGCCGATCACTTGTCGGGATTGCTTTTCGAAGAGGCATTTTGCGCTGCGTAGTAAGCAGCGATGTCGGCGATGTCCTGATCCGACAGCGTCACGGCGATGGCATGCATGGTCTCGAAGTGGCGGTCGCCCTTCTTGTAGCCATGCAACGCGTTTTCGAGGTAGGCCTGGTTCTGCCCGCCCAGCATAGGTACGCGGTAGACCTCGGGGTACGCCGTGCGATATTCCGGGATGCCGTGGCAGCCGATACACATTGCGACTTTGCCCTGGCCCGCCTTGGCGTTACCGACGACATCCGCTGCCTGCGCACTGGCCGCGAAGCCCGCAAATACCGACAGCGCAACGATCACGACGTTTTTGCCAACGAATTTATTCATAGCATGTAACCTGGCTTGAGGGGAGACGGGCGCCCGGAAAGGCAACGGCCCGCGCCGTTCTTCTTGTAGGGTAGCCACGCAGGCCAAAAAAATCGGGCTAATTGTACCGCGATGTCGCGCCGAACGTCCACCGGGCGGGGCCGCGGCGCCATCCTGCCACGAAGGCCGTGGTTTACGCGCGAGCCTCGCTACGCGACGGCCGCGCGTCTGCCCGCGCCTCGCCAGTCCAAGCCCGTGCGCGCCAGCGACCCACCGCGTCCAAACAGCCCGATCCCGGCAATTGCGGGCGAACGCGGGTCACACCATACGCGAGCCGGTTTCAAGGCAACAGGCCTTCTGACTTATACTGGGTTTTTTCCCAGAAAAGAGCATCTCGCCATGCGTTTTGAAGGCTCATCGCAGTACGTCGCCACCGACGACCTCAAGCTCGCGGTCAATGCCGCGATGACGCTAAAACGCCCGCTGCTGATCAAGGGCGAACCAGGCACGGGCAAAACCATGCTCGCCGAAGAGGTGGCCGCCGCGCTCGGCATGCCGCTGTTGCAGTGGCACATCAAGTCCACCACCAAGGCCCAGCAGGGTCTGTACGAATACGACGCGGTGTCGCGTCTGCGCGACTCGCAACTCGGCGACGAGCGCGTCAAGGATATCCGCAATTACATCGTCAAGGGCGTGTTGTGGCAGGCCTTCGAGTCGGACGAGCAAACCGTGCTGCTGATCGACGAAATCGACAAGGCCGATATCGAATTCCCGAACGACCTGCTGCGCGAACTCGACCGCATGGAGTTCTACGTGTACGAGACGCACGAACTGATCCGCGCGAAACAGCGCCCGCTCGTGATCATCACGTCGAACAACGAGAAGGAACTGCCGGACGCGTTTCTGCGCCGCTGCTTCTTCCACTACATCAAGTTTCCCGATCCGGTGACGATGCAGCAGATCGTCGAGGTGCATTTCCCCGGCATCAAGAAAGATTTGCTGGCCGCCGCCATGCAGAGTTTTTTCGAACTGCGCAATGTGGCGGGGCTGAAGAAGAAGCCGTCCACGTCGGAATTGCTCGACTGGCTCAAGCTGCTGCTCGCCGAAGACATTCCGCCCGAAGCGCTGCGCTCGTCCGACCAGAAGCAGATCATTCCGCCGCTGCACGGCGCGCTGCTGAAAAACGAGCAGGACGTGAGCCTGTTCGAGCGGCTGATTTTCATGAACCGCAATAACCGCTGATTGATCGCGTGATCAGCGTTGATCGACCGTTGAATCGATTCGTTGAGCGACCGCGATCGACGCGTCGGCTGGCGGGCCCGGAGTAATCGCCGGCAACGCGATCGAAACCGCGCCCGGCGCGCCGCCCGTCTGCCGCGAGCGGCAACTCCCGTCGCACGGGACCCAGCATGCTGATCGACTTCTTCTACTCGCTGCGCGCCGCCAAACTGCCGGTGTCGGTCAAGGAATACCTGACGCTGCTCGAAGCGCTCAAAGCCAACGTGATCGCGCCGTCGCTCGACGAGTTCTACTACCTCGCACGCATCACGCTGGTCAAGGACGAACAGTATTTCGACAAGTTCGACCAGGCGTTCGGCGCGTATTTCAACGGCGTCGCGCAGGCCTCGGAACTCGCTTTCGACGTCCCGCTCGACTGGCTGAAGAAGAAGCTGCAACGCGATCTCTCGCCGGAGGAAAAAGCGCAGATCGAAGCCATGGGCGGCCTCGACAAGCTGATGGAGCGCCTGAAAGAACTGTTCGACGAACAGAAAGAGCGCCACGAAGGCGGCAACAAGTGGATCGGCACGGGCGGCACGTCGCCGTTCGGCAACGGCGGCTATAACCCGGAAGGCGTGCGCATCGGCGGCGATGCGGCGGGCAACCGCACGGCGGTCAAAGTGTGGGAGGCGCGCGCGTATCGCGATTACGACGATCAGGTCGAAATCGGCACGCGCAATATCAAGGTCGCGCTGCGGCGGCTGCGGCGCTTCGCCCGCGAAGGCGCCGCCGAAGAACTCGATCTGCCCGACACCATCCGCAGCACCGCCGCGAACGCGGGCTGGCTCGATCTGAAGATGGTGCCCGAGCGGCACAACAAGGTGAAGGTGCTGATGCTGCTCGACGTGGGCGGCTCGATGGACGACCACATCAAGCGCACCGAAGAACTATTCTCGGCCGCCAAGGCCGAGTTCAAGCATCTCGAGTTCTACTACTTTCACAACTGCGTGTACGACTTCCTGTGGAAAAATAACCGCCGCCGTCACGCCGAGCGCATGCCGACGTGGGACGTGCTGCACAAGTTCACGCCCGACTACAAGCTGATCTTCGTCGGCGACGCGACGATGAGCCCGTATGAAGTGCTGCAGCCGGGCGGCTCGGTGGAGTACAACAACGCCGAAGCCGGCGCGGTGTGGCTGCGCCGTCTCGCGGATCACTTTCCGCACCACGCGTGGCTCAACCCCGAACCGGAAGGTTTGTGGGCGTACCGGCAGTCGGTCAGCGCGATCCGCGAAGTGCTCGGGCACCGCATGTATCCGCTGACGCTCGCCGGGCTGGAAACCGCGATGCGGATGCTGAGCAAGTAGCTTGGCCGGTTTATCTGCCCGGTTGTTGCCTCAGTTCGCTTTACCCTCGACTACAAGAAAGAAAGTCTTCGCATGAGCCCTTCTTCATCGCCTGAGTTGTCCCCGGCCCGCCGCGCCGCCCAAACGCTCCAATCCGCTTGCCGACACGTCGCTGTCCGCCATCGTCGCCGGCTTTGTCGCGATGATGACGGGCTACACCAGCTCGCTCGTGCTGATGTTCCAGGCCGGCCAGGCCGCGCATCTGACCGACGCGCAGATTTCATCGTGGATCTGGGCGCTGTCGATCGGCATGGCCGTCTGCACGATCGGCCTCTCGCTGCGCTTTCGCGCGCCGATCGTGATTGCCTGGTCTACGCCTGGCGCGGCGCTGCTGGTGTCGTCGCTGCCGCATGTGGCGTATCCGGAGGCGATCGGCGCGTTTATCGTCTGCGCGGCGCTGCTTACCGTGGTCGGCCTGACCGGCTGGTTCGACAGGCTGATGAAGAAGATCCCGGCCGGCATCGCATCGGCTTTGCTGGCGGGCATTCTGTTCGAGATCGGCATCGAAATTTTCCGCGCCGCGCAGTTCCAGACCGCGCTCGTGCTGGTCATGTTCTTCACCTACCTGATCATCAAACGGCTCGCGCCGCGCTATGCGATCGTGACGACGCTGGTGGTCGGCACGATCGCCGCCGGTACTCTCGGGCTGCTCGATTTCAGCCGCTTTCATGTGGCGCTGGCGCATCCTGTGTTCACGATGCCGGCCTTTCTCGGTGGCGGCTAGCGTGAGCATCGGGATTCCGCTGTTCGTCGTCGCGATGGCCTCGCAGAACGTGCCGGGTATCGCCGTGCTGCGCGCCGACGGTTACACCACGCCCTCTGCGCCGCTGATTTCGACCACCGGCATCGCGTCGCTGCTGCTCGCGCCGTTCGGCTCGCACGGCATTAATCTTGCGGCGATCACCGCGGCGATCTGCACCGGCCCCGAAGCGCACGAAAACCGCGACAAGCGTTACACCGCCGCGCTCTGGTGCGGCATTTTCTATCTGATCGCCGGGACTTTTGGCGCGACCATTTCCGCGTTGTTCGCCTCGTGCCGAAGGCGCTGGTTGTTTCCGTCGCGGCGCTCGCGCTGTTCGGCTCGATCATGAGCGGCCTCGCCAACGCGATGCAGGATGTCAAACAGCGCGAAGCGGCACTGGTGACCTTCATGGTGACGGCCTCCGGCCTGACCTTGCTGTCGATCGGCTCGGCGTTCTGGGGGCTGGTGGCGGGCGTGCTGACGCAACTGGTGCTGAATGCGCGGCGCGCGTGAAGCGGGTGGACTCCGGATTGTGCTCCGTTCAGCCGACGCCGCAAAATCCGCGCGAACGGACCGGCAGAGGCAACTGGCAATACCGGTTCAGGCGATCCGCCATAGAATAGAAGCATCCGGCAGCGTTTCCCGGCCAATCGTGGGCAGCGCTGCAGCGTGACCCGCGGCCGCCGGCGCTGATTCGTCCTGTCAGTGCGGCGGCGACCTCATTTCTCCTGAACCACGGCGCAAACGCGCCCTGAAGGCTCGAACATGACAACCGCACTCGACCAACTCAAGCAATACACCACCGTCGTCGCCGATACCGGCGACTTCCAGCAGCTTGCCCAGTACAAGCCGCAGGACGCGACCACCAATCCGTCGCTGATTCTGAAAGCGGTCCAGAAAGACGACTACAGGCCGCTGCTCGAAAAGACCGTGAAGGCGCACGCGTCGAAGCCGGTCGGCGAGATCATCGACCAGTTGCTGATCGCGTTCGGCACCGAAATCCTCAAGATCATCCCGGGCCGCGTGTCGACCGAAGTCGATGCGCGCCTGTCGTTCGACACCGAAGCGTCGATCGCCAAGGGCCGCGAGCTGATCGCGCTGTACAAGGAGCACGGCATCGGCCGCGAACGCGTGCTGATCAAGCTGGCTTCGACGTGGGAAGGCATCCGCGCGGCCGAAGTGCTGCAGAAGGAAGGCATCCACTGCAACATGACGCTGCTGTTCTCGCTCGCCCAAGCCGCGGCCTGCGCCGAAGCGGGCGCGCAACTGATCTCGCCGTTCGTCGGCCGCATTTACGACTGGTACAAGAAGAACGCCGGCAGCGCGTGGGACGAAGCGAAAGACGGCGGCGCGAACGATCCGGGCGTCAAATCGGTGCGCCGCATTTACGCGTACTACAAGAAGTTCGGCTACAAGACCGAGGTGATGGGCGCGAGCTTCCGCACGCCCGGCCAGATTCTGGAACTGGCGGGCTGCGATCTGCTGACCATCAGCCCGGATCTGCTGCAGAAGCTGCAGGACAGCACCGAGAAGGTCGAGCGCAAGCTGTCGCCGGAAATGTCCAACGACGCGAACATCGAGCGCGTGCCGGTCGACGAATCGTCGTTCCGTTTCCTCGTCAACGATGAAGCGATGGCGACTGAAAAGCTCGCTGAAGGTATCCGCGCGTTTGCGGCGGACGCTGTGAAGCTGGAGAAGCTGATCGAAGCGCTGCGGTAAGCGGTAAGCGCCAGCGGTCAGTCGAGCGTTATCGCTGGTATAGATCCCCGGTTCCGGCAGCGCTTTTTCAGCCGGCGAGGCAGCAAGCGGCCCGGAACCGAAGGTTTCGGACCGCTTGTCGTTTTATCGCTCGCTATTTGCCCTTGCCTGTACGAAAACCGGTAGTTGCGGTTTGCGGTTTGCCGTTTGCGGTTGCGGTTTGCGGTTTGCAGTTCGCCACTCGCCCTAGGCTTCTGCGCCGCCGCTTGGCGCTCACCTGTCGCCCCCCTCCAGCGCCGCCTCCCTACGCGATATCGTCACAATCCCCGTCGACAACAGACGACTACAATCGTCTGCACGCCCTCCTCGCTGCCATCCGGTGAGAAGCCCGGCGCTGCTGACCCAATAAACGGGAGACGATCATGTACGTTCAGCCTTACGTGTTTTTCAACGGCCGTTGCGAAGAAGCGCTCGAGTATTACAGCGAGAAGCTCGGCGCCGAAGTGACCTTCAAGATGCGCTACAAGGAAGCGCCGCCTGACGCGCAAAACCAGCGTCCCGGTCTCGATGAAAAAATCATGCACGCAAACGTGCAGATGGGCTCGACCAGCTGGATGGCGTCCGACGGCAATTGCGATCCGAACGACAAGATGAGCGGCTTCAGCCTGTCGCTGACCGCCGACGACGCCGCATCCGCCAAACACTATTTCAACGCGCTCGCCGATGGCGGCCAGGTCGTCATGCCGCTTCAGCCCACCTTCTGGAGCAACGGCTTCGGCATGCTCGTAGACCGCTTCGGGCTGATGTGGATGGTCTCGGAACCTGATCGCCCGGACTCGGCACCGGCCTAAACCTTCAGCAAAGTCCGCGAATGACGCTCGATGTTCCAGTTCGGCTCGGTCGCGAGCAACAACGCGCGTAGCCGGTCCACCTGCTCCGCGAGCCGCTGTCCGAGCCAATAAGGCCCTTGCAGATCGGGCGACAGGGTCAACGGGAGGTCGGCGCGATGCTGCGCGAGCGGCGATGCAGCCGGAATGCCGAAATGCGTGACGCGGCCAAAGCGCAATGCGCGGGCCATTCCCAACAGAATTCCACGCACCGCGCGAACTTCGACGCCGCATTGCGCCGCATACGCGGCGCGCGCGGCGGCGTCCGCATGCATCAGCGGACCGGTCGCGAGCAATTCCAGCGCGCTCAGCACCGAGCGATGCAGCCGCTGGATCTCCTCCAGCTTCGACTGACGCACATCGATTTCCTTCGCCACCGACGGCATCAGCGAGCGCAACTGCACGAGCCGCTTGTTGATCAGCAGAAAGCGCTTGACCTGCTCTTCCTCGCTGATCGTTCCGCCATCCAGCAGCCGCGCGTAGATCCGACGCGCATTCGCGCAGATTCGCCGCGAGCCCGTAGCGCCATGAATACGTGGCGTGCAGCGGCAGCGCGAACGAAAACGCGAGCGCGATCACGATGCCGATCAGCACGTTCAGCGTGCGCCACAGGCCGACATCGATCAGATTGTCGCCGTGGCCCGCGACGATGCACATCGTGATCGCCGTCAGCAGGCCGATATAGCCGGACGAACCGATCGCGAACCACGCGCAGATCGCACGCGACGATCGCCATCAGCACGTAGGTGAGCGGCAGCGAGCCGATCAGATTCTGCAGCACGATCAGCGCGAGCCCGATCGTCGCGCCGAGCAGCGTCCCGGCCGCGCGCTCCGCCGCTTTCTTGCGGATATTGCCGTGATGCTGCAGGCCGCCGATCACCACCAGCAGCGTCACCGACGACCAGATGCCGTGCGGAATGTCGATGCCCGTCGTCGCCAGAATCGAAAACAGCATCGCGAGGCCGACGCGCAGGCTGTGCAGCACCTTCGCGTGCCGATAGCGGTAGTACGGCGACGTTACGGCGCGGACCATCCGGCTGAGCGCCGAGCGGCGTGGGATCACGGTGCGGGAATCGGCAGAGGCCATGGCGGCGCGACGATCGCGGTGAAGGACGGTGCTGCTATCGTGCCCTGGAGTGGCGGGTAAAGACAAACGGACAAACGAACCGACCTGGAAAACGCCCGCAACACTTTCGCCTGCGAGCGTTGTATTTTCAACCTGCGATTGCTATTTCCAGGTCAGACACGGAACCAGCAGCTCAAGCCGGAATCCGGCCCGGCCGATCGACATCAGCCCTCGACCACGTCCAGATAATCCTCCGGACGGGTGCGGTCTTCGGCGCGCTGCATGCCGAACGCGCGCACCAGCAGGCTCACCACGACCGACACCACCAGGTTCACGATCAGCGACCACACCGCCGCATAGCCCGGAATCGCCATGCCGAACAGGTGGATCGTGAAGATCGAACTGGCCAGCTTCAGCGAAATCGCCATCCACGTGCCGGTTGCGATGCCGACCGCCCAGCCGATCAGCAGGCCGCGATAGTCGAGCACGCGCGTGAACAGGCCGAGCACGATGGCCGGCAGCGTCTGGATGATCCAGATGCCGCCGAGCAGTTGCAACTGGATCGCGTACGTGAGCGGCAGCCCGAGAATGAACGCGACCGCGCCGACCTTGACGATCAGCGACACCAGCTTCGCGACGTTGGTCTCCTGCTCGTGCGTCATGTTGCGGTTGATGAACTCCTTGTGCACGTTACGCGTGTACAGGTTCGCGGCCGCAATCGACATGATCGCCGCCGGCACCAGCGCGCCGATACCGATCGCCGCGAACGCCACGCCGACGAACCACGACGGGAAGAAGTGCAGGAACAGCGCGGGCACCGCGAAGTTCGGGCCGAACGCCTTGAAGTACGGCGCGAATTCCGGCATGTCCTTCACGCCCGACGCGAGCGCCATGAAGCCGAGCAGCGCGAGCAGGCCGAGCACCAGCGAATAGGCCGGCAGCATCGCCATATTGCGGCGGATCGTGTTACCCGATTTCGACGACAGCACCGCCGTGATCGAATGCGGATACAGGAACAGCGCGAGCGCCGAGCCGACCGCGAGCGTCGCGTAGGCGCTGTAGCCGTTCAGGCTCGACACGTCCGGCGACTTCAGCAGCAGCTTGGCCGGCGGCACCACGCCGAAAATATGACCGAAGCCGCCCAGTTGCGGCGGAATCACGATGATCGCGGCGAAGATCGTCACGTAGATCAGGATGTCCTTGACCACCGCGATCATGGCCGGCGCGCGCAGACCCGACGTGTAGGTGTAAGCCGCGAGAATCGCGAACGCGATGATCAGCGGCAGATCGCCGACAAAGCCCGTGGTATCGAAGCCGAGCGCGCCGATCACCACTTCGATACCGACCAGTTGCAGCGCGATGTACGGCATGGTCGCGACGATGCCGGTCAGCGCGATCGCCAGAGCAAGCATGCGGCTGCCATAGCGTGCCGACACGAAGTCCGCCGAGGTCACGTAGCCGTGACGTTTCGCGATGCTCCACAGTTTCGGGAACACGACGAACGCGAACGGATAGATCAGGATCGTGTACGGCAGCGCGAAGAAACCCGTTGCGCCCGCACCGAACACCAGCGCCGGCACGGCGATGAAGGTGTACGCGGTGTACAGGTCGCCGCCCAGCAGGAACCAGGTGACGATGGTGCCGAAGCGGCGGCCGCCGAGACCCCACTCTTCCAGATGCGCGAGATCGCCGCGCCGCCAGTGGGCCGCGACAAAGCCGAGAATCGTGACGCCGATAAAAAACAGGACGAAGACAAAGGTTGCGGTGGCGTTCATTATCGTGCGCCCCCCTGCGTACGACCGGCTTCGGTACGTCGAGCGGCGTTGCGGACTTGGTCTTGAAGTACACGAGCGCCGTGATGACCGCGCTGATCAGCACCCACAGCAGCTGATACCAGTAGAAGAACGGGAAGTCGAACAGTTGCGGTTCGATCCTGTTGTATGACGGCACCCAGATCATCGCGATCCAGGGCAACAGCAGCAGCCACAGCCAGTGCTTGCTGGCCTTGTTCGGCGTCGGCGTCGTGAGCCATGACGTCTCCTCTTCGTATTATTGAAATGTCGGCCCGTGTTCGACGGGAGGTGGATCCCACACTGAGAGGCCGCCCCGCGGGTGCCACGGGCGCCCCGAAAGCTTCGAAAGAGTATAGGAGTCGCGAATGCGCGGTCAAGCAGGGACGACCCGAGGCGGGACGGTGCTTTTGAGATGCTGTGTTGACTGTTGCAGGCGGGGAATTCGATAGCGCGGAAGCTCGCCGGAGAGGCGTCGCGCGAGTACGGCGGAGCGGTGGCACAAGACGGCGAGGCGGCTCGCCGGACGGCCGCGTTGCAGGCTATCCGGCAGCGCCGGAGATCACAGCGGAGCAAGCGGCCGGCCGTCAGACGGTCACTCAGCGATCAGATCGAGAACGACTCGCCCTTCTGTCCCGTCGATTCCTGCAGACCCTTGATCCACTTGCGCGCCGGCAAGCCGAGTTCCGCTTCGATCAGCTTCGCGCGCGTTTGCAGCGCGGTGAACGGCACGTCGAGCGCCGGACCCGAGAACGCAATCGCGATGCGGTTGCCGTCGTGCACTTCCGGCAGCGCGATCACGCGGCCGTCGAACGCTTCATTCAGACGCTTCATGTTGCGCACGAAGCTCGGATGATCGCCGAACAGATTCACCGTCACCACGCCCGCGTCGGTCAGACACGCGCGCACCGCGCGATAGAAGCCGACGCTGTCGAGCACCGGACCGCGCGCGGTCGCATCATAGACGTCGATCTGCAACGCGCCGATCGTGCCGTGATTCGCGCGGTCGTTGACGAAGTCCCATGCATCGGTTTCGTGCACGGTCAGACGGGCGTCGTCGTGCGGCAGGCTCGAACATCGTGCGCGCGGCGATCACCACGGCGGGGTTCACTTCCACTGCCTCGACCTTCGCGCGCTTCAGGAAGCGGTACGCGAACTTGGTCAGCGCCGCCGCGCCCAGACCCAGCTGGACGATGCGCTTCGGCGTTTCGATGAACAGCAGCCAGGCCATCATCTGCTGCGCATATTCGAGCTCGATGTGATCGGGCTTGCGCAGACGCATCGCGCCTTGCACCCATTCCGTGCCGAAATGCAGGAAACGCACGCCGCCCTCTTCCGAGAACGTCACCGGTGCGAAACGCGGCTTGCGCGGCGTTTCGATTTGCGGCGCGTCGTGCAGATCGTCGTCGTGCAACGGCGTTCGGCGTTGCGCTCGGCTGCGCGGTTTCTGCACGGTTTTTGCGGTTTTCTGTTTTCCGCCGACGCTGTCCGCGTCGCGGCTACGGAAGGCACGCGCCTCGGCCGAAGCGCGTTTGATCAATTTCGTCATGTGAGGATGTCGCGTTAGACACGCAATTTTTGGTCGAACGAGAGCATAGCATTCGGCGAGGGCGCGGCTGGTTTACGGGCGGTGGCGGTGGGTTCGCATCGGGGTTGCGAGAAGAGGTCCGCCGCTGGACCTCTGTGCTCACAACGCCTGGTTGGAACTAGCCTGCCGTCACTCGATAATGCCCCGCCACAGCACCAGCTTCTGCTCAAACGAAAGCATCGCATTGGCCGGACTCGACGAAGGCAACACCAGCGTGTCGTAACCCGCCGCGCCGATCACCGGCGCAAAGCGGCCCGCCGTCTTGCCGTTGAAGCAGACCTTTGCGAGCTGCGGCGCGTGTGCGCGGAGCGAAGCGAAATCGTTCGGACTCGCGTTGCGGATCGCGGCATCGAGACTGCCTTCGCGCTCACACGCGGCGAGCACGTCCCACATGCCGATGCCGTGTGCGAGCACGCGCTGCAACCGCTCCTCGTAGGCAAGCTCGTACGAGCTGAGGCTCGC
Source organism: uncultured beta proteobacterium (assembly GCA_963800185.1). Taxonomy (GTDB): domain Bacteria; phylum Pseudomonadota; class Gammaproteobacteria; order Burkholderiales; family Burkholderiaceae; genus Paraburkholderia. The sequence continues at coordinate 21,980 of CAWCZW010000007.1, read as the reverse complement.
CGAGCACGCCCAAGCAGCCGCCAGAACTGATTGCGCGGATGCGCGTAATACTGCGTCGCGGCGAGCGACGCTTCGCCCGGAAAGCTGCCCAGAATCAGCGTCTGGGTATCTGCGGCGGCGACGGGAGGAAAGCCACGCAGCATCAGCGGCCTCGCTCGTCGGAAGTGCGCGGCGCGGGATGCGCACGCGACGCCGTGTGCTCAAGCGACCGGCCGTGCTCGCGCATGCGCGGATACACGGCATGCGCCGGCGCAGCGGCACGTTCGTCTGAGCGCTCCCCAGCGCGCGATACCGCCAGATGCGCCCACAGCGCCGGCAACATGCATTCGGTCACCATCAACGGTGCGCCGTGCCGCTCGAAAACCGAGCGACGTGCAAGCAGCACATGTGGCGGCACGCTCGCCAATTTCGCACGCAGCCAACCGGTACAACGGATGACGCGCAGTCACCTTGCGGCTCACCAGCGCCGAACGCGCCACGCTGCTGTCGCTATATAGAAGCTCGGCGAGCGGACGCGTGCGCAAGCGCCGCGTAGCCTGCCAGACGCCGACACTCGCTGCATGCGGCGTCACGCTATGCGCGGCGACAAACGGCACGCCGTCGACCGACAACACCACTTCGCGCACCCACACGGGCGCGCGCGGCGCGATGCCGAGCGCGGCGGATTCGTCGGCCCACGGCAACGCCACACATTCGCGCGTGACGCGCACCGTGACCGCGCCTAGCGCGCGCAAATGCGCGGTTAGCGAACCGCCACGAGTCAGCCAGTCTTTCTGGGCGGCACTGAAGCCGGCTAAGGGAGCGACGCGCCAGTGGGCGTCGGCGGCATCGAAACGGATAGACATGGTTTCGGATTATAACGGCGTGATTCCCGGTGGAATTCGTCATGGTCAGCGCACAAGCTGGCGTCGCACACCGAGCAGCGGCCTGCTGCGCTTGGCGTGAGCGTCCGAATTCGCCGGCCTCTGAGCCGCCTTGAGCCGCCTTGACCGTCGCACCGTGCGGAGATCAGGCAAAAAAAATGCGCTGCCGAAGCAGCGCATTTTTTCGATCACCAACTTCAGGCGTCAATAGAACGCCGTCCGCCTTAGCACTCAGCCCGCACGCGAGAGCAACAACGCGTTCGTACGCTTCACGAAGCTCGCCGGATCTTCCAGCGCGCCACCTTCGGCGAGCAAAGCCTGGTCGAACAGCAAATGGCACCAGTCGTCGAAGTTCGCGCTGTCCGTGTGCAAGCCCTTCACCAGCGCATGCTCCGGATTCACTTCGAGAATCGGATGGAACGACGGCGCTTCCTGACCCGCAGCCTTCAGCATGCGTTGCAGATAGCCGCTCATTTCGCCGTCGTCGGCGACGAGGCACGACGGCGAATCGGTCAGACGGAACGTGAGGCGCACGTCCTTGGCCTTGTCCTTCGAGCGCTTCCTTCATCTTCTCGACGAGCGGCTTGAACTCTTCGCCGACCTTTTCCTGCGCCTGCTTTTCCTCGTCGTTCAACGCGCCGAGATCGAGGTCGCCGCGCGCCACGCTTTGCAGCGGCTTGCCGTCGAATTCGTTCAGGAACGACAGCATCCATTCGTCGACGCGATCGGTCAGCAGCAGCACTTCCACGCCCTTCTTGCGGAACACTTCGAGATGCGGGCTGTGGGTCGCGGCCTGCCAGGTGTCGGCGGTGACGTAGTAGATCTTCGTCTGCTCGGGCTTCATGCGCGCGACGTAGTCGGCCAGCGACACGCGTCTGCTCCGGCGTTTCCGTATGCGTCGACGCAAAGCGCACCAGCTTCGCAATGCGCTCGCGATTGGCGTGGTCTTCGCCGATGCCTTCCTTCAGCACCTGGCCGAATTCCGTCCAGAAACCGGCGTACTTGGCGCTTGCTCGGCGTCGTCATCCGAGTTGGCCAGTTCTTCCAGCATCGACAGCGAACGCTTGGTCACGCCTTCGCGAATCGCCTTCACGTCGCGGCTTTCCTGCAGAATTTCGCGCGACACGTTCAGCGGCAGATCGCTCGAATCGACCACGCCCTTCACGAAGCGCAGATACGCCGGCAGCAGTTGCTCGGCGTCGTCCATGATGAACACGCGCTTCACGTACAGCTTCAGGCCGCCGCGATGATCGCGGTTCCACAGGTCGAACGGCGCGTGAGCCGGCACGTACAGCAGTTGCGTGTATTCGCTGCGGCCTTCGACGCGGTTATGCGTCCACGTGAGCGGATCCTGGTGATCGTGCGACGAGGTGCTGATAGAACTGCTTGTACTGCTCTTCGGTGATCTCGTTCTTCGAGCGGGTCCACAGCGCGCTGGCCTGGTTGACGGTCTCGTCTTCGTCCTTCGTGACCATCTCGCTCTTTTCCGCGTCCCACTCTTCCTTCTGCATCAGGATCGGCAGCGCGACGTGGTCCGAGTACTTCTGGATGATCGACTTCAGACGATGCGACGACAGCAGTTCGTCTTCGTCGGCACGCAGATGCAGCGTGATCGTCGTGCCGCGCGCGGCGCGCTCGATCTGCTCGACGGCGAAGTCGCCTTCGCCCGCGCTTTCCCAGCGCACGCCTTCCGACGCCGGCAAACCGGCACGGCGCGTTTCGACGGTGATCTTGTCGGCGACGATAAAGCCCGAATAGAAGCCCACGCCGAACTGGCCGATCAGCGCCGCGTCTTTCTGCTGGTCGCCGGAGAGCTTGCCGAAGAATTCCTTGGTGCCCGAGCGCGCGATCGTGCCGAGGTTGCGCGATCGCTTCGTCGCGGCTCATGCCGATGCCGTTGTCGTCGAGCGTGATCGTGCGCGCGGCCTTGTCGTACGACACGCGAATCCGCAGATTCGGATCGTTTTCGTACAGCGCGCTGTTTTCGATCGCTTCGAAACGCAGCTTGTCGGCCGCGTCGGATGCGTTGGAAATCAGCTCGCGCAGGAAAATTTCCTTGTTGCTGTACAGCGAATGGATCATCAGTTGCAGAAGCTGCTTAACTTCTGCCTGAAAGCTCATGGTTTCTTGTGCCATGGTCGGACTTCCTCTCTGTTGCAATATGGGGTTCAGGTCAGGCGTGCTGTCAGGCGCCATGGCGCTCTTCCGCACTGGCTACGCAGCGGGGCCAGACAGCGGCGAGCGGACTGTCCTGTCGCCGGCTGCCGGCCACGACGCGCGGGGCCGCCGGATTGTCCGCCTAACTGGGGACAATCCGGCGCGTTTTCAAGAGGCGCGGCGAATGACGCTGTCGATATAGCGGCTCAGAAACGACGCCAATTCCGGTTCGCCGCAGTTCGCGATATTGAAGCGCATCCACGTGGTGGGCGATTGTTGCGGCGAAAACAGGCTGCCGGGGGTCAACAGGAAGCCGGCTTCGTGACCGGCGGCGGCCAGCGCACCGGCATCGACGCCCGTATCGGCCCACAGGAACATGCCGGCTGTCGGCGTCATGAAGAGCTTCATGCCGGTCTTTTCCAGCATCCGGATGGACTTTTCGCGCACGGCGTCGAGCCGCGCGCGCACCCGCTCCACGTGCCGCCGGTAATGCCCTTCGGTCAGAATCTTGTAGAGCACGCGCTCGTTGAGTTCCGGGCTCGTCATGCCGACCAGCATCTTCTGATTGCCGACCTCCGTGGCCACTTCCGGCGCGGCCGCGATAAACCCGACCCGCAGATTCGGCGCGAGCGTCTTCGAAAAGCTGCCGAGGTAGATCACTCGCTTGAGCTGATCGAGGCTCGCGAGCCGCGTGCCCGGAGAGCTCGGCGGGCACAGATCGCCGTAGATATCGTCCTCGACGACGATGAAGTCGTACGCTTCGGCCAGGCGCAGGATGCGGAACGCCTGAGCCGCGGTCAGCGACGTGCCGGTCGGGTTCTGCAGCACCGAATTGATCACCAGCATTTTCGGGCCGCCACGTCTGCACCAGTGTTTCGAGCGCGTCGAGGTCCGGGCCGTCGGGCGTGTACGGCATGCCGACCAGCCGCGCGCCCTGCGACGCGAAGCGGCCGAACATCTGGAACCACGCCGGATCGCCGACGATCACCGCATCGCCCGGTTTCACGTAAATGCGCGAGATCAGGTCGATCGCCTGCGTGATGCCGGACACCATCACGATCTGATCGGGCGACGCGCCGATTTCCAGTTCTTCGAGCCGCGTCTGCAACTGCTGGCGCAGCGGCAGAAAGCCCTGCGGCGTGCCGATGCCGAGCATCTGCGCGCCGCTTTGCCGGCCGAGCGTGCGCAGCGCGTTGGTGATCAGATCGCCGTCGAGCCAGCGCGGCGGCAGATAACCGAGCCCCGGACTGCGCTCGGGCCGCGCGCCGGTGTACAGCATGTTGCGCAGCAGCCAGACGACGTCGATCGTGGTCGGCGCGGGCGCCGCCTCGGGCGCGCGCGGGATTTCCGTCACCGACGCGCCGCCCAGCCGCTCGCGTACGTAAAACCCGGAACCGCGCCGCGACTCCAGATAACCTTGCGCGACCAGCCGCTCGTACGCCTCGACCACCGTGAAGCGCGACACGTGCTTGTCGAGCGCGAGCTTGCGGATCGACGGCATGCGCATGCCGGGGCGGAACACGCGTTCCTCGATACGGCGGCGTGCCCACTGGACGAGCTGCTCGACCAGCGTCATCGAGGTGGTGTCGTGCGGAACCGGGAATCTGGGCAAGCGGGACGGACATGGCGTGGCTCCAACTGTACCGAATAGTATCGAATCGATTGTACCGTTACTGTGCAGGTCGGCGCCGCTACATTTGAAACAATCAGAAGATGGCAACGCAGCGGCAATGCCAGCCCGGCAACCGTCCCGACGCTGACGAGCGATCCGGCAAACCCGGTCGAATGCCATCCGCATGGCCCGCCGATCCGGCAAACGGTTATGCTTACGGCCCCGGCAGCGCTGCCGCGACATCCTGGCGCGCACCGGCTTACCGCAGAAAACCGTTTCCTCGCATCCGTCATGACCGCTCATCTGCTTCGCCTCGATCATCTTGTGGTTTCCGCCCGCACCCTCGACGAGGGCACGCAGTACATCGCCGACACGCTCGGCGTCGCACCGGCGGGCGGCGGCGCGCATCCGCTGATGCGCACCCATAACCGTCTGCTGAATCTGTGGGGCGGCGTGTATCTGGAGGTGATCGCGGTCGATCCGAACGCTTCGTCGTCGACAGGCGCGTCGAACCGAACGTCGAACGGCACGGCAGACGGCGCGCACGGCACGCGCCGCGCCCGGCTGTTCGCCCTCGACGACCCTGTCACGCACGCGCGGCTCGAAAAAGGGCCGTACCTGTCGCACTGGGTCGCAAGGGTTGAGCGGCCGAAGCGACTGACGACGTGGCAAACGCAGTATCCGCAGCGCATCGCGCCGATCGTGCCGATGACGCGCGGCGACTTTACCTGGGGCCTGTCGGTCGCGGACGACGGCGCGTTTCCCGCGTGGCAAGGTGCTGGCGACGGCGTTTTGCCTTCGCTGATCCAGTGGGACTCGGTGCGGCATCCGTCGACGGCATTGCCGGAAACGGGCGTTGCGCTGAAAGCCTTGAAAGGCTCGCATCCGCAAGCCGAACAGATCCGCGCGCAACTCGAGTGGCTGGGCGCCGCCCACCTGCTCGAATTGCAGCCCACCGACGGCGCTCCGGCGCTCGTCGCCGAATTCGAAACACCCGAAGGTCTACGGACCCTCAAATAAGCAGCGCGCGCGGGTCGTCAACTCGCGCGATAATCGAAGTTTTGACCGGTTCCAGAGATACCAGCAGAGGAGAGCATGGACCAAAGCGACTTGAAAGCCCCCACGTGGCAATTTTCCGAACGCGCACGCAAACTCACCAGCTCCGCGATTCGCGAGATTCTGAAGGTCACGGAACGGCCCGAAGTCATTTCGTTCGCGGGCGGCCTGCCCTCGCCGGCCACCTTCCCCGCTGAACGCATGCGCGAAGCCGCCGACCGCATTCTGCGCGACGCGCCCGCCGCGGCGCTGCAATACAGCGCCACCGAAGGCTATGCGCCGCTGCGCGAATGGATCGCGCAACGCTACTCGGTCAACGGCGCGCAGATTCGCCCGACCCAGGTGCTGATCACCACCGGATCGCAACAGGCGCTCGACCTGCTCGGCAAGGTGCTGGTCAATCCGGACAGCCCGGTGCTGGTCGAAACGCCGACCTACCTCGGCGCGTTGCAATCGTTCTCGATGTACGAGCCGAAGTACGTGCAGGTGCGCGACCGACGAACAAGGCCTGATCCCTGAGGCGCTCACGCCGGAACTGACCGCCGGCGCGCGCCTGCTGTACTCGCAGCCGAACTTCCAGAATCCGACCGGCCGTCGTCTGCCGATCGAACGCCGTCAGGCGCTCGCCGAGTTCGCGAAGACCGCCCCGTTCCCGGTGATCGAAGACGATCCGTACGGCGCGCTCGACTACGCGGGCGAACCGCTGCCCACGATGCTGTCGATGGCGCCGGACCATATCGTCTACCTCGGCTCGTTCTCGAAGGTGCTGGCGCCGGGCCTGCGCGTGGGCTTCATCATCGCGCCCGAAGAGTTGATCTTCAAACTCGTGCAGGCGAAGCAGGCCACCGACCTGCACACGCCGAGCTTCACGCAGCGCATCGTGCACGAAGTGATCAAGGACGGCTTCCTCGACACGCATGTGCCGACCATCCGCGAGCTGTACCGCGATCAGTGCGCAGCGATGCTGGCGTCGCTCGAAAGCTATATGCCCGAGGGCGTGAGCTGGAACCGTCCGGAAGGCGGCATGTTCATCTGGGTGACGCTGCCCGCGCAGATCGACACCATGAAGCTGCTCGAAGAAGCCGTCGCGCAGAATGTCGCCTTCGTGCCAGGCGCGCCCTTCTTCGCCGACAAAGCGCAAAACAACACGCTGCGCCTGTCGTTCGTCACGGTGCCCCCGGCGAAGATCGACGAAGGCGTGTCGCGTCTTGCCGCGCTGATCCGCGCGAAGGTTTAAGCACGCTTTTACACGCTTTGGCATAACCTTCGCCCGAACGAACCCTTTATCGATTAAGGACGCAACATGGCTAACACGAATGTTTACGACAAGCTCAAGGAACTGGGCATCGAACTGCCCGTCGCCGGCGCGCCGGCAGCCGCGTATGTGATGAGCGCGCAAAGCGGCAACACGGTGTACCTGTCGGGCCACATCGCGAAGAAAGACGGCAAGGTCTGGGCCGGCAAGCTCGGCGCAACGCTGACCACCGAGGAAGGCAAGGCCGCGGCACGCTCCATCGCCATCGACCTGCTCGCCACGCTGCACGCGCATGTGGGCGATCTGAACCGCGTCACACGCATCGTCAAGCTGATGAGCCTCGTCAACTCGACGCCGGAATTCACCGAACAGCATCTGGTCACCAACGGCGCGTCCGAACTGGTTGCCGATGTGTTCGGCGAGCAAGGCAAGCATGCTCGCTCGGCGTTCGGCGTTGCGCAGATTCCGCTCGGCGCGTGCGTCGAAATCGAGATGATCGCGGAAGTCGCTTAAGAAACGCGATCAGAAGTTCGCCTAATGAAAGCCACCAGGGCAATGCGGCCAGCATAAGCTGACAGCTTGCCCGGCAATCATCCGGAACGCGTCGCGCGGTGGCAGTCACCCGCGGCGCGTTTTGCATTTGTGGTGAGCTTGGCTCGTTACCGTCCCAGCAGATAGAATCCGCGAATCTATTCAATTGTCTGATTCGCTGGACCGCGCCCTATGCCCGCCCACATCGTTCGTTTCAAACAGGTCGACGTGTTCACGTCGGTGCCATTCAAAGGCAATCCGCTCGCCGTCGTGTTCGACGCCGATGCGCTCGATGCAGAACAGATGCAAGCCATCGCGCATTGGACCAATTTGTCCGAGACGACCTTTCTGTTGAAGCCGACCGATCCGGCCGCCGACTATCGCGTGCGCATTTTCACAACGCACGGTGAATTGCCGTTCGCCGGTCACCCGACGCTCGGCACTGCGCACGCATTGCTCGAAAGCGGGTATCAGCCGAAGCAGGCAGGCAAGCTGGTCCAGCAATGCGCCAAAGGTCTCATCGAACTGGAAGCGCTCAGCGCATCGGCCGATGCCGCGAAGGACGCCTGGGCCTTCGCCGCGCCGTCCGCGCGAGTCACGCCATTGGCGGAAGACCGTTACGCGGCGCTTTCTGCGGCTTTGCGTAGCGACGCCATCGATTTCAGCGCAGCGCCCTGCGCGGTCGACAACGGTGCGCCCTGGCTCGTCGTACGCGTGAATTCCGCGCGCGACTGCCTCGCACTCGACCCCGACCCGGCGGCGCTCGCCGACATCGTTCACTCCGTCGACACCCACGGACTCGCCGTCTACGGCCCGCACGACACCGACGGCCCCGCGACCTTCGAAGTGCGCTGCCTGATGGCGGGCGGCGGCTTCGGGGTCGGCGAAGACCCGGTGACCGGCAGTGCCAACGCTGCGCTCGCCGGCCTTCTGAGCATGCAGCAGCGACGCCCCGGCACGCACTACACCGCGCGTCAGGGAACCGTGCTCGGCCGCGCAGGCCAGGTTTCGGTGCATTACGACGACGCACGCGGCAAGACATGGATCGGCGGCGCGTCGGTGACGATCGTCGACGGAACGATACGGCTGCCTTAAGCCACGCAGTAACCACACGCAACCAGACCGGCCGCATCGGCTCGACCCGGCCGTTTTAACAATTAGCAACTGATGCACCACGCATCGCAAAAGACCCGCGACAGACCTGGCACCCCTGAACACTGAACCGATGAAACACTTGAAACGACTGTCAGGTTGCAGCATCGAGGCCTGTCGCGCCACTTCGAATCCCGCCGAACGAGGCGCTTTGTTGCGCCCGCGTATACCCGATGCCCGGACCCTTCCTTAATCCAGTGGCATTAAGTAAGATCGAAACGTACCCGATGACCTATGGACGGTCAGGCACGGCGCCACTTCTCCCTGCGCAGCAGTTCCGGCACCCCGGTCACCATGCAGCCATCCATGAAACTAGCGCAGTCCTTGCTCGCGCGTTTGCAACCGGCCGGCACCCAGGCACGGGCCGCGCGATGAGCCAATCCCGCTTCTCCGATCAGCGCGAAGCCAAACCTCACCGCGATCCGGCCGTATCGCGCCGGCGGGCTTTGCTTGTCATTCCCGCGCTCGGCGTACTGGTCCTGATCCTGCTTTGGACCGTGATCTTCGCGCGTCTGTCGGTCGAAAAAGAAGCCACTTATCGTGAAGCGATGGCGTCCGCAGCGATTCTTTCCGCGGCGCTCGAACAGCACACCATCAAGGCGATTCACCAGGTCGACCAGATCACCCGCTTCGTCAAATACGAGTTCGAGAAATCGCCGAATCATTTCGATCTCGCGAGCACCGTCGAAAAAGGCGTCGTGCAAAGCGAGACGCTGGTGCAGGTATCGCTGATCGACGAACACGGCACGCTGATCGCCAACACGGCCGAACTCAATCCAAAACATATCGACCTGTCCGACCGCGAGCACTTCAAGGTCCACGAACACGAGAACGACGACCAGTTGTATATCAGCAAGCCCGTGCTCGGCCGTATTTCCGGCCACTGGACCTTGCAGATGACACGTCGTCTGAATCATCCGGACGGCTCGTTTGCGGGTGTCGTGGTGGTCTCCGAAGACCCCAGCTATTTCACCAGCGATTTCTACAACAACGCGGCGATCGGCCACGACGGGGTGATCGCGGTGATCTCGGACAACGGCACCGTGCTCGCGCGGCGCACCGGCGGCGCGGAAAGCACGAACGGCGTGTTCACGGCGAGCGGCACGTATCCGACCTCGGAACATGTGTCGGGCACCTACGTCGATTCGATCGACAACGTCACGCGCATCGTGTCGTACCGGCATATCGACGGTTATCCGCTCGGCGTGCTGGTGGGTCTTTCGCAAGCCGAAGAATTCGCCGACTACAACCACACGCGCGACGTCTATCTGCTGATGGCGGGTTTCATCTCGCTCGCCATGCTGAGTTTCTTCGCGGTCGCGACGGGGCTGATCGGCAAGCTGCTCGGCCGCGAGCGCGAGATGACGCATCTGGTCGAATACGATCTGCTCACGGGCTTGCGTAACCGTTACGCGACGCTGCAAACGTTGCGGCACGACGTCGCGCAACCGGCCAACCTGGGCCGCCTCGCGATCCTCTTTATCGACCTCGATAACTTCAAGACCGTCAACGACACGCTCGGCCACAACGCTGGCGACATCGTGCTGCAAATGACCGCGTCGCGGCTCGCCACCGCAGTCGGCGACAACGGCGCGTTGAGCCGCATCGGCGGCGACGAGTTCGTCGTCGTGATCAAGGGCGACGACGTCGAGAAGCGCGCGGTCACGCTGGCTGAAGCCGCGGCGGAAGCCTTCGCCACACCGTTCGAAGTACGCGGCAGCTCGTTCGTGCTGCACGCGAGCATCGGCATCGCGCTCTACTCGGTTGCGAACGAAAGCGAAATCGATCTGCTGAAAAAGGCCGACCTCGCGATGTACAGCGCCAAAGACGCGGGCAAGAACTGCTATCAGTTCTACTCGCCGCAACTGTCGCATCGCGCGGATCATCTGATGCGATGGGAACAGCAGCTACGTGTCGCGCTCAATGAAGGGCAACTGTTCCTCGCGTATCAGCCGAAGATCGATTTGACGCGTCGTTGCATTACCGGTTTCGAGGCACTGGTCAGGTGGAATCATCCGCAGCACGGCTTGATTCCGGCGAACGAATTCATTCCGGTTGCCGAATCGACGGGGCTGATCGTGCCCATCGGCGACTTCGTGATCGAGACCGCGTGCCAGCAACTCGCGCAGTGGCAGCAGCAGGGTTATGACACGCTGTCGCTGGCGGTGAATATTTCGGCGGTGCAGTTCTGGCGCGGCGACCTGTATTCGACCGTGTCGCGTGCAATCGAGGAAACCGGCATCTCTGCGCGGCGCCTCGAGCTCGAGATCACCGAGACGGCGATGATGGAATATCCGGAACTCGTCTCCGAGAAAATCTTCGCGTTGAAACGCCTCGGTGTGCGAATCGCGCTCGACGATTTCGGCACCGGCTATTCGTCGCTGTCCTATCTGAACCGCTTCTCGGTGGATACGCTGAAGGTGGACCGTTCGTTTATCCAGGCAATTCCCGGCGACCGCAGCGTCTGCGTGATGGTCACGGCCATCGTCAATCTGGCGCGCTCGCTCGGGCTCACGGTGGTGGTCGAAGGCACCGAAACCGAAGAGCAGATTGCATGGCTCGCCGCGCTCGGTCATATCGAGGCACAGGGTTTTCTGTTCTCGCGTCCGGTCCCGGTCGAGGCAATCCCGGCACTGCTCGAACGCTTCGGCGTCTGCGGAATGACTGGCCAGCCGGCGACTCAGGAAACCGACAATACGAGCAGCGTGTCCAGCACCAATACCTGAGCACGCTCGCGCTCTGTTCGCTTCTTGCTGCTCATTTTCGTTCTGTACCGCTGCGTCATAAAACCGGCTACATTCACGCTGTAAATTCAACGACAGCGTGACGCCGGCCGCATGCGATGCGGCCACCCTGCGCCACACAACGATGATCTCAAAGGGCGGGCCGCCCGCGTGCCGGGCTCCCGTGACGCCATGCAGACGATCACGAGCCAGGATGCTGCAAGACGAGGTGAACGAGAGCCGCTATGGACGCTATTTCGCGTCGTGTGCGGTTTGTCGGCGGTGTCATGGGGCGGCCTTGCGCTGATGGCGCAGCTCGAGCACCACTATGTCGAACGCGAGGGACGTCTTTCGCGCGTCGCTTTCTCCGATCTGATCGCGCTTGCATGGATGGTGCCCGGCCCGGTGGGATGCAACGTCGCCGTACAACTCGGGCACGCGCTGCGTGGACGTGCCGGCGCGTGGGTTGCGGGCATTGCCAGCGTGCTGCCTTTCTTCACGTTGATGACGCTGTTCGCGATCTTCTACCGCACACCGCTAGTACGCGCTGCCGCATCGCAAACCCTGCTCAATCACTTCAGCGTCGTACTGGCCACGTTGATTGCCGTGACCTGGTACAAGCAGACACGCACGCTCGTGCGCGGCAAGCTGGAGTGGCTCGCGGCGGTGCTCGGTTGCGTGGCGCTTTTCTATGCGCGCAGTCCCGCCGCTTATGTCGTGATGCTCGGCGCGGCGTTCGGTGCGGGCTGGGTAGTCAGTCCGATTCGCAATGCACGCCTTGTCGTGTCGCTCAAACGCGGCGACTGGCAGCTACTTGCCGCGCTGTGCGTGTTGTTGATGGTGTTCGCGCTGCCGCTGCCGCATCGCTATGATCTCGCGTTGCTGTGGCCGCGCCTCGCGGGTGCCGGCATGACGCTGTTCGGCGGCGGATTTTCAGCGCTGCCGGTGCTCAAGACGCTCTTCGTCACGCCAGCGATAGGCGTATCGGATAACGACTTCACGCTGGCCTTTTCGCTATCGCCGTTGTCGCCGGGACCGCTATTGAATGTGGTGCCGTTCTTCGGCTATCTGGTGGACGGCTGGGTTGGCGCGCTGATTGCGACGCTCGCGTTATTCGTGCCGTCGGGCTGCCTCGTCGTGCTCGCGCAGCGGCATCTGCATCAGTTGAAGACGAATCCGCGCTTCGAGCACGGCATGCGGATCTTGCGCGCGGTCACGACCGCTTTTCTCGCCGTGGCCGTATTGCGGATTGCCGCCCATGTGCCGCTCAAACCGGTTTATCTGATGACCGCGCTGTTCTCCGGCATGTGCTTCGCGAAGTTGAAGGTGCCGGTGTACGCGGTCTATGCGACGGTCGCCGCGGTATGCGGTTTGTGGTTCACGTTCGGCACGCTGCCTTGAGGGCAGCGTGCCGGCTAAACCATTGGATTTCAGAACCCGCGCGACAGCACTGCGACGCCGATCGTCACCACGCCGAGCACGATGTTGATCAGCACGAGACGCCGGATCGTACCGACCGCCCGCGCGCCGTCCGGCCACTTTTGCGCCTGCACGGCACGGCGAATACGCGGGAAAACAGCGAAACGGATGTGCCCGAAAATCAGCATCATCACGATGCCGAGACCGGCCATTGCATGCAGTGGCCAGGTAGCGTGACCGCCGCCGAATTGCATCAGCAGGAAACCGCCGCTCAACAGGATGACCAGAACCGCGGCGGCGACCCAATTGAAGAAGCGCCCAAACACCGATTCCCACAACGGCAGGCGTAATTGCGGCGAAAGATCGGCAATCGCCGGGCGCAGACAGAAGTGCGCGAAGATCATCCCACCTACCCACACTGCAACCGCGAGCAGATGTAGAAAGAGCGCGAGTTCGATAGCTTTATTCATGTTGTTTTCCTCTCCCGACGACACCACAACCGCTTAGGACGATTGATATTAACAGCGGCTTTGAGCGCGTTCGACCGCGCGCGGTGCTTGCAGTTCCGGTGGCTTGGGGCTTTCCCGTGGATTCTTTAATTGTTATTGCAGCACGTCCGATGTTGCGGCAACGCTGCTTTGCATTTTTTCTACGCGCTTTCTATCAGGTACCGCTGCACGGCAATCGCATCGCAACAAACGTATTGACCTTGCGCGAAGCCAGTCAGCACGACAAGCGCCCCGCATGCTAGCAGACGCTCGCCGTGTTTCAACGTCAAGCTTTGTCAATTCGCCAGAACCGGGCGCATACCGTCGAGCTTCATCTTGCTCTCAGGCAGTCGACCCTTGCGTGCACGCTTGCCGACATGCGGCGCGAGCGCGGCGCTGGTGAGCTTCTCCTCATCCACACGGCCGCCGCGACGCGTGCCGATCAGCACGACGCCCGCCCGGTTGATGGCCAGCGCCTGCGTCAGCGTTTCGTTGTCGTCGAGTGCCATGAGCGTGACGCCGCGTCCGCCGCCCGACAGCGTCTTCATCTCGTCCAGGCCGAACACCAGTAGACGTCCGCCCGACGACAGACACGCGATCTGCGTCGCATCCGGCAGCATCGGCATCGGCGCGAGCGGCGCAGCGCCGGCGTCGATTGTCATGAACGACTTGCCCGCCTTCACGCGGCTGACCATATCGCCGACCTTCGCGATAAAGCCGAAGCCGTTGCTCGACGCCAGCAGCAATGCCTGATCCGCTGAGGCCGAGTAGTAATGCATCAAGTGGCTGCCCGACTCCAGCTCGATCAGCGACGTGACCGGCACACCGTCGCCACGTCCGCCCGGCAGCAACGCTACCGCCACCGAATAGACGCGCCCGTTGCTGCCCCACGCGATCAGCGTGTCCGGCGTACGGCACTGGAACGCTGCATACAGACCGTCGCCAGCCTTGAACGTGAAGCCTACCGTATCGAGGCCGTGGCCCTTCAACGCGCGCACCCAGCCCTTCTGCGACACCACGACCGTGACCGGCTCATCGACCACGCGCGCTTCGAACGTCGCGCGCTTTTCCTGCTGGATCAGCGTACGGCGCTCGTCGCCATACTGCTTCGCATCGCCCTCGATTTCCTTGATGAGCAGACGCTTCATCGCCGATTCGCTGCCGAGCAGTTCTTCGAGTTTGGTCTTCTCGTCGCGCAGTTCGGATAGTTCCTTCTCGATCTTGATCTTCTCGAGCCGCGCCAACTGACGCAGCCGGATTTCAAGAATGTCCTCGGCCTGACGGTCGGACAAACCGAACGCCGCCATCAGCGCAACCTTCGGTTCGTCGGATTCGCGAATGATGCGGATGACTTCGTCGATATTCAGGAAGACGATCATCCGGCCTTCGAGAATATGAATCCGGTCGTCCACCTTCGACAGACGATGACGCGTGCGACGCGTGACCGTCGCAAAGCGGAACGCGATCCACTCGTTGAGGATCTCGCTCAAGCCTTTCTGACGCGGACGTCCATCGCCGCCGACCATCACCATATTCAGCGACGCGTTCGACTCCAGGCTCGTATGCGCGAGCAGCGAGTTCACAAACTCGGTCTGATCGATCCGGCTCGACTTCGGCTCGAACACGAGGCGCACGGGCGCGTCCTTGCCGGACTCGTCGCGCACCGCGTCGAGCAGACCCAGCATGGTCTGCTTGGTCTGCAGCTGTTCGGGCGTGAGCGTCTTCTTGCCGAGTTTGATCTTCGGATTGGTCTGCTCTTCGATTTCTTCGAGCACCTTCTGCGCGGCCGTATTCGGCGGCAGTTCGGTAATCACCAGTTGCCACTGGCCACGCGCCATCTCTTCGATCTTCCAGCGCGCGCGCACTTTCAGGCTGCCGCGGCCGGCTTCGTATGCCGCCGAGATTTCCGCCTCGCTCGAAATGATCTGACCGCCGCCCGGAAAATCCGGACCCGGCACGTATTGCATCAACTCCGCGTGCGACAGCTTCGGATTGCGGATCAACGCGACCGCCGCAGCCGCGACTTCGCGCAGATTGTGCGACGGAATTTCGGTCGCCAGACCCACTGCGATACCCGACGCGCCGTTCAGCAACACGAACGGCAAACGTGCGGGCAGCGTCTTCGGCTCTTCGAACGAACCGTCGTAGTTCGGCATGAAATCGACCGTGCCCTGGTTGATTTCGTCGAGCAGCAGCTTCGCAATCGGCGTGAGACGCGCTTCCGTGTACCGCATTGCGGCCGCGCCGTCGCCGTCGCGCGAGCCGAAATTGCCCTGACCGTCGATCAGCGGATAGCGCATCGAAAAGTCTTGCGCGAGACGCACCAACGCGTCGTACGCCGACTGGTCGCCGTGCGGGTGATACTTACCGAGCACGTCGCCGACCACGCGCGCCGACTTGACCGGCTTCGCGTTGTCGGCGAGGCCCATCTCGTTCATCGCGAACAGGATGCGGCGCTGTACCGGCTTCTGGCCGTCGCACACGTCCGGCAGCGCGCGGCCCTTGACCACGCTGACCGCGTACTCGAGGTACGCGCGTTCCGCGTAGTTGCCGAGCGTCAGGAAGTCGCCTTCGGGGGGCGGCGGCTCGTTGAAAAGGTCGAGAGAGTTATCGTCGTCCATCTAGATTCCGTATCCGTGTTTGGCTTGAAGTTTTCGTTCGAATGTTGAGCGCAAGGAGCGGGTTTCGAGGCCCGCCAGAAAACCCTCGCTCAGATATCCGCTTCCACTTCGTTGCCCTTTTCTTCGAGCCAGCTACGCCGCGACGCCGCTTCGCCCTTGCCCATCAGCATCGTCATGCGCGCGACTGTCGCGTCGTAGTCGAGATCGCCCAGGGCGACCGGTTGCAGACGGCGCGTGTCGGGGTTCATCGTGGTGTCCCACAGTTGCTCCGCGCTCATTTCGCCCAGGCCCTTGAAGCGGCTGATCGACCATTGCGTGTCGCGCACGCCGTCCTTGCGCAGCTTGTCGAGAATCGCTTCGAGTTCGCC
The DNA here is from genome assembly GCA_963800185.1 of uncultured beta proteobacterium. Lineage (GTDB taxonomy): Bacteria > Pseudomonadota > Gammaproteobacteria > Burkholderiales > Burkholderiaceae > Paraburkholderia. Next base: position 5,735 of record CAWCZW010000007.1, on the reverse strand, counting down.
TTCGTCGAGCGCGTACAGCTTCTGCGCGGGTTTCTTGCCACGCGCGGGCGCATCGACGCGGAACAGCGGCGGACGCGCGACGCACACATGCCCGCGCTCGATCAGTTGCGGGAAATGCTTGAAGAACAGCGTGAGCAGCAACACCTGAATGTGCGAACCGTCGACGTCGGCGTCCGACAGAATGCAGATCTTGCCGTAGCGCAGGTTCGACAGATCGACCTTGTCGTCCGGGCTATGCGGATCGACGCCGATCGCCACCGAAATATCGTGCACTTCGTTGTTCGCAAACAGGCGGTCGCGCTCGGTTTCCCACGTGTTCAGCACCTTGCCGCGCAGCGGCAGGATCGCCTGATACTCCTTGTCGCGACCCATCTTCGCGGAACCGCCCGCCGAGTCGCCCTCGACGAGGAACAGTTCGTTGCGGCCAATTTCCGTCGATTCACAATCGGTCAGCTTGCCCGGCAACACGGCCACGCCCGAACTCTTGCGCTTCTCGACCTTCTGCCCCGCACGCGTGCGCGCCTGCGCCTGCTTGATGACGAGGTCGGCGAGTTTCTTGCCGTGCTCGACGTGCTGATTGAGCCACAACTCCAACGCCGGCCGCGCGAACGACGACACCAGCTTGACCGCGTCGCGGCTATTCAGACGCTCCTTGATCTGCCCTTGAAACTGCGGATCGAGCACCTTCGCCGACAGCACGAACGACACGCGCGCGAACACGTCTTCAGCGAGCAATTTCACGCCCTTCGGCTGCAGGTTATGCAGCTCGACGAAGCTCTTGACTGCCTGGAACAAACCGTCGCGCAAACCGGATTCGTGCGTGCCGCCAGCGGGCGTCGGAATCAGGTTCACGTACGACTCGCGCATCAGCGTGCCTTCCTCGCTCCACGCGACGACCCACGCGGCGCCCTCGCCTTCGGCGAAAGTTTCTTCGCTCGAACGCGAGCTTTCCGCGTAACGCTCGCCCTCGAACAGCGGGATCAGCAGGTCGCTGCCGTTCATGCCTTCGAGCAGATAACCGCGCAGACCGTCTTCGTATTTCCAGCTTTGCTGCTCGCCGGTTTTCTCGTTGATCAGCGTGACTTCGACGCCCGGCAACAGCACCGCTTTCGAGCGCAGCAGACGTTGCAGTTCGCCGAGCGGCAGATTGGGCGAGTCGAAGTATTTCGGATTGGCCCACGCGGTGACCCGCGTGCCGGATTTCTTTTCGCCCTTCGCGGCGGCTCGTACTTCGAGGTCTTTGGCGACGTCGCCATTCGCAAAGCTGAGGGCGGCCACTTTGCCGTCGCGCCACACGGTGACGTCGAGGCGCGTGGACAGCGCGTTGGTGACCGACACGCCGACGCCGTGCAGGCCGCCCGAAAACGTGTACGCGCCGCCGGCGGCCTTATCGAACTTGCCGCCTGCGTGCAGACGCGTGAAAACGATTTCGACGACCGGCACGCCTTCTTCGGGATGCAGGCCGAACGGAATGCCACGGCCGTCGTCTTCGACCGAAACCGAATGGTCCGCGTGCAGCGTGACGGTGATTTGCCGGCCGTGGCCGCCGAGGGCCTCGTCCGACGCGTTGTCGATGACTTCCTGAATGATGTGCAGCGGATTTTCGGTGCGGGTGTACATCCCGGGCCGTTGCTTGACCGGCTCGAGGCCCTTCAACACCTTGATCGACGCTTCGCTATACGCGGCGTTTGGCTTTTTCGTAGACATGGTTGACTCGGGTGCGTCGGTTCATCGTTGTCCACAGGTCCTGTTCATCAGTCCGTGGACAATGCGTTGAGTTTTCAAAAAAAGCGAAACGAAACAACGGGGTTAGGTGGGCTGCCCGCAGTGCGGGCAAGCTGTTTTGTCGCGCGGCTTCCCGGTGGCGCGCTCGACGGCGATGTGCAACCGGGGTGCGCCCGTTCAACGTCGACTCGGGTCGATACGGCAATCGTCCAATGCCGACCATCGCTGCGAACGCCGGGGAAGCCTGTTCGCGGGGTATTTTACTGATTTCGAACCAGGCGGCAATTGACGATGCGCGGAATTGGCCGTTTGGATAAGGCTAGGCAGGTGCAATGGCGGCGCAGGCGCGCTTGACTTGCGGTTGCAGAGGCGCGTTGGAGGCAAACGTGCGCGGTTGGTAGCGCTGCCGTGCGACGCGTGTGGCGCTGCTCTACAACCGCCTGCCGCCGTTCTGCCCTTTGCCGTCTGCCGCCACTGTGTTCGCGCGTCTTAGCGCCTGTCACAGCCTCTCGCCGTGCCTGTTATGGAGGAGCACGCGCACCGCGTCGGCCGTCGCAGCGCCGATTGCAAACCGGCAATCGGCGCTGCGGGCTGTTACCACACTGCGTACAACCCACTTCCCGCCACTCCATTCGCGCGCAGCACAGCCCACGCGCCGCTTACGTCATTTGCGTCATTTGCGTCATTTGCGTCGCTTTTCCAGTTCGTCCCAACGTTCCAGCGCGATCAGCAGTTCTTCGTCGATCGCGGCATAACGTTCGGTCAGACGCGTGCCTTCCTTCGGATCTTTGGCGAAAACCGACCCATCTTCGAGTTGAGCACCGATGGTTTTCTGCTCGGCTTCCAGTGCGGCGATTTTCTCAGGCAACGCTTCCAGTTCCCGCTGCTCCTTGAACGACAGCTTCGCTACGCGCTGCGCATTACGGGCTGCCGACGAGTCTTTGGACGGCGCAGAATCCTTGCCCGCTTCCTTGTTGGCTTCCTTCTGCGCTTCCAAGGCCATTTTCTGCGAGCGGTCGCGCTGAATCTGCCAGTCTGTGAAGCCGCCGACGTACTCGCGCCACTTGCCGCCACCCTCCGACGCGATCACCGACGTCGCGACGTTATCCAGAAACGCGCGGTCGTGGCTGACCAGAAGCACCGTGCCGTCGTATTCGGTGAGCAGTTCTTCGAGCAGTTCGAGCGTGGGAATGTCGAGGTCGTTGGTCGGTTCGTCGAGCACCAGCACGTTGGCCGGCCGCGCGAACAGACGCGCGAGCAGCAGACGGTTACGCTCGCCGCCCGACAGCGACTTGACCGGCGAACGCGCGCGTTCCGGCGCGAACAGGAAGTCGCCGAGGTAGCTCATCACGTGCTTCTTCTGGCCGTTGACTTCGACCCATTCGCTGCCCGGGCTGATGGTGTCCGCGAGGCTCTTTTCCAGATCGAGTTGCGCGCGCATCTGGTCGAAGTAAGCGACTTGCAGATTGGTGCCCACGCGCACCGTGCCTTCGTCCGGCGGGAGTTCGCCGAGGATCATCTTGAGCAGCGTGGTCTTGCCCGCACCATTCGGACCGACGAAGCCGATCTTGTCGCCGCGCATGACCGTGGCCGTGAAGTTGTCGACCACTGTGCGCGAACCGTAGCGCTTGGTGACATCGGTCAACTCCGCGACGATTTTGCCGGACTTCTCGCCCTGGCCGACGTCGAGCTTGACGTTGCCCTGCACGTTGCGGCGCTCGGCGCGCTGGTTGCGCATTTCCACGAGCCTCGCGATCCGGCCGACGCTGCGCGTGCGGCGCGCTTCGACGCCCTTGCGAATCCACACTTCTTCCTGCGCGAGCAGCTTGTCGGCCTTGTCGTTTTCGACGCGCTCGATTTCCAGTTGCTGCGCCTTGCGCTCCTGATAAGCCGAGAAATTGCCCGGATACGACAGCAAACGTCCACGATCCAGTTCGACGATGCGCGTGGCGACGCGGTCGAGAAACGCGCGGTCGTGGGTAATGAACAGCAGGCCGGTACGCAGCGACACCAGCAATTCTTCGAGCCAGCGGATGCCGTCGAAGTCGAGGTGGTTGGTCGGCTCGTCGAGCAGCAGCACGTCGGGCTGCACGACCAGCGCACGCGCCAGCGCGACGCGCTTTTGCATGCCGCCCGACAGCGAACCGACGCGCGCCTCGCCGTTCAGGCCGATTTGTTGCAGCGTGGTGGCCACGCGGGTGCTCCAGTTCCATGCGTCTGCGGCATCCAGCGACGATTGCAGCGTGTTCATGCGCGACATCAGCTCGTCGTGTTGCGCGCCTTCCGGTTCGTCCGCGAGTTGATTCGCGACCACGTCGTATTCGTCCAGCAACGCGCGAGCGTGAGTGAGACCGGCGGCGACCGCGTCGAACACGGTGTCGTCCTTATCGAATTCCGGCTCCTGCGGCACATAGACCGTGGTCAGATTCTGCTGACGCGTGACGAGGCCGTCATCAGGCTTGGCCAGATCGGCGACGATTGTCAGCAGCGAGGACTTGCCCGCGCCGTTGCGGCCAATCAGCCCGACGCGTTCGCCCGCTTCGAGAGAAAAATCCGCGTGATCGAGCAACGCGACGTGACCGAACGCCAGTTGGGCCCCGGTAATGGTGTAAAGCGACATGGAGAATTGGCAGAAGACAGCGATGAGTCGGAACTGCTCATTGTACCGGGCGCACGGCCGGGTGCCTGTATGCCGGAAGAGATAGGCCAAATGGCCAGCTTGCAACGCGTGAACTGGCCGTGCAACCGGAGCGGCAGGGGCCCGGCCTGTACAGGCGCGAAACGCGGCCAGGCGGCGTTTGCGCGTGCCCGGCCGTTGACTACGGCGAGTTACTTCACGTGCACCGTGATGGTCTTGCTCATTTCCGGACCATACGAGCGATGCGCGCCGTCGCCGAATTGCAGCGTCAGCGTGTGGTCGCCCGGCGGCAGCGTCAGATCGGTTTCGGTCTGACCCTTGCCGAAGTGCAGCGACTTGTCGCTAACGGGAATGACCTCGCCCTTGGGCAACGACTTGCCGTCGATCAGCAGATGATGATGGCCCGTGCCTTCTGTCACCGTGCCGGCCGGTGCGATTTTCATGCCTTCCACGCGCGAACACGACGTGCACCGGGTTGCTGACCGTGGCGCCGTCTGCCGGCTGCACGAAGGAGACGCCCGCGGCCTGCGCCGCTCCCGAAACGCCGACCAATCCGGCCAATGCCGCGCCAACCAACCATTTGTTTTTAAACATCGTTTTTCTCCTGTGGGAAACGAGGGTGATGCGCATACCGGCTCGGTCGGCCGACCTTAATGCTGCCTGGGACCGATGGTCGCAATGCATGCCAGGCGCGGCGCGCGCCTGTCCAACCAATAGCTGCGGATCAAAAGCATACACGGTGTGTATGGCGAGGATCCGTGCAGTGGGTCGGAGTTGTCCTAGACACGTTGCGGCGGCGCCGCATCGGCAGTTTGCGGTCGAATTGACAAATTCCGGTAATATTGCGGGTTGCCGCGTTGCCCAAAAAAGGGGCAGATTGTGCGGGCCATGCATTGACTAGAGAAGAGTACGCCGTGAGCGAAGTAATTGAATTGATTGAGTATAAGAGCTGGGTCTGCCTGATTTGCGGCTGGATCTACAACGAGGAAGAAGGTCTGCCTGAAGAAGGCATTGCACCGGGCACGCGCTTCGCCGCGATTCCGGAAGACTGGCGCTGCCCGTTGTGCGATGTGGGTAAGGCGGAATTTGCTGTCGTGGAGTTTTGATCCGGGTTGATTTGGCGACGAAGGCCATGTGAATGGCGGGTGGCGTCGATCAGTCGGTACGGTCCAGCCGGTGAATGCCGCTGGGCCGTTTGATTTTCGGGCGATGTTAAGCGGAGTGACGAGGCGCCCCTTCGGCCCTCCTCGCGCACGAGCGCGTTTGATATACTCTGCCCTCGCCGGTGAATCTGGAATTGCCCGTCGTCACAGTCTCTGTCTGGCAGCGGGATACGGTGATTATTCCGGTTTGGTCCTCTCCCTGTAGTTCA
>CAWCZW010000006.1:0-135212 GCA_963800185.1 uncultured beta proteobacterium | reverse complement strand
CGGTGGGCGCGTTGCCGTGCGGCAGCAGCGACGCTTCGAGCGTAGCGGCCACCACCGTTTCCAGATTGCGCCGGCCGATCTCCGGATTGCCGAACTTGCTCGCGATCACTTCGCCTTGCTCGGTCAGGCGGATCTGGCCGTCGACGGTGCCCGGCGGCTGCGACAGGATCGCCTGATAGGTCGGGCCGCCGCCACGGCCGACGGTGCCTCCGCGGCCATGGAACAGGCGCAGCGTCACGCCGCGTTCGTTGAACAGCGACACCAGCGCGAGTTCGGCGCGATACAGCTCCCAGTTCGACGTGAGGAAGCCGCCGTCCTTGTTGCTGTCCGAATAACCGAGCATCACTTCCTGCTCGTTGCCCTGATGTTCGATCAGCGCATCGACGCCCGGCAGCGCGATCAGCTCGCGCATGATGTGCGGTGCGTTGCGCAAGTCGGGGATCGTCTCGAACAGCGGGATCACCATCAGGCCAGCGCGGGCCGGATCGTTCGCATCGCCCAGACGGCCACGCAACAGGCCGGTTTCCTTTTGCAGCAGCATCACTTCGACGAGATCGCTGACGGTCTCCGTGTGCGAAATGATGTAGTTGCGCACCGCGCGCGCGCCGAACTTCTCGCGCGTGACGCGCGCCTCTTCGAGCACGCCGAGTTCGCTCTTCACGAGGTCGGAGTACTCGGCGTACGGCAGGCGCAGCATGCGCGGCTGCGACAGTTCCGCGAGCAGAACGTTGAGCTTGTCCGCTTCGGAGAGCGCCGCGTAGTTTTCCTCGACGCCCGCGCGCTTGAGCAGTTCGGCGATCACCGCTTCGTGGATGTCGGAGCTCGGCGCAAGTCGATGCTCGCCAGATGGAAGCCGAACACTTCGGCGGCCCGTGCGAGCGGCGACAGACGCGGCGCGGCAAGCGGCGCGCCGTGATGCTCGGCGAGCGAATCGATCAGCACGTGCAGGTCGCGTACGAACTCCGATGAGTCGTCGTACGGTGTGGCGCGCACCGGCGCCGCGCCGCGGCCCGCGCTGCGCACCGGCACGCTGCCTTCGCCAAGACGCACCCGGGCGCTCGCTGCGAGCCGCGTGTACATGCCGATCAGCGCGCGCCGGTAAGGCTCGTCGGTACGGTGCGGCGACTGGTCGGGCGAGGCGGCGGCGAGTTCCTTCAACGCGTCGCTGGCGCCGGCCAGCATGTTCGACACTGACAACTCCGCGCCGAGCTTGTGCACCTGCTCCATGTAGTGTTCGAAGATCACCGCGGCCTGGCGGGTGATCGCGTTTTCCAGCGTCTCGGCGGTGACGTTCGGATTGCCGTCGCGGTCGCCGCCAATCCAGCTGCCCATCTGGAAGAACGGCGGCAGGCGAGCTTCGAGGCCGTGCTCCTTGAGCGCCTCTTCGATGTCGGCGTAGAGCGCCGGGATTTCTTCGAGGAAGGTGGCGCGGTAATACGACAGCGCGTTTTCGATTTCATCGGCGACGGTCAGGCGCGAGTCGCGCAGCATGCGCGTTTGCCAAAGCGACGTGACGCGCGCGCGCAGCATCGCTTCGTTGTGCGCGCGTTCGCGGTTGGTCAACTGCTGGTCGCGTTCGGCGAGCAGTCGCGCGACGTCGTGCTGCGCATCGAGAATGCTCTTGCGTTGCACTTCGGTCGGGTGGGCGGTCAGCACCGGCACGATCAGCGCGTCGTTGAAGAATTGCTGCAACACGGGCGTCGCGGCTGCGCCGGCTTCGACGAGTCGTTCGAGCGCATGGGCGATGGTGCCCGGCTGCGAAGTCGAGCCGGCCAGCTCGTGAATCCGGTGACGCCGGTTTCGGTGACGATCTTCGGCGATATTCGCGAGATGCGAGAAGTAGCTGAACGCGCGCACCACGCTCACGGTCTGCTCGGGGCTCAACGAACGCAGCTTCTTGTCGAGCGTTTGCGAGGCGGCGTTGTCGTCTTCGCGACGAAAGCGCACGGCGGTCTGACGAATCGTTTCGACGACGTCGAACACCTCGTCGCCTTCCTGTTCGCGCAGCACGTCGCCGAGCAGGCGTCCCAGATAACGGATGTCCTGGAACAGCGGATGGTCCTTGTTCTCACGCGTGCGGCCATTGCTTTTCGGCGCGGCGGCGGGCATGGATGCGGGAGCCGCGGTTTCCGTCGACACGGCCTGCAGCTTCGGGGCTTTCGCGGCCTTCGCGGCCTTCGGCGTGGCAGCGGCGTTCGCGACGGCCTTGATCTTCGTAGACGCGGCTTTAGCCGGTTTCTGTGCCGCTGCGGCCTGGTCGGCCGGCGAGGCTTTATCCGCCTTCACGGCCTTCACTGTTTTGGCCGGCTTGACGGGCGTGGAGGCTTTCGCGGCTTTGGGCGCTTTCGCAGCCTGGGCGTGCTTGCCCGACACGTTTGACGGGGGCGGACGAAGCGTCGGCTGCAGGGGCAGCGGAGGGCGCTGCGGCGGCGTCGGCCGCGCGAGCGTTGGGCGATGCGGTGTTGCGGCGGGCAGGGCGCGCCGATCCAGAAGACGTCACGATGGGTTTCCTCAGGGAAGCCAGGGTCTGTTAAGTGATGAACTGCTACTGCGGAACTGCACTATGAACTGCAACGTGGACTGCACCAGGAACAGCAAGACGCGGAAGATGCCGATGGCGTAACGCCGGAGAGAAAGCCGTGGGTGGTCAGCACATGCAGCACAGGCACACGCATTCGCGAACGCACTGAGCGCATGACTGCGGCCCATGCTTGCATGCAGGGCGCCGCGCGTGCTGTGTACTGATGTGTACAAATGCATGGCGCGCCGCATTGCATCATCCCGCCTGCCGGGGCCCGGTGCGCGAACGACCGTGCGTGAACAACCGGGATGGGCCAAGCGCATGCCGCGCGAGGCCGTCTCCTCTATCGATACCGCGTCGGCACGGCGCCCCACTGTGCCTTCGGACACAAGGGCGCGTGCTAACATTGATTGTTATTACATCCCGTCATTCGATCAGCAAGCTAATGAATACCGAGACGTTTTCACGCCACCCCACACGCTTGTGATTGCGTCGCGAGAGAGCCGCCTGGCCATGTGGCAAGCGGAGCATGTGCGATGTGCGCTGCACAAATTATATCCATCTTGCGACGTAAAAATCCTCGGAATGACGACACGTGGCGATCAAATTCTCGATCGCACGTTGTCGAAGGTCGGCGGCAAGGGCCTCTTCGTCAAGGAACTGGAAGCTGCACTGGCCGATGGCCGCGCCGATCTCGCGGTGCATTCGCTGAAAGACGTGCCGATGGAATTGCCGCTGGTTTTGCGTTGTCCACCATCATGGAGCGCGAGGACCCGCGCGACGCGCTGGTGTCCAATGAGTACTATTCGCTGGCTGCATTGCCGGAAGGCGCCGTGGTCGGACCTCCAGCCTGCGCCGTGAAGCGATGCTGCGCATGCGTTATCCACATCTCGTAGTGCGGCCGCTGCGCGGCAATCTGGATACGCGTCTGTCGAAACTCGATCGCGGCGATTACGCGGCGATCATCCTCGCGGCGGCCGGTTTGAAGCGTCTGGGTCTGGGCGAGCGCATCCGTGCGCTGCTCGATCCGGAAGACAGCTTGCCCGCTGCCGGCCAGGGCGCGCTCGGCATCGAGATTCGCGCCGATCGCGCAGACCTCGCTGCGTGGCTCGCGCCTTTGCACCATGAACATACCGCGGCGGCGGTCGAAGCGGAGCGCATGGTGTCGCGCTCGCTCGGCGGCAGTTGCGAAGTGCCGCTCGCCGCTTATGCAAGCTGGCATGACGGCGCGCTGCATCTGCGTGGCTTCGTCGCGACGATCGATGGCCAACGCGTGTTGAGCGCGCAGGCGTCGGCGCCGCGCCCACCGTCGAACGTGCGGTTGCGCTCGACATGGAAGTGGCGGACGCGCTCGAACCGCAAGGCGCGATGGATATCGTTCGCGGTTCAGCACCGCCAGCGGTCCCGCGCTCCCGGCGTCCACCGTCCACCGGCGACTGATGGCGGGCGTCCTCCAGGCAACACAGCTTCCTCCGTCAGCACGTGCGGCGTTCACGGTCGTGATTACACGTCCGGCGGGTCAGTCGACGCGCTGCTCGGGCAACTTGACGCCGCCGGTTTCGCCACGCTCGACTTTCCGCTGATCGATATCGCTCCCGTGGCCGACGACGCGCCGTTGCGCGCCGCGCTCGGCGATCGCTCGCACGCTATGCGCTGGTCGTATTCGTGTCGCCCAATGCGGTCGATCACGCGTTCGCCCGCAGCGATGCGTTTGGCCGCACGCGCTGCGATCGGCGTAGTCGGGCCGGGCAGCGTGCAGGCGCTCGCGCGTCATGGCGTGGCCGCGCCCGCATATCAGGTCATCAGTCCGGCGTCCGGTCCCGAGGACGAATCGGCGCGCTTCGACTCCGAAGGCCTGTTCGCGGCGATCGAACGCATCTCTCGGCGCGGCGAGTCTCGAAGGCAAGCGTGTATTGATCGTGCGCGGCGACGGCGGCCGCGAATGGCTTGCCGACCGTCAGCGTGAGGCCGGCGCCGAAGTCGAGGCGGTGGCGGCCTATCGGCGTCTGGTGCCGGAGCCGTCAATTCGCGACTGGGAGCGCGTCCACGCATTGCTCGCAGGCGCACCGCACGCATGGCTGCTGACGAGTTCCGAAGGCGTGCGCAATCTGGACGAACTCGCGCAAGAACATCTCACTGGCGACGAAACCGTGCAGCTAAAGCACGCGCCGCTCGTCGCGCCGCATCCGCGAATCGCAAAGACCGCGCGGGCATTGGGTTTTGATAGGATTACGGTGTCCGGCGCGGGCGACGAGCGCATTGCCCGCGCGCTGCTTGCCGCTGTTCCGCCTGTCGTTGCGCCCGTAGTTCAACCGGTATCGTCCGACCCGGCTCATTCACCGGCTTATTCACCGGCTCATTCACGCATGACTGAAACGAACGCATCCACGAACGCTTCACCCCAGCCGGCCGCGACCGCCAAGTTGCCGCCGAATCAACCCTTCACTCCCTACGAAGCGCAAACAGCGCCGCAGCGCGAGCGGACCGCTGCTGTGGGCTGTCGTCGTGATCCTGGCTTGCGCGGCGGGCGGCGGCGGTTTTGTGCTGAACCGCAAGCTGGAGCGCGCCGAGCAGCAACTCGCGCAACGCCAGCAAGCCAACGACACGCAAACCAACGAACTGCGCATCAAGACCGATCAGGCGCTGGCCACGGTCCATCAATCGGATTCGCAGGTGGCGCAACTCGAAGGCAAGCTCGCCGATGCGCATACCGCGCAGCAGGCGCTGCAACAGCAATACGCCGATCTCGCGCGCAATCGCGACGACTGGACGCTCGCCGAAGTCGGGCAGATGCTCTCGGCCGCGAGCCAGCAGTTGCAGCTCACCGGCAACACGCAGCTCGCGCTGTTCGCGCTGCAAAGCGCGGACACCCGTCTTGCCGCGTCGGACAGCCCGCAGGCGGTCGCGGTGCGCAAGGCCATCGCGCAGGACATCGAGAAGCTGAAGGCCGCGCCGTCCACCGATCTCACGGGCATGGCGATCAAGCTCGACAACGCGATCGCCCAGGTCGACGGCCTGCCGCTGTCGGGCGAAGCACCGATCGCCCACGCCACGCCGCACGCGGCGACGTGGGCCGATACCGCCAAGGTGGCGGCGGCCACCGGCAAGCCGCGCTGGAAAGTGTGGCTGGCATGAAGTGACCACGCGGCATCGGCGAGCAGTTGACGAGCCTCGTGCAGGTGCGCCGCATCGATAACGCCGACGCGATGCTCACCACGCCCGATCAGGGCTACTTCCTGCGCGAGAATCTGAAGCTGCGTTTGCTGTCGGCGCGTCTCGCGCTGCTCTCGCGCAACGAGACCACGCTGAAGTCCGATCTGCAGGCCGCGAGAACTGCGCTCGACGCGCTACTTCGACAACTCTTCGGCGCAAACTCAGACCGTCCTGGATCTGGTCAAGCAGGTGGATGCCGGCTCGCTCGCGGTCGAGCTGCCCGATCTGAACACGAGCCTGCAGGCCGTCAGTCAATACCGGAGCCGAGGTTGATGATGACGATCCGGGGACTCTCTATGGCTTGTCTTGCTGTTCGCGATCGCGGTGGCGCTGGCGATGGTCGGGCGCTTCGACATGGGGCAGGTGCTGCTGATCTATCCGCCGTACCGCGTCGATATTTCGCTGAATCTGTTCGTGGTCGGGCTGGTGGTGCTGTTCATCCTGATCTATGCGCTGCTGCGTATCGTCCGCAACATCTGGCGATGCCGCAGCGCGTGGCCGCTTACCGCGCCGCTCGCGGGTCGCGAAGGCGCAGCGGCGCTGCGCGATGCGATCGGCAATCTGTATGCGGGGCGTTTTTCGCGCGCGGAGAAAGCCGCGCAAGGATGCGCTCACGAATGGCGACAACAAGGGCGCGGCCGGTTTGATCGCCGCGACGGCCGCGCATCGCATGCATGAATATGCGCGGCGCGACGAATGGCTCGTGCAGATCAATGAGGCCGATTGGCAGGATGCGCGTCTGATGGCCACCGCCGACATGCGCGCCGATGGCCGCGACGCGGACGGCGCACTGACCGCGCTGACCGAAATGCAATCGCAGGGCGGGCGGCGTATTCACGCGCAGCAGATCACGTTGCGCGCGCAGCAGCAGTTGAAGAACTGGGGCGAAGTGCTCAAGCTCGTCAAGACGCTGGAAAAGCGCGAAGCGATTCATCCGGCGGTGGCGGTGCGTTTGCGTCAACTGGCGGCGGAAAACCTGCTGCGTGACCGTCGACATAATGCCGATGCGTTGCTGGAGTTGTGGAATTCGCTGTCGGACCGAGCGTCATTCGCCGCGTCTTGCTGATCTCGCCGCTGAACTGCTGGTGGCGCTGAATCGTCCGCAGGAAGCACGCAAGATCGTCGAGGAAGCGCTCGCGCATAACTGGGACGCGCGCTTGCTGCGCCGCTATCCGGACACGACCGGAGGCGACGCGTTGCCGCTGATCCAGAAGGCCGAGGCTTGGCAGAAGGATCGTCCGGAAGATGCGGACTTGCTGTTTGCGTTGGGGCGTTTGTGCCTGCATCAGCAGTTGTGGGGCAAGGCGCAATCGTTCCTGGACGCGCGTTGAAGCTGGCCGATAACGAGACGCTGAAGATTCGCTCGCATCGCGCGTTGGCCAGGTTGCATGAGCAGCTTGGCGATAGCGATAAGGCCAGCCAGCATTATCGTGAGAGTGCGTTGGCGATGAATGTGGTTTGAGGGTTGGGTTTTTGGGTTTTGGTTTTAGGGTTTTGGGCGGCGCGTGTTTGAGTTTTGATGCGCTGCTTTGAGAAGATGGCCGCGGCGGATGCTGCGGCCATTTTTGTTTGTGCTTCCTGCTGGCTGGTGCTTGTGCGTGTGGTGCCTGATTTGATCGTTTAGTGCTTCGCGGTGGACGCTTGTTGCACGGGAGTGGAGGGCAATTCGATCGCGCGTTTCGTGGATGGCTTTTTGCGGGGCGCAGCCTTTGCTTCTTCGATAGGCGCTTTTGCTATCTGCGATGCTTCTGCCAGCAAGTTCGTCGCTTGCTGTGCCGTGATGCGGCTTTGGGGGACGCCCTTCGCATCGAGCGCGATCACCTTGTATAACTCGCGGTCGCATTGGAGTTCCTGCTGATATTGCTCCGCCGTGTCCACCAGCAATTCCAGCAGCGTCTGACGACGCTTTCTTTCGTCGTAGCGTAATGGCAGGATTTCTAAATATTGAGGACGCAAGTGTGATCAAGGTATCCAGTTGACCCAGCTGCCGGTCGCATAAATCGAATGCCGACAGGGCAAGCTTTTCGTACTGGAGTGCGTCGACAGGCGGACGTGAAGCGGGTTGATTTTTGGTGGACTTGGTCATGGTGCGATCTCCCTGTTGCTTCTTGGATCGCCCGGACACTCGCTTGCTTTGGGGAAGGGGGTGAGCGGGCACGATGGCGGGGTTAGCAGACCGGCGTTACAACGAACCGGCGAGCCTTGCGGCTCCCCTACCACGGCCCGCCCATTGGAATATAGACGTGCAGAGGTAGACGCACGCCCGCCTGGGCGGGTGTGCGGTTGTAACGTCAGGCTGCTAAACCTGGTCGCCGGGTGTTTCCCGACGACTTGGTAATTATAAGGGAAGGGGGCTATCTCGAATTTGTCGTGGGGGCTAAATGTTGGGATTGGCCGGTTGGATAAGGGGGAGTGGGAGGGATATTGAGAGGTGAATAGCATCATCCTAGACACCCCAGAATTTCCAATCCTGATTTCTATTCCTCGTCTTCGCTCCCCTCTGATGGTGTTTGGACGGCCCTCTTCATATCGCCTAGAGTCAGCGCGCCTAAAAATCAAAGTTCTGGAAAGATAGTGACCATATGTCGATCCCCGCGGCGATAACCTGGCCTAGGGCCGGCGAAGATTTCGCCGGTGGCCTGCAAGCCAATAATTTGTGAAACTTCGCAAAAGTCCCATTCGTGTCCGGGTGTCACATGACCGCCTTGAACTTGATAGCATCGTAGTACAGGGTTTCCAGCTCTTGAAATGCCAACAGCATGCGGCTCTACGATACGAACCAATCCACTGTAAGTGAAAGCCAAAACTTCTCGGTTTTGAACTGCTCGCTTTAGGATTTCAATCATTTTATTCCCCCGATTATAAGTGCGTGAATTATATCGTTCACTCGTAGGCAACCCAGTAATTATGGCAACTTACGCAGTATCGGCAAATTTTCTGAAAAATATTTGGGTCAGGGACTTGTAGGGTATGCGATACACATCATTTTAAATGTGCTTAGCCGATTTTTATCGATGCAGTACGGGTTAAAATTACTATTGCATATCGCAGCCATAAAAATATGCGGCATCGGTGCAGTCGAATGCCCGAAAGTGGTTGATCGTTGCGTGATTCGTTTGGGCTCAGTTCCGCTCGGTGGCAACATTCGAATTGCTACTTTCTCAGCCGCCAGTTCGGGGGTCCATAGGAACGACTTGATCCAACTCATCTTCGTAAACTATTAGTATCGTGCGTCCTATCGGGGTGATAGATTCGAATCTTTTTCGGGCGACATCGCTCAATGTCCTAAACTAATGTCTTTCAGTAGATCAAGAAACGATCTACGCTGCGCTCGTATTCGGCTTGCGTGCTCGGCTTCTTCAACAGCAATTTCAATTGGAGGCCATTCGGGCCCTCGCCAATCATAGAAAAGTAGAGGGAGTAAGGCTGAACTTTGTTAACCTTCCCTTCACTGCCCATCAATTTGACATTGGGTGTTTCTGGACCGGCGACCTTCAAGTACAACTTCTTGAATTGCTCTTTCACCAAGACGTAGTGATCTTTTCCCATTTCTTGGAAGAAGCCGCCAAAGTAGGCGGAAGCGACAAAGCCGATCACGAAAGTAGGCATGAGCCACTTGATACCGGCCATTGGCCCAGGACGGTTCACTGCTTGAAGTTGGACGTTCACGTCTCGACATGCTATTGCCGCACGAAATTCCTCGAAACCATCGGCTGGCACTATATTTACGTGAATGATCGCGATATGTGGGGGAGTATTTTTCACTTGGCAAACTCTACGGTAGAAATGATTGATCAGCAGTAGGTAACCTTGCTAATAAGGCGGATATGTTGATTGTTCATCTAATATTAATACAAAAGCACTGTTGACTCCTTTAAAAAGAGTTAATCGATTTCCTTCAACTTCTCACGAGGGGTGCCGTACTTCTTGTGAAGAGCATAGGCGATTATATTCAGAGTATCTTAAGCCGAATTAAAGAGAGAGCCTTTCCTCCAATTCTAAGATCATCTTATCCTACTCTCTTCGTTCAGGAAGGAGATGCCAGCGCAGAACCTGTGTGATAAATGGCTGCGCCTTTAGCCCCTCGTGTTGAAGACTTCCATTGAGAGATCAACGTCACTCGCATACTTTATTCGAATTTTGCAGAGTGTCCTTGATGGACTGCGTCTTCGCTTGCGTGCTGTTCAATAAGCGAGAGGAGGCCTTTGGCTGCCGACCGAACCGACCCGACAGTGAAATTAGGCCTCACTAGCGCTTTGCGATGCGTGTTCCCTGATCCGTTCGAGAGTCCTCAGCGACATGCTGCGGATACTCTCCGCTGAAATACTCGAAGGTTAAAGGATTGGCTGTGTAGAAATGACAGCAGAAATCGACCCATTTTTCTGCTTCCAGCGGACCATTAATTTTGAAAACTTTTTTCGATCTTGCCTTGATATGCGCATGGTTCTTCATCGTCATGTTGAATCGGAATCTCGCCGCTGAAAGTATTCCTCTTCGGTAAAAAACTGGATTGCGCCATCAAAGTGCGTGAAACAATTGGCCGAGAGATCGAACTCGGCGTGCAGGTAGCGTGCCGGGAAGTAGCGCTGACCATCGAGATCGATCTGTACGTCCTCCGTCTTAATTTCCAGAGCTTGAAATGACTTGATACCGTCGGATTCGCTCCACTTTATGTCCAGGCAGTAAGCGTTAGCAAACAGCCAAGAGACGTACTCGAGAGTCGATGTCCGCAGGCGGGCAAAGCTTGACAGTGCCGGGTTTTATTTCGCGAATGTCCTCGTTGAAAGGGGCGCCATACCAGGTGTCGTATTCGAAATAGCCGAGCCCGTCGACGTTAATCCGAACCCGATCGTCGTCAAGGGCGATGTATTTTTCGATGCCGGGCTCTTGGAATTGCCAGAACAAATCTATGAACCTCGGAGCCCAGTTGTTGATCGGGTGCATCCGGCCGATAACAGGGATGGGCCATTAAGATGAAATCAGGCCCAGCAAAGCAGCCTTCGTAATAGGGACTAGGAGGGAATTGGCTTGCAATCTCGTCGAATGACAGCAGACCGTCACGCTCCGTCTTTACCGGTCCTAGCAGTTTCTGCGCGATGCCCGGCGCTTTGGCGACGATGCCGATGGTCTGGATATACTGATACGACTCGCCGGTCAGAAGCACTCCCTTGCATGCAGCCACCGCCGTGAACTTCGCAATTAGATCGGCCGATTTTGCTAGCCGTTCGCGGGACTCTTTCTCCATTGCCGCGACATAGCGCGCGATCATTTCTTCGTGTTTTTGGTCGGCCATTATAGTATTCCATGCAGGTATTGAAATATCAGCAATATACATGCACACACGATGCAAGCCGCTGCATTGCGCTTTGATCTTAGATGGTTTCAGATCTGTGTGGTCTCGAATGTTGCTTTCAGCAGTGTCAAACAAAAATGCGTTTGTATTGGTGCGGTTGGCTGCAGATTTACGGATCTCACGACGAAATCGGTGTAACTATTTCCTCGCAATCTTCTGCGTCGGTGGAGTGGCCTATCACGTTAAAACTTGTTCACGCCTGCACGCAATTGCGCTCGCGTACTCATGGGCAGCGAACAAGGGCAGGCGTCGAGCAACGCTTAACGAAATCGGAAGATCAAGCCAATCGACGTTGAACGGATCCGCGTAGCGATGCGAACTTGCGCACACGCCTTATCGTTGCCAGTTGAATCTGACGAGAACAGGGCGGGCGCCTGATAAGCTTGTCGGGGTCGGTTTGCCCATTTTGCAATTAGTCTTGGGGAGATCGTCGCGCCAAATGGAGTGCCGTTGATCTCAGCGTAAGACGCGACGATTACTTTCCCATGGCTTTCAGAATGCGGTTTGATTTCTCAAATTTATTTTCGTAACGATCTAACATTCGGAGAATCGCAGTACGTCTTTGCTTAGCATTGCCTGCTCCGTGGAGAAGGGCGTCAGCCTCCACGAATTTAAGATCACGTTCAAGCTCTTCAATTTTCCGCTTGGCGTTCTCGCAGATTTCGCGTGCTCACACCGCTCCTGTTCGAAACGCAATTGCGTTCGAAGGAAAAATGCGGACGCAACCACCCCTGCTCCGACGGCATAGATCAGCACGTCGACCAGCTTGTCGAAAAATTCGAGCATATCGTGGTTGACTGCAAATAACGGAATTCGCTGGGTAAGCCACGCAGGCAAGCCCTCCGTGTGATGAATCTGTGTCTGAAAAAGAACCCGGATGCGCACGGCTAAAAGCCCGACGGCGGCAATACGAGATGGCGATCGAGCGACCCAAGGAAAATCAAGAACACCCCAGACCAAGCTGCAACCGGCGAAGAGCAGTGGTACGAATGTCAAAAGAAAAATCATTTTTATAACTCTTTATCTTCTTTCAGTAAATGAAGGCAACTTCGTGCCGGGAAAATATCTCTTTGACTGAGTGGCTGGCAAAGAGGCTTTACCGTGAGAGCCGGGGAAACGAACTCTGGACAGTTATATCTCCATCCGATGTTGCAATACATCTTTGCTGCAGCTTTAAGCGCGTTCGTTTCATAGGGGCGGCAAGACGATACCCGGGCTATCGATGTACGTATCCCGCAGGTTCGGCTATTGATTAAAAATCATCCGGAGGGCCTTCTGGCTATTGCCTGACCGGCGACGGGGTTGGCGTGAGTTTTTCAAAACTACTTTAACGGAAGGAGGTCAACGATCCAAGCCGTCGTGCCCAAAGTCCGTTCGTGGTCGCTTGCGGTTCGATGCTAAATGGATGAATGATCTGACGCGGGTCGTACATCTTGCACCTCGGATCGTCGCCTTTGCCCATTCTTCGCGTGATTGGGCCGGCGGCCGTCTTTTGCGTTACAACGGTCGGCCGCGCTGACATCTTTCAATAGCCACGCACGAAAGGCGCAAGTTCCTTGATCACAAAATGGTTCGGCCGCCACCCAGAGAAAAGCTTGTCGATAACAAAGCTGTCCGCTCCTCCCGCGACTACGCCGGCGAGGGAATTTACAAACCCTAGCGCGGTAGTTAGAGCGTATCGCAGGGTCTTAGGGGCAGCGCCTTGAACCAGAGGTTCCGATGTGATTTCGCGAATGTAAGCACGGACTAAGTTCTCGTCGGGATGCACTGCTCCAAGCCAGTTTCTGAATCGCCCACTTTTATCAAGCAAACGAAAGAAGTCATTGATCGACCGCTCTCCGGCATCAATGGCTTCTGACAAACTAGGGGGGTAAATCGGTGAGAATGACGTCGACAAATTGTTGTCGTGATTCTACGTTCAGTCGCGAACGTCGCAACATTTCTGAGTAACGCGTACGGATGACCGCTGATGTGACAGGAGGTGACGAAGTCGCTCCGGATCAGTGGCCGCTCGTTGCGAGATCCGCCCGAGCATCCAGAATGTTACTCAAAAGATGCGCGACCGTGACGGGTTCCAATGGCGGCATCATATCTGCCCGCCGCTTGTTAATCGCATCAAAGTCAATGTTCGAGAAGGCGCAATAACCTTGTCCCGTGCGCATCAACTCGAACTGCAAGCCGTTGTCTACTGTTTGTCCGTCTGACAGAGCAGCGATCGCTTCTCGAATGGCATTCTGTGAAATCTGCGTCGGATAGGTCGAGCCTCGCTGCTGCCGGAATGCCATCTTTTACAAAATGATTTCCGGTGTATTTGCGCATGGGAATGTGGCTAGTGAACCATTTCGAAAACTCTCTGGCGACTTTTCTCGGCGTACCTTGGCGTTCGAGTTCATACGTCATTCGTTCTTCCGGCGAATTCAGCTTCGTGCTTTGGCCGCCACTTAACGAGAACGCGAGATAGTCGTGAAACAGAGTGACTCCCACAGACTTAGTATGGGTGCCGAGGTTTTCTTCGCAATAGACAGCTGACAACTCCGACCGCTTCAGCAGCGACTTGAGATTGTCGATACCGATCTGTTTGACCAACTGGAACAGCGTGCTGCGGTCGATTACAACATGTACTTTCTGATAGTAGAGCAGCGACTCTGCTATTTGGCCAACTCGTTACCGGCGTCCCTCCTTTCAGCCCTTCGCAGAACAACGTGTTCGAACATGATTCCCCTCAACTTGGCTTGGTATCGTTTGAGATGAATTCTATCCGACGAATCGCTTGGTCTATGTTGCTATTGGCGAGCTAAATCTGCGAGCAGCCGATGTTGAGAAAGGACGAAACGTCCATTTGTCCGACTGAGCACTCGCGAGAAGGACTAAGGCAGGCCGACTGCCGCCTCATGCCGTGGGCAGAAGTTGGCGAGTACTTGTCGCAGCCGAGAGTCTTTAGCGGCAGCGGGCCTATCCGTAATTTCGTGGGCGAGGCATATCATGAAGGATGAAGATCATGGATATGCCAATCATGAAGAAGAAACGGACTGTCGCTTCTCAGGCAGCGGCCCGCGGGGCCGCTGCCTGAACTTCCTGAAGCGCTGCTCGATGAACTGGTGAAGGGCCCGATGACGCCCGCCGAGGTTCAGGACCTGATGCTGGCGTTCAACAAGGCACTGATCGAGCGGGCGATGGGCGCCGAGATGAGCATGCATCTGGGCTACCAGCCCGGGCCAGCCCAAACCGTCGGGCCAGACCAATGAACGCAACGGCGCCAGCGGCAAGACGGTGATCACCGAGCGCGGCCCGGTCAGGGTCGATCTGCCGCGCGACCGCGATGGCAGCTTCGAGCCGATCCTGATTCCCAAACACGAGCGCCGATTCACGGGCTTCGACGAGCGCATCATCGCGATGTACGCCCGGGGCATGAGCGTGCGCGAAATTCAGGCGTTTCTCGCCGAAAGCTACGGCACCGAGGTCTCCCCCGACTTCATCAGCTCGGTCACCGACGAAGTCATGGCCGAAACGCTCGCCTGGCAGAGCCGTCCGCTCGAGCCGATGTATCCGGTGGTGTTCTTCGACGCGCTGCGCGTGAAGATCCGTGGCGACGGCGTGGTGAGCAACAAGGCGGTGTATCTGGCGCTGGGCATCCAGGCCGACGGTCAGCGCGATGTGCTCGGCCTGTGGATCGAGCAGACCGAAGGTGCGAAGTTCTGGCTGAAGGTGTTCAACGAACTGAAGACCCGGGGCTGCCAGGACATCCTGATCGCGGTGGTCGACGGCCTGAAGGGGCTGGCCGAGGCGATCGGCACGGCGTACCCGCGCACGGCCGTGCAGACCTGCATCGTGCACCTGATCCGCAACAGCCTGGAATACGCCAGCTACAAGGATCGCAAAAGCGTCGCCGCAGCGCTGCGTCCGGTCTATGCCGCCGCGAACGAACAGGCTGCGCAGCAGGCCCTGGAGGCCTTTGCCGAAGGGCCATGGGGCGCGAAGTACCCGACCATCGTGCAGTCGTGGCGACGGGCGTGGGAGAACGTCACGCCGTTCTTCGTGTTTCCGCCCGACATACGCCGGGTGGTGTACACCACGAATGCCATTGAGAGTCTGAACATGCAACTACGCAAGATCATCAAGACCCGCGGCCACTTCCCCAACGACGAGGCCGCCATCAAGTTGCTCTGGCTGGCGCTGCGCAATGTGCTTGCCAAATCCGTGCGAACGGCATTCGACTGGTCGAGCGCCATGAATCAGTTCGCTATTCTGTTTGGAGAGCGTTTTACCAACGCACGCGGGTAATTCCGCTAACCGCCTCGCCCACAAAAATGCGGACAGGTTCGGGCAACGCTAATAGACCACCGTGAATTCAAGGAAAGGCCAACACCTAAAGAACACAACCAAACCCCAACTCGCCCAGCAAGAAAACCTACCAGGAGAAAACCATGATCGACAGAATAACTGCCATGCGCACATTCATCCGAATCGTGGACACGAACAGCTTCACCCGCGCAGCGGAGTCACTCAACATTCCGCGAGCAACGGCAACCACTACCGTCCAGAACCTGGAAGCTCTGCTAGGCACAGCCCTGCTAGCCCGCACAACGCGGCGCTTAAGCGTTACCCCCGAAGGCGCAGCCTACTACGAACGCTGCGCGCAAATCCTCGCCGACATCGACGAAATGGAAGCGAGCATCCGCCATGCAACGGATAACCTCACGGGCCGACTGCGCATCGAAATGCCAGGCGCCGTAGCAAGCGCAATCGTGCTGCCGGCACTGGACGACTTCCACGCGCGCTATCCAAACCTCGATCTGGCAATCGGCATCAGCAACCGCACGGTCGATCTGATCTCCGAAGCAATCGACTGCAGCATCCAGCTCGGCGAATTGCCCGACTCGAATCTGGTTGCGCGAAAACTAGGCACACTCGAACACGTGACCTGTGCCAGTCCCGCGTACCTGGCGCGTCAAGGCACGCCCGCCGATATCGACGATCTGCGTGGACACGTGGCGGTCAATTGCATGTCGCCGCATAACGGCCGCGAAGTGGATTTCGATTTCGAAGTGGACGGCGAAGCACAAAGCGTCAAGATCAAAGGCTTCGTCAAGGTGAGCGATGAACAGGCGTATCTCACCTGCGGATTGCAAGGACTCGGCCTCATTCAGCCCGCGCGGATCGCCGCCCAGCCCTACCTCGACTCAGGATTGCTGCGCGAAGTCCTGCCGCAATGGAAGCCTGTGCCGATGCCGGTCTCGGTCGCCTATGTGAAGAACCGTCGAGTGTCGCCTCGCGTGCGGGCTTTCGTCGACTGGCTCGCGGAGTTGTTTGAAAAAGCGGAACACGTCGATCAGGATCTGACGCGCGTGCGCCAGTTGCTGCGCGGCCTGCATCCCGCCTGAGGCGGGTTCAGTGCAGACACGCGCCGCACGAATCAACGCGACTCACTGCATCAATTCGGCAATTTGACCGGCACCGGCCGCGTCAACAGATCGACGTAGAAATTGAAAAACGCCGGATTGTCGAAACGCTTGACGATCGTCATCTTCTGCAAACCCGCCGGCGGCGAACTCGTATAACCGGTTGCCTTGCCGTCATTGGCACCGAAGCTCGTGTCAACGTCCACCCACTCGTCGACCGTTTGCGTCGCGAACGAAGGATGCATCAGATAAGCGAGCGTCAATGTGTCCCAGATATTCGTCGTGTAATCCGGATTCGTTTCGAAACCGTTTTTGCCGTCGAAACCATAGCCGTTCAACGTCTTGAATAATTGCGTGATGATGGTCTGCTTCGCCGGATCATGCGCGACCCGGTCGTAAAGCGCCTTGTCCATTTTCACGGTGTCCGTCACGTCGAGCGGCACGACCACCTGCCTGATCGGCAGATGCAACACCGTCTTCGCCGCCTCGGGATCGAACCACCAGTTGAATTCGGCAGTCGGCGTCGTGTTGCCCGCTACGTCGATCGCGCCGCCCATATAGATGATCTGCTTGATCAACGGCACGATCTCGGGGTGCTGACGAGTTGCGAGCGCAATGTTGGTCAGCGGGCCGATGGCCAGAATCGTCACTTCGCCGGGGTATTGTTTGACCGAATCGACAATGAAATCGACCGCACTTTTGCTTTGCACTTTCGTGTGCGTCGCGAAGCCGTCGGGTGGCGCGACGAGGTCGCTGTCGGATGTCGGCTCGGGCGTACTCCACGCACCGAGATAACCGTCGCCGCCGGGGAACTGTTTCAGTTCGGCCTGAATCGTCGCGAAGTCATGCGATAAAGCGTAATTGGCGCCCGCATAAACGCCGATCTGATTTTCCACACCGAGACGTTCGACAGATTTCAACGCATCCGAGACGCCCTGCTTCAGCCATTGATTACCGGACACGACTGTAATGCCGAGTACTTTCAGCGAGCCTTGCGCCTGCAATTGCGCGGCCATTACGCCAAGCTGGCCGTCGTCGCTTAGCGTGTTGTAATCGCTGTCGATAATCACCTTGGGTGGACTCGTGGGTGCATTCAGATCGCTGCCGCCGCATGCTGCGATGCCTATCACGGCCACTACGCTTGCTACACAGGTCAATGCCACGAAAACTCGTCTCACTGATGTCTCCTTTTTTGTCGTGTTGTGTCACGCCGCTGTGCCATGCGGGTAAGGAAACTCATCATAGTCGTCAACCTGATGAAATCAAATCGTCATGGTCACGGCATTATTCGTGGAATCACGATGACGGAGCCGCAGATGCGCCGCCCAATGCCAGGGATGACGAATTAAAAATGCACGAACACTGCATGACCGATACGCAACGCAATTCAAGCGCAACGCGGCAAAAACAGAGGCGACAGAAAAGACCCGCGCCACTACACAGGCGCGATAAATTGCGCGCCGCCAGAACAGCGGCGCGCGAGATCAAACATTCATGCTTACTGCGACTCTTCCGCCCACACGGCATTCTTCTCACGAGCCATCAGCGCCGTCGACGCCGCCGGTCCAAACGTCCCCGCCGTATAGCCACGCGGCCGCTCGCCCGACTTGGCCCAGCCTTCCAGAATCGGCTCGGCCCACGCCCATGCGGCTTCCAGTTCGTCGCGGCGCATGAAGTGCGTGAGGCGTCCGCGAATCACGTCGATCAGCAAACGCTCATACGCTTCCGCGCGACGCTCGGTGAACGCCTGCTGCAAATCCAGATTCAGGTTCACCGGCAGCATGTGCATGCCGCTGCCCGGCTCCTTCGCGAGCACCTGCAACTGGATCGATTCCTCCGGCTGCAACTGGATCACGAGACGGTTGCCATAGTTGCGCCCGCCGCTCGGAATGATCGAGAACGGCAACTCGGAGAACTCGATGACGATCTCCGACACCTTCTTCTGCATCCGCTTGCCGGTGCGCAGGAAGAACGGCACGTTTGCCCAGCGCCAGTTGTTGATATGCGCGCGCAACGCGACGAAGGTTTCGGCGCGGCTGCCGGCCGGCACGTTGTCTTCTTCGAGGTAGCCCTTCACCGCCTCGCCGCTCGACCGCGCCCGCGGTGTACTGGCCGCGCACGGTATCGCGGGCGATATCCTCGGGCGTCATCGGGCGCAGCGAGCGCAGCACCTTGAGCTTTTCGTCGCGCACCGCATCGGGATCGAGCGACACCGGCGGCTCCATCGCGACGATGCACAGCAGTTGCAGCAAGTGGTTCTGCACCATGTCGCGCAGCGCGCCGGTCTTGTCGTAGAAACCCGCGCGGCTGCCCACGCCCACCGTTTCCGCCACCGTGATCTG
This sequence comes from uncultured beta proteobacterium, assembly GCA_963800185.1. GTDB lineage: Bacteria > Pseudomonadota > Gammaproteobacteria > Burkholderiales > Burkholderiaceae > Paraburkholderia. Next base: position 116,384 of record CAWCZW010000006.1, on the reverse strand, counting down.
CACGCTCTTGATATACGGCGCCTGCCACAGCGGCCCGAAAATCGGATTGCCGAAGCGCAGCACCATCAGGTTCTGCACGGTTTCCTTGCCGAGGTAGTGGTCGATCCGGTAGATCTGCGCTTCGCTGAAATGCTTGCCGACCGCCGTGTTGATCTCCTGCGCGGAGGCCAGATCGTGGCCCAGCGGCTTTTCGAGCACGACGCGCGAATTCTCGTCGACGAGGCCCGCCGACGAGAGGTTGTCGCAGATATTCGTGAACAGATCCGGCGAGGTCGCGAGATAGAACACGCGGCGCACGCCCTCGCGCGACGCCTCCTTCAGACGCTGATAGTCGTCGATCGAATCGACGTCCATGCGCACGTATTCGAACAGCGCCAGAAATTTGTCCCACGGCGGCGGCATCGAACGCTTTCTTTTCGATGAAGGGCTTGGCCTTCAATTCCATGAATTCGTTGATGTACTCCTCACGCGACCAGGGCTTGCGGCCAATCGTGAGAATGCGGGTATCCGGCGGCAGATTGCAGTGCAGATGCGCCATGTAGAGCGCGGGCAGCAGCTTGCGAAACGACAGGTCGCCGGTGCCGCCGAAGATGATCATGTCGAGCGGCAGGTCGGGAGTGGCAGAAGCGTGTTGGGTCGTCATAGCGCGGTCGCAGCGTCGTGATGAATAAGGCGTCGGTCAAGGGACAGAAAAAAGCTGGATCCCGATAGTTGCTATAACGGCATGCGGCGACCGGCACTTTTTTCTGGCAAACGCCTATGGTGCAACGTTTTGAGATTGTTTGCACGGCAACATGTGCCTCAGGTTGGCGCAATATGCCAACCTGGCGGACAGGCGATTGTTTTTAAGGCCTTTTTCACACGCGCACGAAAAGCGGATTCCAATTGGGCAGCGTTGCGCGCGCTCCGGCCTCGATCTCGACCTGGACCGCCGCCTCGACCTCGACCTCGACGTGCGAAGACACCCTGCGACGCACCGCCTCGAACGCTTACTGCGACGCGCCCTGATCGCCGTTCTTGCTGCCGTCTTTCTTGCCGCCCTTGAACATCGCGCGGCACGGCGGGCTCAGTTCGGCCAGGTGCTGCTTCATGCAGGCGGTTATCTTCTCTTTGTTCGGGATGTCGGCGGCGCAGAAGTGCATCGCGTCGCCGCGACAGGCTTTCGCCTGTTCGTCCTCGCTCGCGGCGCTCGCCGGGCTGGCGGCTCCGAGGACGACGAGGCTGGCAGCAAGCAGGCAGTAGATTCGATTCATGTCAGGTCCGGTATTGCAGATATCGACAAAAACCTCATCAGCAGAAAACGGGCCCGAACACCGCGCCTAGTTCGGCTGCGTCAAGGTCAGCGTCATGCCCCGCCCCGCGTAAAATCTGGCCGCCGTGGCAAACGGCAGATACACGTCGGCCTGATGCGGCGCGATGCCCGAGGGATTGTGAAACCACACGCCGTTGCGATCGCGCCCGTGCAGCAGGACGAGATGACCGCCCTGCCGCTGGTTCGGCCGCTCGGGATAGCGAATCTCCGGACTGACCGACACGATCGCCAGCGTCTCGGCGTTGAGCCGCCCTGCAATCTGTTCGAGCGACACCTGCGGCAGCACCTCGACGTCGAGCCCGAACGAACTGCGCGCCCAGTCGGCAAACGGCCGGTAAATCAATCCGTCGACACCGCCGTCCTCGCGCACTCTGTACACGCCATGCTGCAAGGCTTCATCGAGTAACGCTGCGCGCGGCGCGTGGGCGACGCCCCAATAATCGAGCGCGGATTCGAGACACGTCAAACCGCACAGGCGTTTGGCCCAGAAACGGTAGCGCTCCGGGTCGGCGAAACCGCTGCGCTGCCAATGCGGATCGTCGCACGGATCGCCCTGCTGCTCGACGATATGGCGGACCCAGTCGGGGCTGCCCCATTGCGTGTAATACGGCACACCTGTGTGGCGAAGTGCTGGTTCGTTCATCGGTTGCGTCTGGCGTGAATTTCCGAAATCAAAGCATGCTGCGCGGCCGTTGCATCGTGCCGTCGAAGAAACGCTGCAAGCGGAACGCGGACAGATCGAGCGAAGGCTTGCCGCCGTCGTTCATCTCGGCAAGCAGCTTGCCGACGATCGGCCCCATCGCGAAGCCATGTCCGCAAAAACCGGTGGCGATGGTCAACCCGCTGACCTGCGGCGGCGCATCGATCACCGGAATGCCGTCGGGCAGCACGTCGATCAGACCCGCCCACGATTCGACCACCTGCGCGTCCTTCAACGCGGGAAACAACGCGCGCAATTTTTTCAACGCGCTCGGCGCCTGGCCCGCATTCGGCTGCGGATGCGGATCGCGCGGATACAGCACGCGCTCGGCTTGCGGCACGCCGCCCGGCAGCCGCTCACGCAGATCGCGCAAACACGCGCCGTTCAGATGGAAGCTGAACTTCTCGCGCTGCTTCCACAATTCGGGCAAAAACCACTTGAGTGCGCGGAAATGGCCGAGGGTCATGTCGACGTCGACCTGCATGTCGTCGGCGAGATTGATCGCGCCGTTCGCGCGTTGCCGCACGCCGAGGCCGTGCCCCCAGAACGTGGACGCGGTGATCTGCGGCAGCGGATTGGTGCGCGAACAGGTGCCGCGCACCACTTGCTGCGGCAGTTCCAGACCGAGCGTTCTGAGCAGTTTCCAGCTACTCGCGCCCGCCGCGCAAATGAAGCGCGAGGTGCGCACGGTGCCGCGCTCGGTGACCACGCCGGCAATCGCGCCGCCCGCCCGCTCGACGCCGACCACGCCGCAGCCTTCGAAAAACAGCGCGCCAGCCTCGGCGGCGCGCGCGGCGAACGCGGCGGTGGCGCGGCGCGGTTCGGCCTGGCCGTCGCTCGGCGTGTAGAGGCCGCCGAGCGACGGGCCTTGCATGCCGGTCACGACGGCGTCGATCTGCTTGCGATCGAGCGTGCGGGTGTCGAGTCCGTATTGCCGCGCGACGTCCATCCATTGCTGGAACGACGCCCACTCCTCTTCATCGGAGGCCACGTACAGACAGCCGCCCTGACGCCACTCCAGATCGAAATTCAGCTCGCTTTCGAGCTCTTTCCAGAGCGGGATGCTCGCCATCATTAACGGCACTTCGGCGGCTTCGCGGCCCTGCTGACGCACGAAATCCCCAAGCCCGCGACGACTGCTGCCCGGCAATCCGCGATTTGTCCAGCACCACCACCGAGAGCCCGCGGCGCGCAAGATAATAGGCGGCCGCGCAGCCCATGATGCCCGCGCCGGCGATCACGACGTCGGCTTGTTGTGGGAACGGTTGATCGGCGGGGGTGAAGCTTGCGTGCAGCGGGTAAGTCGTGGTCATCAGGCAGGCCGGTTTTAAATGTGGACGTAATCTTCGCAGGCGAGTCGCCTGTCTGCAATGCCGCCGCGCCGGAAGACCGTGGAGATCGCGGAGATCGTTGGCCCGGCAAGATCGACAGCACCGCCGGTGTGTCACGGCACAACCCGCAAAGCCATGCCAGCAGCGACTTCCAGCCGCAATAAAAATTCAGCCCCATTTATTCGTAAAACAGATATTTGGCGTTTATTCGTCTAACAGATATTTCGCACAATATTCGCGAGACGAATATTTGACAAATATTCGTTTAACGCATAAATTGCATTTATTCGTCTCGCGGATAATCCGTCATGCTCCATCTCATCGCCACGCCCGACCAGATCGCCCAGTTGCTCGCCGCGAGCCGGCGGCAAGCCGGCCTCACGCAGGCCGAGGCCGCCGCGCGCATCGGCGTCAGTCAGAGCCGCATTTCAGCGCTGGAAACCGACGCCGGCGCACTCACCGCTCGCGCAGTTGCTGGCGCTGTGCGGCATCTACGGATTGCAATTGCAGGTGCGCGACAAAAACCAGCCGCATGCCCGAGCCGACACCGCTGATCGAGTGGTAAGCATGGGCCGCCAAACTCATTCGCAGGCGCTGTCGGTGTGGGCCAACGGCGAGCGCGTCGGCGTCTGGCGCCTGCCCGCTCGCGGTCAGATGGAGTTCGCCTACGACCCCGCGTGGGTCGAGTCGCCGGCGGGCCGGCCGCTTTCGCTGTCCCTGCCGTTCACGCCGGGCAACATGGCGCAAAAAGGCCCGCGGGTGCTGAATTACTTCGACAACCTGCTGCCCGACAGCGATGCGATCCGCAAACGCATCGCCCAGCGCTACCAGACCGACACGCTCGACGCGTTCGACCTGCTGCAGGCCATCGGCCGCGACTGCGTGGGGGCGGTCCAGCTCCTGCCCGAAGACGACGCGCCGAAGGGCGTCGACCGGATCGAAGGAACGCCGCTTGTCCGACAGCGAGATCGAGGCGATGCTGGCGCGCACGGTCAGCACGCCGCCAATTGGCGTACACGATGAGCCAGACGACGATTTCCGCATCTCACTGGCCGGCGCGCAGGAGAAAACCGCGCTGCTGTGGCACGAGGGCAAATGGCAGCGCCCGCATGGCGCGACGCCGACCACGCATATTTTCAAGCTGCCGCTGGGGCTGGTCGGCAACAAGCTCGCCGACCTCAGCACGTCGGTGGAAAACGAGTGGCTGTGTCTGCGGATTCTGCGCGCGTATGGCTTGCCGGTCGCGAATACGGAAATCATCACGTTCGGCAAGCAGCGCGTGTTGAGCGTCGAACGCTTTGACCGGCAGATGCATTCGAGCGGCCAATGGCTGCTGCGTCTGCCGCAGGAGGACTTCTGCCAGGTGTACGGCGTGCCCTCGCATCGCAAATACGAAAACGAAGGCGGCCCCGGCGTGCTCGACCTCGCGCGAATTCTCCAGCAGTCGGTGACGTCGCGGCAAGACATCGAAACGCTGCTGGCCAGCCAGATTCTGTTCTGGATGCTGGCCGCGCCCGACGGCCACGCCAAGAATTTCAGCATCCGCCTGCTGGCGGGCGGCCAATACCGGCTGACACCGCTTTACGACGTGATGTCGATCTGGCCGGTGGAAGGCAGCGGCCCGAACCAGTGGTCGTGGTTCAAGGCCCGCCTCGCGATGGGCATGTGGTCGCGCAGCAAACACGACGCTTTTCGCGACGTGCAGCGGCGTCACTTCAACACGATGGCGCTGAAATGCTCGTACGGCGCGAGCGCGGAGCCGCTGATCCAGCGGCTGATCGACGAAACGCCTCGCGTGATCGAGCAGGTGTCGGCGCAATTGCCTGAACGGTTTCCCGCCCGCGTCGCCGAACGGATTTTCAAAGGACTGAAAAGCTCGGCAGCCAAACTCGAAAAAATGCCGCCCGAATGAACCGATTGTACCACGTTCGATCGATCGAATAGCGACTGAAACAGTCGGCACGCCACGTTCGTGCGACATATTCTTTACAGATGGGACGCAGTTCATCGGTAAAATGCGCTTGATGCCAAATACATAAAAATGCCGGATTTGTCTGTGACGCATTTTGCCGGGTCGGGCTCAACTGGCAATTCGGCAAAAACCTAAAACGCGATAATTTTTACGGTACATTTGCTGTCCCCCTGCGTAGCCCATCAATGCGCACTGCATGTGCGTGGCGGGGCCGCGCCTGTCCGCATCGCATCCCCAGTACCCTTTAAGACGGCGGATTTTCACGCAGTATGACCAACGAAACACTCTCACCTGACGCCATCGCAGTCGCCGAGCGCGTGCGCGAATTGATGAGCCGGCATGGAATCGGCAAACGCCAGCAAACCACTGAGCTGTGCCGGATACTCGATCTGAGTTTTTCACAGGGCCACCGCAAACTGCGCGGCAACAGCCCGTGGACCCTGTCGCAGATCAAGAAGGTCGCCGAGGTATTCGGCGAACCGGCGGCCCAACTGTTCGGCGCGCAATCGCTCGATCCGGGCATGGTCGGCGCCATCGCGCAGGAGGCCGTGTTCTGCATCGGCGCAACCGAACTGGCGTGCACCGCCTGGGTCGGCGCGGCGCTCGAAGCAGGCAGCCGGCCGGAATTCGTCGCGTATTCGCGGCTTGGCCAATGGCGCGTCGCGCGTCACGACGGCACGCTATATCAGAGCGCGTACGAGGTCCACAAGATCGAGATCTATCCGCGCCGCGCCGAAACCGACAAGCCGACCATCGCCGTGGTCGACGACGATCAGGCGAGCGCCGACAACCTGCGCGACTATCTGGAGCGCAGCGGCTTTGCAGCGGTGGCGATCTACGGTCTTGCGGCGTTTGCCGAGCAACTGCAAACGCAGGTGTTCGACGGCATCGTGATCGACTGGCTGTTCGGCGCGCAAACCTCGGCGGCGGCGATTCGCGCAGTGCGCGCGTCGGAGAATCCGGACGCGCCGATCTTCGTGCTGACCGGCGAATTGCTGACCGGCAAGGCCAGCGAATCGGAGATCAGCCAGGTGATCCGCAATTTCGACGTCGCGTGCTATGAAAAGCCCGCGCGCATGGCGATTCTGGTCGCCGATCTGTCCAAGCGGCTGAACCGGCCCTGAACCGCCGCCGCTATACCCGCCGCGAATGCTCGATGCCGGCTGAAGGTGTGTGCTCAGGTTGATGCCCGCCTCCACTCCGCGCCTCACCGCCCGGCTCACGCTTCACACCACATGGCGCGACGCCAACGCACGCTGCAATGCGCTGCGCAATTCCTCGTAATGCACCGGCTTCAATAACGCGTCGAAGAACGGCTGTGAGCCGTGCTCTCTGCCGCCGCCTGTCGCCGCGCCCACCTCCGGCGCATACGCGCTGACCACGATCACCGGCACGCCTGCCGACGGGCCGCCACGTCCGGCGAAATCCGCGAGAAACGTATAACCGTCGCGATCCGGCATATGCAGATCGAGCAGCACCACGTCGCAACGGCGCACATCGAGCCACGCGAGCGCGTCGTCCGCAGTGGCGACGGCGTGCGCGTCGAAATCCATGTGCGCGATCATTTCGCTGAGCGACTCGCGAATCAGACGGTTGTCGTCGACGATCAGCACGCACGGCCGCGCGCCGCCCGGCTCGGCTTGCGCCGCGACATCGGCCGGCTCGGCAGCCGCGACCGGCATGACCGGAATCGTCACGGTGAACGTCGTACCCACGCCCACCGTGCTCGCGACGTCGACCGTGCCGCCGAACAGTTTCACCAGTCCCTGCACGATCGTCAGCCCCATCCCCGCGCCTTCGAAGCGGCGCGTGCGTGACGAGTCCAGTTGCGTGAACTCCTGGAAAATCAGCGGAATCTGCGCGTGCGGCACGCCCGGCCCGGTATCGCTGACGACGAAAATCAGCACCGCCGGCTGCTGCCGCAACTGCACGCGCACCGTGCCGGTTTCGGTATAACGGATCGCGTTGGTGACGAGGTTGTTGACGATCTGGCGGATCCGATGCGGATCGGAATCGACCAGCCCGTGCACGCCGCTCGCCTCGCTGTCGAGTTGCAGACCGCGCGCCGCCGCCGACATCGCGTGTTCGTCGACGATCGACGCCAGCAGTTCGCGCGGCTCGAAATGCTCGTGACGCAATTCGAGCTTGCCGGCGCCCAGGCGCGCGTAATCGGTGAGGTCCTTCATCTGCGCTTCGAGATGGCGCGCGGCGGTTTCGAGGCGCTGGATCACCTTGCGGTCGGCCTCGGAGTGATAGTTGAAGCCCAGCAATTCGATCGACGACACGATCGCATGCAACGGCGTGCGCAGTTCGTGGCTGATCATGCCGAGAAACGCGTCTTTCGCGAGACTCGCCTCGCGCGCCGCGCGGCTCGCCTGGTGTTCGGCTTCGAGCGCCGCGTGCTGCTGGATGCATCAGACGCGTGCGGCGCCGGCCGTTGAGCACCAGCAGCGTGGTCGCCGCCGCCGACAGCAACAGCAGCACCAGCCCGCCGACGAACAGCAGGCGGCGCTTGTCGATGAAATCGCGGTTCATCGCTTCGCGGTCGGCCACATCGGCGAAACGGCGGCTCAGCGCGAGATCGTTGATCTCGTTCCAGTGCTGCGCGCAATTGCGCGACGATCCGACTGGCGCGGCTGCGGTCTTTCGGCAACGCATCGACTTCGGGTTGAAGGCTCGTGCAGCAGATTATCGAGCGAATGGATCTCGTCCATCTGCCGTTGCAGCAGCGCGAGTTGCGCGGTCAGCCGCTGGGTCGAGCCGGCCATCACGCGCAGCTTCGATTGCAGCAACTGGTAGCGCAGCATCAGCCGCTGAATAGTCGTCGTCGGCGCCCGACTGATACAGCAGCAACTGGTTCTCGAAGCGCGCGTAGGCGATCTGCAGTTGCGCGGCGTCCCAGTAGAAGCCGTCGTACGTGCCGGTCAACTGCTCGGTGGCGCGCGGGTTGAGCAGATTCGCGTACAGCAGATAGCCGATCGCGCCGGCCGGCGCCGCGAGCGCGGTCAGCCAGATCAGCACATAGAGGACACCGGCGCCACGGACGGCGCCCTATTTGACGATGAGGGCCTTGATCTGCCATACGAATTTCGAGTCGCCCGAGGCGCCCGTGAGTTCGTCGGGGAACGCATCGCGCGGATAGATAAGGAACAGCGGCCCGAAGTCGCTGATCTTCAGCCGCTGGCCGTTCATGCTGTAGGCAACGACCACGCCGTAGCGATCGCAGTCCGACACCGGCACGGTGTAGGTGTAGTCGTCGAGCGTATGGATCTCGATCTGCGCTGCCGTACGCGCCGACCGTCTTCAGAATATCCGCGAGCAGCGGTCCTGTGAAGGTGGAACGCGGCGTCCAGGTGGTGGACGTGGTGATCGAATGGGCCGGCAGCGCGAGCAGTTGCGCTTCGCGTGAAGTGGTAGGACTGGTGCGCCGCGTCGTTGGTCTTGCTGATTTTGCCCTTCACGTCGAGCGATAACGGCACCGGCTCTGGCCTGCGCCGTGCCGCATGCTCCAGCGCCGCCAGCGCGAGGATCAGGCCATGGCCCACGCATGCGCCAGCGTGACGCTACCGCGTCTGCCATTCTTGGCGCTGCAGCCTCATCATCAATTCGATTAACCTGGTCATTGCTCTTCTATTCCTTACCTGTTTTGCGGCGTCGCTCTGGTGCCGCGCACGGCTCACCTGCCCGTCTTTCCCGTGCTTGCGCCCTTTGCCCGTCGACTGGATCTGCGTTTGCCCGGCCGTGGCGACGCTCTCGCGCAGCGCCTCGCCGGTAACGCGCGTCACCCCGACGCGCGATCTTTGAACCGCATGCATAATATCGCCAAAATTCTTTGTCTCAAAAACGGGGGCCCGCCGCTGCGCTACGCCGCGCGCTCGCTCCGTCTACCGGACACCTGCCCACACGTACGCAACGCGACGCCATACGAGTCATGAACAAGCCGGTTTTGCCCCTGACCTACGAACAACTCGATCACTGGATCGAATCGCTGCAACCCGCGCTTGCTGGCGGAGCGTTTCACGCTGGCGATCGGCATTCTGCGCGGCGGTGCGCCGCTTGCGCTGATGGTGTCGCACGCGGTTGGCACGCCGGTCGCGTTTTTGCGCTACGACCGCCAGACGCGCACGGTCGCATGGGATTCGACACTGCCGATGCCGCCCGCAGGCTCGAAAGTGCTGTTGTGCGAGGACATTGCGGGGCGCGGCTTTACGCTGACCGATTGCATCGCGTTTCTTCAGCAGCATGGGCTCGACGTCAGGACGCTGACCGGCGCCGTGGACGACCTGAGCCGCACGCAACCCGACTATGCGATCGACGCGCGCGGCTACTTCGCGCTGTTTCCGTGGGAGCGCCAGGCCTACACCGAGCGGTATCGCGACGACTGGGAGCGCGTTGAAGCGGGCGCCGCGCCCGCGATGGCCGACGATCACGAATACGCGACCTACGCGATCGACCTCGACGGCATTCTGCTGCCCGACGTGCCGCTCGCGCGCTACGACGAAGACCTGGCCGCCGCGCTCGCCGAACGCGACGCGCTGCTGCCGTTCGACGTGCTGCCGGAGCATCGATCTGCAACGCGTTCGCACGATCATCACCGGGCGGCCGGAGCTGGATCGCGCGCGCACCGAGGCGTGGCTCGTGCGGCACGGCTTCGGTCATATGCAACTGGTGATGCGCACGCCCGGCACGCACGATGAAAGTCCCGCCGGCGCGGCCGCTCACAAGGCGGCGCCGCGTTGCGCGGCGGCGTCACGCATTTTGTCGAGAGCGATCCGGTGCAGGCGCTGCTGATCGCGCAACAGGCGCCCCTGCTGCGCGTGATCTGGTGGGACGCGCGCACGCAGACGGGGATGCTGGTCGGCGCGCGCGCCTGGGGCTGAAGGAGCTGAAGACGTTACTGAGGGCGCTAAAGGAGCTAAAGGCGCTAAAGAAGCTGACCTTCCCGCGCCTCTTTCGCTCTCCCTGACTCCTTCCCGTCGCGCAGATGCAGATGCCGCGCGGCCCGCTGCGACGCGACGACGATCAGCTTCATCGTCGCGCGCGTCGCGCCGACGAACAGCTTGCGCGCGATCCGCTCGTCGAACGATTCGAAATCGACCTCGGTGAGAATCACGCACGGCGCCGCCTGTCCCTTGAAGCGGTAGATCGATTCGAACAGCACGTCCCCTTCGCGGTATTCGGGATTGCCGAACAGATCGTATTTACCGGTGAAACTGCGCAGCCGATGCGGCCCGAGATGATCGAGCGCCGGTCATCGCCGAGCCTTCGCGGCCGCGAAACGACAACACCGCGATGTCCTGCTTGCGAAAGCCGAGCGACAGCGCCTGCGTGATCGCGCGCTTGGTGGCGTCGATGCTGCCTTCGGCGGCGTTTTCGTTTCGTCGTAGACCGAGAGCGAAATATCGGAGCCGTCGAACGGACTGCCCGAGGCCAGCGCCGCCGCGACCGGCACCGACGCGCCGACCACGTCGCGCACGTAATCGAGAATGTCGCGCGGACTGCGGTAGTTGGTGGTTTCTTTCAGCGTGGTCCAGCCGGGCAGCGCCACCGGCTCGCGCATATACAGATTCTGCAGCGGGTCTTCGAGCCACCACCACGCGGCGCCCGGCCGCAACAGCCGTTCGAGCGCGGCGACCCAAGGCTGCTGGAAGTCCTGCCCTTCGTCGACGATCAACACGTCGAATTGCCAGCGCGGCGTCGATCGGCGTGTCGGCGAACATCGTTTCCAGCTGATCGAACAACGTGGCTGGACTGGAAATCGGGCTCGCGGCCCGCGTCGCGCGCGACCCAGTCGCATAACTGGTGATAGTTCGCGACCTTCGCCTCAGGCGGCGCGACCCGCGCGATGTGATCCGCGAGCGGCCGGTTGAAACACACATACAGAGGCCGCTGGCCGCGCGCCACCGCGTCCTTCATCACCTGCACCGCCAGTTGCGTCTTGCCCGAGCCGGCCGTGCCGATCACGCGCAAGCGGAACGGCGAGAATTCGAGCCGCCGCGCCCAGGTCGCGAGACCGCCCGCCAGACGCGTGACGAGCGTGCCGGCCTGGCCGACGAGCGCGCTGGCGTCGGGCGTGAGCGCGAGTTCGTCGGCGAGAAAATGATGGATTTTCGGCGCGCACGCAAGACGCGGCTCGTCCGCCGGCAACGCTTCGCGAATGATCTGCGCGAGCCGCTCCTTGCGCGTTGCATCGACGATGCGCGCCGGGTTCACGCCCGCGATCGCCGCATCCTTGACGATGTGGTCCGGGCAATACAGCAGTTCTTCGATGAAATAAGTGCCCGCGCCGAACGCCGCGGTGAAGCGCCGGTGCAGCCCTTCGACGGTGTGCGCAAGCGCGATCGCCACATTGCGCTCGGTCTGCAGATAGACCTTGACGAGCCCCTTCGGCGTTTCGCGCAGGAAACCGGTTTTCTGTTCGATGATCATCACGCGCCCGGCCGGGCTGACGACCACGAAATCGGCCTCGCCGAATACCGAAAAATTCTGATTCAGGCGCGTCCAGTGCACGCCGTGATAGACGGTGTAGTCAGCGGGAAGCGCCTCTTCCAGCAACGCGAGCGTTTCGCGTTCGCGCGACGCCGCGCCGGTGGCGGCGAGGCTCTTCCAGTCGTCGGGGACAATGCGGGCCATGCGGTGCCTCGTCGTAGTCGGGTGCGCTCATTGTACGCAACGCAAATGCGTTTTCACGTCGCGTACGGTGCGGTTTCGAGGCTTCGCCAGATGCGTGACCGGAGACCGTGCCGGGCACTGCGGTCCGCGCCGATTGCTGCTCTGCGGCGCGCAAAGCCGCGCGCATCGTGTATCGTTACTGGTTGAACGCCGCGCGCAGGGTGCGGCTTGCCAACTGTAATAAAAAAGGATTTACCGGATGATTACGATCTGGGGACGCGCCAATTCCGTCAATGTTCAGAAAGTTTTGTGGTGCTGCGACGAACTGGTGCTGCCGTATGAGCGCATCGACGCCGGCCTGCAATTCGGCCGCAACAACGAGCCCGACTATCTCGCGATGAACCCGACCGGCAAGATTCCCACGCTGGTCGACGACGACTTCGTGCTGTGGGAATCGAACTCGATCCTGCGCTATCTGGTGCTGCAATACGGCGAATCGAGCCTGCTGTATCCGGCGGAAGCCGAAACTGCGCGCCAGCATCGACCGCTGGCTGGACTGGACGCTCGTCCACGCTGCAACCCGCTGAGCGTCCGGTGTTCTGGACGCTCGTGCGCACGCCGCCCGAACGAGCGCGATCACGACAAACTCGCCGACCGATTTCAACGCGGTCAGCGTGCTGTGGCGCATGCTGGACACGCATCTGCAAGGGCGATTTTTCCTTGAAGGCGAGAAGTTCACGCTCGCCGATATCGTGATCGGCGCCTACGCGAAGCGCTGGTTCGGGCTGGAGGGATCGAACGTCCGCCGCTGCCGAATCTGGAGCGCTGGTATTCGCGGATTGCGACGCGCTCGGGATTCAAGAAATACGTCGACTTTGCGCTGACCTGAAGCGTGGGGCGGTATGCCGCCCCTCGCCTGCACACCTTGTTGTGCGAGCCGCAGCGCCGCTGCCGCGATCTGGACCGCCGCGCAAGCAGGTCTTTCGCGCCGGCACAGCAACACGCGCGGGCCTTTATAATCGACGCATGAAGACCGCCAAGCCCGCCGCGACCGCCCACAAAGCCACCTCCGCCCGTTCCGCTCACGCTCATGAGCATCAGGACCACGGCGCACACGCACGGCGAATCGCAGGAAGCCGCGCTGACGCTCGCGGAAGAATACTGCCGCGAACGCGGCGAAAAACTCACGCCAATCCGTCGCAAAGTGCTTGAATTGCTGCTGAATTCGGGGCGCGCAACCAAAGCGTATTCGTTACTCGACGAGATGCGCCAGATCCACCCCGGCTCGGCGCCGCCCACGGTGTATCGGGCGCTCGACTTCCTGCTGTCGGCGGGACTCGTGCATCGGATCGAATCGATCAATGCGTTCACCGTCTGCCACGACCTGACGCAATGTCAGCACGGCATTCTCGTGGTCTGCCAGCAATGCGGCAGCGTCACCGAATTGCATCAGCCGAAACTGCGGCAGGCGCTCGTCGCGCAAATCGAAGATGCGGGCTACCGTCTCGCCAGCGACGAAATCGAATTGAAGGGATTGTGCGCCGCTTGCCAGGCCGCGGAAGCGGCCGCCGGTGAGGCCGCAGGGAATGCGGTGGTGGCGAAATAGAGCGGGGAGAGCCGGCGTTCGTTGGTAGCTCGGCGGCCGGCACTACGGCGCTCCGATTCATTGGACTGGCAATGCTGAAACCTCCGGTAGCGCCGAAAACGTAGGCTGCGTTAGCCTTTATCCCGGCCTGACAGGCGATCGCCGTATATCCGCAGCGACACGGCCCGTCAGAACCTCATAGTAACGAAAAGGCCTCGCATAACGCCGCTATCGCCGCTGCAAACGCATCTGCCGCCTTAGCCGCCTCGGCTGCGCGCTCAAACGCATCGGCAGCCTCCGTCGCTTCAGAATCAAGCCCGCCGCACGCGCGTCGATCGCGTCGTGCAGCAGGGTCACGAGATCTTCCGGCAATGCAGGTTTGGTCATGAAATGCTGGAAGCCTTCGCCGATGCTGCGTAATCGGTAAGCGTCGTCTGTATGGCCCGTGAGCGCCACCGCTACCGACGGCGAATGATCGCCGCGAATCTCATGGTCGCGCAGACGCTGGATCAGATAGAAGCCATCCATGGCGGGCAGATTCGAGGTCGCACACCACTGCGTCGGGTAACAACCGCAGCGCCGCTTCGACGCCCTCTTCCGCATCCGCCACGGCGCACGACATTTGCGCCTTCTGCTTCGAGTAACAAGGTCAGCGATTCCCGGCTATCCGGGTCGTCTTCTACGAGCACGATCGTGGCCTGATCGAGTCTCAATGCTCCGTTCATTTTCTGTTGTTGCTCTAAAAATCCGGTTAGGCCGTCAGACGCGGCCAACGTTTCGTTCTGCTGCTTGCCGCCGAGTTGCGCGGCTACGGTATTGCTGTTCATGGTTCCGACTCGATTTCATGCGCCGAGTTGCATGACCAGGGCCCACGATTGTAAAACATGGCCCGAGCGCAACGCGGGCGCACAGTAACGCGCCAAAATTGCACGCCGATGAAAAACCGGCTCCCGGCGCCTTACCTGGCCGGCCGATGCCGACACCCGATTCGCCGGGCGGCTTGTGCAAACCCAATCGCACGGCACTTCCCGCCTGGCGTCTTTTCTGACATTCGTGTTCTTTTGCGATGCCGGCGGGTTGGTTCAGGCCGCCTGGCGCTCACGTCTAGTGCATGAGTAGCACGTGGCGTGCCGCGGGTCGCGGGCAAGCAACCGCACGGGAATCTCAGGGGGACCCCGGCAGGTAATAGGGCCGCATTCTGCGCAGCAGCGCTATCATCGGTTGCGCGAAGCGCCCGCGGCAGTCGCGCGCCGCGCCAAGCCACGCCCGTACCAGCATCCGTTTGCGACCATCAAACCGAGGCCACACCGCCATGTCCGATCCCGATTCCAAGACGCTCGAAGCCCTCCGCCACGTCAGCACCGCGACGCTGACCACGCAGCTCTTCAAGCGCGGCTTGCGCAATACGTTCATGCAAGGCGTCGCCCCGCTCGCGCCGCACAGCGGACCAAATCTGGTCGGCCCCGCATTCACGTTGCGCAACATCCCATCGCGCGAAGATATCGACGTGCTGGAACTGTTCGCGGATCCGGAATACGCGCAGCGCAAATGCGTCGAGACCATCCCGGCCGGTCATGTGCTCGTGCAGGATTGCCGGGGCGAACGCGGCAGCGCGTCGTTCGGCTCGATACTGTCGCAACGTTTGCAGGTGCGCGGCGTGGCCGGCATGGTGTCCGACGGACCGGTCCGCGACAGCACGACGATCGCCGCGCTCGGCATGCCGGTGTTCTGCGCCGGTGCCAGCGCGCCGCCCAATCTGATTCGCCACCATGCCGTGGATATCGACGTGCCGATCGGCTGTGGCGGCGTGGCCGTCTTTCCAGGCGACATCATCGTCGGCGACGCGGACGGCGTGGTCGTGATCCCGCTCAAGATGGCCGCCGAGGTTGCGCAAGCTGCCGCCGATCAGGAACACCTGGAGGCGTTTCTGAGCGGGCTGATCCGCGACGGCGCTGCGCTGCCGGGGACTTATCCGCCAAACGAGAAGACCAGGGCGGCTTTCGAGGAATGGAAAAAACAGCACAAAGCGTGAGATAGATGCGCGCCGTTCGATGACGGTGGGCACATCACCGTCGATCAGCGCGCCTTTTTCGGCCCGATGCCCTGCACCAGCAACGCCACCGCGTGCCGCGCGATTTCCTTGCCGCCGATCTTGCGCCGCAACGGATCGTTACGCCACAACTTCGACGTAGCCAGCGGCAAAATCGTCAGCCCGAGCAGCGTCACGAACACCAGCGCGGGCTCCAGCCCCGCATTCAGTCGCCCTTCTTTTTGCCAGCGCGCGATGGCGAGCAGCGACGCCTTCTGATGCGCATTGCCGAAACGCTCATGCATCCGCTGACGCAACAGCCCGCCGTCGCTGATGACTTCGCGCACCCACAGCGACGGAAACCACGGATGCTCGCTCGCCGCTCTGCACGAGCCGCTCGGCCAGTTGCGTGATCGCGGCGACCGGATCGTCGGGATTTTCCTGGAACGGCACGCCGAGGCTCGCGCGCAACGGCGCGAAACGCTCGTCGATCAGCACGTCGAGTAGCTGATCGCGCGTCTTGAAGTAGTAATGCATCATCGCCGGCGTAAAACCGGCCTCGCGGGCGATCTCGCCGAGCGTGGTGTCGACGATGCCTTTGCGGGCGAACAGCTCAGCGCGGCGTCGAGCAGACGGGCTGCGCTGCTCCGGACCGCGCGCGGCGCCCGATCGGCCTGCCGGGACGCCTGGGCGGGCGCGGCGCTCAGCTCGCCGGTGGCCGCGGCTTCGCCGGGCAGATTGTTGGCCCTGCGTTTCGGCCGCGCGTACGTTGCGTCACTGCGGCGTCGGCCACGTCGCGTCCCACTTGCGGTTCATCGGATGGAATTCATTGCCATTGCATTCAATTTGACGAGTGAAACGATGTCGACATATATTAATCTCCAAGTTAATTAATTTCAACATCCACCGCGCCATGGACACAATCGACTATGACTCGACCCTGCCGAGCCTGCCGCAGCCGGATAACCGGACCAGCGCGCGAGCCGCCGACCATCCGCCGATCCGCCTGCTGTTCCCGGCGCTGCTGCTCGTCATGCTGCTCGCCGCGCTCGACCAGACAATCGTCTCGACCGCGCTGCCGACCATCGTCGGCGAACTGGGTGGCCTGAATAACCTGTCGTGGGTGGTGACCGCCTACCTGCTCAGCTCGACCATCGTCGTGCCGCTGTACGGCAAATTCGGCGATCTGTTCGGCCGCAAGATCGTCTTGCAGACCGCGATCGTCGTGTTTCTGGTCGGCTCCGCGTTGTGCGGCATCGCGCAGAACATGACGCAGCTGATCGTATTGCGCGCGCTGCAGGGACTCGGCGGCGGCGGTCTGCTGGTCGTGACCATGGCCGCGATCGCCGACGTGATTCCGCCGGCCGAACGCGGCCGCTACCAGGGCGTGTTCGGCGGCGTATTCGGCCTGGCCACGGTGATCGGTCCCCTGCTCGGCGGCTTTCTCGTCGAACATCTGACATGGCGCTGGATTTTCTACATCAACTTGCCGCTCGGCATTATTTCGCTGGTCGTGATCGGCGCGGTGTTCAAGCCGCACGTGCGCCACGTGAAGCACACGATCGACTACATGGGCGCCGCCTTTCTCGCCGGCGCGCTGACCTGCATCATCCTGTTCACGAGCCAGGGCGGCACGATCCTGCCGTGGTCGTCGCCGCAATTGTGGTTCACGCTGGGCATGGGGCTGGTGGCGATCTGGGGGTTCATCCACGAAGAGCGCACTGCGGTCGAACCGATCATGCCGCTCGAACTCTTCAAACAACGCACGTTTTTGCTGAGCAGTCTGATCGGCTTCATCATCGGCGTGTCGCTGTTCGGCTCGGTCACGTTTATTGCCGCTCTATCTGCAGGTCGTGAAAGGATCGACGCCGACCGAAGCCGGCATGCAGATGCTGCCGATGATGGGCGGCCTGTTCGTGATGTCGATGGTGACCGGCCGCATCATCAGCAAGATCGGCAAGTACCGGATGTTCCCGATCATGCGGCACGTTGCTCGTCGCGGTCGCGATGATGCTGCTGTCGCGCCTGCAGATCGACACGCCCGATTCATGTGATGTATGTCTACATGGGCGTGCTCGGCTGCGGTCTCGGCATGGTGATGCAGGTGCTGATTCTCGCCGTGCAGAATACGGTCGAGTTCAAACACATGGGCGTGGCCACCTCGGGCGCGACGCTGTTCCGCTCGATCGGCGGCTCGATTGGTGTGGCGGCGTTTCGGTGCGGTGTTTTCGAACGGACTCGCCGCGCGCCTCGAAACGCTGATTCCGGCCGACACCGAATTGCCGCACGCATTGGGACCGGCCGCGATTCATCAGTTGCCGGAGGCGCTGCGCAGACGATTATCTGCAGGCATTTGCGGGAGCGTTGCACACGGTGTATCTGTCGGCGGCATGCGTGGTGGTGCTCGCCTTCGCGCTTGCATGGTTGCTGAAGGATCATCCGCTGCGCAAGCATTGAGCGTTGCATTTTTCTTTACGCGTTCAATGACAAGTTAGCTTATTGATGACGCTTAAGGCGAGGTCGAACGCACGCGTTTCGACCTCGTTCTTTTTTCACGAACACATCGCATTTCGCGAGGTCAATCCATCCCTGTGCATGCTGCACCTGCGTGAGGCAATATGCGAAATAATCCTCTGCTGAAGCATCTTTTCGAAAAAAGTCACTATTTCGTCGTACCTGGAATGTGCGCTAGCGCACACAACATAAGTGGGAACGTCAATTGACGTTCTGATTGAAACGCCACATATTGGATGCAGCGACAACGCAAGCGTGGGCTTGCGTCTCCATGACTCTCCGGCGCATGTGGATCGTGATTTCCGCGGACAGACGCTCCTGCTTCAACACGATCCGGAGCATGCCGTAATGGCATCGTTTTCCACAGGTGGGTCCACGGTATGTCCACCCAGACAGCACTCGGCCATAGCTTTCCTACGCCCTGCAAACGTTGTGGCGGCGCCCTGTACCGGCAAGTCGACTATTGCCCGTATTGCGGCGCGGCCCATCCGCTCGAAACAGGTCCGCACGCGCGCACCGTGATGCCCGGCAGCCGGGGCGGCGCGACAGCGCGTCAACGCCGATCCCGCGCTCCGGCGACGAAGACAGTCCGACCGCGCTCGCCGCGCATCGGGCGAAACCGAATGGTGCGGAAGTGGCGCTTCGTACGTCGCTGCGTACGTCGCTGGTATCGCAGGAAATACCCTCCTCTTCATTCGAGGAACCGCCTTATGGTACGGGCGGCAGCCGGTTGCCGATTCGCCGGGTGCTACTCATCGTTCTGGCGATTGTCGTAATCGGCCTGGCGTATGTCGCTTATGAACTATTTAGCGACAGTAACTCTTCGGATGACAGCGGCACCGACCAAATCGCGTCCGTCAGTAATCAGGATGCCAGAACGTCTACCGGCACCATCGCACCATTTGCACCGGCGCAGCCCACGTACTCGGCAGATACGGTCAAACCGGCTACCCAGGGCGGCTCCGTTAATTCCGCTGCTGCCGTCAACTCCGCCAGAACTACACCGGCAGCGCTGCCCGCGCCTGTTACGGCCGTTACGCCCGTTGCGCCCGTCACGCGCGTCACACGCGCTACGCCCGCCACGCCCCTCACACCGCTCGCGCCACCGGTCGCTGTCGCGCCAGTCAAACCCGCGGCGCCGAAATTCCGCGACGCCTCGCAAGCGTTGCAGGCCGCCCACCTCGCCTTCAATGCGAACGACCTGTCTACGGCACAAGCGGCACTGGCCAGCGTGCAGGCACTCCAACCCGGCAACGCCGACGCACAGTCGATCGCTTCCGCAATGCGCCCGCTCAGCGCGCGCCGCGACACCGCCTTGCAGGCGGCACAGACCTGCGTCTCGCAGCAGTCGTGGGCCTGCGCGCGTCAACATGCGAACGAAGCGCTCAGCATCGACACCGGCAACGAAACCGCCAAGGCCATCCTTGAGCGGGTGATTCGCGAGACCGGCTGGGCGCCGCTCAAAACGGACGCATCGACCGGCGCCGCGGCCGCGAGCAAGCCGTCCGCGCCAACGGCTGGCTCGCCCGCAGCGCAGCAGGCTCAATTGCAGACGCCATTGCCCAAAGGCATGCCGGCAAACGGCGACGTCACCGCCGCCGCGCCGCGCGCGAGCACAGCAGGCACGTCACCAGGAACCCCAGCAGCCGACGCCAGCAGCGCCGACGCGCGCGCCCGCTCGATCGTGGATTCCGGCTGGAGCCATGCGCCTGCCAATGGCGCCAAAGCTTCCATGGCTACCTCATCCGGCCAATAAGCGATTTATCCGGATACCGAACTAACCCGTCATAACTCGTCACAATCAGCGGTAATCGCACACGCTTTTACGTGTCCTTTGAGCGGCAACACACGGACACGGCAATTGCGGCGCGTTGAACATGACATGGCAACCGGCTCACTGGTGCTTCACGCGCGCCGACGCGCGAGGCTGTACAAACCTGACCGATAGGTAGATAGACCATGCTGAAGAGACTTCTGGCGGGATGGCTGGGGCTGGCGCTAATGGTCGTGGCTTCGCTGAGCGGCGCTGCGGAACCCGCGCACTACAAGATCGTCACGGGTCCCGAGCGCGGCACGTATATCCAGATCGGGCAGGATCTGTCGAAATGGGTCGCGCAGCCGGTGGGGATCGATCTTGAAGTGATGGCGTCGAAGGGATCGGCGGAGAACGTGCAGCGCATGCGCTACGAATCCGGCGTGAAACTGGCGCTCGTGCAATCCGACGTGTATCAGGCCTACATTGACATGGCGAACGCAGGCAACGCCGATGCAGGCACCGCGATCCGGCCGCTGCGACTCATCATGCCGCTCTACGACGAGGAAATTAACGTCGTGGTGCGCGCGGATTCGCCGATGAAAACCTTCGCCGACATCAAGGACAAAACCATCAGCGTCGGGCTGATCGGCAGCGGCACCGCGCAATCGGCCACCACGCTCTATCACCTGATGTTCGGCCAGGCGATTCCCGAGCAGAACATCGTGCACCTGAGCAACGAAGACGCGCTGGCCGCGCTGATCGTGAAGAAGATCGACGTCGCGATCATCGTGGTCGGACAGCCGGCGAAGCTGTTCAACGACATGAATGCCGATCTGCTGCAACAGATCCGTCTGCTGCGAGTCGATCCCAACGCGCCGGAAACCGTGCGCGCCAAGCAGACCTACTTTCCCGCGACGATCCGCGCGAGCAGCTATCCGGCCTGGCTGAAGGAAGACGTGCCCACGCTGACCGTGAAGGCGTTTCTCGTCACCTACGATTACGGCCTGCGCGATACCGTCGGCAATCTGAATCATTTCGCCGACTCGCTATGCGCGAATTTCGACAATCTGCAGGAGCACGGACATCCCAAGTGGAAGCAGGTGAAGCTCGAACTGCCGACGCTCGTGCGCGGATGGAAATACTACGGCCCGGTGGAAAAACATTTGCGCGCGTGTCTCGCGAACAAGAGCGCGGCGATGAGCGCGGCCGCCGCGACGCAGCCAGCCGCGCAGAAACCGCGCTCCACGTGCACGGATCAGGAGCGGCTGCTTCTGCTGTGCAAGTAGCGTTGAGCGGCAAATCCCGAGGACGCGGACGTGCGCGCTCAGGCGCGCTCCCGTTGCCTCGAGGCCGATGCCGCCTCCATCGCCCGTTGCAGTTCCTCGTAGACTTTCGGGCGATTGCATTGCGACACGTTAAAGCGCAGAAATCCCGCCGCCGATTGCGACGCGCTGAACACGTTGCCCGGCGCGAACACCACGTTGCCGGCCAGCGCGTGACGCGCGACCTCGGCGGCATCGAGCGAATCCGGCAGACGCGCCCATACGAAAATGCCGGCGCGCGGCCGCGTCCAGATGTCGAGTCCCGCGTAGCCGAGTCGTCTGATGGTTTCGCCCATCGCATCGGCGAGCTTCGCGCGCATCGCTTCCAGATGCCGCCGGTACGTGCCGTCCACCAGCATTCGATGCACGACGCTCGCGGCAAGCTGCCCGTTGCCGAACGTCGTCGCGAGCTTCAGGTCGATTAGCGGCTCGATCCACTCGGCGCGTGCGGCAATGTAGCCGCAGCGCACCGCCGCGGACAGCGTCTTCGAAAAGCTGCCGATCGACACCACCCGCGCGAGTCCGTCGAATGCGGCGAGACGCGGCGCGGCTTCGTCTTCGAGGTCGGCGAAGATATCGTCCTCGACAATCAGCAGATCGTGTTCGCCCGCGAGCTTCAGCAGCGATGCGCGACGGCCGGCGCGAGCGTTGCGCCGGTCGGATTGTGGATCGCGGAATTGGTCACGTAAAGCCGCGGACGATGCTCGACCAGCGCACGCTCGAACGCGGCGAGATCGGGCCCGTTCGGCGTAAAGGGCACGCTCACGATCTGCACGCGATGCGCGCGCAACAGCGCCTGGAAGTTGAAGTAGCACGGATCGTCGATCAGCACGGTGTCGCCCGGTTCGAGCAGAAACCGGCAGACGAGATCGAGCGCGTGCGTGCCGCCGTCGGTCAGGATGATCTGCTCGGGCGGCGCATCCACGCCATGCTGCGCGAGCCGCCACGCCAGTTGCTGACGCAGCGCGGGCAAACCGCACGGGCTGCCATATTCGGCGAGCGGCGACTGCGGATCGCGCGCCACCGCGCGCAACGCGCGGCGCACGCCGTCTTCCGGCAGCCACGACGGCGGCATCCAGCCGCAACCGGGCTTCAGCACCTTCGCGCCCGCCTCCAGCGACTGGCGCGTCAGCCACAGCGGATCGACTTCGCGATCGAGGCGCGGGCCGAGATCCGCGAGCGCGAGCGGCGGCGCATGACCCGACACGAAGAAGCCCGACCCGCGCCGCGCGACGATCACGCCTTCCGCGACCAGCCGGTCGTAAGCTTCGACGACCGTCGACTTCGATACGCCGAGGGTTTCGGTCATCGCGCGAATCGACGGCACGCGCGCGCCCGGCATCAGCGAGCGGCTCGCAATGCGCTCGCGCAAACTGTCCATGACCGCGCCGACGCGCGTGCCGGACGCGGCCCGGCCGTTCTCGCTTTCCGCCATCTGTACTGCTCCATGTTCGGTACAGTTTGTACGAATTGTACTGATCTGTAGCTTACCGTTTACGGCGCCTGAGCGGATGCTATGCATTCCCGATGGTTCTATTTCACGGCATGGACTCCTTCAGATGGACAAGACAACAAACGGCTGGCTCAGCGGCTTCGCGGGCGTGTTGATCTTCAGCGGCTCGCTGCCGGCCACACGGCTCGCCGTGCAAGGCCTCGATCCGGTGTTTCTGACGGTTGCCCGCGCGACGATTGCCGGCACGCTCGGTCTGCTGCTGTTGCTGGTGTTCCGGCAGACGCGTCCGGCGCAGCCGCGATCTGATTCCGCTGGTCGTGGTCGCGCTCGGCGTGGTGGTCGGCTTTCCGCTGCTGACGGCGCTCGCGCTTGCGTCATGTGAGTTCGGCGCATGCCGTCGTGTTCGTCGGCCTGCTGCCGCTGGCGACCGCGATCTTCGGCGTGCTGCGCGGCGGCGAGCGTCCGCAGCCGGCGTTCTGGCTGTTTTCGGCGCTCGGCAGCGCGGCGGTGGTCGCGTTCGCGTTGCGCACGGCCTCGACGCGTCGCCGGTCGGCGATGCGCTGATGCTGGCCGCGATCGTCGTGTGCGGGCTGGGCTATGCGGAAGGCGCGCGGCTGTCGCGTCATCTGGGCGGCTGGCAGGTGATTTCGTGGGCGCTCGTGCTGTCGCTGCCGGTGATGCTGCCGCTTGCATGGTGGACGCGGCCCGCGTCGTTCGACGGCGTCAGTCACGCGGCACTGTGGGGCCTCGCTTATGTGTCGCTCTTCAGCATGCTGATCGGCTTCGTGTTCTGGTATCGCGGGCTGGCGCTCGGCGGCATCGCGGCGGTCGGGCAATTGCAGTTGCTGCAGCCGTTCTTCGGCTTGCTGCTTGCCGGTCTGCTGCTGCACGAACAGGTGCCGCCCGTCGATGATTCTGGTCACCGTCGTGGTGGTCGCCTGCGTGGCGGGTGCGCGGCGGTTTTCGCGGGTGGCGCCGGTCAGGCGGGCAGTTTGAGCACGGCGCGTGAAACCCGCTCTGCAGCTGAAACGCCGTCCCGGCTTGCTCGGCGACGCGGCGGATCGATATCAGCCGACGTCATCTGCATTTGAGGATCGCGCAGACGAAGCGGCAATCGTGCAGTTGAATATGTCATCATCCCGATGATCGACTAACCACTGCCCGCGCGCGACTGACGATGCCGACCGCTTTCGCCCAAACCGTCGAAGCCCGCTTTGCCGAACTCACGCCGACCTCCAAACGCGTCGCCAGCTATATGCTGGCCAACCTCGACCGGCTCGGCCTCGAAACCGCCGATCAGATCGCCCAGCAAGCCGGCACGAGCGGCATTTCAGTGGGCCGCTTTCTGCGCAGCGTCGGCTATCAGAACCTCGACGACCTGAAGCGCGAATTGCGCGGCACGCAGGAGCGTCCGTGGCTGATCACCGACCGGCTCGACGCGTTCCGCCGCGCGTCCGGTCAGCACGACGACCCAGGCCACGCCGAGTGCCACGCTGCCGCGAGCGCGTTACGCAGCGCGGTCGCACCACCCGGCGCTCGCCCACTCCCTCGAACTCGAAATCGGCGCGATCCAGCACGTCTACCAACTCGCGCAATCGCCGGTATTCAGCCCGCGTGGCCGAGCGCATCTCGAATGCCGACGCCGTGTACATTCTCGGCATTCAGTCCACGCGCGGTATCAGCAATGCGTTTTATAGCTACCTCGAATACATTCGGCCGCGCGTGTTCTATTCCGACGGCATGTCGGGCTCCTACGTCGATTCGCTGAACTCGGAATTCAAGTCGCCGTATCTGATCGTGACCGACACGCGCGCTTACTCGACGGTCGCGCGCCGTTATTGCGAAGCGGCCACGCGGCGCGGGCTGCCGTTCGCGCTCGTGACCGACATCTATTGCCCGTGGGCGCGCGAGTTCGATGGCGATCTTCTGCAGGTCAAGACCGACGTCGGTCAGTTCTGGGACTCGCTCGCGCCGCTCACCTGCCTGTTCAACCTGCTGATCTCGGCGATTGTCGAGCGGCTCGGGCCGGCTATCGACGAACGCGTGGCGCGCAATCGTGAACTGCAAAGCGAATTCGATCAGTTCGATTTGTGAATGCGCTGGGGATCCAATCGTCGAACCACCTTCCGCTGGACGATTTTTGATCCGCTTCAAATCCGACGCGCGCCGCGGCATAGTAAAACGTCACGCATCATTTTCTACGGTCACGACAGGAACACGTATGAGCACCACCCGCCCACGGCGCCGCCGCATCGCAGCCGGCAAATGAATGCGCCCCGCTGATCCGCGACGCCACCGACGCCGACCTCCCCGCGATTCAGGCGATCTACGCGCATCACGTGCTGACCGGCGTCGCTTCATTTGAAGAAACCCCGCCTTCCGTCGACGATCTGCGCACGCGGCTCGCGTCGGTCCGCAGTCACGGACTGCCGTACATGGTCGCCGAGATCGACGGCGAAGTCGCCGGCTATTGCTACGCGACGCCATACCGTCCGCGCGCCGCGTATCGCAACACCATCGAAGATTCGATCTACATCGGCGATGCGTGTCGCGGACGCGGCCTGGGACGCGTGCTGCTGCAGGCGCTGATCGACCGATGCGAAACCGGACCGTGGCGGCAGATGGTCGCCGTCATCGCCGATGGCGGCAGCGGCGGCTCGCTGTCGCTGCATACGCAACTGGGCTTCGAACTGACCGGCACGTTGAAGGCGGTGGGCTTCAAGCATGGCCGCTGGCTCGATACGACGCTGATGCAACGCAAGCTCGGAGCGGGCGATTCGACGCCGCCGGAGGATCGGGACTGAGTACCTGGCGGCTGCCGCAAGCGGCCGCGTTAAAATCCCCGCATGCCCAACACGCCGCCCTCTTCCCCGCCTTCCCCTGCTCCGCTCCCGTCCGCTAGTGCAGGCAATCCAGCGGCCGGGACGCCGCGCAACGAATACACCGTCGACGAACTCGCGCGCGTGACCGACACCACCGTGCGCAATGTGCGCGCGTATCAGGACCGTGGCCTGCTCGCGCCGCCGGAAAAGCGCGGCCGCGTCGGCGTCTATGACGACACGCATGTGTCGCGTCTGAAGCTGATCAACCATCTGCTGACGCGCGGCTATACGCTTGCGAACATCCAGGACCTGATCATGGCCGTCGACGAAGGCCACGATCTGCGTTCCATCCTCGGTCTGGAAACGGCGATCGGCGGCCGCTGGTCGCGCGAGCGGCCGAAAAAATACTCGCTGATCGAACTGCTGCAGATGTTCGGCGACAAAGCCATCGCCGAGCGCGCTCGTCAAAGCGGTCGATCTCGGTCTGCTCGAACGCGACGGCCTGTCGTTCGTGTCGGGCAATCCCACCGCGCTGGCCGCCGGCGCGACCATGGCGAAGGAAGGCATCCCGCTTGACCGACCTGCTCGACGCAGTGGGCATCGCGAGGCCGCATTTCAATGCGGTCGCCAAGGCGCTGGTCGATCTGGTCGTGCGTCAACTCGACCGCTACGATGCCGACGCACTGCCGCCGCCCGCCGACGTGCCCGCTCTCGTGAGACGATCTGGCGGGTGCGGCCGCTTGCGATGTCCTGGTCGAGAGCGAAATGAACCGCGCGCTTGAAGAAGCCTCCGGCGATTATCTCGGCGATCGTGTCGCGGCGATCATGGAAAAAAATCTTGCCCATCCGGCCGAAGGTTCGACGCGGAACGCGGCACGGCGAAGAAAAACAAGAAGAAGTAACGCGGCGTACGGGCGCCGCGCTCGCAACCTGTGCGCGGCCTTCTTGCCGGCCGGGCTGCAGAGCACTACGTTGCGGTGTCGTGCGGTCGCACAATCTCATCGGCGCGGCCCGTCATATTCAAATCTCCATTGCTTCGTTTGATCGGCGCGACGTCCGTGCGACGATCCCCGAAACGTCGCCGAACGTGTTTCCGGCAGCGTCCGCATCGACGCACAAGACGAACGCGGACCACGCTGGCAAGTCGCGGTGCACACCTCATACGACTGCCATGGAGATCGCCGGATGGCCCGCCCCCTTCGCTTTTCGCTACACGCAACTGCCGCCTTGCTCGCCGCTTTCACCACGCTGAGCGCCACCGCCCAGAATAACAGCAGCAACGAACCAGCCAAGGTCCTGCGCATCGGCTACCAGAAATCCGGCCTGCTCGCGATCCTCAAAGCTCAAGGCTCGCTCGACGAAAAGCTCAAACCGCTTGGCTACAGCATCAAGTGGTTCGAATTCCCGGCCGGCCCGCAATTGCTCGAAGCGCTTGAACGCAAACAGCATCGACTTCGGCTATACCGGCGCGCCGCCGCCCGTTTTCGCGCAGGCCGGTGGCGTTCACTTCGTGTATGTCGGGCGCGGAACCCGCCGGAGCCCACTCCGAAGCGATCATCGTCAAAAGCGATTCGACGCTGCGCAAGGTGGCCGACCTGAAAGGCAAACGTGTCGCGCTGCAAAAAGGTTCGAGTTCGAACTACCTGCTGCTCGAAGCACTGAAGAAAGCAGGCCTGCAATACGAAGATATTCATCCGGTCTATCTCGCCCCCGCCGACGCGCGCGCCGCCTTCGAAAGCGGCACCGTCGACGCGTGGGTGATCTGGGACCCGTACTACGCGGCGGCACAGGAAGCACTGAAGGCCCGCACGCTGACCGACTATGCGGACCTGAACAGCCCGTACAACTTCTACGAAGCGACGCGCGATTTCGCGCAAGCAGCATCCCGACGTGGTCGGCGCGATTCTCGGACAGTTGCGCACCGCCGGCCTCTGGGTCAACGCGCATCCGGTGGAAACCGCCGCGCTGATCGCGCCGAAGGTCGGCCTCGATCCGAAACTGGTCGAAACCTGGGTGCGGCGCTACCCGTACGGCGCGACCGCCGTCACGGACGACATCGCCCGCTCGCAGCAAACCGTGGCCGATGCGTTCTACGGCGCGCATCTGATTCCGCAGAAAATCACCGTCAAGGACAACGTCTGGCAGAGCCCGCAGGTCTCGGCGGCCTCGCGCCACACTAACCACGCGGCGAATCCCTGCGGAATCCCACGGTGACAGGCACCTAGAGTCGGGGGTCTAACCGGCTCCTTGCGTCATCCGTTTCCAGCCTCTATTGTTACATCAACCAATGTAACAGTTAAGACGGTAATAAAGGAGACGGATCGGATGAACGCACGCATGATGCCCCACGACGACGCCGCGCCCGACGCGTGCCGCGCCTATCGACACCGATATCGCGATCATCGGCTCGGGTTTCGCCGGTCTCGGCATGGCCATCCGTCTGCGGCAAGCCGGCATGACCGACTTCGTCATCGCGGAAAAAGCCGATTCCGTCGGTGGCACGTGGCGCGACAACCACTACCCCGGCTGCGCGTGCGACGTTCAATCGCACGTCTATTCGTTCTCCTTCGCCCCGAATCCGCGACTGGACGCGCATGTTCGCGCGCCAGCCGGAAATTCGCGCTTACCTCGAAGACATGCACGCAGCGCTTCGGCATCGAGCGGCATCTGCGTTTCGGTCATGAACTTGCCAGCGCGACTTACGACGAAACCCGCCACCGCTGGCAACTGACGTTTCGCGAACGGCCAGCAATGGTCGGCGCGCGTGCTGATTTCGGGCATGGGCGGGTTGTCGCGCGCGGCGATGCCGGACATTCCCGGGCATCGAAAACTTCAAAGGCAAGACGTTCCACTCGCAGCACTGGGACCACGCTTATCCGCTCGAAGGCAAACGCGTCGCCGTGATCGGCACCGGCGCGAGCGCGATCCAGTTCGTGCCGCAGATCGCGCCGCGCGTCGCGCATCTGGACCTGTTCCAGCGCACGCCGCCGTGGATCATGCCGAAAGCCGACCGCGCGGTGAAGCCGCTCGAAAAGTGGCTATTCAGACATCTGCCGTTCACGCAGAAAGATCATGCGCTCGGCGCTTTACTGCATGCTGGAGTCGCGCGCGTTCGGTTTCGCGATTCATCCCTCGCTGATGAAAACCGCGCAGAAAGTCGCCGAGCGGCATCTGCGCCGCCAGGTGCCCGACCCACAATTGCGCGCCACGCTCACGCCCAATTACACGATGGGCTGCAAGCGCATTCTGATTTCGAACGACTACTTCCCGGCGGTCTCGCGCCCGAACGTGTCGGTCACTACCACCGGCATTGCGCGCGTCGAAGCGGACGCGGTCGTCACGACAGACGGCGTGCGCCATCCCGCCGACTGCCTGATCTTCGGCACCGGCTTCCAGGTGGCCGATCCGTTCCCGCCGGGTGTGGTGCGCGGGCGTGGCGGCGTCGATATTGTCGATACATGGCGCGACGGTGCGCATGCGTATCTCGGTTCGACTTTGCCTGGCTATCCGAACTTCTTCATGATCGTCGGACCGAACACCGGTCTCGGCCATAACTCGATGGTGTTCATGATCGAGTCGCAGGTCGAGTACATCTTGCGCGCGCTGAAAACCATGCGCGACGAACGCGCCGACGCGATCGAAGTGCGCCCGCATGTGGAGCGCAGCTACAACGAGCAGATCCAGCAGAAACTCGGCCGCGCGATCTGGTCGACGGGTGGTTGCAAGAGTTGGTATCTCGATCCGAAAACCGGCAGGAACACCACGCTGTGGCCGGGATTTGCGTACAAATTCCGCCAGGCCACCAGCACGTTCAGCATCGACGATTACCTCGCGTATTCACCCGCGCCGCAGCAGCGGGCCGCGTCTTATGCGAACGCCCAGCAGCACGCCACGCATGCTCATGCTCATGCAAGCTCAAGCTCATGCTCAAGCTCACGGCGATGCGGCGACCAATACCGCGACATCGGCGGAAGCTGGCTGAAGAACACAACGACAACGACAGGAAAGCAAGAGGCACCGTTCAGAGAGGACAGGAGATAAGACCAATGAAGAACTTTACCGGCAAAGTCGCCGCCATCACCGGCGCGGGTTCGGGCATGGGCCGCTCGCTCGCGATCCGGCTGGCACGCGAAGGCTGCCATCTCGCGCTCGCCGACCGCAATCCGGCGAGCCTCGCCGAAACCGCGCAACTCGCCGACGCCGCCGCGCCGCAGGTGGTCGGCTCGCCGCTGCGCATCACGACGCGCGTGCTCGATGTCGCCGACCGCGCGGCGATGTTCGACTGGGCCGCCGCAACGGTCGCCGAACATGACCGCGTCAATCTCGTGTTCAACAACGCGGGCGTGGCGCTGTCGAGCACCATCGAAGGAATGGAGTATGCCGACCTGGAGTGGATTGTCGGCATCAACTTCTGGGGCGTCGTGCACGGCACCAAAGCATTTTTGCCGCATATCAAAGCGTCCGGCGAAGGACATATCGTCAATACGTCGAGCGTATTCGGTCTGTTCTCGCAGCCTGGCATGAGCGGCTATAACGCGACCAAATTCGCCGTACGCGGTTTCACCGAAGCGCTGCGTCAGGAACTCGATCTGATGAAGTGCGGCGTGTCGGCGACCTGCGTGCATCCGGGCGGCATCCGCACGTCCATCGCGCAGTCGAGCCGCATTGCGTCGAACATGGTCGGCTTCATGCTCGAAAACGAACAGCAGGGCAAGGACGACTTCGAGAAGTTCTTCATCACCACCGCCGACGAAGCCGCGCGCGTGATACTCGACGGCGTGCGCCGGAACAAACGGCGCGTGCTGATCGGGCGTGACGCGCGCGCCGCGGACTGGCTGGCGCGTACGTTGCCGGCCGCCTATCAGGCGCTGGTGGTGATGCAAACGCGCCGCATGAAGCGCATCGCGGAAAAGCGCGCGCGCCGCGCCGCGCAGGTCGACGCAAAGCGCGCGTGAGTCATTCAAAGTGCGTGTTGCATGGGGGTTGCACGCGGGTTGCATTCGTCACGCCGCGCTTGGCCTGACACCCGCTCTCGCGTCGTGCCATCAACACAAGCAACGCAATCAACACAATCAACACAATCAGCAGTCAACAGAAGATCACAAGGAGAAAGGCCATGATGCCGGTTCGCCGCGACCTCCGTTTCAATTTACCGAAAGAACGTGCCTGCGACTGGCACGTGCAAGGCTCACATGTCACGCACTTCTTCAACGCGCTGTCGCTGCTGTTCCCGGCGGGCGAGCGCTTCTTCATGGATAGCGTGCGCAACTACCGCGACCAGATCGACGACCCCGAGCTGAAGAAGCAGGTGCTCGGCTTCATCGGACAGGAAGCGATGCATACGCGCGAGCATATCGAATACAACGATCTGCTGCAGGAAGCCGGCCTGCCCGCGCACAAGCTCGACAAGCGGTTGTGGGCGATTCTCAATTTCGGCCGCAAGATCCTGCCGCACTTCGTACCAGCTCGCCGTCACCGTCTGCCTCGAACATTACACGGCGATGCTGGCGGGCCTGCTGCTGGAAGACGCAATCGCGCATCGGCGGATCGGTCGAAGGCTATACGCAGATGTGGACGTGGCATGCGCTGGAAGAAACCGAACACAAGTCGGTCTCCTACGACGTGTGGAATACGGTGCTCAAGCCGGGCCTCGGCCGTTATCTGCTGCGCACCGGCACGATGCTCGCCACCACCGTGCTCGTTCTGGCTGATCGTGTTCGACTACCACGTGCGTCTGCTGATTGCCGACCGCAAACGCGGCGGCCATATGCGCGGCATGTGGCGCGTCGTGAAGTATCTGTATGGTCCGCGGCATGGCGTGTTTCCGCGCATTGCAGGCGAATGGCTGAGCTTTTTCCGGCCGGGCTTCCATCCGTGGGATCACGATAATCGTGCGCAACTCACGCGTATCGATGGCCTCGTCGCCGCGGTCGACGCCACCAACGCAGCCACGCCGAGCGCACGCAAGGCCGCGCGGCGCGGCGTGCAGGCGGCCGCGTGATACGCGACACGCTGTCGGTCGACAGTCCGGCGATGTGCGGCTCGCGGTCTACGTCAGCGGACCGCGTGACGCGCCGCCTATCGTGCTGGTGCATGGCTATCCCGACTCGGCAGCGGTGTGGGAACCGGTGCGCGCGCAACTCGACGCGCGCTATCGCGTGATCAGCTACGACGTGCGCGGCGCGGGCGCATCCGAAGCACCGGCCACGCGCAGCGCCTACCGTCTCGAACGTCTCGCCGCCGATCTCGCCGCGGTTGCCGACGCGACGTGCGGCGCGCGGCCGTTTCATCTGGTCGGCCACGACTGGGGGTCGATCCAGAGCTGGGAAGCGGTGACCGAGCCCGCGTTCAAAGGCCGCATTGCGTCCTATACGTCGATCTCTGGGCCGTGTCTCGATCACGCGTCGCTCGGCCTTGCGTGGCGGCGAGGCGAGTCAGGCCAGCTAACCGGCACCGCACGCCGCGAAACGCTCTTTCGGCAGCGGCATCACGGCAGACGCTGAAATCCTGGTACATCTTCTTCTTTCATCTGCCCTGGCTGCCGGAACTGGTGTGGCGTGCCGGCGGCGCACGGCTGTGGCCGCTGTGGCTGCGTGTGACCGAGCGCGTGCGCGCCGCATCGCGACCCGGCGCAAATGCGCAACGCGATCAACGGCCTGAATCTCTACCGCGCCAACTTCATCGACACGACTGCTGCGCCCGCGCGCCCGGCATGCGCACGCGCCGGTGCAGTTCATCGTGCCGCTGCGCGACCGCTATGTCGGGCCGGCACTGTCGCTCGGACTGGAAGGGTGGCTCGGCGCCGTATGTCCGCACTGAGATCGATGCCGGACACTGGGTCGTGTTGCGCGAGCCCGAGCGCATCGCGGCGCACATCGACCGCTTTGTTCAACGATCAACACAGGCCGGAACATGTCGGACGCGAGCGACGTGCTCCAGTCAGCTCGCGGGCGGCAGGCGTGTGAACAGCGTCGGGTAGTCGATCACGAGACCGTCTTCGTCCACCGTCAGATCCGCTGTGAAATTGCGGAACATGCCCTCGTAGCGATACTCGCGATTCAGCACGATGCAGGAATACGCCTGCTCGGCACGCGTGATCTGCAGATCCGGCGTGGAAATATACGCGACTGAAATCTGCCTGACGCTCGCCTTCGGCCAATTGCAGACGGCGGATCGGCAGCGTGTTGGTGAACGGCGTGGCCGCGATATCGATGTCGATGCATCCTTCGATCGCGCTCAGCACGACGCCCTGGCCATCGCGCCAATGCCCTTCGCCGTCGCCGTGCAATTCCAGCTCGCCGCCGCCGACGATCTTCAGCCACGCGTAACGTCGTGCGCCATTGCGCGTCGCATCGCACCTTGTAGTGCAGACCGTACGCCTTGCCGTCACGCTGCCGACCAGCACGCTTTCCACGGCGAATCCGTTTTCGCTCGCGTCGAACACGAGATGTTCGATGCCTTTGCCCTCTTCCGATGCCCATCGTATTCACGCATTTGCTGTCTCCTCGCGAAGCCATGCGTCCTGCACGCAGATTTTTTATCGTAGCCCGAAAGCTTGACTCGCCGGCGTGCCAGCTGAAGCGATGTCGCAAATAGCCACTATCAATGCATGCGGCGATGCCCGGTGCCGGGCAGCTGGCCTATGCTCGCGGTTCGGTTCACCGTCTGCGACTCCCGGCGCGCACGCTGCTCATCAACTCGCGCACGCTCGCATCGTCAGAATCACCTCTTTCGCCCTCACCGATGCACGCCGCCGCAACCGACGCACAATCCGCCGCCCTGCGCACGCTGTTGCGCAGTCTCGGCCAGATCGTGCTGCAACCGAATGCCTTCACCGGCGCGTGCCTGCTCGCCGCCTGGCTGCTGGCGATCCCGCGCCTCGCGTGCGCGGCGCTGATGGGCGCGGTTGCGGCCAACGTGAGCGCGATCCTGATCGACGCGCGACCGCCCGAGCCCGACGACGAAACCCGTGCCGGACTGCATGGCTTTAACGGAGCGCTGGCGGGTCTCGCCGCGTTCAATTTTATCGCCGACAACGCGACCGCAGCAGCCGTGGCGATTTTCGCCGCGACCGGCTACTGCATGGCTTCTCAACCCTGGTTTCGCGCTGGCTTCGCTGCACGTGGACTGGGATTTTTTTCGAGCCCTGTCTGATCGTCACGTGGCTCTGGCTGCCGCTCGTGCGCACGGGCAACGCCGCCGGCCGGTCTGCGCCAGCCAATCGCGTGCTCACCGGCATCGCGCTCATGGGCAGCGGCTTGCTCGCCGGTTTCGCACAGACCGGTTTCGCTTCGGGCGCCTTGCCGGGCTTGCTCGTCTGATCGGCATTGCCGCAGCGTTCATGCGCGGCACGCGTGGTCGGGCACTTGTTCGGTGCTGGCACTCGCGAGCGCCGCGCACCTGCTCTCGGCGCACAAACTGCGTCAAACAAACTCGTTCGATGCAGGCCTGTTAGGATTCAACGGCGCATTGACGGCCATCGCGCTAGCCGACTGCGGCGCGGCGCGATGCTCGGCGGTGTCGCTGATTTCCGTCGCGCTGCAAGCACGTCGCCGCTTACTTCGGCTGGCCGGCGATGACCGCGCCCTTCGTCCTCGCGACGTGGACCGTGCAATGGCTCGGGCATGCGCGCCATGCGCGACACTACCGACACGCCGAGCATTAGCCTTACGCCGCGACGTGCCGCATCCGCCGACGACGCATCGGCCCATCGACAGGAGACCAACCATGTCGTTCACGCACACCCCGGCCGGCCGCATCGCCGAAGCCGGGCCCACTCTCCGACGGCGGAACAGCAAACCCGCATCGACCTGGCCGCCGCCTATCGCCTCGCGGCGCTCAATGGCTGGGACGACCTGATCTACACGCATATTTCGGCAAGCGTGCCCGGCGAGCCGGGGCATTTCCTGATCAATCCGTTCGGCCTCGCGTTCGACGAAGTCCGCGCGTCGAATCTCGTGAAGATCGATATCGCAGGAAACATCGTCGGGGCGAGCGACCATCCGGTCAATGCAACCGGCTTCGCACTGCATGCCGCCGTGCACGCCGCGCGTGCCGACGCGTTCTGCGTGATGCATCTGCACAATACGGCGGGCGTGGCGGTTTCCGCGCAGCCGGCAGGCTTGCTGCCGGCGTCGCAACACGCGCTGCGCTTTTATGGCCAGCTCGCCTATCACGACTACGAAGGCCTCGCGTTCACGCCCGCCGAAGGCGAACGCCTCGTCGCGCATCTCGCCGACAAACCCGCCATGCTCCTGCGCAATCACGGCACGTTGACCGCTTGGCCGCACTGTCGCCGAAGCCTACGTGCTGATGGCGACCCTGCTCAAAGCCTGCGAGATCCAGATCCAGGCGCAGGCTTGCGGCACGGCACTCGTCGTGCCCGACGACGGCATTGCCGCTCGCACGGCCGAACAACTGTACGATGGCGGCGCTATCGAAGGCACACTCGAATGGCCGGCGTTGCTGCGCAAGCTCGACCGGCTCGATCGCAGCTACCGCGACTGAATTCTACCGCATCTATACCATCTCTATTATCACGGAGTCACGCCATGCCCACGTTTCATATCGAACTTTTCGAAGGCCGCTCGCTGGAACAGAAACGCGAGTTCGTCGAAGCCATCACCAAGGCACCTGCGATTCGCTCGGCGTCGAACCGAATTCGGTGGATATCATTCTGACCGAAGTGAAGCGCGAAAACTGGGCGACGGGTGGACGTTTGTGGTCCGAAACGTGACGTGTCGGGCTGCTCGGCGGCGGTAAAAATCACAGCTTGCGTTGCGTGCACGCAACAATATGTGGGAGTGTGCCTGCGTTAGCGAGCCTGTAATTTGAGCTCACGGCGTCGTTCGTATCGCTCGCCAGCACATGCGTTGTATGCGATCGCAGCGAAGAACACGACAGAATGGATGCACCACGCGTGGGAATTCATGCGTGCGCCAATGACTACGACGCGGGAACTAGAGCCTCGTGCAAGATTCGCCGCTCGATCGAGGGCGATCTTCATCGCGCTGGGCGCGCTGCCAGATCGAACGCGGCGCGAGGCGAAAGGCTGCGCGCGTTGCGCGCGCAGCCGGCAAAACTCAGAGCAACGCGTACCTGCATACGCGTTGCCGTGGCGGCATAACACTACGCCGCCACTTTACACCACCCAATTAGAACTTGGTGGATGATGCCCACGCCAACAGCAACCTGGCTGCGCGACGACGACGGTGCGCTGTTCTGACCGTCACCGATGTCAGCCGTTGCGTTGATGATGCTCTTGCCGTTCGTGCCGAGCGTCTGACCGCCAGCACGCTGATAAGCTTCCAGCGCATACAGACCCGTACGCTTGGACAGGCTGTAGTACTGCGACAGGTTGAACTGGCTGTAGCTAGCCGCGCTCGTGATGCCGTTCGACTGCGTTGCGCGCGTGTAGCTATAGCCAGCTGCCAGATCCAGCAGCCGTGATCGGCTTGCAGTGCAGCACGGCACCGCCCGTGTTCCAGATCGCCGTGCCGTGGAACGCCGAGTTGATGCCCGGAGCGTATTGCACGTTCGAATAGGCGAACGAGACATCCCACTGCGAGTTGAACGCGTAGCCGCCGTTCACTGCAACGCGCTGCTGCTTGGCGGCCGTCTGGAAGCCGTTGTTGATACGCCGAGATACCGGCTTGCGCGCCGCTGTTCGACGTCGTGGAGTTCGCGCCCCATGCGCCGCCGCCCGGCGTGCCGTTGTCGATGCGCTGGATACCTGCTGCGATACCGAACGGACCATACAGGTACTGTGCTGCCGCGCTCCAGGTTTGACCGGCGGCTGAAGCTGCCCGGCACGCCACCCAGCGAGTACGAACCGCTGACCGTCAGGCCGTAGATTTTCGGCGACGTGTACACCAGCGAGTTGTTCGCGCGATACAGCGTATCCATCGAGTCGATATCGCCCGGGTGCGCGCCGTATGCGCCGGTCAGCCAGGTGGTCGGGCTATACGGCGACAGCAGCGTGTAGTACGACGTGTACTGGCGGCCCGCCGTGAACGTACCGTAGTTGGCATTCGCCACACCGACATACGCCTGCCGGCTGAACATCAGACCCGAGACGTTCTCAGCACCAGTTCGCGCTGTTAAAGCCCTCTTCCAACTGGAAAATGGCCTTCGTACCGCCGCCCAGATCTTCCGCAGCCCTTCAGGCCGAAGCGGCTGCCCGCCCAGATGCCCGTTGATCATCTTGACCTGCGAGCGGCCGCCCGGCGTTCGAACCGAGCGCTCGCCGAGCTGCTTTGATAGCCGATACCCGTATCGACGATACCGTACAACGTCACGCTGCTTTGTGCATGCGCGCCCAGGGCGACCAACCCCAGAGCCGAAGTCGACGAGTGCCTTTTTCATTTCTACTCCTCTGTTAAAAACTTTATTTATGTGCGGCGCCTGGCAGAGCGCCGCTGAGTGTGGAATGTGTATTTAGTCAGAACACCGGGTGACCGTTGATGATGCTCGGCAACCAGGTAGAAAACATCGGTACGTAGGTCACGATGTTGATCGCGCTGAAGATAGCCAGGTAATACGGCCATGCCACCTTGGTGGTTTCACCAATCGACACATTGCCAATCGCACAACCGATAAACTGCACCGAGCCAATTGGCGGATGGACGAGACCCAATGCGCAGTTCAGCAGGATCATGATCCCGAACTGCACGGGGCCGACACCGTTGTGCATTGCCATCGGCAGGAACAGCGGCGTGGTGATCAGGATGTGCGCCGCCATGTCGACGAACGTGCCGAGGAAAATCTGGATCAGGTTGATGTACAGCAGCATCAGCCACGGCAGCGCCGTCGCGCCGTCGAGCATGCGCTCGATGGCGTCCGGAATCTCCAGATAAGCCATCTGGTAGCGCAACATGTTCGACACGCCGATCAGCAGCAGCACCACGCCCGTGGTCTTGGCCGCTTTTGACAGCGCATGACCGAGCTTCTTCATCGTCATCGTGCGATACACGACGATGGTCAGAATCAGCGAATAACCCACGGCAATCGCGGCGGCTTCCGTCGCGGTAGCAATCCCCTTGGCCACGCACACCAGAATGATCGCGATCACCATCAGGCCCGGCACCGCGCCGAGGAAGGTGCGCGCCACCGCCATCCAGCCGGGGAAGCGCTGCAGTTCGGTCGAACCGTCCGGACGACGCGGATAACCGTATTTGACCGCTTGCCAGTAAGCCGCGATCAGCACGAAACCCATCACCCACAACACCGGCAGGAGACCAGAAAACAACAGATCGCCAATCGACACGCCGCTCATGTGCACGCCATTCAACGTCCCGGTGATGCCCTGGGCGGCGAATGCGTAAATGATCATGTTGGTCGACGTGGGCATCAACGCGCCCGCGAGCGACGAGTGCGTCGTCACGTTGACCGCGTAAGCGGCGCTGTAGCCTTCGCGTTTCATCAGCGGAATCACCACGCCGCCCATTGCGGACGTATCCGCCGTAGGCGAACCCGACACGCCGCCGAACAGCGTGCACGCGACCACGTTGGCCATGCCGAGACCGCCGCGGAAATGGCCCACCGTGGCCTGCGCGAAACGCAGGATGCGATCGGCGATGCCACCGTGCAGCATCAGCTCGCCGGAGAAAATGAAGAACGGGACCGCGAGGAACGAGAACGCATTCATCCCCGAGATCATCGACTGCATCGCAGTCGCCGCCGGCAAACCTTCATACAGATACGTCAGGACGCACGAGAGTCCCAACGCGAATGAAACCGGAACCCCTAGAAGGAGGAAGACGAGAAAACTGACAGCAAGGAGGGCAAGTTCCATGATTGTTCTATTTTTGTTTCTTGACGAAGAGCGCCAGCAGGTGCTCGAACGAGAACAGCGCAATGCAGACGCTGGCAACGACCGGAATGAGATAACGCACCCCTTCAGGAACGCCGATAATCGGGATCCTGTCCTCCATGGTGGTCATCGCCATTTCCGAACAGCCGATGAAAACCGCCACGGCGAATGCCATCAGGCAAAGATGCTGGATCCCCGCCGCAATTGCCTGGCCTTTCACCGAGAGATTCTTCACGAGCGAATCGAGCCCGATATGGCCGCCTTCGCGCACCTTGAGCGCGGCACCGAACATCGCGATCACGATCACCAGCAAGAGCGCGATCGGCTCGACGTAATCGGGGGCGTCGTTGAAGACATAGCGCATCACGACGCTATAAATCACCAGCCCACACAGCGACGGCGAGACTCGTCGATGCAACGACGACCAGCGCGCGAAAAAGAAAATCATTTGGGCGTTTCAGGAAACTCATGACCCCGTCCTTGCTCACGACAGACCTAACTTCACTATTTAGCAATCCTGCTGTGCTTCACCAGCCGGCAACGGCGCGCGGCGATCAAGCCCGCGAAACTTCCGCAGGGCTTTTCTCGCCGTGGCCGATGCCTGTCTAACTGTTTTTAACTGGATGACGATACTTATTTGATTGCCTGGATTTCGTCGACGAGC
Organism: uncultured beta proteobacterium; assembly: GCA_963800185.1. Lineage (GTDB taxonomy): Bacteria > Pseudomonadota > Gammaproteobacteria > Burkholderiales > Burkholderiaceae > Paraburkholderia. Next base: position 77,501 of record CAWCZW010000006.1, on the reverse strand, counting down.
TGCTTCATTTGCGGGGTCTTTTCGTACTTCGCCCACACCGGTTGCATCGCCGTCACGAAAGCCGCGCGATCGATCTGCGCCGGCTGGACGATCGTCGCGCCACCCTTGGTGACCGTCTTCGCCGCGTCGGCTTCACGCGCGGTCCACAGCTTCTGGTAGTAAGGCACCGAGTCGGCCGCCGCCTTCTTGATGATCTGCTGCTCTTGCGGCGTCAGCGTGTCCCACACCTTCTTCGAGAACACCAGCACTTCCGGGGTCATCGAATGCTGGGTTTCGGAATAGACCTGCGCGACTTCGAAGTGCTTGGTTTCTTCGTACGACGGAATATTGTTTTCCGCTGCGTCCACCAGACCCGTCTTCAGGCCGGTATAGACTTCGGCGAACGGCATCGGCGTCGGCGTGCCGCCCATTGCCTTGATTTCGTCGACCATCAGGTCCGACGGCTGCACGCGAACCTTGAGGCCCTTCATGTCGGCCGGCGAATGGATCGCGCGCTTCGCGTACATCGAACGCGCGCCGCTCTCATAGAACGTCAGCGCGATCATGCCCTTCGCCGCGAACGCGTCGAGAATCTTCTGGCCTTCCGGGCCGTACATCACCTTGCGGAAATGGTCGATGTCGCGGAACAGGAACGGCAGCGACGGAATCATCGATTCAGGAACGATCTCGTTGAACGCGGCGCCGTTGGCACGCGCCATGTCCAGTGCGCCGATGCGCACCTGGTCGATGGTGTCGTTTTCCGAACCCAGCGCGCTGTTGCCGAACACCTTCACGGAATCCTTGCCACCGGTTGCCTTGTTGATCTCGTCACCCATGTACTTCACGGCCATATTGGTCGGATAGGTGTCGCCGTGCACGTCCGACGACGCGGAACACGCGCGCGTGCGCCGACACGGTGCTGAACGCGAGCACCGAAGCCGCGACGATCATCGAAACACGGGAAGAGGCAAACTTCTTGTTCATCGTGACATTCCTTGAAAAATTGACACCCTGACGTGGTGGATGCCGCTTGGTTTTAATGTGTCTCACGGCTGCGCGCTCGCGGGCCTGGGCGGCCGGCGGCATGCTGCCGCGCTGGATCGCGCAATGTCCCCGGCACGATGCTCAGCACTCCAACTTGCTTCTTGTACTTCGATTACGTCGATCTAACTCTGGCGTACTAACGACCCGCTGATGCAACCAGAGTTTTAATTCAGGCTGCAATCTCGAAATCGACAGAAAGGATTTCGTTTGGGCTTATACGTTGTACGACGACATATGAAGTCTATAAAACGCGTTTTGACTTGTACAGACAGTATTTACCCGCAGAATTCAAACGCGCGGTAGAGCTGACCGGTCCAATGGACCGCGAGGCCCCACGCCAGCGAGCGCAGAGATCAGGAGGAAGGGACGGTGGCTTGAAGCGGCTGGATTTTTATAGCGCAAGCCACGTTAAAACCGTGGTCTAAACGCCACATGTTGTACGACGAGTGATGAATTAAGCAAACGAATACGGAAGACGCCGGGAACCATATCGTCCCGGCGCCTGTTTCGTTTAAGCGCCGGCTTTACAGTTCGCCGGCAAATTCCGGTTCGGGCAGCCCGGTGACGCCCGGACGCACGGCGAACAGATGGCCGTCGTGCTCGCTCGCACCCGTTGCGGGGCGAATCGACGTCACGAACAGCGTGTCCAGATCCCGGCCGCCGAATGCGCACATGGCCGGCTTGACGGCCGGCACGGCCACTTGACGGTCCAGCTTGCCTTGCGGCGTGAAGCGCAGCAGCAGGCCGGCGTCGTTCGCGCAGATCCAGTAACAGCCGTCGGCATCCACCGCAGCGCCGTCCGGACGGCCCGCGTGATGATTCAGGTCCGCGAACACGCGCCGGTTGCGCGGCTCGCCCGACTCGATGTCGTAGTCGAACGCCCAGATCTGCCTGCGCAACGGATGCGAGTCGGACAGATACATGGTCGCGCCGTCCGGCGACCAGCCAAGACCGTTCTGCGTGATCAGAGCGTCGATCACCGGCGCGGACAGCACGCCCTGCGCGTCGTATCGATACAGTGCGCCGGCCGGATTGGCCGCCGCCATGTCCTGCACCATCGTGCCGGACCAGAAGCGCCCTTGCCGGTCGCAACGGCCGTCGTTAAAACGCATGTCGGCGAACGGGAACGACGGCGCGGCGAGCTTGCGCACGGCAACATCACCGCCCGCTTCGTTCAGCGTGACCGCGAACAGTCCGGTCTCGCAACCGGCCAGCACTTTGCCATGACGGTCGAACGCGATGCAGGCGACCTTCTCCGGCAACACCCATTCGGTGCGCACGCCCGAATCGACCCGCAGCCGCACGATCTTCTGCGCCGGAATGTCGACCCAGTAAAGCGCCTGCTCGGCCACGCGCCACACCGGGCTTTCGCCGACACCGGCGGGCGCCTGCCCTGCTCCTTCGAGCCGTTCGACGCGCGGATTGAACGTCGCGCTCACCGCTTCGGCTCCATCGGACCAGCCAGCACGAACGGGCCGCCCTGGAACAGCTGGGTCGGATCGTCGAGCTTCTGGTCGGGCGCGCCAGCCGGGAACAGATGCTCGAACTGCGTCCGAACTGTCTTGCGGACGGAAGCCGAGGAACGCGGCCTTGGTGTTGTCGACCCACGAAATGCGGTTATTCGACACGCCGTAAACGATTGCGTGACCCACGCGATTGGTGAACAGCGAACAGCGCACCAGTTCGATGAAGTCGCGATAGCTCAGGTAGGTGACCAGCATGCGCGCGTTTTTCGGCTGTTCGAACGACGAGCCGATCCGCAGGCACACGGTTTCCAGACCGAAGCGGTCGAAGTAATAGCGCGACAGCGATTCGCCGAAGCACTTCGTCACGCCGTACAGGCTGTCCGGACGCAGCGGCGCGTCGATATCGACCACCGAAGTCACCGGATGGAAGCCCACCGCGTGATTCGAGCTGGCGTAAATGATCCGCTTCACGCCTTGCTTCTGCGCGGCCGAATAGAGGTTGTACAGGCCGCGAATGTTCGCTTCGATCAGGTCTTCGAACGGCGCTTCGACGGAAATGCCGCCGAGGTGAATCACCGCATCCACGCCTTCGAGCAGCGCGTGAACCGCGGCTTCGTCGGCGAGATTGACGATGGACGCTTCTTCATGTGCCGCGACGTCGCCGAGCGGCGCGATATCGGTCACGCGCACGATGTCGGCCCACGCGGAGAGCGCGCCGCGCAATTGCTTGCCGAGATTGCCGGCGGCGCCCGTCAGCAGCAGACGGCGGAACGGTTTCTTTGTCGCGGAGCGGTCAAGGTTCGAGTCAGTCATGTCTCTATGTTTGATGTGAGTGCGGTCGTGATGCAGTCGATTCAGGAAGCCCGGCATGCAGCCGGCAGCGGCAACGCCGGGCTCAGCCGCCATCAGGTCACCGGCGCCGGATTGAACAGCGTCAACGCATTGTGCAGCTTGAGCTTTTCCGCGCAGGTCTGCTTGCGCCCGCTGGCGACGTCGAGCATCAGGCGGAACAGTTCCCAACCCACCTCTTCGATCGTCGACGCGCCGGTTGCAATCGTACCGGCGTTGATGTCCATCAGATCATGCCAGCGGCGCGCCAGATCCGAGCGCGTCGCGACCTTGATGACGGGCACTTCGGCGAGGCTGTACGGCGTGCCGCGACCGGTCGTGAACACATGCAGATTGATACCCGCCGCGACCTGCAGCGTGCCGCAGATGAAATCGCTGGCCGGCGTCGCCGCGTAAATCAGGCCCTTCTGGCGGACCTTCTCGCCCGGCGACAACACGCCGGAGATCGCCGAGTTGCCCGACTTGATGATCGAGCCCATCGCCTTTTCGACGATGTTCGACAAGCCGCCCTTCTTGTTGCCGGGCGTCGTGTTCGCGCTGCGGTCCGCGCCGCCGCGCTTCAGATAATCGTCGTACCACTGCATCTCGCGGATGATCGCCGCCGCCACTTCGGCGTTGGCCGCGCGCGCCGTCAGCTGGTCGACGCCGTCGCGCACTTCGGTGACTTCGGAGAACATCACGGTCGCGCCGGCGCGCACCAGCAGGTCGGTCGCGAAGCCCACGGCGGGGTTGGCGGTCAGGCCGGAGAACGCATCGCTGCCGCCGCACTGCACGCCGATCACCAGATCGGCCGCCGGGCAGGTTTCGCGACGGCGATTGTTCAGGCGCTTCAGATGACCGTCGGCCATCTTCATGATCGAGTCGATCATCGACTGGAAGCCGACGTGCGAGTCGTCCTGCAACACCACGACGTCGCCGTTCAGGTCGGCCTCGATATCGCCGATGTCCGCGACTTCGGCGACATTCGCCGCCGCAGCGATCGGAATCGTGCCCGGCGGCATCAGACGCTCAGGCTGCAGCTTTTCGCAACCGAGGCTGACCATCATCACTTCGCCGCCGAAGTTCGGGTTCAGGCTGATGTTGCGGACGGTGCGGATCGGCACCATCGCGTCGGGCGCGTCGATCGCGACGCCGCAACCGTAGGTGTGGCCGAGGCTCACCACGTCGTCGACATTCGGATACTGCGGCAGCAGTTCGGCCTTGATGCGCGTCACCGCGTGCTGAACCACGTCGGCCACGCATTGCACCGTGGTCGTGATGGCGAGGATGTTGCGCGAGCCGACCGAGCCGTCCGCATTGCGATAGCCCTCGAACGTGAAGCCTTCGAGCGGCGGCATCTCCGGCGCCTTGATCGTGGCGATCGGCAGGTCTTCGAGTCCGGGCGGGCTCGGCATGCGGATCACGTGTTCGTTGATCCAGCTGCCCTTGGGCAGCGCCTTCAGCGCGTAGCCGATCACCACGTTATAGCGGATGACCTCGTCGCCTTCGGCCAGATCGGCCAGCGCGACCTTGTGGCCTTGCGGCACGCGCTCGCGCAGCACGAGACCGTCGGGGAATACTGCGCCCTCACCCAGACCGCCGTCGTTGACGACGATCGCGACATTGTCATTGGGGTGAACGCGAATGTAGAGCGGGGATTGTTGTTCCATTGCATCGATCCTTATGGCGATAAAAGCCTGCTGCGAGCCTGCCGCGCCAGCTATTCATACGTCATCCTACAACATGGAACATGGCGTGGATGTTCCGTATTTACCCTATAACAAGCATTATGCCGTGAAAACCCCGTTGAGTTCGCCGATTTGTTGTTGTACGATGACGTATAAGAAATCTCCATTTCGACGGATCTACCCATACCGACTTAATACTGACCTAGTACAGACGCCTGGATACTCATCATGACGACACCGCAGGAACTCAAGCAGATCGTTTCGGAAGGCCTTCTCTCCTTCCCCGTCACCGACTTCGACGCACAAGGCAATTTCCGCGCCGACACCTACGCTGAGCGCCTCGAATGGCTCGCGCCGTACGGCGCATCGGCGCTGTTCGTCGCCGGCGGCACGGGCGAATTCTTCTCGCTCACGCATGACGATTACTCGAACGTCGTGCGCACGGCCACCGAAGTCTGCAAGGGCAAGGTACCGATCCTGGCCGGTGCGGGCGGCCCGACGCGCGTCGCGATCGACTACGCGAAGGAAGCCGAGCGTCATGGCGCGAACGGCATTCTGCTGATGCCGCATTACCTGACCGAAGCCTGCCAGGAAGGCATCGCCGCGCACGCTGAAGAAGTGTGCAAAGCCGTGCCGAACATGGGCGTGATCATCTACAACCGCGCCAACTCGAAGCTTAACGCCGACATGCTCGAAGGTCTGGCAGAACGCTGCCCGAACCTGATCGGCTTCAAGGACGGCGTGGGCGAGATCGAAAACATGGTGACGATCCGCCGCCGCCTGGGCGACCGCTTCTCGTACCTCGGCGGCCTGCCGACCGCTGAAGTCTACGCAGCGGCGTACAAGGCGCTGGGCGTGCCGGTGTACTCGTCGGCGGTGTTCAACTTCATCCCGAAGACCGCGATGGACTTCTACCGCGCGATCGCGGCGGACGACCACGCAACGGTCGGCAAGCTGATCGACGACTTCTTCCTGCCGTACCTGAAGATCCGTAACCGCCGCGCAGGCTACGCGGTCAGCATCGTGAAGGCGGGCGCGAAGCTGGTCGGCCACGACGCAGGCCCGGTGCGCGCACCGCTGACCGACCTGACCGAAGAAGAAATGGGCATGCTCGACGTGCTGATCAAGAAGCTCGGCGCGCAGTAATGCAGCCGGCGCCACGGTCGTGCTAACACTCACGACCGTGCGACGAGGGCCGCTTGACGGCTGCGCAATGAGCGCCCGGGACGGCAACGTCGCCGGGCGTTTTTCGTCCTGCGCGCGGGTGGCGTGGCGACGGGTCCGACTTGCCAGAATGACGGGCTGACTAGCGCCGCGGCCCCGGCAAGCCGTTTGCGCGGCTTCTTGTAGCGCGCGTCGAGCCGGCAGCGCCCGCAAAACTCGCACTGCCCGCACGCGACCCGCACAACCCAGCTACGCCGCCGCACGCCGTTCCGGGAGCCAGCTCCCTCGCATAAAAATTCAGGAGATGACCATGGATATGAGCCGCACGGCCGATTCCGCCGCTTCCGCCAACGCCGCCACCGACGCAGGCAAGCGCACCAAAGTCCGCTACACGATCCTGCTGCTGATCTTTCTGATCACGACGCTCAACTACGCGGACCGCGCGACGCTCTCGGTCACCGGCTCGGCGATGCGCGGCGAGTTCGGCCTCGACGCGATCAAGATGGGCTACATCTTCTCCGCGTTCAGTTGGGCCTACGTGCTGTCGCAACTGCCGGCGGGCTGGCTGCTGGACCGCTTCGGCGCGCGGCGCGTGTACGCGGCGAGCATTTTCTCGTGGTCGCTCTTCACGCTGCTGCAAAGCTCGATCGGCTTGCTGGGCAGCGCGGCGGCCGCCATCTCCGCGCTGTTCGTGCTGCGTTTCGCGATGGGCGCGGCGGAATCGCCGGCGTTTCCGGCCAACGCCAAAGTGGTCGCGAGCTGGTTCCCGACCAACGAACGCGGCACCGCGTCGGCCATTTTCAATTCGGCGCAGTACTTCGCCGCCGTCGTATTCACGCCGCTGATGGCCTGGCTCACGCACGCGTTCGGCTGGCATTCGGTCTATCTCGTGATGGGCGCGATCGGCCTGATTCTCGCCGCTCACGTGGCTGCGAGGTCATGAAGAATCCCGCCGACCATCCGCGCGTGTCGCGCGCCGAACTCGAGTACATCGAACAGGGCGGCGGCGTGGTCAGCGGCCACAAGAAGGCTGAAAAGGCCGCCCGCCCCGCCGATATCTCGAGCGCAGGCGGCTGGTTTCTCGTGCGTCAGCTGCTCGGCAACCGCATGCTGGTCGGCGTCTATCTCGCGCAGTACTGCATCAACGTGCTGACCTACTTCTTCCTGACCTGGTTTCCGATCTATCTCGTGCAGGCGCGCGGCATGACGATCCTGCACGCGGGCCTGGTGGCGTCGCTGCCTGCAATCTGCGGATTCTCGGGCGGCGTGCTCGGCGGCATGCTGTCCGACGGACTGATCCGGCGCGGCTATTCGCTGACCGTCGCGCGCAAGGTGCCGATTGTGGGCGGCATGCTGCTGTCGGTGTGCATCATCGGCTGCAACTATGTGTCGACCGACTGGGTCGTGGTCGCGCTGATGTCGCTCGCGTTCTTCGGCAAAGGCATCGGCGCGCTCGGCTGGGCGGTGGTCGCGGATACGTCGCCGAAGGAAGCGCTCGGCTTGTCCGGCGCGATCTTCAATATGTTCGGCAACGTGGCCGGCATCGTCACGCCGATCGTGATCGGCTACCTCGTCGCGAAACCGGTTCGTTCAACGGCGCGCTGGTGTTCGTCGGCGCGAACGCGCTGCTCACGGTGTTCAGCTACCTCGTGATCGTGAAGGACATCAAGCGGGTCGAGTTGCGCCGCGTCTGAGCGTCGCGCGGTTATCGTACTTCCCGCGCGCCATTGCCAGGCGGGCCTGCGTGCCTTGCCTGGCGGCGCAAAGCGCGGCGTTACGCCCCAGGCAGAACCGCATAGCTGGAAATGATCTGGCCTTTATATAATCAGTCGTCAGACGACGGTATAATGAAACGCAGGACGTATCTGCAACTATCTGATTTCAAGGGGCGTTTTCGATGGCTACACCACTGGCATCCGCGGCACCGCCACGACGCGCTCGCAATCTTGCCGAGTTCGTCGTCAGCTACGTCACCGATCAGATCGCGTCCAACGCGCTGAAACCCGGCGACAAACTGCCGACCGAATCGCAACTGATGGTCACGCTGAGCGTGAGCCGCACCGTGATTCGTGAAGCGATTTCACGCTTGCAGGCGGGCAAGGTCATCGAGACGCGCCACGGCATCGGCAGCTTCGTGCTGGAGCCGCAGCGCGAAAAGCTCGGCATCGACATGGTGCCCGCCACCACGCTGCGCGACGTGCTGTCCATTCTCGAATTGCGTATCAGCCTCGAAACGGAGTGCGCTGGCCTCGCCGCGCAGCGCGCGAAGCCGGAAGACATCGCACGCATGCGCGGCGCGCTCGACGCGATCGAAGCCACGCGCCACAACGGGCTGGATAGTGTCGACGCCGATCTGCAGTTCCATATCTCGGTCGCACGTGCCACCGGCAACCGCTATTTCGTCGACATCCTCACGCAGATGGGCAGCGCGCTGATTCCGCGTAACCGGCTCGACTCGGCGGGCATTGCGCGCGCGGAACCGGACGCGTATCTGTCGCTCGTCAATCTCGAGCACGAAAGCATTCTCGAAGCGATCTCCCGGCACGATGCCGAAGGTGCGCGCGCGGCGATGCGCATGCATCTGTCGAATAGCCGGGAACGGCTTGCGGCGCGCCAACGAAGTGACTGAAGCGAACAGCTGAGGCGTTGTTCACCACAAGCGCTTGCCTGAATAATCAGCTGGCTGCTCGCAGCGAACGCAAAAAAAATGGCCGGGATTTGCATCCCGGCCATTTCTTTATCTGCGCTCAGCGACTTCAACCACACGCTTAGCTGCGCGTGATCTCGCCATCGCGACGACGCCACAGGTCCAGCGGATTGCTGTCGGCCGAGCGCTTCGGGCAACAGATCGGCCGGGAAATCCTGGTAGCAGACCGGACGCAGGAAGCGCTCGATCGACGGTCGTGCCGACCGACGTCGCGCGGCTGTCCGACGTCGCCGGGAACGGGCCGCCGTGCACCATCGCATGCGACACCTCGACGCCCGTCGGGTAACCGTTGACCAGAATCCGGCCGGCCTTGCGCTCGAGAATCGGCACCAGCTTCTTCGCCGCCGCCAGATCGGCGCTGTCCATTTGCAGCGTAGCCGTCAGTTGACCTTCAAAATGCTCGGCCACCGCCAGCAGTTCCTGCTCGTCCTTGCATCGCACGATGGTCGACACCGGGCCGAACACTTCGTCTTCGAGCGCCGGGGTTGCGAGGAACGTCTGCGCGTCGGTCACGAACAGCGCGGCGCGTGCCTGGGTCGGGCCGGTTGCGTCGACGCCGCGCGCCACTTCCTCAACGCCCTTGGTCGCCGCCAGCTTGCTCTCGCCCTTCTGATACGCCGCGTGGATGCCGGCGGTCAGCATGGTTTGCGCGGGCTTGGCGCGCTCAGCGCCTCGGACGCCGTTGCGACGAAGCCCTTCAGCGCGTCGCTGTCGATGCGCGATCGCGAGACCCGGGTTGGTACAGAACTGGCCCGCGCCCAGCACGAGCGAATCGACGAAACCGCGCGCGATGCTTTCGCCGCGCTGCGTCAGCGCGTTCGACAGCAGGAACACCGGGTTGATGCTGCTCATTTCCGCGTAAACCGGAATCGGCTCGGCACGCGCCGCCGCGACGCGCATCAGCGACAGTGCCGCCTGCGCGCGAACCGGTGAAGCCCACTGCCTTGATCGCCGGATGCGCGACCAGCGCTTCGCCGATCGCATTGCCCGCGCCGACGATCAGCGAGAACACGCCTTCCGGCAGATCCATTTCCTGCGCGACGCGCTGAATCACGCGGCCCACCATCTCCGAGGTGCCGAGGTGAGCGCCGTGCGCCTTCACCACGACCGGGCAACCCGCCGCGAGTGCCGCGGCCGTGTCGCCGCCCGCCACCGAAAACGCGAGCGGGAAATTGCTGGCGCCGAATACCGCGACCGGGCCGAGCGCGAATCTTTTGCATACGCAGATCCGAGCGCGGCAGCGGCTTGCGCTCCGGCAGCGGCGAATCGAGCGTGGCGGCGAGCCATTGGCCCGCGCGCACGACTTGCGCGAACAGCTTGAGCTGACCGGTGGTACGGCCGCGCTCGCCTTCGAGACGCGCCTTCGGCAGACCGGATTCTTCGCTGCGCGCGCTCGATCAGCGCGTCGCCCAGCGCCGTGATGCCGTCGGCGATACGCTCGAGAAACTCGGCGCGCACCGTCAGCGGCAGGTTGCGGTACGGGTCGAACGCCTGCTGCGCCAGTTCGCACGCGCGCTTCGACCTGCGCGACGCCGCCGCCGCCGAAAACCGGCTCGGCGATGTCGGAGCCCGTGGCGGGATTGAACGCGTGCAAGGCTTGTTCCTCGCCGCGCACCGCTTTGCGGCCGATCAGCATTTCGCCGGTAATAGACATTTTCGCTTTCCTTGAGAAGGCATCTAGATATAGGTCATCCTACAACATTGGGACACCCTCACGCAACCTGGAAACGCCTAGCCATACGCGCGAATTCGGGTTTACGTGCCCGTTACAAGCCATAGGCCCAATGCTAATCTGCGACATAAGACGTACGACGACCTATAACATCTCGAATCTACAGTCGTCGCAACTCGCCCGATCCATTGCCGTTCGAGGAGACATGTCATGCCAGCCGTCACGCCGCTACCAGCGCCTTACCCAATAGCTTTCGTCGCGCGGTTGCGGCGGCGAAACCCTGATCGGCTGCTGGGCGTCGCTCGCCAGCCCGATTGCCACGGAACTGCTCGGTATCGTCGGTTTCGACTGGATGCTGCTGGACGCCGAACATGCGCCCAACGACGTGCTCACACTCATCCCTCAACTGATGGCGCTCAAGGATAGCGCGAGCGCGCCGGTCGTGCGGCCGCCGGCCAACGACAGCGTGTTCATCAAGCGGCTGCTCGATAGCGGCTTTTCGAATTTCCTGGTGCCCGTTCGTCGATAGCGCCGACGACGCGGCCCGCGCCGTCGCCGCGACGCGCTATCCGCCGCAGGGCATTCGCGGCGTCTCGGTCAGCCATCGCGGCAATCACTATGCGACGGTGCCCGACTACTTCGACATCGCCAACGACAACGTCTGCGTGATCGTGCAGATCGAAAGCCGCAAAGCGGTCGATTCGATCGACGAGATTCTCGCCGTCGACGGCGTCGACGCCGTGTTCGTCGGCCCGTCCGATCTTGCGGCCGCTTACGGCCACCTCGGCAACGCGAACCATCCCGACGTGCAACAGGCGATCGCGCATGTGTTCGAGCGCGCGAAGGCCGCGGGCAAATCGAGCGGCATCCTCGCGCCGGTGCAGGCCGACGCGGAGCGTTATCTCTCGATGGGCTGCCGCGTCGTCGCCGTCTGCGCGGACATGGGGCTGCTGAAAGGCGCGGCGCAGGCGGTGCAGAAACACTTCATGCAGAAATAAGCAGGCCGGCAGCAACCACGGCCGCTCACGACATCTTCGGAGCATTCCATGCAAAAAGCAGGCTTTATCGGACTCGGCATCATGGGCAAACCCATGGCCGCCAACCTTCTCAAGAACGGCGTCGCGCTGGCGGCGTTCACGCGCAGCGGCGTGCCCGACGAACTCGTGCAGGCCGGCGCCGTCGCGTGCGACAGCCCCGCTGCGGTCGCCGCGCAGGCCGACGTGATTTTCATCATGGTGCCGGATACGCCGGACGTCGAACGCGTGCTGTTCGGCGAACACGGTCTCGCCGAGCGCATTGCGCGCGGGACAAATCGTGGTCGACATGAGTTCGATCTCGCCGATGGCCACCCGCGATTTCGCGGCGCGCGTGCGCGAGCGCGGCGCGGAGTATCTGGACGCGCCGGTGTCGGGCGGCGAAGTCGGCGCCAAGGCCGGCATCGCTGACCATCATGGTGGGCGGCGACACCGCGACCTTCGACAGCGTCAAGCCGCTCTTCGACATGATGGGCAAGAACGTCACGCTGATCGGCGCGGTGGGTGCGGGCCAGGTGTGCAAGGTGGCCAATCAGGTGATCGTCGCCGCGACGATCGAGGCGGTCGGCGAAGCGCTGCTGCTCGCGTCGAAGGCCGGCGTCGATCCGGCGCGCGTGCGTGAAGCGCTGATGGGCGGCTTCGCGTCGTCGCGCATTCTCGAAGTGCACGGCGAGCGGATGACCAAGCGCACGCTTCGATCCGGGCTTCCGCATCGAGCTGCACCAGAAGGATCTGAACCTCGCGCTCTCGACCGCGCAGGCGCTCGGCGTTTCGCTGCCGAATACCGCGACTTGCCAGGCGCTGTTCAACGCGTGCGTCGCGCATGGCGGCAAAGCGTGGGACCACTCGGCGATGGTGCGCGCGCTCGAAGTGCTCGCCAATCACGAAATCGGGCAGCCGGCCGCCTGAACCGCAAGCCACTGACCCGCTGACTGCGTTCCGTTCGCGCGTCGCTCCATCCTGCTCGGAGGCATACGGAATTCAGCGTATCGCGCTTGCGTAGCCAGCGCCCGCACTTCTTGCGACAGAGCCACAGGCTTACTCAAGTATTAAGCACTCCTTACAAATAATTAAGGATCACTGTCTCAGGACAACTCTTTCTATAAGCCGCGCTTTCGACGTGCACCCACGATTACTGACAACGCCCGCACAAGGGCAAGGAGACATCCTGTGGCAATCCACGATAAAAACAGCGGCAAGCTGGCAGCATCGACAATCCGCGCTACACGACCAACCGAATTCACCCAAACGCAGAACCTTCATGATGTTCGCAGGACGCCTCCGCGGGCGCCACGCTGCTCGGCACGTTGCCCGGCTGCGGCGGCAGCAGCAACTCGCTGAACGCGTCACGCCGCCCGCCGACGACGCCGACCGCACCGGCAGACCCGATCTGGGGGACCGAGCGGCCAAGCCACGACGATCATCAACAAGCTGGCCACCATCACGCCGTCGATGTTTCCGTCGGTCGATTTTCAGGTGACGAGCTATGGCGCGAAAACGCTGCTGCCCGTCCGCGCTGATCCAGGCGAGCGCCTGGCCGGGCGGCAGATTCCGTGGGTGACGGGCTCCCAGGCGGCAGCGTCGCCGCAAAGCCCCGGCTCGACGGTGATGGTGCCGTACGACATGACGGACACGGTGTACGACTCCTGCGCGCGCGTTCAATGCCGCGATTCAGGCCGCGCACGCGGCGGGCGGCGGCCGTGTCGTGGTGCCGGCCGGCAACTGGTATTGCGGCGGCCCGATCGTGCTGCTGAGCAACGTGAACTTCCACCTGAGCTCGGGCTGCACGATCTATTTCAGCCCGAACCCCGCCGACTACGCGAAGAACGGCCCCTACCCGACCGCGAACGGCAATCTCTACTGGTCGCGCTGGCAGGCCAACGACTGCCTGAACTTCGGCGCGCCGGTCTACGCGTACCAGCAGACCAACATCGCGCTCACCGCCGACGACAACACCTGCGTGCTCAACGGCCAGGCCATGACGCCGATGCAGTTGAGCACCAAGGCGCCGACCTCCTGCTGGTGGACCTTCAAGGGCACGAGCGGCGAATACGGTTATGTGAAGCCCGCTTCGGGCGGCGCGCCGGTTTCGCAAGCCGACGCCAACACGGGCGCGACCCGTACTCGGCCAACTCGGCCTCCTACGCGGGCAACGCCGCGCTGACGAGCCTGCCCGCTGCACAGATCACGAATCCGCAGGCCAACGTGTCGTTCACGAATCAGGACGGCACCACGACGACGCTGATGACGCTGCTCACCGCTGTCGGGCTGGAATCAGGACCAGAACTATCTGCCGGCGCTGTCGGAACTCGGCGTGCCGGTTCTGAAGCGCGTGTTCGGCCTCGGCCACTTCCTGCGGCCGTGCATGGTCGAATTCATCGGCTGCACGAACGTGCTGCTGCAGAACTACCACACGCAGAACACGCCGTTCTGGCAGCATCATCCGACCGATTGCACGAACGTGGTGATCGACGGCGTGTTCGCGGACAGCATCGGCCCGAACAACGACGGCTTCGACCCGGATGCCTGTAACTACGTGCTGGTGCAGAACGTCCAGTTCAATACCGGCGACGACTGCATTGCGATCAAGTCCGGCAAGTGCCTCGACACGCAGTACGGTCCGATGCAGAACATCGTGGTCCAGAACTGCACGATGCAAAGCGGCCACGGCGGCCTCACGATCGGCAGCGAAATGAGCGCGGGCGTGGAGAACGTCTACGCGCGCAATCTGACGATGCAGAACGCGAACTGGGCGACCAATCCGCTGAACATCGCGCTGCGCTTCAAGACCAACATGAACCGCGGCGGCTTCATCAACAACGTGTGGATCAACGGCGTGACGCTGCCCAACGGCGTGAATCTGACCGGCAAGTACGGCGGCGGCGCACTGGGCTCGGCGTATCCGGGTTCGGTCGCGGGCACGGGCACGGTCGGCCTCGCGGCGAATCCGTCCACGGCCAGGGCGGCCTGATCACGTTCGACTGCGACTACAGCCCGTCGGGCGACGCGGTCCGCTGGAATCCGGCGACGATCAACAACGTCAACATCTCGAACGTGAACGCGACCAACACGTCGGGCGCGGTGAGCTATGCGCTGACTTCGGGCTTCACGGCGACGTCGGGTTCGTGCTTCCAGGCGACTCGTCGCGCAAGGGCCGGTGGCCGCGGACTACAACGGTCCGCTGCCGGTGCCGACGATCTCGCCGATCACCGGCGTGACGATCTCGAACTGCAACCTCGGCACGCCGATCGCCGCAGGACCGGCAACGTCAACCACGCCGGGCCCGGTGTTCGTGAACAACGTGAAGTCGATCACGCTCAGCAATGTGGTGATCGGCGGCGTCACGTATAACAGCGCGCTGGCGGGTTGATGAGCTAGTCAAGCAGCGGTCTGCGGCGTGCAGTATCCGAAGACCGCTGCCCCCTTTCAGGGCCGCTTCGCTCGATGCATGGGCGAGCGGCTTGCTATGCGGCAGCTGCGCGGTGCTTGCAGACCGCATCGGTAAACTCCCTATCTTCCGCATCCTCCGCCGCGCTGCGATGCAGTGTTCTCACGGCAAACTTTCGCTAGCGAGCAAACGCAGGCAAAAAAAAGCGACGCCCTCGGGCGTCGCTTTTTCACTTCCATTCACTTCCGGTCCACGCCGCATTCCAGGCATGCCGGACCCGGTGTGAACTCTCCAGCGTCACTTCGCAACCGCACCCGCACCGGCCGGCGCGTCCAGCGCGGCTCCGGCGTCTTGCCGGCGCTCTTCGCCAGCACGCACACCACGAACGCCGCGATGATATCGAACACCGCCAGCACCACGAACAGCGGGCTATAACCGATCTGCGTGACCAGCACGCCGAACAGCGCCGTGAATGCCGCAGCGCCCAGATAACCCGCCATGCCGCCCATGCCCGTCGCGGTCGCGACTTCGTTCTTGCCGAACATGTCCGACGTGATCGCGTACAACGCACCCGACAAGGTCTGGTGCGCAAAGCCGCCGACGACACAGCAGCGCCACCGCCACATAAGGGCTTGCCACCAGACCGACGCAGGCCGGTCCGATCATGCACAGCGCGCCGACCACGAACACCATCTTGCGCGACGTGAACAGCGACACGTTCGCGTACTTGTGAAACAGCGGGCTGAGATAGCCGCCCAGCACGCAGCCGATGTCCGCCGCAAGAAAAGGCATCCACGCGTACAGCGCGACTTCCTTCAGGTTCATGTGACGCTCGGTCATCATGTACAGCGGAATCCACGCGTTGAAGGTCTGCCAGGCCGGTTCCGACAGAATGCGCGGAATCCCGATCGCCCAGAAGTCGCGGCTCGCCGAGCATCGCGAGCCGGCTGCGCTTCGGCGCGCCGGCGTGTCGCTGTGCTTCGCTTCCTGACCGCTGAGAATGTAGTCACGCTCGTCGTCGCCCAGCAGCTTCTGCTTGCGCGGATGCTTGTACAGCACCATCCACAGCACGCTCCAGACGATCCCCGCCACGCCGACGATCACGAACGCCAGTTGCCATTGGCCGCGCAGCAATGCCCAGACCACCAGCGGCGGCGCCAGCAGCGCGCCGATCGACGAGCCGATGTTGAACCAGCCGATCGCCACCGAACGCTCCTTGGCGGGAAACCACTCGCTCGTCGCCTTCACGCCGGCCGGAATGCCCGCCGCTTCGGCCATGCCCAGCACGCCGCGGAAGAACGCGAGGCTGCGCCAGCCCGTCGACCACGCCGCCGCCGCGCAGGCCAGCGACCACGCGAGCGCGAACGCCGCGAAGCCGATCTTGGTGCCGACGGTATCGAGCACATAGCCCGCGACCGGCTGCATGAACGCATAACAGAGCTGCCACGCCACCACCACATGCGAGTACTGCTCCGTGGTGATGTTCAGGTCCTTCATCAGCGTCGGCGCGGCCACTGACAGCGTATTGCGCGCGAGGTAATTGATGATGAGCCCGGCCGCGACCAGACTGACCATCCACCAGCGGATGCCCTTGATTTTCATTGCTGTGTCTCCTCGTAATGCCTCTGCGCGTCAGACCGGCTGTGCTGTCGTATCGCCGTCGGCTGTCGGACCACCGTCGTCGCGCGAATAATCGATGCCGACAAAGCTGCCGCCCTGGAAGCGCTGGCCCAACGCGTCGAGCGGGTTCGGCTGCGCGAGGATTTCCGCGGCGTAGTCTTCGGCGTTCTGCTTCGGCTGATAGCCCAGACGCGCGGCGCCGCTGTTGTCCCACCAGCTACGCGTGTTGGCCGACACGCCCCACACGGTCAGGAAGCCGACGTCTTCGGCTTCGACACAGCGGTCGAGGAAATGCAGCAGGTCGTCGTGACCGAACCATGTGCTCAGATGACGCTGTTCGGTCGGACGCGCGAGGCAACTGCCGATGCGCACGCACACGCTTTCGATGCCGTGCTTGTCCCAGTACATTCTGGCGAGCGCTTCGCCCCACACCTTGCTCAGGCCGTAGAAGCCGTCCGGGCGCAGTTCGCAGTCGAGGCTCGAGATGCTCGGTGACCGGATACATGCCGATCGCGTGGTTCGAGCTGGCGAACACGATGCGCTTCACGCCCTGGCGGCGCGCGCCTTCGTAGACTTCGACGAGACCGCGCAGGTTGTTCTCGATGATTTCCGGCAGCGGACGCTCCACGCTGGTACCCGCGAAATGGATCAGCACGTCGACGCCTTCGAGCAGACGATCCACCACGGCGGGGTCGCGCAGGTCGCCGTGCATCACGTCCTCGCCGTCGACCAGCGGCGTCAACGCTTTCGAGCCAGCCGCCGAACGCAACGCAATGCCGCGCGCGATCAACGCAGCACGTACGACCGAGCCTAGCTGGCCGCCAGCGCCACTCAGAGCAATCTTTTTCATAGGGTTCCTTTACTGCGATAACTGCGCCGCGCGCGATCGAATTGGGGTGACAGCCAGCGGTAGAGCAACGGCACTTATCGCCTGCTTAACACACGCTAGTTGTACGATAACGTACTATCAACGATGCTCGCGAGGATTTCAACTAGGCATTTACCCTGATATTGATTCACGTTGAATGGAATTTTCCTTAATAAACAGCGTTATCTGATTATTTAATTTATGCGATGTCGTATGACATGGCGCAAAAATTTCTTTCAGCTTCTCTTTCTCCGGCCATCTTGCGGAAATCACCGCAGACCTGTTCCGAAGCAATCTCCGGCAAGCGCGCGTAGACTTGTGCCGCAGTTCGTCGCGTTTCAGTACGGCTTGCGTTCCGTCATTGATCTGCCTGCCGTTTTTGCGTCAACTTGTCACCGCTCATGCAATAGCGAGAGGCCGCTGTCAGTGCCGCCGCTCTTGCGTTCATCAGGCCCGGTTCATTTTCAGCACTGCAACTCACCATGCCCACTGCCGACTATTCCGTGCGATCCGTCGCGCTGCCGCCCGAGTCCGCCGTCACCCGTCTGTATAACGCGCCCGATCTCGCCGACGCATACGCGGTCCGCCTGCCCGACAACGCGATCGACGACCCCGAACTGCTCGCGCGCTTCCTGTTCGCGCATCAGGCGGGCTGGGTCGCGCAACTGCTGGCGCTGCGGGATGTGCTCGTCGCGCGTTTCGGCATCAAGACGGCGAAGCAGTTGCGCAACGAAGGCGCGCAGGGTCCGCGGGAGCGCGTCGATATCTTCAGGATCTACACGCGCAGCGCCCACGAAATCATTCTTGGCGAGAACGACAGTCACCTGGACTTCCGGTTATCGGTGCTGCAACAAACCCGCGGCACGCATGAGGGCCGCTCGCGTTATCTGGTGCTGTCCACGGTCGTGAATTGTCACAATGCAATGGGACGCGCGTACATCGCGGCGATCGCGCCGTTCCACCGGCTGGTGGTGCGCTCGTCGTTGCGGCGAGCGGCGCGCATGGGCTGGCCGACTGCTTGATGCGAGGGCGACGGCGCGGCCACCGACAACTGGCCGCGCCTTCCCCGGCAAATCGGAAACCTCAACCCCGATCCATCACGAGCCGATGAACTCCAGCAAATCGGCGTTCACCTTGTCGGCCTCGACCGTGCACATGCCGTGCTGACCGCCCGGATATACCTTGAGTGTCGCGTTCTTCACGATCCCGGCAGTCCGGCGGCCCGCCGCGTCGATCGGCACGATCTGGTCGTCGTCGCCGTGCAGCACGAGGGTCGGCACGTCGATCTTCTTCAGATCTTCCGTATAGTCGACTTCGGAAAACTGCTTGATGCAGTCGTACAGTCCCTTGATCGACCCCACCATGCCCTGCGCCCAGAACGAATCGATCACGCCCTGCGATACCTTCGCATTCGGCCGGTTATAGCCGTAAAACGGCACCGCCAGATCCTTGAAGAACTGCGAACGATCGTCGACCACGCCCTGGCGGATTCCGTCGAACACGTCGATCGGCGTACCGAGAGGATTGGCCTCGGTCTTCAGCATCAGCGGCGGAACGGCGCCGATCAGCACCGCCTTCGCGACCCGCTGCGTGCCGTGCCGTCCAATGTAGTGCGCGACTTCGCCGCCTCCGGTCGAATGGCCGACCAGCGTGGCGTCTTTCAGATCGAGGTGTTCGATCAGCGCGGCGAGGTCGTCGGCATAGGTATCCATGTCGTTACCGTCCCAGGGCTGCGACGAACGGCCATGGCCACGGCGGTCGTGCGCGATCACGCGAAACCCTTTGCTGCCGAGAAACAGCATCTGCGCGTCCCACGCATCCGCCGACAACGGCCAGCCGTGCGAGAACACTACCGGGCGCCCCGTGCCCCAGTCCTTATAGAAGATTTCAGTGCCGTCTTTCGTCTTGATCGTGCTCATCTGCTGACTCCTTGTGGATGAAGTCTGCCGTCGCCGGCAGGGGGATGAAGCGGGTTCTCGAATCATTCGCGTGGCGCAGGACGACAACGACACGCCCTCTCACGGACGGCCTACGCTGCACCACACTTGCTTGACGGATTTGCGAAGCGCCCTGGCGATTGGCTCTCGGGCGCTTCGATGTGACTATTCGAAACGAATATCGGGAATAAATACTTGACTGCCTGCGTGGCGCGCGTGCGGTTGTGCATGCACTGGAACCGGGTCGAAAGACGCCGACGCTGGCTGCTTGCATGGTAGAGGCAAAATAATCGACTGGCTAGCTCGCACCCCTTTAGAAGTCGGCCTTGGAAGCCCGATTGTCGGCGGATGACGAATCGCGGACATTCGCTTCGACATGCGAGCGACGCCGTTTAACCTGGGATGTCACACAGCGCCGTTGTGAGGGCGGTGTATTAGCCAGCACGCCAGTGGGCGCGTGACGGCGCGGCAAAGGTCCTTTGTTGCAGCGCGGTCTATTGACGCACTTCCCGCGCGCCCGCCCGGAACGGGCTTAAGCAAGACAATCAGGAAAACTTGATACCCATCAAGGGTTTGACGTCAAAAAACCGCAAAACAGCTTAAAACAAGGCGGTTTTTTGACGCACGTCGCGCCGCAGCAAAGTTTTCCCCGATCCCCTACTCTTGCGCCATCTGCCAGATGCAGTGCGCACCGACAACGGTCGACGCGCGTAGTCCGTCCTCACGGACATCACGCATATCACGCCCATGAACTCCGCAATCTCGGCATTCGATCTAGCCCGCATTCAGTTTGCCTTCACCGTCTCGTTTCACATCGTTTTTCCGGCGCTCAGCATCGGTCTCGCCAGTTTCATCGCCGTCCTCGAATGGCGCTGGCTGAAAACCGGCAAGGCGTACTACAAAGATCTTTGCCTGTTCTGGTCGAAGATCTTCGCAGTGGCCTTCGGCATGGGCGTCGTTTCCGGCGTCGTGATGAGCTATCAGTTCGGCACCAACTGGTCGGGCTTCTCCAGCTTCGCCGGGCCCGATCACCGGTCCGCTGCTGATGTACGAAGTCATGACCGCGTTCTTCCTCGAAGCGGGCTTCCTCGGCATCATGCTGTTCGGCTGGCAGCGCGTGAGTCCGCGCGCCCACTTCGGCGCCACGCTGATGGTCGCGATCGGCACGCTGATCTCGACCTTCTGGATTCTCGCCTCCAATAGCTGGATGCAAACGCCGCAAGGCTTCGAAGTCGTCAACGGCCACGTCGTGCCGCTCGACTGGTTCAAGATCATCTTCAATCCGTCGTTCCCGTACCGGCTCGCGCATATGGCGATCGCGGCGTTCATCGTCGCGGGGCTGGTGGTGTCGGCGGTCGGCGCGTGGCATCTGCTGCGCGGACGGCGCGATCCGGCAGTCAAGAAGATGTTCTCGATGGCGCTGTGGCTGCTGCTGATCCTCACGCCGATCCAGGCCTTCGTCGGCGATCAGCACGGTTTGAACACGCGCAAGTATCAGCCGGCGAAGATCGCCGCGATCGAAGGTCTGTGGGAAACCGAAAAAGGCGGCACCGCGCTGAACCTGTTCGGCATCCCCGACATGAAGGCGGAAACCACGCGCTACGCGGTGTCGATTCCGCACCTGGGCAGCCTGATCCTCACGCATAGTTGGGACGGCGAAATTCGCGGCCTGAAGGAATTCCCGCCGCAGGACCGGCCGAATTCGACGGTGGTGTTCTGGAGCTTCCGCATCATGGCGGGCCTCGGCGTGCTGATGATCCTGATGTCGGTCGCGGCGTGGGCGCTGCGCCGCCGCGAGCGCCTGTTCGAATCGAAGTGGTTCCAGCGCTTCGCGGTGGCGATGGGGCCGACCGGCTTCATCACGCTGCTGGCCGGCTGGGTCACGACCGAAGCCGGCCGTCAGCCGTGGGTCGTGTATGGCGTGATGCGCACGTCGCAGGCGGTGTCGCCGCTCACCACGCAGCAGGTCGGCATTTCGCTGATGACCTTCGTGGTCGTCTACTTCCTCGTGTTCGGCACCGGCATCTACTACATGCTCAAGCTGATGCGCTCGGGTCCGGCGTTGCCGGGACAGACGCCGCACGGCGTGCCCGCAGCACTCGCCGAATCAGACCGCGCGCCGCCCGCTGTCCGCCGCCGATCAGCTGATCGACGCCGCCTGAACCTGCCGTCACTAGCCGCTTGCGAGAAACAGAATGGATGTAACCGTAGTGTGGGCCGCGATCATCGCACTGGGCCTCTTCATGTATGTGGTGCTGGACGGCTTCGATCTGGGCATCGGCATCGTCTTCCCGTTCTTCCCCGACGAAAAAGAGCGCGACCTGATGATGAACACCGTCGCGCCGGTCTGGGACGGCAACGAAACCTGGCTCGTGCTCGGCGGCGCCGCGTCTGTTCGCGGTGTTTCCGATGGTGTATTCGACCGTGCTGTCGGCGCTGTATCTGCCGCTGATCTTCATGCTGGTTTGCCTGATCTTTCGCGGCGTGTCGTTCGAGATTCGCGCCAAGGCGAACCGCACGAAGCATCTCTGGGATCTGGCGTTCATCGGCGGCTCGGCGGGCGCGACGTTCTTCCAGGGCATCGTGCTGGGCGCGTTCCTGCAAGGCATCCCGGTGATCGACGGCGCTTATGCCGG
Organism: uncultured beta proteobacterium; assembly: GCA_963800185.1. GTDB lineage: Bacteria > Pseudomonadota > Gammaproteobacteria > Burkholderiales > Burkholderiaceae > Paraburkholderia. The sequence continues at coordinate 55,470 of CAWCZW010000006.1, read as the reverse complement.
CGACGCGTTCGGCTGGCTCACGCCGTTCAGTCTGCTGACGGGCCTCGGACTGGTGGTGACCTACGCGCTGCTCGGCTGCTGCTGGCTGGTCGCGAAGACCGAAGGCGATCTGCAACGCCGCCTGCACCGCGTGGTCTGGCCGCTGACGCTGGTGCTGCTCGGCTTCATCGCGATGGTCAGCCTGTGGACGCCGCTGCAGGACCCGACCATCGCGCCAACGCTGGTTCCACGACGACATCTTCTACCACCTGTTGCCGGTGCCGTTCCTCGTCGCGATCTGCACGTTCTTCATGTATCGCGCGGTGCGGGCGCGGCATCACAACACGCCGTTCGTGCTCGCGCTGCTGCTGGTGCTGCTCGGCTATCTGGGACTGCTGGTGAGCCTGTGGCCGTACGCGATTCCGTCGAGCGTGACGCTGTGGGAAGCCGCCGCGCCGCGTGCGAGCCAGACCTTCACGCTGGCCGGCGCGGCGGTGATTCTGCCGATCATCATCGCCTATACGACGATGGGTTATTGGGTATTTCGAGGCAAGGTGCGCCATGACGACCAACATCACTATCACTAAGCAGATGAGCGGCGACGCGCGCACCGATGAGCCGTCGCGACGCCGCCCTCCTCACAGCGGAAACTGCCCGGCTGGCTGTGGTTCATCGCGCTGTGGTGCTTTGGTGTAGCCTCGGCGGTATCGCTCGGTTTCGCCTTCAAGCTTCTGATGAATGCAACGCTGTTCGCAGTCAAATAAACACTGCTTTCATATGCGCTTGATCCGGCGCGCATAACCTGCGGAATCCTGCGTCGATACGGTTCAAAAAAGGGCCATTCGCCTCGTCTACGTACCAAGCCGGAACCTAAGCGCGGGAGACCTGCCTTATCCTGACATGCGTGGCGCATTGCAAGACCAGCCGGCGATCGTATTCATATAGCTCCACCAGGCGGCCGCCCGCGGGCGCGCCGCGTCACCGATCGGCACAGAATCGCGGGGTAGCCGGCCATGATGCGTTTCACGACACGACAAGTACAACGACAGCAACGAGACCGTATACGAGACCCTATGACGGCGAACGTCCACAACGGGCAGGCCCGACTCGCGGAGACATCATGAAGTTTCTTGTGGCCGACGACCATGAACTGATCCGGCAAGGCGTCAAGGGTTTGCTGCGCGGTCTCGATCCCGACGCGCAGTTCGACGAAGCCGATAGCTGGGAAACCCTCGCCACCGCCGCGCGGCCCGATGCCGATCACGATCTCGCGATCGTCGATCTGCATATGCCGGGCATGAGCGGCGCCTCATCGCTTGAAGTGCTGCTGAAGGCGAATCCGGCGCTGCCGGTGGTGGTGCTCTCCGCTGAAGAATCGCCCGACGAGATGCGCGCGGTGCTCGCCGCCGGCGCGCTCGGTTTCGTGCCGAAGCGGCAGCCCGCCAGCGTCATGCTCAAGGCGATCGAGCTGGTGCTGTCGGGCGGCGCCTATGTGCCGATGGAAGCGCTGAGCCTGCTGGGTTCGCGGGACGCGCAGGCGGGTGCCGGGCGGCGGCGGCTGCGGAGTCTGCTTCGCTACAGGCGTCGGGCCAGGCGTGGCGGCGCAGGCGCGGCGGCGGGCGGCGTCCGGAGCTCGACGCTGACCGAACCTATTACGCAGGTTCAGGCGTTGCAGCCGCATCAGCAGCATTTGCTGGAGAACCTGTCGCCGCGCCAGCAGGACATCATGCGGCTCGTGCATCGCGGCTGGACCAACAAGATGATCGCGCGCGATCTGGGAGTCGCCGAAGGGACGGTGAAGGTCCATCTGTCGGTGATTTTCCGGGCGCTCGGCGTGCATAACCGGTCGACGGCGATTGCGGTGATCAATGGGTGGCTGGAGGCGGGGAAGACGCTTTAGGGCGTTGGGGCGTTGGGGCGTTGGGCTTGGGGCTTGGGCTCGGGCTTCGGGCTTCGGGCTTCGGGCTGTCTGGGCTTCGGGCTTCGGGCTTCGGCCTCGGGCTTCGGCCTCGGGCCTCGGGCCTCGGGCCTCGGGCTGCAGCCTGCAGGCGTCGGGCTTCAGCAAATCGCCCGCCCCGCCAAAGCCAGCTTCGCCTGCCGCCAACGCTCGTTGCACGCTACTTCTGCGGCTCGCCCTGCGCCTGATCCAGCAAATCAGGCCCCGCGCCACCCGCGGACGATTCATCCGATGCCCCGCACCGTCCCCCAACCGCGCCGCGCACGCGCGCCAACCCTTGCGCCCGCCACCAGCGCCACCAACGCCACCAACGCCCACTCCACCGCGACCCCACCCTCACCCAGCTTCACCGCCGTCGCCGCCCTTCCCTTATCCAGTTCCGCCTGCTGCCACAGCATTTCCAGCGTGCGCCGCAAACGCGCCGGCGTCACCGGCTTATGCAGCACCGGAATGCCCTGCAACGCGAGCGCGGCCAGTTCCGCCGACGCCATATCGCCGGTAATCAGCAGCGTCACCACGTTGTCATGCCCGGCGCCGGCCAGCACGCCGCGCACGGCCGTCAGCGCCTGCGCGCCGGTTCGATGATTGGCGAGCTGGTAATCGCATAGCACGGCATCCGGCACGAAACCGCCGTCCAGCGCCGTGAGCGCCTCGACCTCGTCGCGCGCGCCGAGCACCGTGCAACCCCAGCGCCCCAGCAAACTCGACAGACCTTCGAGAATCGACGGATCGTCGTCGATACACAGCACGCGCCGCCCTTGCGCCGACGGCCCGCCCGCCACCGCCTCGTTCAGACTCGCGACGATCCCGCCGGCCTCGCCCGCCTGCACCGGAAAACGGAACACCGAGCCGCGCCCCGGCGCCGAGCGCAGCTGCAGTTCGCCGCCGAGCATCTCGACCAGCCGCTTGACCGTCGGCAAACCCAGCCCGTGACCCTGACGCGCATCGCGCTGCGGATTGGCGACCTGATAGAACTCCTCGAAAATGCTGCTCGTGCTCTTCGGCCGGAATGCCGATCCCCGAATCGCGCACTTCGACAAAGCCGCCCGCTCTGCCGTCCCGCGCGGCGAAATCCCAGCCAGATCGCGCCGTCCTCGGTATAACGCACGGCGTTCGACAGCAGATTGCTCAGTACGCGCTCGAGCAGCACCGGATCGTCGTGCACGACCATCGTGGTCGGCGCGATCCGCAGCGCCAGCCCCTTGGCCGCAGCCTGCGGACGATACTGGCTGCCCACCCGCTCGAACAGTTCGGACAGCCGGAAATGCAGCCGGATCACCTGAGTCACGCCGCTTTCGAGCCGCGCGAGATCGAGCACCTGATTGAACAACTGATTCAGCGCCTCGACGTTATAGACGATGTGCTCGGCGGTCTTCGCATGCTGCGCGGGCGTCGCCGCCGCGTCGTTGAGCGACGCGGCCAGCAGACCGATCGCATGCAGCGGCTGCCGCAAATCGTGGCTGGCGGCCGCAAAAAAACGCGTTTTCGCGAGACTCGCCTCTTCGGCGACATGCTTCTGCGCCGCGAGCGACTCCGCCAGATACTGCTGATCGACCCGCGCCTGCACGACCTGCCGGAACAGCTTGCGATAACTCATCGCATAGACGTTGATCGCGCAAAAGAAGAACGCGAGCACGATCGCGAGAATCGTGCGGTCGAAAGTATGCGAGCCGAAATGCAGCACGATCGACGGGAACAAAAGAAATGGAATCGCGGTAGAGAAATTCAGCAGGTCGAAACCGTTCGACATGAACACGCCGGCCGCCAGCGTCACGAGCATGACGGTATGCAACAGCGGCAAATCGGTTTGCGGGCTCTGGAACGCGAACCACACCGCGATACCCGGCGCGCTGTAAAGCAGCACACCGCGCAACGCGTGCAGATAGATCCAGCCGCGCGGCGAGACGAGCTGCGGATAGCGGCGATTGCAGATCCACAGCGCGAGGCTGCCGAAATTGGCCACCGCATAGAAACCGAAGCACGCAACGAACAGACTGCGGCGACGGGATCGTTCGGCCAGTAGATCGCCACCAGCACCGCGATCGAAAACCAGTGCGAAAAGAAGGCGATCGGATCTTGCGCGTACAGCACGCGCACCAGGTCTTCGTCGATGGCACGCTGGATCGGGTCGGCCCGCATCGCGCGGTCTCCTTGTCGGGCACGGCAAATTCGGTGTCAGGACGCGAAAGCTCGACTGATGCGGACGGACCGCGCGCGGCGCACGGGAAGACCGCATCGGTGACGCCATGTTCTTGCAGCGGCGAAGCCACGGCATGGGCTCGCGTGAGGCCGCGGCGCACGCTTTCTCTTCAGACGAATAACGGGCGCCGCGTTTGAAACGCGCCCGCTGAAGCCGGCGGGGCGTCGTCACACAGCGTTAAGCGTAGTTTAGGTTTACCCGGCAGTTTACCCATCAGCTACCACTTAATCCATATAGGCGAAGCCGCCGCAGAAAACCATACTGAATTCACATTCCAGCGCGGCATCAACGCTCCACCATTCATGTCCGGCCCGCAGTTCGCGGCTCACCGCGCTTTCCTTGCCTTACCCCTTACGGAGGTTTTCATGGGCGCAGTTCCGAGCCACGCGTTCGTCCGCAATCTCGACGATGCCATCCTGCCCGACCTGTGGCGCCGGCGCACCCAGTTGTCCGGCGACGAAATGGTGTCGATGGTCGAACTGGTCAAACGCGCGTTGCGGACCTATCACCCGCTCGAGTTGCAGGCGCTCGGCGAGGACAAGGAAGAACTGGTCGCGCAATTCATTTACGCGAAAGTGCTGCGCCTCGCGCCCGGCCACACGGAAACCAATTCCTGCGCCGACAGCGCGCCGTCCAACGGCTACGCGGTGTGCGCGTATTTCCGCCGCTATCTGATCGACTGCCTGCGCAGCGCCGGCCATCAGCGCAATGTGTCGATGGAAAACGAAGGCATGGCGCAGGAAATCGATCTGCATGCGCAGGCGCTGGAAGACCCGGTGGAAAGCGTGCTGCTGCAATACGGCCTCGACGAACAGCGCGTGCGGCTCGCGGCGCGCGCCTTTATCGACAGTCTCGATGAACCGGAGCGGATCGTGCTGGCCGGCAGCCTCGGCTGGTGCTCGGAAGGCAAAGGCGGCTTGTCGGCGGTCGCGGCTCAGCATCGGGTGCCCTCGTATCACTATCGCGCCGTCAAACTCGGCGTCACCATGAAAAAGACGGCCGGCGCCGACGAATTTTCCAACACCAAGATTGGCCGCTGGCTGACCGACGTGCTCGGCATCGCCATCGACATCGATAATCGCGCGGCGATTCTGCTTGCGCTGAACCTGCTCGCCGCCGAATCGAGCGACAGCGAACTGAACGAAGTGCCGCTAAAGCGTCAGGCGGCGTGACCGATGGCGCTTTCCCCCCGCCATCCGGCACGCGATCCGCGCGCCCGTACGATGCGCCTTTTTTTGTCTGCGCACCGCCTACGATAAAAAAGCCGCCGCCGCATACCGTCTTCCTTCCGAAGTCCGGGCTCCCCTTCCCCGCACCCCATTCCTGACGAGGTGGTCCTGATGAACCGCTTATCGAGCGCCCTGACGGCGATGCAACCGCATTACGACGTGGTCGTGGTGGGTTCGGGCTACGGCGGCGCGATTGCCGCGAGCCGCATGGCGCGCGCGGGCCGCAGCGTGTGCGTGCTGGAACGCGGACGCGAATTCATGGCGGGCGAATATCCGCGCACGCCGTTTCAAGGCGCACGCGCAAATATCCAGTACAACACGGCGCTCGCGCAAATCGGCTCGCCGCTGGCTTTGCTCGAAGTGCATGTGAATGAGGACGTGAATGCGGTGGTGGGCTGCGGTCTGGGCGGCACCTCGCTGATCAACGCGAACGTCGCGCTCGAAGCCGACCCGCGTCTATGGGACGATCCGCGCTGGCCGGCCGCGCTGCGCGCCGACAAGGACGGCCGCGATCACGGCTATGCGCTCGCTCGCGCGATGCTGCAACCGTCGCCCGTACCCGACGATTTTCCGCCGCTGCCGAAATTGCAGGCGCTCGAAAAATCGGCGCAGGCGACTGGGTATGGCAGACCGCTTCAGCCGTCCGCCGATCACCGTCACTTTCGAAGATCGCCTGAACGCAGCAGGCGTCGAGCAGAAGGCTTGCGTCGGTTGCGGCGATTGCAACTCGGGTTGCAACTACGACGCGAAAAATTCGACGCACATGAACTATCTGCCCGATGCCGTCGCGCACGGCGCGGAGATTTTCACCGGCGCCGCCGTGCATTCGGTGACGCGCGACGCCGGCCACGCAGAAGTGGAAAGTGGATTTCCAGCTGGTGCAACTCGGCCGCGAAAGCTACGACGCGCCCGATCTGTTCGTGAGCGCCGATATCGTCATCGTGTCGGCGGGCACGATCGGTTCGACGCGCCTTGCTGTTGCGCTCGCGTAATGAAGGGCTGGACACGTCGGACATGCTCGGCCAGCATTTCACCGGGCAATGGCGACGTGCTCGCCTTCGCGTACAACACCGACGACGTGATCAACGGCGTCGGCTGGGGCGCGCATGTCGCAGGGCGAGATTCCCGCCGGTCGGGCCGACCATTACCGGCCTCATCGACAATCGCAACACCGCTAACGTGAAGGACGGCTTCGTGATCGAAGAAGGCTCGCTCGCGGGGGCCGTCGGCGCGCGCTGGTCGGGCTGCTGGGCAGTGCCGCGCCGCTCGAAGGCGTGGACGTGCCGGGTGCGCGCGCGCTCGCTTCGATGAACGGCTCGGCTACGACGCGCGCGTGATCGAGAGCTATTCTGCGCGGCCCGTATCACGGCGCGCTCAACCATACGCAAAGCCTATCTGGTGATGGCGCACGACGACGAAAGCGGCCAGATCAGCGTCAACGACAAAGGCCGGCCGCGCATCGCGTGGAAGAACGCCGGCAAGCAGCCGATCTTCCAAACCATCGAAGAACGTGCTCAAGCAGGCCACCGTGCCGCTCGGCGGCAAATATGTGCGCAACCCGATCTCGACCGATATGCTCGGCAACCGCACCGTCACCGTGCATCCGCTCGGCGGCTGCGGGATGGGCGAAGATGCGCAGCACGGCGTAGTCGATCACCTGGGCCGCGTTTTAGCGGCGCGACAGGCACCGCAGTGCACGACGGCCTGTACGTGATGGACGGCGCGGTCATGCCGATGTCGCTCGGCGTCAATCCGCTGTTGACGATTTCCGCGTTGGCCGAACGCAATTGCGCGCTGCTCGCCGCGTCGCACGGCTGGTCGATCGATTACGCCGCCAAAGGCACGGCCGCGCCGCCGCCGCCGCAGAAGATCGGCTTGCGCTTCACGGAAACGATGGTCGGCACCTACACGCCGGTCGGTGCGCGGGCCGATGCCGCCACCAGTCCGATCGAATTCACGCTGACGGTCGAATCCGACGATCTCGCCGATATGCTCAGCAATCCGCAACATCTGGCTCACACGGCGGGCACGCTGACCTGTCCCGCACTCTCCGCTCAACCGATGACGATCAGCGGACGGCACCTTCAATCTGTTCGTCGTCAACGAGTCCGATGTGGACGAGCGCAACATGAATTACCGCATGACGCTCAATTCCGCCGAAGGCAAAAGCGTACTACCTGAGCGGCCAGAAGATCATCACGCGTACCTCGCCGATCAATCTGTGGGAGCAGACCAACACGCTCTACGCCGAGATCCGCGAGTCGGCGCAACACGGATGCACCGGTCATCGGCAAAGCCACGCTGATCATCACGCCGGAAAACTTCCTCAAGCAGCAACGCACGCTCGAAGTCACCAACGCGCCCGATCTGAAAACCCGCCTCGAATGGACGCTGAAATTCGGCAAGTTCTTCGCGGGCGTACTGTTCGCCGAATACGGCGGCGTGGCCGCGCCGCTGCAGTTTTACGATCCGAAGGCACCACCGCGTCTGAAGCGCGCGTTGCGCGCGCCCGCGCCGCAAATCGTCTTCTTCGATACGCCGGACGGCACGACGCTGCGGCTCACACGCTATGTCGATCCCGCCAACAAAAACGCGCGCCCCGTGCTGCTGATTCACGGCTCGGGTGTATCGAGCCGGATGTTTTCCACCGATCTGATCGCGACCAACCTGGTCGAATATCTCTGCGCGGCCGACTACGACGTGTGGCTCGTCGATCTGCGCGTCAGCATCGAAATGCCGAGCGTGATGGTGCCGACCAACGTCGACAAGGTCGCGCGCGAGGACATTCCCGCCGCGGTCGCCAAAATTCGCGAGGTGACCGGCGCGGCCGAGATTCAGGTGCTGGGCCATTGCATGGGCGGCGTCGCGTTGAGCATGTCGCTGCTCGACGGACTCGAAGGCGTACGCTCGGCGGTTATTTCGCAGGTATCGACGCAACCCGGTGCCGGGCACGCTGCAAAAAATCAAGGCAGGCCTGCATATCCCCGGCATCATGAAGCATCTCGGCGTACACGACCTCACTGCCTACACGCAGGACGAATCGTGGCCCGCCAATCTGCTCGATGAAGCACTCAGGCTCTATCCGCTCGATCCATGACGAAGGCTGCGGCAACCCGATCTGCCATCGCGCGACCTTTCTGTATGGGCTGCTCTACGAGCATGAACAAGCTGAACGAGACGCTGCATTCGAATCTGCAGGAATTGCTCGGCGTTCACGACGTCGAAGTCTTCAGGCATCTGGCCGACGATGGTGCGAGCAGGCAAAGTCGTCGATGCGGAAGGCAACGATGTTTATCTGAGCGGCGCGGACGGCATGAAAGGACTGGAAGGCATGCGCATGCCGATCGGCTTCATTCACGGCGAGAGAAACGAAACCTATCTGCCGGACAGCACCGAATTGACGTTCAACATGCTGGTGAGCCACTTCCCCGAACAGCCTTATGAACGCCACCTGATTCCGGGTTATGGACACATCGACTGCATGTTCGGCAAGAACGCTTCCGTCGACGTCTATCCGCTGATTACGCGCTATCTCGACGCACATTAGCGGCGCATTGACGAAAGCCGGGCGCGCAATGCATCGCGCGGCCGCCCTCTGATTGATAACCAGAGAACATCAATCATTGCGAAGTTTGCACTTATCGTTCCACTGCATTCGCGCCACTATTCCAGCACACAGAGCGTCCGCCATTCAGCGCGGACTCATGATTTGCTGGAGACAAGCCGATGCCCCCGTCCGCCGCCGCATCTTCAGGCGCTTCAAAAAGCGCTGCCGTACTTCGCGTCACGGCCGGCAACTTCCTCGAACAATTCGACTTCTTTCTATTCGGCTTCTACGCGACGCAGATCGGCGCGGTCTTTTTCCCCGCCGTCAGCGAATTTGCCTCGCTGATGATGACCTTCGCGGTCTTCGGCGCGGGCTTCCTGATGCGTCCGCTGGGCGCGGTGATTCTCGGTGCGTATATCGACGACGTAGGCCGCCGCAAAGGCCTCATCGTCACGCTGACGATCATGGCGAGCGGCACGATTCTGATCGCGTTCGTCCCGGGCTACGCAAGCATCGGCATGCTGGCACCGGCACTCGTGCTGCTCGGCCGACTGCTGCAAGGTTTCTCGGCCGGTGCGGAACTGGGCGGCGTGTCGGTTTATCTGGCGGAGATGGCGACACCCGGGCGAAAGGGCTTCTTCACCAGTTGGCAATCGGCGAGCCAGCAAGTGGCGATTGTCATCGCGGCGGGGCTTGGCTTTGCGCTGAACCGCTGGATGGACGCGAGCACGATCGCCGCATGGGGATGGCGCGTGCCGTTCTTCGTCGGCTGCATGATTGTGCCGTTCGTGTTTCTGCTGCGGCGTAACCTCGAAGAAACGCAGGAATTCACGCAGCGCCGTCATCGCCCGGCAATGAAAGAAGTCTTTCAGACGCTCGCGCGCAACTGGACCATCGTGCTCGCCGGCGTGATGCTGGTCTCGATGACCACCACCAGTTTCTATCTGATCACCGTGTACGCGCCGACCTTCGGCAAGACCGTGCTGCATCTGAGCACGGCGGACAGTTTGCTGGTCACGCTGTGCGTCGGCGTGTCGAACTTCATCTGGCTGCCGCTTGGCGGCGCGCTGTCCGACAGGATCGGGCGCCGCCCGCTGCTCGTCTCGATGGCGGTGCTTGCCATGGCCACCGCTTATCCCGCGCTGTCGTTGCTCGCTCACGCGCCGAGCTTCATCAACATGCTGCTGGTTTTGCTGTGGCTCTCGTTCATGTATGGTTTGTACAACGGCGCAATGGTCGCGGCGCTGACCGAAGTGATGCCGGTCGAAGTGCGCGTCGCCGGTTTCTCTTTGGCTTACAGTCTGGCCACAGCCGTGTTCGGCGGATTTACGCCGGCCATCTCGACAGTGCTGATTCACGTCACCGGCGACAAGGCCGCCCCCGGCTACTGGATGAGTTTCGCCGCCGCGTGCGCGCTGGTCGCGACCTTCGCGCTGTACCGGCGAGGTCCCATGACGATGCGCCCCGCTGCCTGAGTCAACGCGCTGTTATCCCCTTCCGATTCAGACTGTCATACCAATTCCAATGAAAACATTCTTTCTTTCCGTGTTGGCCGCCGGGTTGCTGAGCACCACCGTTGCCGCCGCGAACGTGCAGGCGGCCGAACTTCACGTGATGAGTTCGGGCGGCTTCACCGCCGCATACAAAACGCTCGGGCCGCAGTTCGCGGCAGCGACGGGCAACACGCTCGACACGATCCTCGGACCGTCGATGGGTCAAGTCGCCGCAAGCCATTCCGAATCGCCTCGAACGCGGCGAACCGGCCGACGTGGTCATCATGGTCGGCTACGCGCTCGACGAGCTGATCAAGCAAGGCAAGGTGATTCCCGGCTCACGCGTCGAACTCGCGGATTCGCGCATCGGCATGGTCGTGCGCGACGGTGCGCCGAAGCCCGACATCGGTTCCGTCGATGCATTGAAGGAGACCTTGCTGCACGCGAAATCGATCGCGTATTCGGACAGCGCGAGCGGCGTTTATATTCAGCGCGAGCTGTTCAAGCGCCTGGGCATTGAAGACCAGGTGAAAGACAAGGCGAAGATGGTGCCGCGCATTCCGGTCGCCTCGGTCGTGGCCAATGGCGATTACGAAGTGGGATTTCAGCAGGTCAGCGAGTTGTTGCCCGTGAAGGGCGCAACGCTGGTCGGCAAGATTCCGGAGTCGGTGCAGTCCGTCACGCGCTACGCAGCGGGCATTCCGGTGGGCTCGAAGCATCCGCTAGAAGCGAAAGCGTTGCTCGACTATCTCGCGTCGCCCGATGCGCAGGCCACGGTCAAAGCTACGGGAATGGACTCCGTCGCGACGCATTGAATACGCCGCACGGAATACGCCGCACCGAAGGCGCCGCACGAAATACGCCGCACTAAAGCGCACGCTTAGCCCTCACGCGGCCGCTTTCTTCTTCGCGGCCGCCCCGCGCCGCGCTTCGATAATCGTTTGATGAAACTGCTGCGCGGCCGGTGCAAGCGGCCGCCCGCGCCGCTTCACAATGCCGACGCGCCGCGTCACGACCGGTTCGACCAGCGGCACGCTGGTGAGGATCGGATGATCGCGCATCGGCATCGCCATCGACGGTACTGCCGCGACACCCAACCCTGCTTCGACCAGTCCAAGCATCGTCGTCACATGCCGCGTCTCGCAAACGCTCGGCGCTTTCGGCGTCACTTCGGCCAAAGCCTGATCGAGCAGCAAACGGTTACCTGAAGTTTTGTCGACGGACACATAGTCGTATTCGTACATCTCGCGCCACGACACGCGCTTCTTTTTCGCCAGCGGATGATCGCGCCGGCACGCGGCCACGAACTTCTCCTGCAGCAGCAGCTTGAACTCCACCTCCGATTCCTGGCTGCCCATGAAGCTCACGCCGAAATCGGCCTCTCCGCTGATCACCGCGCCGAGCACCTCATTGGCGCTACCGTCCAGCAATTTCACGCGGATACGCGGATAGCTCGCGTGAAAGCTCGCAATTGCGCCTGGCAGAAAATAGTAGGCAACCGAAGGGACGCAGGCGATCGTCACGTGACCGAGCCGGCTCGATGCGACATCGCGAATACCGAGCAACGCAACGTCGAGGTCGTCCAGCAACTGTTCCGCACTGGGCGCGAACACGCGGCCCACCGTGGTGAGTGTCACGCTGCGCGTGGTGCGCTCGAAAAGCCGCACGCCAAGCGCGGCTTCGAGTTTGTCGATGCGCCGGCTCAACGCCGGTTGCGAGATGTTGACCGCGTCGGCGGCTTTGCGAAAACTGCCCAGCTCAACGACAGCGCGAAACGCCTGCAGATCGTTCAGGTCGAAATTGACGCCCACTGGTTGCATCTCCGCAGTTAGATGCGGTTATTTTTGCATCATATCGGGAGCACGCCTAGCTCAGAACAGCTTGCCCGGATTCAGAATGCCGTGCGGGTCCAGCGCATGTTTGATCGCGGCCATCGCGGCCAACTCCGCCGGCGAGCGCGAGATCGGCAGGAACTCGCGCTTGAGCAAACCAATGCCGTGTTCCGCCGATACCGAACCGTGCAGCGGCCCAAGCATCTCGTAGACGAACGCATAGACCGCATGATGATCGACGCCGGGAATCGAATGTCCGTCGACCGTGACGTGCAGATTCGAATCGCCGATATGCCCGAAGAAATACGACGCATTGCCCGGCCAACGCTGATCGAGCGCCGCGCGGCAATGGTCGACGAAAGCACCGATCTCGCCGATCGGCAAACTCACGTCGAAATTGATCGGCGTCGAGCCGCACTGGGAATTCGGCGGTGCATTCGCGTATCGCCCACAACGCCCGCACGTCGGCGACCGATTGCGCGATCACCGCGTCGCGGATCGCGCCCGCCTCGAGCGCGCTCGGTCAGTGCGGCGGAGAATCGTTCGCCGTCGTCGTTCGAATCGAAGCTTGCGTGTTCGATCAGCGCATAGAGCGGATAGCGCTCGCCCGAACGGCGAACGCGTGCCGGTCAGCTTGCACGCCGAAGTCGAAGAAATCCGGCCACATGATCTCGAACGCGCCGATGTCGTTGCCGAAACGTGTCGACAAGCGGCGCAGCAGGTTCACCGCGGCGTCGTAATCATCGAGCGCGACGAGCGCGGTATGACGCGACGCCCGCTGCGGATGCAGGCGCAACACCGCCCGCGTAATCACGCCGAGCGTCCCTTCCGAACCGATGAACCAGTGCTTCAAATCGTAGCCGGTGTTGTTCTTGACCATCTTGCCGAGCGAGCTCAGCACGTCGCCGTTCGCGAGCACGACTTCGAGCCCGAGCACCTGATCGCGCGCGGTGCCCGACTGGATCACGCGATTGCCGCCCGCGTTGGTCGCGAGATTGCCGCCGATCTGACACGAGCCGCGCGCGCCGAGATCGAGCGCCAGTTCGAAGCCGGCTTCGGCCGCGGCTTCCTGCGCGGCTTGCAACGTGGTGCCCGCGAGCACGGTCAGCGTGGCCGACGCGCTATCGACCTCCTCGACGCCGCTCAAGCGTTCCAGCGATAACGCAATGTCGGTGGCACGCGCAATCGCGCCGCCCGCGAGCCCGGTCATGCCGCCTTGCGGCACCACAGCTTGATGCGCGGCGTGGCAGATGGCGAGCGCGCGAGCGACCTCGTCGGTCGTGCGCGGCAACAGGAGCGCGGCGGGACGCGTCGGATCGTGACGCGTCCAGTCGGTCATCGCGCGCTCGCCGATCTGATCGCCGACGCGCACTGAGTCGTCGCCGAGCGCGGCGCGCAGTGCATCGAGTGTCGAGCCGAGCGGCGCGGTGCCGCTCGCCATGCTGTTATCCGTCATCCTGTGGTTCCTTGTGCTGCTTCGATAAGTGCCAGTCGCGTGTCAAACATTCCCCGCGAGGTGAAACCGCGATGCCGGATGCCACAACTGCACCGATGTCGCCACCTCGTCGCCGACCCACGTGCGCCGCCAAAGCTGCAAACACGGCTCGCCGATCTCCATCATCAAGTGCCTGCGCACATACGCGTCGGGTTTCTGCGCGTAGATGCGAAACTCGGCGCGCTGGATCGGCGCGAGCCGCACCATGTAGTGATTCGGCGTCTCGGCCGTGAAGTCCTGCTGCAGATAATCGGGAAACACATTCGGATTGACATAGCGATCCTCGTACTGGATCGGCTCGCCCTCCTCGAAGTGCACGATGCACGAGTGGAACGCCGGGCCGCTCGCCAGCGCGAGCGAACTGAGCGCCAGCGGGTCGTCGCCCGGTTCGAGTTTCAGCACGCGCGCCGAATGTCGATGACCGCGCGCGGCGATTTCGTCGGCGATATTGCGGATTTCGAGCACGGTCGATTCGTAATGCTGCGGCGCGACGAAGGTGCCGGAGCCCTGCACGCGAGTCACCACCCGCTCGGCCGTCAGTTCGCGCAACGCGCGCGACACCGTCATGCGCGCCACGCCGAATTCCTTGACCAATTCCATTTCGGACGGAATCAGACCGCCCGGTTTCCAGTCGCCGTCGCGAATGCGCTTGATCACGTAGCGCTTGATCTGCTCGTATGCGGGCATGGCTTTCGCCGGGCCTTCGCGGGGGCGATCGGCAGGGTTCTGCGCGTGCGCGGCCTGCAACGCGGCCTCCGCCGATGCGGCAGTTTCCATGGTTCGGGCGTTTGTAATTGTATTCACTCCAACCTCGTGGGTGGTACGCAGGCGGGACACGGTTGTCCGGCTCTCGGGCTCTCCCGGTTCTTCGGTTCTCCGCCCTGGCCTCGTGGCCGGTTAGCCGGTCAGCCCGCGGATAAGCCCGCTCACCGGTCCTGCTTGATCACGCCAGGTGAGCGGCGGCTTGCCCGTCATGGCCCGCGCTGTTCACGGTACTCGCGGCCGGACCGCAATGGCCGGCGCCCGCCAGATAGGCGACGCTCGCCATCGCTGCCAGCTGCCCGCTGCCCGCCGTGCACCGGCGCCGCGGGCCGAGGCCCAATGTTACCCAGGTTCGGCAACGGCGGCGGTGCTTCGTCGGTAATCATACGAACCGCGATACGCATGTCGTCCGCGAGAGGCCGTTCCGTTCCGACTGGCATTCGATGAGTACTTCGTCCGGCGTGCCGTCTGCTTTCAATTATCCCAGGTGACGAAACATCACGCGATGCGACACGCGGGCGCGACCCCCATCTCGCGCGTGACGACACGCATCGTGCGGCCCTCTTCAGCGACCGAGCGCATCACGCGCAGCGCTTCGCCGACCGCTCCGGATCGAGCGCCGAAGTCGAACACCATGACTTCAGGATGCATGGTCAACGGGCGCCCTACCAGATCCACGGCACAAAGCGGAAACGCACGCGCGCCATGTAGTCCGCGTAACCGTCGAGTTGCGCGGCGAGCAGGCGCTCCTCGCGCACCGCACGCCAGCCGATCCCGGCCACCATCACAGGCACGAACGCGAGTCCCCACCACGAGCCGAGCAGCAACGGCGTGCCGACGAACAACAGCAGCGCCGCGCCATACATCGGGTGACGAACCAGCGCATAAGGTCCGCTGTCGATCACCTTATGCCCGCGCCCCGTCTGAATCTTGACGACGGGCGCCGCATAGCTGTTCGCCTTGAACACGAATCGGCAGAAGAAGATGCACAGAAACACGCACAGCGAGCCGAGGCTGACCAGTACGACCGGCATCGGCGCGGACCAGCGAAAGCGCATCGCATCGAAGCCCATCAGGATCAGCCAGCCGCACCATGCAAGGGCGACGCCGGTCATGAAGATGCGGTCCCAGCGGCTTTGCTGGCTCTGCACGATAGGCGCAAGACGTTCGGCGAGCAGGCCGGGATCGTGCCGCGCGAGCCATAGGCCTATCCACAGGCTCAAGCCGCCCACTTCGATCAGATACCACCACGCCGCCGGCCACGCGAACGTGCCCGCCGCGCCGAACAGCAGCGCGCCCATGGCGGCGAGCCACAGCGCGGTTTGCAGAATGAGGCGCGTGATCATCGCGAAGATCGGCTGTGCGCCGGATGTGAGCGGTTGCGTTTCGTGGTTGCGTTTCGTGGTTGCGTTCGTGGTTGCGCTTCGTGGTTGCGTTCGCGGTTGCGTCACGGCTTGGGCCGGCGTACGCACACGCTCGAAAATTTCCGCAATGTCGATGTCGCCGGTATTCAGACCGAACGATCGTGCAGGCACGCGGCGAGTTCGCCGGCGCTCGTGAGTCTGCCGCTCGCTGATCAACTCGCCGTCCGCGGCGCGCTCGCTCAGTTGATCGTTGAACAGCGCGAGGCGCGATTCGCGGCAGCACGCGGCATACGATCAGCGTGCTCAGGAAAATCGAATCCGGCGCTGTCGACGTGTACCAGTTCGAGGTTTCGTAATCGATCCATTCGACCGGGTGCAGATCGAAACGATAGACCCGCGCCCAGCGTTCGTCGCGAAGTCTGCACTTCGAGATAGAGCGCGTCGTGCGATGCATCGGCGAGACGGAACGTGCCCAGCTGCGTGCTGCTGCGCGACGCCCGCGATCAGGCGCAACGGCGCGGTCAACGTCACGCTGCCGAAGCCGACATCGGCGATCCACGCTTGCCCCCAATATCGACCGCAGCACCATATGCGTGCGCGGCGGAATGCGTCGTCCTCCCGGCCCCACAACACGCGCGCGAGCAAGGGCGTCGATCGCTGAATCCCAGTTGCGTCAGCACGTTCGCGAACAGCGCATTCTGCTCGAAGCAATAGCCGCCGCGATGCTGGGTGACGAGTTTGCTTTCGACCGATTCGAGCTCGAGCCTGACCGGCCGCCGCGGTGAACGGATTCAGATTCTCGAACGGAATGGCGCGTGGGTGCAGCCCGTGAATTGCCTGTAGGACCTCCAGCGTTGCCGCGCGCGGGCCTTCGTAGCCGATGCGGGCGAAGTAGTTTCCAGATTCACTGTGTGTGACATCGGCGTGGTCCCGGGTGTAGGAATGAGGTGTCGCGGCTCGGGCACGTGCAAGCGGCGTGATGCGCGTGGCCGGGCCTGGCGGTTTCGGGACATGATCATAGCCGCTTTTCCCGTCTGCCCGATGCGCGCTGTCTTGAGCGGTTTTGCCTGAGCGCCCCACGCATCGACATTCACCACGTTACCTGCAACCCGGCGATTACCCGGCTGTCCGGCATCAGGCTGCGCACGCTTTATATCAGACCACATCACCTTCCTTTTCATTACATTCGCATTCGCTTTGCATTACGCACAAATACCCTTTTGTAGCAGTACGTAAACGATAAAATTACATGTCAGTAATATTGATGCGAATCGTTCTCATTTGTGTTGACTCTCCTATTCCGCATGCGTACGATCTCGTCATCTGCTGTCACGACTCGCGACCCGCTCTCGGCAAACGTGTGCGGACGTCAGCCGCGCGGCGTAGGTCACAATCAGTCGATACAACACCAATAAGGATTTCGATGAAGTTCGCCCAACTCAACGGACCCGCCGCTCAGGCGCATCCACTTCGCGATCGCGCCACGTGCGACGGCGTGACGCCGTTACACGCGTCTGCCCTCCTTGCGCCGCGTCGCGCTCTGCACGGCGTTCGCATGGGCGTCGCTGACCGCGGGCGCCGCCATGGCCGAAGCCAATCCCGACGCGATCCCGGAGCTCCTCCGAAGTCCGACCTGAACATTCAGGCGACCCAGACGAACCAATGGACCGGCTTCTGGAATCGCGAGCAGCTGCTCGGCGACATCGGCGGCCTGCGCCCGTGGCTCGGCAAATACGGCGTGACGTTCACGCTGACCGAAACCAGCGAAGTGCTCGCCAACCTGCGCGGCGGTCTCGCGCGCGGCGCGGACTACGACGGCCTGACCACCGCCACCGTGCAGATGGATACGCAAAAGGCGTTCGGTTTGCCGGGCGGCCTGTTCAACGTCAGCGCGCTGCAGATTCACGGCGCGAACCTGAGCGCCAACAAGCTCGGCACGCTGAATACGGCGAGCGGCATCGAAGCCGACGACGCCACTCGCCTGTGGGAATTGTGGTACCAGCAGTCGTTCCTGAACAAGCGCGTCGACGTGAAGATCGGTCAGCAAAGTATCGACCAGGAATTCATCACCAGCACGTACTCGGCGCTGTTCCTCAACACGATGTTCGGCTGGCCCGCGCTGCCGTCGTACGACATGCCGTCGGGCGGCCCGGCGTATCCGCTGTCCGGTCTCGGCGTGCGCGTGCGCGGCCAGATCACGCCTTCGTTGACCGCGTTGGCCGGCGTGTTCGCACGGCGATCCGCTCGGCAACAACCCGAACAACATGAGCGGCACCAACTTCAACCTGCACAACGGCGCGTTGTGGATCGGCGAGTTGCAGTACGCGATCAACCAGCCGGCCGACGGCGAAATGGTCGGCATGGGCGGCGGCGGTTTGCCCGGCACCTACAAGCTCGGCATCTGGTACAACAACGAACAGCTTCGCGGATCAGCGCTACGACAACACTCGGCCTGTCGCTGGCGAATCCGGCGTCGCAACGGCATCGCCGCGAATCATCAGCGGCGACTACAGCATTCTACGCGGTCGCCGACCAGATGATCTGGCGCCCGGACCCGGACGAGCCGCGCAGCCTCGGCGTGTTCGCCCGCGTGATGGGCGCGCCGGGCGACCGCAACCTGGTGAGCGTCGCGGCCAACCTCGGCGTCGTGATGAAGGCGCCGTTCGCCGGCCGCGACGACGACAGCGTCGGCCTCGCGCTCACGTACATCAAGGTCGGCAACCACGTGAACGGACTCGATCAGGACACCCAGCGCATTCAGCGGCGGCCCGTACGGCGTGCGCACCAGCGAAACCACGCTCGAAGCGACCTATCAGTATCAGGTCAATCCGTGGTGGCAGTTGCAGGCCGATGCGCAATACACGTTCAACGCGGGCGCCGGCCAGAATCCGAACGACCCGACGCAGCCGCTGCGCAATACGTTCGTCATCGGCGTGCGGACCAACATCACGTTCTGATGCGGTTCGCGTCTGACCCATCACGCTCACGCGATCAAATCGAATCCCATGCTTTCGATCATGACCGCAATCACCGCTTTGTGCGCAGGCACGGAGACTCAATCGTGAACCATCCCACGCGCAAATTTTCGCCGCGCGCCGCGCGGGCCCTGATCACCGCTGCGCTGCGTCGGCGCCGCCGCTTTCGCGACGGCCAGCGTCGCGCACGCCGAGCCGCAAGGTTTCCTCGAAACCATCAAGCACCACACCACGCTGATCAACACCGTGCCCGACAACGGCGACCAGAACCCGTACGCGGTGGTCGTCGCGCCGGTCACGGCCGGCACCGTCAAGCAGGGCGACGTGCTGGTCGGCAACTTCAATAACTCGACCAATCTGCAAGGCACCGGCAGCACGATCATCAACTATCATCCGGACACCAAGCAGATGACGGTGTTCGCCACCGTGCCGCGCGATCTGAAGGAATGCCCGGGCGGCATCGGCCTGTCGACCGCGATGACGATGCTGAAGTCGGGCTACGTGATCGTCGGCAGCACGCCGAGCAACGACGGCACGACCGGCACCAAGGGCGCGGGCTGCCTGATCGTGCTCGATCCGCAAGGCAAGGTGGCGTCGACCATCACGCAGCCCGAACATCAACGATCCGTGGGGCAACATGGCGGTCGTCGACAACGGCACCAGCGCGACGCTGTTCGTCAGCAACGCGGGCTTCGGCGTGGGCGGCGCGGACGGCAATCCGCCGGTGTTCAAGCAGGCCACCGTGCTGCGTCTCGACCTCGACGTGCCGGCCGGCAAGCCGCCGGTCGTGAAGAAGGAAACGGTGGTGGGCAGCGGCTTCGGCGCGCAGGCCGACAAGGGCGTGTTCCTCGTCGGCCCGACCGGCCTCGCGCTGTCGGACGATCAGAAACTGCTGTACGTGTCCGACGCGATCGGCAACCGCATCACCGAAATCGACGAACCGATGACGCGCGACACCAGCGCGGGCGTGGGCCGTCAACTCACCGCCGACGGCCTGCTGCACCGCCCGCTCGCGATGGTCACCGCGCCCAACGGCCACCTGCTCGTGACCAACGCGCTGAACGGCCAGATCGTCGAAATCGATCCGGCCACCGGCAAGCAGATTTACGCGCGCTGGATCGACACCGACAAGGCGCAATCGCCCCCGGGCAACGGCGACCTGTTCGGCCTCGCGATGACGCCCGAAGGCGACGGTTTCTACTACGTGCAGGACGACGTGAACACGCTGGTACTCGCGAAGTAAGCTCGCATGCCGCGAAGTCAGGCGAAGTCAAATGAAGGTGAAGTAACCATGGCAAACGATCAACCCCCGCGGCCCGTCACGGCGCGGCTTTCTGAAGGCGGGCGGTGCGGCGGTCGCGGCCGGCGCGAGTCTCGGCGCGGGCTGCGGCGTCGCCGCAGGCCGCGCTCGCGCAAGAACGCCGCGCGCACAGCGCCGATCCGCAACTGGCGGTCGAGCCGTTTTACGGCGTGCATCAGGGCGGCATCGTCACGCCGCAGCAAAGTCACACGTATGTGGCCGCGCTCGATCTGACCACCGACAAACGCGACGACGTGATCGCGCTGCTGCGCGCGTGGACCGACGCGGCCGCGCGCCTCACGCAAGGCGGCACGGCCGCGGCGCTGCCCACCGGCGACGCCGGCGACAGCAAGCCCGCGCCCGATTCCGGCGACGTGCTCGGCCTCGGCCCGAACGGCCTGACGATCACGTTCGGCTTCGGCCCGGGCCTCTTCACGAAGGACGGCAAGGACCGCTACGGCCTCGCCGCGCGCCGCCCTGCCGCGCTCGTCGATCTGCCGCGCTTTAACGGCGATCAGCTGATCGCCGAGAAAACCGGCGGCGACCTGTTCATCCAGGCCTGCGCGAACGATCAGCAAGTCGCGTTTCACGCGGTCCGGCAATTGTCGCGCCTCGCTTACGGCACCGCGGCGATGCGCTGGGGTCAGTCCGGTTTCCTGTCGGGTCCGCGCGGTCAGACGCCGCGCAATCTGATGGGCTTCAAGGACGGCACCAACAACCCGTCCACCGCGAAGCCGGACCTGATGAACGAGTTCGTGTGGGCCGGCGCCACCGCCGACGCGCCGTGGATGGAAGGCGGCACCTACACCGTCGTGCGCCGTATCCGCATCACGCTGGAACACTGGGACAACATGGAACTCGGCTTCCAGGAACAGGTGTTCGGGCGTCACAAGTACAGCGGCGCGCCGATCGGCAAGAAGAACGAATTCGACGCGGTCGACCTGAAGGAAGAAGACAAGGACGGCAATCCGGTGATTCCGGAGAACTCGCACGTGCGTCTGTCGAATCAGGCGAGCAACAACGGCGCGCAGATTCTGCGCCGCTCGTATTCGTATAACGACGGCACGAACTTCTACATCGAGCGCTGGCCGCCATGGCGCCAGGAAACCGAATACGACGCGGGGCTGATTTTCGTCGCGCACCAGAGCGACCCGCGCACCGGCTTCATTCCGATCAACGACCGGCTCGCGAAGTTCGACATGATGAACCAGTTCACGACCCACGTCGGCAGCGCGATTTTCGCGGTGCCGCCGGGGGCGAAGCCGGGTTCGTATATCGGCGCGGGACTGTTCGAGACGTAATGCAGCGCGCAGCATGCTATAAGCACATCGCAGCATTCGACGCAACGAAGACCAATCACCATCACAACGGACGTCTGGAACATGGCTTATTCCTGGTTTGGCACCCGCCTGCGTAGTCTGAGCAGCGCGGCCGCGCTCACGCTGGCCGCTTTCGCGACGGTGCCGTCGGCGGCTCACGCCGCGTCGATCACGCTGTACAACGCGCAGCACGAGCAGGTCGTCAATCTGCTCGCCAAGGACTTCGAAAAGCAGTCGGGCATTTCGGTGAAGATCCGCAACGGCGAAGGCCCGGCCATGGCCGCGCAGATCGTCGCGGAAGGCGCGGCCACGCCCGCCGACGTCTACTTCACGGAAAACTCGCCGGAACTGATGCTGCTCGAAGAAAAGGGCCTGCTGAGCAAGGTGGATAGCGCCACGCTCGCCACCGTGCCGGCGCGCTTCAATTCGCCGAGCGGCGCCTGGGTCGGCGTGACCGCGCGTGAAAACGTGCTGGCCTACAACACGACCAAGCTGCAGCCGTCGCAACTGCCGCAATCGCTGTTCGATCTCGCCAAGCCGGAGTGGAAAGGCAAGGTCGGCATTGCACCGAGCGACGGCGACTTCCTGCCGCTCGTCAGCGCCGTGCTCGCGCTGAAGGGCGAAGCGCAAACCGTGCAATGGCTCAAGGGCCTGAAAGCCAACGCGCAGATTTTCGACGACGACGAAGGCGTGGTGGCCGCAGTCAATCGCGGCGGCGTGGCGACGGGCCTGATCAACAACTACTACTGGGCGCGTCTGCATGCCGAACTCGGCGACGGCGAAAACCCGCAGCGCGATCTATCACTTCGGCAACGGCGACGCCGGCGCGCTGGTGAACGTGTCGGGCGCGGCGGTGCTGAAGTCCGCGCACAACCCGGACGGCGCGCAGAAATTCCTCGCGTATCTCGTGAGCGACCGCGCGCAGCAATTGATGGCGAACAGCCACGTCGATGTTCGAATATCCGCTGCACGCGGGCGTCGCGCCGGACCCGATCCTCAAGCCGTTCGCCGAATTGACCCCGCCGGCGCTGACCATCGAGCAACTCGGCGACGACAGCCAGGCCGGCAAGCTGCTGCGCCAGGCCGGCCTGCTGTAAATGAGCGAAGCCCTGTCAGCCGGTCCGCCGGCTGTCCCGACCGCCCCGGCGCGCGCCCGCTTGCGCGCGCCGCGCGGTTTGTTCGCGGCAGCAGCACTCAGCGCTTTGCTGGTGCTGCTGCCGATTGCGTTTACGTTCTGGCGCGCGGCGAGCTTCGGCGTCGGCGAGGCGGTCGATCTGATCTTCCGGCCGCTGGTCGGCGAACTGCTGGTCAACACGGTGATGATCACCGTCGCGACCACGCTGGTGTGCGCGGTGGTCGGCACGGCCGCCGCGTGGTTCGTCGAACGCACGCATTTGCCGGGACGCCGCGTGTGGGCCGTGCTCACCGCCGCGCCGCTCGCGATGCCCGCGTTCATTTCGAGCTATGCGTGGGTGTCGCTGAGCCAGGATTTGCAGGACTTCAACGGCGCGTTGCTGGTGCTGAGCTGCGCGTATTTCCCGCTCGTCTATCTGCCGGTTGCCGCCGCGTTGCGCGGCATGGACCCGGCGCTCGAAGAAAGCGCGCGCGCACTCGGCTGCAACCGCTGGAGCAGTTTCATTCGCGTGGTGCTGCCGCAATTGCGGCCGGCGCTGCTCGGCGGCATGCTGCTGGTGGCGCTCGGCGTGCTGTCCGAATTCGGCGCGTTCACGCTGCTGCGCTTTCATACCTTCACCACGCAGATCTACGCGGAATTCCGCACCAGTTTCGACGGCGGCGGCGCTTCGCTGCTCGCGTGCCTGCTGATCGTGATCTGCCTGATCGTGCTCGCGTTCGAGTTTCGCGTGCGCGGCGCGGCGCGCTATGAACGCGTCGATCGCGGCACGCGGCGCGCGGTGTTGCGCTACGAGCTCGGCGCGTGGCGCTGGATCGTCGTCGGCGGCTTTGCGCTGCTGACGCTCACCACGCTCGGCGTGCCGCTCGGCATGATCGGCTACTGGCTCACGCAGCCGGGCGCAGCCGCGGTCACGCCCGCCGACGTATCGCCCGAACTGCTGTTCAACGCGACGCTTTCGTCGCTCGGTTTCGGCCTCGCCGCCGCGCTGCTGACCACGCTTGCTGGTGCGTGCCGCTCGCGTTCCTGCTGGTGCGCTATCCGAGCCGTTTCGCGACGCTGTTCGAACGCACCGTGTTCCTCGCGCAAGGCGTGCCGGGGCTGGTGATCGCGCTGGCCATCGTGTCGCTCGCGGTGCATGCGCTGCAGCCGCTGTATCAAAGCGCGACGCTGCTGGTGGTCGCGTACGCGATGCTGTTCATGCCGCTCGCGCTGGTCAGCGTGCGCGCCGCTTTCATGCAGGCTCAGCCGCGACTCGAGGAAACCGCGCGCGCGCTCGGCCTCAGCTGGTCGCAAACCCTGTTTCGCGTGATGCTGCCGCTGGCTGGCCCCGGACTCGGCGCGGCGGCGGCGATGGTGTTCATCTCGGTCGTCACCGAGCTGAACGCGACGCTGCTGCTGTCGCCCACTCGACACGCAAACGCTCGCGACTCAGGTCTGGGCCGACACGTCGACGATGGCGTTCGCCGCCGCCGCGCCCTACGCGGCGCTGCTGACCGGCATTTCGCTGTTCGCGTCGGGCCTGCTGTTCGCGTTGCTCGGCGATCGGCGCTGCTCGGCGAACGCGGCTGATGCGCGCTAACGATCAGCTGATATCGCAATGCACCTTCCGCCGTTTTACCATCGGATTTTCATGAGCGAACTTCGTATCCGCGGACTGCAAAAATCGTTCGACGGCCATCCCGTGCTGCACGGCATCGATCTCTCCGTCGAACGCGGCACGCTGCTCGCGCTGCTCGGACCGTCGGGCAGCGGCAAGACCACGTTGCTGCGCCTGCTGTGCGGCTTCGAACGCGCGGACGGCGGCAGCGTCGAGATCGACGGACGGCGCGTGGCCGGCGACGACCTGCATGTGCCGTCGGAGCAGCGCCGCATCGGTTATGTGCCGCAGGAAGGCGCGCTGTTTCCGCATCTGTCGGTGGCCGACAACATCGTGTTCGGCCTGCCGCGTGCGCAACGGCGCGCGCGGCATCGGGTGGCGGAATTGCTGGAGCTGGTCGGCTTGCCGGCGAATTTCGGCGAGCGCGCGCCGCAGCAGTTGTCGGGCGGCCAGCAGCAACGCGTCGCGCTGGCGCGCGCGCTCGCGCCGTCGCCGACGCTCGTGATGCTCGACGAGCCCTTCTCTTCGCTCGACGCCGCGTTGCGGCTCGAAACGCGCCAAGCGGTGGCGAGTGCGCTGGCCGCGACGGGCGCGACGGCTGTGCTGGTCACGCACGATCAATCCGAGGCGCTCTCGCTCGGACATGAAGTCGCGGTGCTGTGGAACGGCCGGCTGATCCAGACCGCGACGCCCGAGACGCTGTACCAGCGGCCGGTGACGCGGAACTGGCGTCGTTTGTCGGCGAGGCGGTGCTGTTGCCGGGCGTGGTCATGCAGGATCGCGTGCGTTGCGAACTCGGCGATTTGCCGCTGGCCGCGCCGATGAACGACGGCGCGGTCGACGTGATGCTGCGGCCCGAACAGATCCGTGTACTGCGCGACGGCGAAACGCTGATCGACGGCACCGCGGCCTATGACGCCGTGGTCACCGAAGTGACCTTCCAGGGGCAGGACGCGGGCGTCGCGCTGCAACTGCAGTCCGGTTCGCGGACGATGGTGCGAGCACGCGTGCCGGGCTATCTGTGTCCGAGGCCCGGAGAACAGGTGCGGCTCGCGGTGGATGGCGAACGTGACCGCTTATCCACGCGGATAAACGCGGCCGAAGCGAAGGCGGTGATCCGCATCCAGTCATTCGCGGCGTGCAGCGTGCGCTGTGCGGCTGACCGGCAAGCCGACGGCCACGCCCCTTCTTCCCCCTGACGCCGCGCCCTTCGCCCCTCGCAACGACAGATCCTGCACCATCTGCGCGGCCAGATAATCGCAGGTCGGCCGATCCGATTTCGCGCTGCGCGCCACCACGATTTCCAGCGGCTCGATCTTCGGCAAGCCTTGCGCTTCGCCGAGAATCGCGAGCCGCGGCGGCACGCTGCAACGCGTCAGCGCGACCACCGACAGGCCCGCGTCCACGGTCGCGACCAGCCCCATCAGACTGGCGCTGCTGAACGCGGCGCGATAGCGGATTCGCGCGCCGTCGAGCGCGGCCAGCGTATGCTGGCGCGCCACGCAGCCCGGCTCGTACAGCCCCACCGGCAACGGCGACGCCGCCAGCACCGGCGTATCCACCGACGCCCCCACCCACACCATCGGCTCACTGCGCACGAATTCGCCGCGCAGTTTGCGGTCGCGCGTGACGAAAGCGAGATCGATCTTGTTGTCCGCCAGCATCGGCGCGAGCGACGTGCTCTGCGCGCAGACGATCTCGATCTCCACATGCGGATACAGATTCGAAAAGCGCCGCAACACCGGCGACAGCAGCGACGACACGTAATCGTCCGGTGCGCCGAGCACCACGCGCCCGGTCACTTCGGGCCGCACGATCGCCGACCACGCTTCCTCATGCAATGCCAGCACGCGCCGCGCGTATTCGAGCAGCGTATTGCCTGGCCGCGTCAGCGAAAGATTGCGCGTATTGCGCGCGAACAGCGTCGTGCCGAGCATGCGTTTCGAGCCGCTTGATCTGCATGCTGACCGCCGCCTGCGACCGATGCACGGTCGTCGCCGCCTTCGTGAAGCTGCCCGTTTCCACCACCGCGACGAAAGTGCGCAGCAGATCGACGTCGAATTCGGGGTGCATGATTTATCAATCCAGCTTATGGAATTGCTCAATTTAATTCGTTTGTAGCGATGCCGGCAAGCCGCGCAATACTCGGCGCATCATTTCACGGAGCCGTTTCGCATGTCCCTCACCTCACGTCAACAAGGCGCCATTACGCTCGCCAGCGGCGGGCTTCTGATGGGCACGATCGGCGTCTTCGTCGAGGAAGCGCGGCTCGGCGCGCTGACGCTGGTGTTCTTTCGCTGCCTGTTCGGCTTCCTGTCGCTGGCCGCGTATTGCGCGTGGAAGGGCTTTTTCACGCGAGCGCATTTCACGCGACGCACCGTCGTGCTCGCGCTGATCTCCGGCGTGCTGATGGTCACGCAGTGGGTCGGTTTCTTCGACGCGATTCATCGCACCAGCATTGCGGTGGCGACGGTGGTGTTTCATGTGCAGCCGTTCTGGGTCGTGCTGATCGGCGCGGCGCTGTTCAACGAGCGTCTGGGGATGGACCGGCTCGGCTGGATCGCGACGGCTTTCGTCGGGCTGGTGCTCGCGTCGGGCGTCGCGGCGACCGGAAATCTGGCAAGGGCATACGAGCTATCTGATCGGGATCGGCGAGGCGTTGGTCGGGCTCGCTGCTGTATGCCACCGTCACGCTGATCGCGAAAGGACTCGGCGAATTGCGGCCGCATCTGCTGACGCTCGTGCAGTGCGCGGTCGGCGTGGTGTGCCTGCCGTTCATCGCGCCGCTGGGCGCCGTGCATATCGGCCCGATGCAGTGGTTCTGGCTGGTCGGCATGGGCGTGCTGCATACGGGGCTGTCGTATGTGCTGATCTACGGTGCGCTGCCGAAGCTGACCACGCCGGTGATCGCCGTGCTGCTGTTCGTCTATCCGCTGACGGCGATCGTGGTCGATGCGGTGGTGTACGGCCGGGCGCTGTCGATGCCGCAACTCGCGGGCATGGCGCTGATCGTGGTCGCGAGTCTGGGCGTGAATCTCGGCTGGCCGCTGTTGTCGCTACTGCGTTCCGGCGCGCGGACGCGCCGGCATGCGGACTCGAAATTCGGGCGCGTAGCACACCGTAACGTGTGCCGACGCGCCCGCGCCGTTCAACAAATCAACCTCACTGCGGCAACACTTCGCCCTTCGTTTCCGGCGCGAACGGAATCACGAACAGGCCGATCACGAACGCAATCGCCGTCAGCGCGACCG
Source organism: uncultured beta proteobacterium (assembly GCA_963800185.1). Lineage (GTDB taxonomy): Bacteria > Pseudomonadota > Gammaproteobacteria > Burkholderiales > Burkholderiaceae > Paraburkholderia. The sequence goes on along the minus strand of CAWCZW010000006.1, from coordinate 28,035 downwards.
GCACGCCGAGCGTATGCATGTGCAGCACCGCCGCGCCGAGCAGGAAGTTCACGCCCGCACCGACAAAGCGCCCGAACGACGTGCAGAACGCAAACGCCGTCGCGCGAACGCGGGTTTCGAACTGCTCCGGCAGCCACAAGCTGAACAGCGCGAAATTGCCGCCGAAGAAACCCAGCACGAACAGCCATGCGATGAACGGCGCGAGCCCGTTCGGCAGATAGAACGCCCAGCCGAAACTGCCGACAATCGACACCGCCATCCCCGCAAAATAAATCGCCAGCGTCTTCTTGCGGCCGATGCGCTCGGCGATCGGCGGCAACGCGAGGCAGCCGAGAATCGTCGCGATCGACAGCAGACCGGTTGCCAGCGACGCCGTTCTGATCGCGTCGGTCTTGCGCCATGCCCGCGCGGGTCGCCAGCTGGATCACGGCGGTCGGCTCGTACACCGCGCCGGCCCACAGGCCGATGATCGCAATCGTCAACAGAATGCAGGCGACCCAGGTGCGGCGCCGGTACATCGGCCCGAGAATCTCGCGCAGCGGCTTGCTGCGGACGGTGCGTCGCGTCGGCCTTCTGCCATTTCTCCGGCTCCTTCACGCGCAGCAAAATCAGAATCGCGACGACGACCGGCACCGCGCCGGTCAGGAACATCGCGCGCCAGCCGAAATGCACGCCGATCGTGTAGTTGAGCGCCGCAGCGAGAAAGAAGCCCGCGTAGTAACCCGTCTGCAGATAACCCGCGCCCATCTTGCGCCGATCTTCCGGCCACGCTTCGGCCACATAGGTCCCGGCCAGCGCCCACTCGCCGCCGATGCCCACGCCCGCAATGAAACGGTAGATGCCAAGCTCCCAGACGTTCGTCGAGGTCGCCGCGAGTCCCGTGAAAATCGCAAACGTGAAGATGGTGCCGGCCAGCACCTTGGTGCGTCCGAAGCGGTCGGCGAGCGGCCCCCAGATGAACGACAGCCCCCAGCCGACCAGAAACAGCGCGAACAGGATCGAACCGGCCAGCCCGACATTCGCGGGCGTCGCCGCGAAACCCGAGCGCGGCAACAGTTCGGTCAAGGCCGGCGTGAGGACCAGCGCATAGATGAACGAGTCCATGCCGTCGAGCGTCCAGCCGGCCCACGCTCCCCAAAACCCTACGATCTGCGAACGATTGAGCGGCGTGCGGCGCCGCGCGACCGTCGAGCGGTCGGTTAATGAACTCATCGTGCTCCTCCAGCCCTACGGTTGACTGACATCATCGGAAACGACAGGATGACGCGCGGCTTACGATCGGAAGCGCCGCTCCTTACAACAACAGAAAGGCCACGCAGCAGGCGGCCTGATAAAAATTTTTGCGCGTTTGTGCGCCCGTAATTGGCATCTTTTTATATATAATATTCAATACTATGAGCGACGCAATAGATGGTTTTCCCCTGGACGCCCCGGCACGCAGCCCGCTTTTACCCGCAGCGCCGCCGCGTGAGAGCACGTCCCGCGTGATTGCGGAGGCGCTGCGCTCGGCGATTGTCGACGGCACGCTGGCGCCTGGCGCGCCGCTGCGGCAGGACGCGATTGCGCGGCACTTCTCGGTCAGCGCAATTCCCGTGCGCGAGGCGTTGCGCCAGCTCGAAAGCGAAGGCTGGGCGCGCGCCGCCGTGCATAAGGGCGCAACGGTCGCGCCTTTATCGGCGGACGAAGCGCGCGAAATCTACGAGATCCGTTCGGCGCTCGAAAGCCTCGCGCTGGGTCTTGCGATTCCCAATCACAGCGCCGCGACGCTGCGCGAATGCGCCGCGCTATGCCGCGCCGCCGAACGCGAAGCGAACCCGTCGTTGTATGTCGATCGCAATGCCGCGTTCCATATGAGCCTGTATGCGCCCGCCGGTCGTCCGCAACTCGAGGACATGATCGGCATCGCTGCATCGGCGGGGAGAAAGGTACTTGCGGCTCAAGTTCGGCTTGCCGTCGTATAAGGGCGAGTCGGACAATGAACATGCCGCGCTGCTCGACGCCGTGCAACGCCGCGACATTCCGACCGCGCAATCGCTGGTCGTCGCGCATCTGCTCGGCACCGGCGACCTGCTCCATCGTTTCCTGACCGAACGCGCGCAGGCCGAAGCCGCGCTTGCGAATCAACCGAAGCCGCGCGGCCGACGTCCGCGCACCACCACCGGGAGCTGATTGAGCCGATGACTGAGCCGATAAACCGTCCCGCCGCAGCGCCCTCTTCCCCACGTTCCTGGACCACCCGTCGCGACGAGAAGAACCGTCGCCTCGCGGCGATCGCGCCGTGGCTGGAAGACGGCGTGCTGCCGTCGCACCGCATCGTCGATGCGCTCGAAACGCTGATCCAGCCAGGCGATCGCGTCGCGCTCGAAGGCGACAACCAGAAGCAGGCCGACTTCCTGTCGCGCTCGTTCGCCAAGGTCGATCCGCAGAAGATTCACGACGTGCATCTGCTGATTTCGAGCATTGGCCGTCCCGAGCATCTGACGCTGTTCGAGCGCGGCATCGCGCACAAGGTCGATTTCTCGTTCGCCGGGTCCGCAGAGCCTGCGCGTCGCGCAACTGCTCGAAGACGGCCAGCTCGAAATCGGCGCGATCTATACGTACGTCGAACTGTATGCGCGCATGTTCGTCGACCTGACGCCGCACGTCGCGCTGCTGTGCGCGGAAAAGGCCGACCGTCACGGCAATCTGTACACCGGTCCGAATACCGAAGACACCCCGACCATCGCCGAGGCCGCCGCGTTCCGGCATGGCATCGTGATCGTGCAGGTCAACGAGATCGTCGACGAACTGCCGCGCGTCGATATTCCCGGCTCGTGGGTCGACGTGGTCGTGCAGGCCGACCGGCCGTTCGCCGTCGAGCCGCTGTTCACGCGCGATCCGCGCCACATCGGCGATCTGCAGGTGCTGACCGCGATGATGGTGATTCGCGGCATCTACGAGCCGTACGGCGTCACGTCGCTGAATCACGGCATCGGCTTCGATACGGCGGCGATCGAACTGCTGCTGCCCACCTACGGCGAATCGCTCGGGCTGAAGGGCAAGATCTGCCGCAACTGGACGCTCAATCCGCATCCCACGATGATCCCCGCGATCGAATCGCGGCTGGGTCGACAGCATTCATTGCTTCGGCAGCGAAGTCGGCATGGAGGCGTATATCGAGGCGCGGCCCGACGTGTTCTTCACGGGCAACGACGGCAGCCTGCGCTCGAACCGCGTGCTGTGCCAGCTGGCCGGGCAATACGGCGTCGATCTGTTCATCGGCTCGACCTTGCAGATCGATGCGGACGCGAATTCGTCGACGGTCACGCGCGGGCGCCTCGCCGGCTTCGGCGGAGCGCCGAACATGGGCCACGATCCGCGCGGCCGGCGTCATTCGAGCGAAGCGTGGCTCAAGCTGCTGCAGCGATCAGGGGCCGGTGTCGCGCGGCCAGAAGCTGGTCGTGCAGATGGCCGAGACTTACAAGAAAGGCGGCGAACCGACCTTCGTCGACGAACTCGACGCGGTCGCGGTCGGCGCGAAAAGCGGCATGCCGATCGCGCCGGTGATGATCTACGGCGACGACGTGAGCCATGTCGTCACCGAGGAAGGCATCGCGCATCTGCACAAGGCCGAAGGCATCGACGAGCGGCGCGCGGCGCATCGCCGCCGTGGCCGGCGTGACGCCGATCGGCCTGCGCGCGAAGCCGGAGAAGACGGCCGAGTTGCGCCGGCGCGGCATCGTCGCGTATCCGGAAGATCTCGGCATTCGCCGCGGCGAAGCGAAGCGTTCGCTGCTGGCGGCGCGCAGCATCGACGATCTGGTCACGTGGTCCGGCGGTCTGTACGCGCCGCCCGCACGCTTCAGGAGCTGGTGACGATGGCGCCCGCTGCTGCTGTGTTCTCGCGCGCGCAAAGCTCGATGGCGTCGTCGGCATGCGTTGAAGTCGAAGCCGGCAGAACGCCTGAGCGCGCCCTTCTCTCCGACGCCCGACTCGCCCGCTACGCGATCACCGCGCTGATCGACGAAGCCGCAACTCACGCCGAAGCCCGCGCTGGTCGACCGGCGCGGCAGCGGCGCGCATCGCGACCTCGATCTCGCCACCATGCTGCGCTCGGCGCATGCGCTCGAAGCCGACCTTCGCGGCGCTCGCGCGTACGTCGCGCCGCCGTGGCGAGCCGTCCGCGTTGCTGCGCACCGAACTCGCGCAGATCGGCCGCGCAAGGCGAGCAGGACATGCTGCACGCCACGGGCGGCAGCAATGCGCATCGCGGCGCGATCTGGATCGTCGGCTTGCTGGTGGCGGCGCGGCTATGCGCTGCCTGCGGCGGCGCGCCGGACGCAACTGAACGCATCGCAAATCTGCACGCTCGCCGCGCAGATCGCCTGCTTCCCGGACCGCTTCGCCGCCCCCTCCACCGATAGTCACGGCGAACGCGCGCGCCAACGCTACCAGGTCGGCGGCGCGCGGCAGCGAGGCGCAAGACGGTTTCCCGCACGTGATCGACGTCGGCTTGCCCGCGCTGCACGCGGCGCGCGCGCGCGGCATCGGCGAAAACGCCGCGCGTGTCGATGCGCTGCTTGCCATCATGGCGTCGCTCGACGACACCTGCCTGCTGCATCGCGCGGGCCTGGCCGGCCTGCACGCGGGCCAGCACGGCGCGCGACGCGTGCTGCAGGCAGGCGGCTAGCTCGACGCCCGCCGGGCCGCGCCGCGCTTGCCGCGCTCGAACACGAACTGCTGTCGCTCAACGCATCGCCCGGCGGCGCAGCCGATCTGCTCGCCGCCACCCTCTTTCTCGACATGCTGGCGCCTCGCGACGCCGGCCGGAGCCCGGACTCATGGAACATCTGACCTTCGACTATCCGGCGCAACGCGCCGTCACGACGCGCGCGCATGTCGGCGTGGTCGGCTCGGGCGATCTGGAAGTACTGCTCACGCCCGCCGATCCGCCACGGCTCGCTGAGCGCGCATGTGGTCGTGCGCACCAGCGTCGACGGCTACAGCCACATCTGGAAAAGCGTGCTCGACCGCTTCTTCACCCGCTACGACGGCGCCGCGCAGATCGAAATCAACGACTTCGGCGCGACGCCCGGCGTGGTCGCGCTGCGCCTCGCCGAAGCCGTCGAAGCCGCTGAAGAAGGAGACGCCGCATGAGCACGCTTCAGCCAGCTGACCAGCGCCCATCCGCGCCGATGCTGCACGACAGTTTCATCGAACTGCCCGCGCGCGAACGCGCCCGCTCGCTGCTCGATGCGGGCAGCTTCCGCGAACTGCTCGGCCCGTTCGACAAGATCGAATCGCCGTGGCTGCCGCTGCAAGGCGTCGTCTGCCAGGCCGACGACGGCTGCGTGATCGCGCGCGGCACGCATCGACGGCGAACCGGCGGTGGTCGCCGCGATCGAATCGGCGTTCCAGGGCGGCAGCATCGGCGAAGTGTCGGGCAGCAAGATCGCCGCCGCGCTGGAAATGGCGCTGCGCGATTGCGAGCGCGGCAAGATCGTGCGGCCGGTCGTGCTGTTCGAAACCGGCGGCGTGCGGCTTCAGGAAGCGAATCTCGGTCTCGCGGTGATCGCCGAAATGCAGGCGGCGATCGTCGCGCTGCGCCGCCATGTGCCGGTGGTCGGCGTGATCGCGGGCATGGTCGGCTGCTTCGGCGGCATGTCGCTCGCGGCCGCGCTGTGCTCGTATCTGGTCGTGACGAAACAGGGGCGGCTCGGCATGAACGGCCCCGAAGTGATCGAACAGGAAGCCGGCATCGACGAACTCGATTCGAGCGACCGGCGTCGCGTGTGGCAACTGATCGGCGGCGAACAGCGCGCGGCGACCGCGCTCGCCGATCAACTGGTCGACGACGACGCCGACGCGGTCCGCGCAGGCGGTGCGCGCCGCTTTCGCGCAAGGCGTGCCGGCCGCGCATCGCAGCGAACAGGTCGACACGTTTCTGAACCGGCTCGCGCAGATCGATCCGGCCAGCGTCACGCCGGAAAGCATGCGCGACGTGTACAACCCGTCCGCGTCCGCACAAAACGCTACACGCAAGGAGCAGGCATGAGCGATACCAACCTGGCCCACTCAGTCGCGGCGCGCGCTGGTTCCACGCGCTGGCAGGCGAACCGGCCGGCCAGGCGCCCGTGTGGAGCGGCGACGCTTCGCTCGGCGGCGAAACCGCGCGCTTCATCACCGTCGTGCCCGATCCGGCCAACCGCTTTCCGCGCGCGGTCGACAACGTCGTCGGTCTCGAACAGGGCTGGCTGCTGGCGCAGCGCGGTGCGCGAGGCGATCGCAGCAGGACGCGGCGAGCGGCACGCGCCGCCCGATCGTCGCCATCGTCGACGTGAAAAGCCAGGCGTACGGCTATCGCGAAGAAATGCTCGGCATTCATCTCGCCTGCGCGGCGGCGGTCGATGCCTATGCCAGCGCACGCGATGCAGGTCATCCGGTGATCGCGCTGATCGTCGGGCCGGCCATGTCGGGCGCGTTCCTCGCGCACGGCTATCAGGCCAACCGGATCGTCGCGCTCGACGCGCCCGGCACGATGGTTCACGCGATGGGCAAGGAAGCCGCCGCGCGCGTCACGCGCCGCACGGTCGAAGCGCTCGACGCGCTCGGCGAAACCATCGTGCCGATGTCGTACTCGATGGCGTCGTTCGCGAAACTCGGCCTGCTCGACGAATTGATCGAAGGCGTGGACGCCGACGCGCCCGACGCATCGCAGATCGAGCACGTGCGTCAGGTGCTGTCCGCGCAGATTCGCAGCGCGCGCGACGGCGGGCGGACGTTGTCGCATCGGCTGGAATCGGCGGCGGCGCAGAAGTATCGCGCGGCGTCGATCGAGGTGCGCCGGCGTCTCGCCGAGCAATGGGATGCCGTGTGATGCGGGTCTGCGCCGCGCCGCCTTTTGCCGTTGCCGATCAATCAGCGTTGTCATGCGACGCGCGGTGGCGTGCGCATGACTTGCTGCGCTTGCAACGCCTTCCGGCTTTTCGATGACGAACCGGCATGGGTTCGCGACGCTTTCGCGCGCGCGCCGTATGCGGTCGTCAGACGCGCGCTGGCCGCTGACGGTGTGGTCGCGATTGGCGTACGCGGAGTCGAACGTGCGCAGCGCTATGGCACGTGGGCGCACGCCGACGACGTGGTGAGCGTGGTGTCACCCGAGGCGTCTGATCGACGCGCAGCCGCTCGCCGGGCGCGCTGCGTTGCCGCCTTTTGTCGCGCTCGCCGATCTCGTCGCCCGGCAAAGCGACGCGAACTCGCCGCTGAGCCAATTCGTTTGGGGTCCGACAGGCAGCGCCGGTTTTGAACTCGCCACGCAGATGCCGGCCGTCACCGGATCGAGCGATCTCGATCTGCTGATCCGCACGCCCGAACCGCTCTCGCAACACATCGCCGGCGAGTTGCTCGGGCAACTGCAAACGCTCGCGCATGCAAACCGGCATTCGCGTCGATGCGCAACTCGAAACGCCCGCAGGCGGCGTCGCGCTGGTCGAATGGGCCGCGCGCAAAGCTGCGCGTGATGGCGCGCCATGCACGCGGTCCGCAGTTGATTGCCGATCCCGTGGGCAATCGCCGAAGGCGGCGGCATCTGATGCTCGCGCTTCTGTTTCCGGGCCAGGGCGCGCAGACCGACGGTTTTCTGCATCACCTGCCGCCGCATCAGAGCAGTGCGTGACACGCTCGATGAAGCGTCGCACGTGCTCGACGTCGATGTGCTGACGCTCGACACGCCCGACGCGCTGCGCTCGACCGTCGCCGTGCAAACCGGCTTGACGATTGCGGGTGTCGCCATCGCGCGCGCGCTGGCCGCCGAAGGGCTCGTGCCGGAGATCAGCGCGGGCTTGTCGGTGGGCGCGTATCCGGCAGCGGTAAGTTGCGGCGCGATGCCATTCGACGACGCGCTGAACATGGTGCGCCGACGCGCCGAGTTGATGGAAACCGCGTATCCATGGGTTATGGTCTCGCGGCGGTGTCGGGTTTGACCGAGCATCAACTGGAAACACTCGCCGCCGCAGCATGCGAAAGAAACCGGGCAGCGCGTCTATATCGGCAATGTGAATGCGCCACGTCAGATCGTGATGGCGGGTGCGAATGCCGCGCTCGATGCGTTTATCGAACGTGCGCTGGCGGCTGGTGCGCGCAAGGCCACGCGCCTCGCGGTCAGCGTGCCGTCGCATTGCGAATTGCTCGCGCAGGCCACCGACGAACTGATCGCGTACGCGCGCGAGGTGCCTTTTCAGACGCCGCAGAGCACCTATGTCGGCAATCGCGGCGGTCGCCCTTTGTACACGGCGCGAGGCGATCCGCGACGACCTCGCCACCAATATGCGCTACACGGTGCGCTGGTTCGACGCGCTCACCGTCATGCAGGAAATGGGCGCGCGCGTGCTGATCGAAGCGCCGCCTGGGCAGGTGCTCGACCGATATTACGCGCGAGTATTTTCCGCAGACAACGGCGCTCGCCGCGAGTACTTTTACGAGTTCGACAGACTGGTGGCGACGGCGCGGCGGCGTTTGGAGAACGGCTAGGGAGAGCCGGTATCCGGTCGCTCTCTTCAAAGCACGCGTTTGCAAGGCTTGCTTTGCGAAGGCAGAGGACGAGCACGCGATCTTGCAACTGCACGACGTCCCCTCGACGTGCAGTCGCTTCTTTCGTCATTTCGCAGACGCCCGACGCTTTCGCACAGCAACGTCGTTGAGCAAAAAACGTCAGCCTGAAAACAGGTTCACGGAATCAAGCCTGCTCCGGCGCGCGCCCCAACACCTGCCCATTCGATGCTGTCGACGCCGCCGCCGACGTATCGCCATGCGCGCGTTCGCGTCCCGCCGTCGCCACCGCACCGGTCCCGCCCGGGCGGCGCGCCGACTTCGCATGCCGCTCGATCAACCGTTGCAGCAGACAGAACGCGCACAGCAACGCGCCGATCACGATACGCGTCCACCACGAACTGAGCGTGCCGTCGAACGTAATCAGCGTCTGGATCGTGCCGAGAATGCCGACGCCGAACAGCGAGCCGATCACATAGCCCACGCCGCCCGTCAGCAAGGTTCCGCCGATCACCGTAGCGGCGATCGCGTCGAGTTCCATGCCCTGCCCCTGCAAGCCGTAGCCCGACAGCACATAGAACGTGAACACCGCGCCGCCGAGCGCCGAACAGAAGCCGCTCAGCGCATACACGCCGATCCGCGTACGCGCGACCGGCAAGCCCATCAGCAGCGCCGAGCGCGGATTGCCGCCGACCGCATACACGTTGCGGCCAAAGCGCGTGAAATGCGCGACGTAGATCGCGGCCGACCAGCGTCACGATGCGCGATCAGCACGTTGGCCGTCACCGAGCCGACGCCGATGTTCAGGCGGAACGCGGAAATCTTCTGGAACGTGGGATCGGTGATGGTGATCGACTGGGTCGTGATCAGAAAGCACAGGCCGCGCGCGAAGAACATGCCGGCCAGCGTGACGATGAACGCCTGCAGACGGAAGAAGTGAATCAACGCGCCCTGCACCGCGCCGAACACCGTGCCCATCAACAGCACGATCGGCATGATCACCCAGACCGACCAGTGCATGATGCTCGGACAACACCGCTTCGACGATGGTCGTCAGCGCGACGACCGAGCCCACCGACAGATCGATCCCGCCGGACACGATCACGAACGTCATGCCGATCGCGACGATCAGCAGAAACGCATTGTCGACGAGCAGATCGAGCAGCACCTGCCATGAGAAGAAGCCGGTGTACATCACCGAGCCGAAACCGAACAGCGCGCAGAACAGCAGGATCGTGACGGCGATCGGCAGGTACGCGGATCGACGATATGGGCACCACGCATCGAGGATTCGTCTCATCGTGCCACCCCGCGATGCGTGAAGAGCGACATGGCCAGCGCGCGCGCCGTCGGCGACTGGATCACGCTCACCGCGAGCACCACGGCCGCCTTGACGACCAGCGTCGCTTCGGGCGGCACGCCGATCGAATAAGTGGTGTAGGTGAGCGTCTGGATGATCAGCGCGCCGAGCACGGTGCCCGCGAGACTGAAGCGGCCGCCGAGCAGCGACGTGCCGCCGAGCGTCACGGCCAGAATCGCGTCGAGTTCGAGCAGCAGGCCCGGCGTTGTTGCCGTCGGCGCTGCGCACGTTCGAACTGATGAGGATGCCCGCCATCGCGGCGGTCAATCCCGAGAATCCGTACACCGCGAACACGAGCGCTTTCGAGCGCAAGCCCGACGAGACGCGTCGCCACCGGATTCACGCCGATCGCGCGAATGAAGAGCCCGAGCGCGGTGCCTTCGACGAGCGCCGCGGTCGCCAGCACGGCAACGGTCGCGATCCACACCGAACACGGCACGCCGAGCCAATAGCCGCCGCCGACGAACAGATAGCCCGGCGCGCCGATCGGAATGATCTGCCCGGCCGTCAGCAATTGCGCGATGCCGCGCCCGGCGACCATCAGGATCAACGTGGCGATGATCGGCTGCATGCCGACGAACGACACCAGCAGGCCGTTCCACATGCCGCTCAGCACGCCGACGATCAACGCGGCCACCAGCGCCTGCGCGATCAGCGCGCCGCTCGGCTCGGGCTGCGTCGCGAGAATCGTGGCCGCTGCCGCGCCCGCAATCGCCACCACCGCGCCGACCGAAATGTCGATGCCGCGTGTCGCGATCACCAGCGTCATGCCGGTCGCGACCAGCACCAGCGGCGCGGCGCGATTCAGCACGTCGATCGGCGCGCCGAACAGATGGCCGTCGAGCATTCGCAGCGACAGGAAATGCGGATTCACCCACAGGTTCAGGCACGCACAGCAGCACCAGCGTGACGCACGGCCAGATCAAGCGGACGCTCTACGCCGTCGCGCACGAACCAGTTCGATAGCTTCATTCGCCGCTCCCCGCGATGAGTCGATAGATATTGTCTTCGTTCGAGGCTTTGCCGGCCACTTCAGCGATCTTGCGGCGGTCGCGCAACACCGCCACGCGATGGCTGACGCGCAGCACCTCGCTGATCTCCGACGAAATGAACAGGATGCTCAGGCCGTTCGCGCACAGCGCGAGCAGGCGGTCCATGATGTCGAACTTCGCGGCGACGTCGATGCCGCGCGTGGGTTCGTCGAGGATCAGCAGCTTGGGATCGGTGGCGAGCCAGCGCGCCAGCAGCGCCTTCTGCTGATTGCCGCCGGAAAGCAGGCCGATCGGCTGCTCGGCGTCCGACGCCTTGATGCCGAGCCGCTCGATCCACAGATCGGCGAGTTCGCGCGCGCGCTGGCGGCTGATCTTGCGCCACCAGCCGCGCCGCGCCTGCAGCGCCAGCAGAATGTTTTCGCGGATCGACAGTTCGGCGACGATGCCTTCCTTCTTGCGATCTTCCGCGCAATAGCCGATGCCGTGACGCACCGCGTCGCGCGGCGAGCGCAGCTGCACTGGCCGTCCTTCGACGAGGATCGTGCCGCTGTCGGCGCGGTCCGCGCCGAACAGCAGCCGCGCGGTTTCGGTGCGGCCCGAGCCGAGCAGACCGGCGAGGCCCAGAATCTGGCCCGGGCTGCACGTCGAGGTCGATCGGCTGCATCGTGCCGCGCCGGCCGACGCCACGCAATTCGATGAACGGCTGCGCATTCGACGCGCTGCGCGTGCGTCCGCGCTGGATCTGCGTCGCCTGCGTTCGTGCGCGGCTTCGCGCAAACGCGCGCTCATGCGCTCGTGGCCGACCATCTTCGAGACCAGTTGATCGGCCGGCAGATCGCGGGCGAGATATTCGCCTTCGCGCTCGCCGTTACGCATCACGGTGATGCGGTCGGAAATCGCATACGTCTGCTCGATAAAATGCGTGACGAACAGGATCGCGATGCCCGATTGCTTAAGATGCCGAAGTATTTTGAAAAGCTGCGCGACTTCGCTGTCGTCGAGACTCGAGGTTGGCTCGTCGAGAATCAGCACGCGCGCGTCGACCGATAGCGCTCGCGCGATCGCCACCATCTGCTGCACGGCGATCGGATACGCGTCGAGCGAACGGGTCACGTCGAGCGACACGTCGAGGCGCGCGAGCGCGGCCTGCGCGCGCCGCTTGATGTCGGGCCAGTCGATCGCGCCGAAGCGCTTCGGCTGCCGGCCCGCGAAAATGTTTTCCGCCACCGAGAGGTTCGGGCACAGGTTCACTTCCTGATACAGCGTGCGCACGCCGGCCGCTTCGGCCTCCTGCGGCGACGCGAACGCCACGACTTCGCCGCCGAGGCGGATCGTGCCGGCATCGGGCGCGACGACGCCGGTCAGCACGTTGATCAAGCGTGGATTTGCCCGCGCCGTTCTGCCCCATCAGCGTGTGGATCTCGCCGGGGAACAGACGAAAGTCGACGCCCTGCAGCGCTTTCACGCCAGGGAATGTCTTGCTGACGCCGGCGGTGGCCAGAATGGGCTCGGGCGCGCTCGCGGTGGCACGCACGGGCGTCGCCGGAGCGCCGATGTCCGGACGGATTCGGTTCGGAAGCGGGATGGGTCATAGACCTCGCTCGATCGGCAATGCGTGGGTTCGGCGGCTCCAGCGGCACTCGGGCGCGGCATGAGTTCGGCTGAAAAGAGACCGCCCGCTGCCGAAGCAACCGGGCGGTCAGGCACCACTGGAGAAACCTTTTCGCTATATCCGTACTGCGCTGTCCGTCTGCGCCGCTCGTGGGCGGATCGTCAGGAAAGCCTGGTACTTCGCCTGACTGCTTCGCGTCAGTACTTGCGCGTCGGCAAGGTCTGCGCGGCGACGCTCATCGGGAACACCGTTTCTTCCGTCAGGATGCGCTTGGGCAGCGGCTTGCCGGCCACGACGTCCTTCACCGCCGACATCAGTTGCGGTCCGAGCAGCGGGCTGCATTCCACGTCGACGTTCATCTTGCCCGCGACCATCGCCTGGAAGCCGCCCTTGGTCGCATCGAACGAGACGACGGTGATGTCCTTGCCCGGATGCATGCCGGCCTCTTCCATCGCCTGGATGGCGCCGAGCGCCATGTCGTCGTTATGCGCATAAACTACATTTATTTTATTTCCGTAAGTTTTTATAAACGCTTCCATGACCTGCTTGCCGCCGGCCAGCGTGAAGTCGCCGCTTTGCGACGCGATGATCTTGAATTTGGGATCGCTCTTGATCACTTCGATCAGACCGGAGTGCCGGTCGTTGGCCGGCGCGGAGCCGACCGTTCCCTGAAGTTCGGCGATGTTGATCGGACCTTGATCGTTTTTATAGTGATCTGCGAGCCAATGACCACCGCGACGGCCTTCTTCCATGAAGTCCGAGCCGATCATCGTCACGTACAGCGACGTGTCCTTCACGTCGATGTTGCGGTCGGTCAGGATCACCGGAATTTTCGCGGCTTTAGCTTCGCGCAGCACCGGCTCCCAGCCCGATTCGACGACCGGCGAGAACGCGATCACATCGACTTTCTGCGCGATGTACGAGCGGATCGCCTTGATCTGGTTTTCCTGCTTCTGCTGGGCGTCGGAGAATTTGAGCTTGATCTTCGCGTCCGCGGCGGCGGACTTGACCGACTCGGTATTGGCGGTTCGCCATGCGCTTTCCGCGCCGACCTGCGCGAAGCCGAGCGTGATCTGCTTGTCTTGCGCGTAAGCGCCCGGCGTGGCCAGCGTCAGCGCGCCGATGCCCGCGGAAAGTGCGAGTGCGCCCAACGCACGACATGCGGCGCGTCGTGTATTCGCCATGACTGTCTCCTGATCGTTGTTGTGTAGGCGACCCATCGAACCTGCCCAGCCGCTTGCGGCCCTCAAGGTGCGTGGATCGTGATGTAGCGTAGTGTGCGGGGCGTTACCCGTCCAATCATATGATTCGCGTCGGCGATACCAATTTTGGTATAGCGGGCGGGATCGGTGTCGGCGTGGCGTTGAGCGGACTTGTGCGCTGGGCTGTTGGACGCTTTACCGGTGGCGAATCGGGCGGCCTGGGCTTTCTTATGCGCTTACGTGCTGTCGCGCATATGCTGCGATGGCCTCGCAAGCGGGCGAGCGGATCGCGGCGTCACCCAGCGGAACGTCAGATTGATGCGCTCGCCGGCCACGCGCGGCTCCTTCGGCACCCGATGCCGCCACTCCGCCTGCGTGTTGCCCTTCATCACCAGCAAGCTGCCGCCCTTCAGCGAGAACGACTGCACGACGCCGGTCTTGTTGTGCCGCAGATCGAAAGTACGCGCGACGCCCGAGGCTGACCGACGCAATCACCGGCTGCACGCCGAGTTCAGGCTCGCGGTCCGCATGCCAGCCCATGCTGTCGGTGCCGCTGCGGTAGCGGTTGATCAGCACGCTGTTAAAACGCGCGCTGCACGCGCTTCGGCCGCGGCCTTCAGTTCGGCCACGGTCGGCGTCCACGGTTGCGGCACGTTGCGAATGCCCGAGTAGACATAGACCGCGTCCGGCTTCGCCTTGCCAGGCGGTCAGCCGCGGCAACGGCACGCGCCCGGCGGGCGTGCCCATCATGTCCTGCCGCCATGTCGACTTCGTCGATGAGTTGCGTCAAAGCGCGCGTGCCGCATCGGGCTCGAGCCAGTCGGGATACCAGTCGACGTCGGGCGTCGGCAGGTCGTTGAAAAGATCCATGATCAGATTGCCGGATGCGATTGCGCGGAACGGGCGCGTGCCCGGGTGAGAACCTTGGCTATTATGGCGGCAACGGCGACGCCATTACGCTGCTCGCGGCTTGCGCTGTCATCCAGCTTGCATCTCACTCCTTACTCTCAAGGAACACCTCATCATGACTCTCTCCGACCAGGCACTCGACCAGCTCTTTCGCGAAGCACGCACGCATAACGGCTGGCAGCCGAAACCCGTCGACGATGCGCGTGCTCAAGCAACTCATCGAGCTCGACCTTGCTCGGCCCGACCTCCGCCAATTCGAGCCCGGCGCGCTTTGTCTTCGTCAAAACGCCGGAAGGAAGGAAAAGCTGCGGCCGGCCCTGTCGCCGGGCAATCTCGACAAAACGATGGCCGCGCCGGTCACGGTGATTGTCGGCATGGATATGGCGTTTTACGAGCATCTGCCGAAACTGTTTCCGCATGCCGACGCGCGCAGCTGGTTCGCCGGCAACGACAAGGCGATCGCCGATACGGCATTTCGCAATTCGACGCTGCAAGGCGGCTATCTGATTCTCGCCGCTCGCGCGCTCGGTCTGGATACCGGCCCGATGTCGGGCTTCGACGCCGCCAAGGTCGACGAAGCCTTCTTTGCCGGCACGACCGTCAAGTCGAACTTCCTGATCAATCTCGGCTACGGCGACCCGTCGAAGCTGTTCGCGCGCAGTCCGCGTTTCTCATTCGACGAAGCCGCACGGATCGCCTGATCGTCGTCGCTGAGCCGTCGGTGCGTTCAACTGAAAAGCGCGACGTAGAACACCACCGCGCCGATCAACGCACCGACGAAGCAGAAGCCTTCGCCCTCATCCGCGTCGTCGCCACTGGAGCGCACCCACGCGCCGACGACGCCGAACAGCCCCGCAATACCCAGCGCGACGCAGAGCATCACCACGTCGAATAGCGCGCTTTTGCCAAGCTCGGAGAAGTCGATATTGCGCACGCCGAAGTACAAGCGCAATCGCCATCACCGATATCACCACCAGCGGCAGCATCACATGGCTGCCCTCGTGTCCGACGTGGTGCGCATGATGCGCGTGGCGCATGATGGATGTGTACCTGATCTGAGCAGTTTCATGATGCGCCTCCTCGCCTCGTCATCTTCCGGCGACAGAACCGGCTGCTCCTGCACCGCCGCGGCCTTGCGACAGCCTAAGACCAGCCGGTTCACTTTGAGAATAGTCCACGCGCGAACACAATTCAAAGCCCATTTAATTGGCGTTGCCAGGGCAGCTGCAAAGCGTGAGCGCGGCCATGTGGACTTGCTGCAACGCAGACGCTTCGCGCCTGGCTTTCAGCATGCGCGTCAGGTCAACGCATCGGCGTCAAATCTGGTCGCGTCCGGCACGCGGTTGCACATGCCGGTAGAATGGTTCGGCTTCTTCGCTACGGCATCGCTGCTACGCTGCCACGGTCGACAAATCGCCGCGCCTCGCGCTTCATGCCGGCCCCTTCCCGCCTCTGATCCTCTCTATGCGCCGCTCATCGTTTCTTGTCCGCATCATCCTGATTGGCATCCTGCTGCATATCTACGTCGGCTTACGTCTGATTCCAGATATGCCGGTCGATACTGACCGGCCGCTGGCTGATGGCGTTGTGGCTCGTGCTGTCGATCTTTCTGATTCCGCTGGGCATGCTGGCGCGCAGTATCAAACGGCAGCCGCTCGGCGACCGGCTCGCGTGGGTCGGCCTGCTGGCGATGGGCTTCTTCTCGTCGCTGCTGGTGCTGACGTTCGCGCGCGACCTGGTGCTCGCCTCGCTGCTGACCGTCGATGCAATCTGGCCCAATTCAATCGCAATCCATCACTGGCGCACCGGCTCGGCGGCGGCGGTGCCGCTGCTCGCGTTGCTCTCGACGCTGGTCGGCCTGTTCAACGCACGCCGTCGCGCGAAAGTGGTCACGATCGACGTACCGATCGACGATTTGCCGGCCGAACTCGACGGCTTCACGATTGTGCAGATCAGCGATATTCACGTTGGCCCGACGATCAAACACCGGTATGTCGACGCGATCGTCGACGCAGTGAACCGGCTCAAGCCTGACCTGATTGCCGTCACCGGCGACGTAGTGGACGGCAGCGTGCCGCAACTGACCCGGCACACGCAACCGCTGTCACGCCTGAGTGCGCGTCACGGTGCGTTTCTTGTCACCGGCAACCACGAGTACTACGCGGGCGCAAACGCATGGATCGA
Organism: uncultured beta proteobacterium; assembly: GCA_963800185.1. Lineage (GTDB taxonomy): Bacteria > Pseudomonadota > Gammaproteobacteria > Burkholderiales > Burkholderiaceae > Paraburkholderia. The sequence continues at coordinate 11,250 of CAWCZW010000006.1, read as the reverse complement.
CGAATTCCGTCGCCTCGGTCTGAACGTTCTGCTTAACGAGCACGTGGTCGTCGAATCACAATGGCGCGCGCGCTGTCATTGCCGGCGTGACCGATTATTCCGCGGGACATCACGACCCGCTGCATCGCAGCGACCCCGCCGCGGCGATTGCCGGCGCGCCGGGCGACGTGCTGATCAAAGTGCTGCTCGCACACCAGCCGCGTTCGGCCGAAGCCGCCGCCGCAGCGGGTTTCACGTTGCAGCTTTCCGGACATACGCACGGCGGTCAGTTCTTCCCGTGGAATTTCTTCGTGCGCTTCCAGCAGCCATTCACCGCCGGTCTCGCACGCCTGAATGGGCTGTGGGTTTACACGAGCCGTGGCACTGGCTACTGGGGCCCGCCGAAGCGGCTGGGCGCGCCGTCGGAAATCACGCGCGTGCGACTCGTGCCCGGCGAGCCTGATTAAGCTGACTCGCGAGCTTTAGCCGGATTAGCTCCGCTAACCTGCGCGTGCCCCGTTTGCCGACACGATCCATCACGGCGCGGATGCGACCGCCGCGCTCGCTTGAGGCGCGAACACCACCGACACCTTCATGCCCGGCATGACTGCGGCAAGCCTTGCCGGCTCGCGGCCCTGAATATGAAAGACCGCGCCATTAGCGCGCTTGAGCGGCCATCACACCGGACGCGTGATCGACCGACTGAACTTCGGCGGTCACGTGTTCGAGCGTATCCGGCTGTGCAGCCGCGCTCTGATTATTCGCCGCGTGCGTGACGTGCACCGCTCGCATTGCGCACCATACGAAGGTGGACCTTGCCCCCTGACTGATTTGTGTGAGCGCAAGTGCATCCGTGATGTTGAACGATGCCTCGTGGGCCTTGCGCATCGAGCACGGTCAGCGAGCGTTGGACCTGGTATTCCTCGATTGGACTGAACAACGCAGGCAAACAGTGTGTTTGTCGGGATGACCACCTCCAATATTCGGAGTCCGTATCGAAGCGCGAATGGCTCCGATCCTGCCGGCGAACTTTCCTCGCGCTATTCGCAAAAGGAACGACAGATCGCTTAATCCAGGCTTGACTTAACTTTGCAGAGCTGCCTAAAATTCGCCCACTTTATTCAACCGGAATCACGATCTTGGACAGTAGCAGTAGTACCCGTCGAGCTTCGATTCGCCCGATCGCCTGATCGGCAAGATTTCCGCGCCAGTTCTCTCCTGTCGCCGTCTTGCCTTCGGGCCCGACGGTGCACGTCGTTCACATCCCCGTTTTGACATTCAGCCGTTGACAGTACAACGTCGCATGGTTCGATCCCGTGCAATGCTACATGCCCTTCAGCGCCGCGAGCTTTCGCTCGTGTAATGCGTCACGCCTGAACCGCCCGCTTCGCTACGGACGACGTGCGGCTGTCACGCGTCGGGTTCACACTGCGCGAACACGCGCCTCAACCTTTCTTAACGATGACACTCGAATTCGTCTGGCGGCTCATGGCCGCCTTCGCCTGCGGCGTCGCAATCGGCCTTGAGCGGCAGATGCGCCAGCGCAATGCCGGCCTGCGCACCATCACGCTGGTCGCAAGCGGCGCATGCCTGTTCGTCACGCTCGGCGTGCTGACCGGCAACGGCACCTCCGGCATCACGCAGATCGCCGCGTATGTCGTGTCCGGCGTCGGCTTTCTCGGCGGCGGCGTGATCATGCGCGACAAAGGTTCCATTCAGGGGATCAATACGGCGGCCACCTTGTGGTGCTCGGCGGCGGTCGGCGTGCTATGCGGCGCGGGGCACTATGGGCCGGCGCTCGCCGGCACCGCGGTCGTGCTGCTGACCAATACCGTGCTGCGCGAAGTGAGCCGCACGATCAATGCGACGCCGGTTTCAAACGCCGATCTCGTGCGCGAATACGTGCTGACGATCGTCTGCAAGGAAGCCGACGAAATCCACATCCGCACCGCCATTTCCAACTCGATGTACTCGGCGCCGCTGTCGTTCCAGAGCCTGACGAGCGAAGACGTCGACCACGATTCCGGCCGCATTCGGGTGACGGCAACGCTCAAGCTGCATCCCAAGGATCAGTCGAAGCTCGAACAGATGGCAAGCCGCCTGAGCATGGAAAAGAGCGTATCCAGCGTCAGCTGGACAGCGAGAGAAGCGGAGCCGACGCCCGAATGAGAAGCTCGACACGACACTGCGCGTGAGTTCCCCGGATCGGCGCGCATCGTCTACACTTAGCTTGCAATAGATTCAGACAATGTTAATTCAGCGTCCTGAAAATGGACTGTCCCATAACCTTCGACTAAGCTCTGTCACCGTGATTTCTTCACACACAACCAGGGAGTCTCGAATATGGAACACGGCATCATTGCATGGCTTATCATCGGCGCGATTGCGGGCTGGCTTGCCGGCGTGCTCGTCAAGGGCGGCGGCTTCGGCCTGATCGTCGACATCATCGTCGGGATTGTCGGCGCGTTCATTGGCGGCTGGCTTGCCGGCGTCCTGCATATTTCGCTCGGCGGCGGCTGGATCGGTTCGATCATCACGGCGGTGATCGGCGCGGTGGTTCTGCTGTTTATCATCCGGCTCATCCGGCGAGGGTGAGCGTCGTAGCCCATGTTAAAAGCGTCAGGGGCAAACGCCACCTGACGCCTGTCTTCTGCTTATCGTTGCACCGCTTATGACGCTGTCCGAAGCCCGCTGCAAGCTCAGCCGCCGGCAACATCGAGCCGGTATCACGCAAGCGCGTGTGCCAGGCAAACGCCTGATCCAGTTGATGCGGTGTTTGGCCGCCCCACTTCAACGCGTCCCGATAGTAATCGCGAAGCAGATCGCGATACAGCGGATGCGCACAGTTTCCGATAATCAGCGTAGCGCGTTCACGCGGCGCGAGGCCGCGCAGGTCCGCGAGGCCCTGTTCGGTCACGACTACGTCCACGTCGTGTTCGTTGTGATCGCAATGCGGCACCATCGGTACGATGCTCGAAATGCGACCGCCCTTTGCCATCGACTTCGTGGCAAAAATCGCGCACGACGCATTGCGCGCGAAATCACCCGAGCCGCCAATGCCGTTCATCATGTGCGTGCCGCCCACGTGTGTCGAATTCACGTTGCCGTAGATGTCGAGTTCGAGCGCGGTATTCAACGCAATCAGACCGAGGCGGCGGATCACTTCAGGGTGATTGCTGACCTCCTGTGGACGCAGCACGAGCCGCTCGCGGTAACGTTCGAGTTCGCCGAACACCTGCGCCTGGCGCGCGGCCGACAGCGTGATCGACGCACCCGACGCAAACGTCACCTTGCCGGCATCCATCAAGTCGAACGTCGAGTCCTGCAGGACCTCTGAATAAATTTCGAAGTCGTCGAAAGGCGAATCGACGAAGCCCGCCAGCACCGCATTGGCAATCGTGCCGATGCCTGCCTGCAAGGGCGGCAGCCGCGCCGGCATGCGTCCACGCGAGATTTCATGCAGGAAAAATTCGATCAGATGACTGGCGATCAGCTCGGTATCCGTATCGGGCGGCAACACCGTCGACGGACTATCGGCGAGATTCGTGATAACGATGGCCGCGATTTTTTCGAGCGGGATCTCGATGGCCGGCACGCCGACGCGGTCGCGCGTACGCACGATCGGCAGCGGCTCGCGAAAGGGTCTGCGGCCAGGAATCCAGATGTCGTGCAACCCTTCGAGCGCGAGCGGCTGCGCCAGATTGATTTCGACGATCACCTTGTCGGCAAGGATCGCGAAACTGGCCGAATTGCCGACCGACGTGGTCGGCACAATACCGCCGGTCTCGGTGATCGCGGCGGCTTCGATAATCGCCACGTCGAGTTTGCCGAGCTGGTTGGCGCGCAGCATTTCGACCGTTTCGGACAGGTGCTGGTCGACGAACATGACTTCGCCACGATTGATCGCGTCGCGCAAGGTCCTGTCCACCTGGAACGGCAAGCGGCGCGCGAGCACGTTTGCCTCAGTGAGCATGCGGTCCACGTCATGACCGAGCGATGCACCCGTCATCAGCGTAATGCGCAGCGGCGTGCCCTCGGCGCGCGCTCGTTCGGCAAGCGCAACGGGGACGGCTTTGGCGTCGCCCGCGCGCGTGAAGCCGCTGGCGCCGACGCGCATGCCGTCCTGAATCAGAAGCGCCGCCTCGGCGGCCGATGTGATTTTGCCGCGCAACGCGGCACAACGAATCCGGTCTTCGTACATGAAACGAGTCTCTCCATAATCACCAGTCCGGTCTATCGGTGCGCACGTCTGCGGTGTGCTTCGCCCATTAGCCAGATCGTCGCACTGGCCACGGCGTCCCGATGGGACGGCATCGCGGCCAGTGACTTCGTCGCCTGCAACATGCCCGCGACGGGTCCTGCTCATACTTCGCTTACTACGCTGGATACTGCGCGGCGGTCGAATCAGCTGCCGAAGTAGATATTGCAGAAGCTCACAGGACCGACGCACTCTTCCGCTTTCTTCTTCGGCACGTCGACGCGGCTGCGTGCATTGACACTGTTGACGCTATTGGCCCGCTGGACACCAGCTTGCGCGACCTGTTCTTCCTGAGCGAGCGGCGCAGACTGTGCATGAGCAACAGCGGCAGACAAACAGCAGGCAATCAGGGCAATCTTCAACACTTTCATTTCGTTCTCCAGAACTGACGGTTACTGCGAGGCAGTGCTCAAACTATATGACTGCCACCTACGCAGATAAACGGGTCTACCCGGAAGTGATCTTTCTATCTGGCAGAAAGATCGGACCGCATCAGCGCTTACGGTGCTCACTGCTCCAGTCGACGTTCGTTAAACGGTGCGTCCCTGTCGAGCAAGGCAGCGCGGATAAAGTGCAGGCAACTCAGAATGCGCTGCAAATCATGACGTCTGTCGCGATCCGCATGCACGGTTCGCAGCAGGTCCTGAGCAATCCACGTGGATGAGCGCACGGAGACAAGCGCGTTCTCCAATGCGTGCGCGCCGGGGCGCTCGAAGAGTTGCGCGAGATCGTTGCGTGTTCGTTCGATAGCGCTGCTCCAGCGCGGATGCAACTCATGCACGTACGCGGCGTGCGCCGTTTCGTTGCGCAGGTCTATCACAGCGTGACCTACTTCGAGCGTGACGAGCATCCAGCGCATTGCTTCCCGCCGACGCCGCGTGTGCCGCGTCAACAGCATGCGCAACTGGGATGTCAGATCGTGGGTGCTCGACTGAAAGCGCTGGTTGAGTCCCAGCGAGTCGTCCTTGCATGCCGATACGACCTGCGCGCGCAAATCGCTCATGATTTTTCTCGTGAGCCAGGGCATGTCGGCGGGGAAAACAACGGCGGAGACGAGCGCCGACAACAGCATCGATACGGTGAGCGCGATGCCGTTGTTGATCAGCAGATCCGGCGTATAGCTGACGACGTTATCCGGCCCTGCAAGCAGACAGAAAAACACTGAAAAGCCGATGCCGTATCCCGCAGTCCCCTTGCGTGTCGCGATGAACGCGCCGAATGCGAGCACGGGCGCGAGCATCGTGCAAAGCAGCGGAAAGCCGTCGATGTTGGGATACACGTAACAGGTGAAAAGATAGCCGGTCATGGTCGCGAACACGGCGCCGACGCCCATCTGCACGGCCATCTTCGATGGGTTCGGCGCAGTGGACGTCAGCGCGCACGCAAGTGCCGCGCCGATCACGGCGAGGCCGCCGCTCGGCCAGTCGGTTGCGATCCAGAAGGAGCCGGCAATCGCCATCACGACGGCGCAGCGCACGAACGTGAACGCGACGACAAAGCCATTCGTGCGGCTTACATAGCGACTCACATACCGGCTCGCGCTGCGCGGCTGACTGTCCGGCTTACGGTGCGCTAACGACGCCGCGTATGTCTGCGAATAGCAGATCCATTCGTCGACGAAACGGTAGAGCATTTCTGCCGCCGTATCGAAGTCGGCCAGCGACTCGGGTGGCGCAGCTTCCAAAGGCCGTCTGGTTTCGCGCACGCGACGCGGCAAGGTCGCCTGAAAGAGCCGCAGACGCCCCGCGAGTTGCGACGCGTCGCAGACAACGCGATCGGGTGGCGGGGCAAGAAGCGCGGCGAGTTCGTGGAAGTAAGGCTTGATCGCAGCCGCCATCGGCTGCGGCGCGCCGGTTGCGCGCAGACGCTTCAACAATTGATGCAACGCATGCAGGCGCGCACACGCATCCATGAATTCGCCATTCAGACGACCGAGATGCTGACTGCGCGAACGCATCGCCGGGTCCTCGAAAGCGGCAAACGTGCGCGTCGCCTCGAACCCGACAATCTCGTCGACGAGGCCTGCAAAGCGCTGCTCGAACTGGCCTCGCTCGATCCCGCCATTGAGCACATCGGCCGCGAACGCATTAAAATTCGTGAAGCGGATCTGGAGCGCGCGACGCAACGCGAGGCTGGAACGCTGCGGCACGATCAACGCACTGACCGCGCTCGAACACACGATACCGACCGCCACTTCCGCCGCGCGAGTGAGCGCCGCGAGAAACAGGGCATGAGGCGCGGTGACGTTCGGAATCCCGATTAACGCGGCGGTGTATCCCGCGAGCACGAAGCCGTACCATCTGAAATGCCGATACCGCACCGCTGCCGCAATACAGGCGCTCACCCACGCGATCATCCCGAGCATGTACAGCTCGGGCTGCTGGACGAACAGCGCGCCGAGCACCAGCGCGGCGACGGTGCCCACCGCCGTGCCGAGAATCCGGTAGAAGCTCTTCGCGAGTACCATTCCGCTGAACGGCTGCATCAGCACGAACACCGTGGTCATTGCGATGCGCGGTTGCGGCAGATCGAGCAGCATCGCAATGCCCAGCGCCAGCAGTCCCGCCATGACGGTTTTCAGCAGATGCAGCCAGATCAGGCCGTCACTGTTCGCCCAGTCGCGGATCGCGGGGCCGAGCGTGTTCTCGCTGAACGATTGCCACATGACGCGCGACGGGCGGACGGAATCCACCGTGGCTCTGATCGCATGTTGGCGTTTCATCTGAAAGCAGTGCGCCCCGCTTGGTCGCTGGAAAAAGTGCCGGCGACAACTGCGCGCACCGGCTAGGCAAGGCGCCGATTGTAGGAGCATGTAGTGCGCGCATTAAGGGGGCGATCAGGGAACGTCCCTTCCAGAACCGACAACAATGCGTATGCTGCGGAGGCGGACAATACGGCTTGTGCCGTGAAATAGAAGGATCGATGGATACGTTACAAAATATGCGGGTGTTCGTGCGCGTGGTCGAAGCCGGCAGTTTTACCGCCGCCGCGCAGTCGCTCAATTCGACGACGGGAGCGATGTCCCGCGCGGTATCGGAACTCGAAGCGCACTTGCGCACCCGCCTGCTGAACCGCTCGACGCGACGGCTTGCGTTGACCACCGCCGGCGAGCGTTATCTGAAGCGATCGCAGCAGATACTTGCCGATGTCGACACGGCCGAGGAAGAAGCGAGTTGCGCGCACGAACGTCCGAGTGGCGCGCTGCGCATGCATAGCTTTGCCAGCATCGGCCAGCATTACGTGTTGCCTGCCATTTCGCGTTATCGCGCGTTGTATCCGGAGGTGACTGTCGAGTTGACGCTGTCGCAGCGCATGCCGGATCTTTTCGAAGGTAGCGCGGATGTCGCGGTGATTGGCGCGTCTACCCTGCCCAATTCCGACCTCGTATCGCTTCCGCTGGGAACGACGTTTAGCATTTTGTGCGCGTCTCCGGCTTATGTGCGCGCACACGGTGCGCCGCAGAAGCCGGGCGATCTGGCGCATCACGAGTGTCTGATTCTGCACACGCCGGCATTTCCTCCACACGAATGGGTGCTCGACGGCCCGACTGGCAGCGAGATGATGGAGGTGAATGGGCCTGTGCACGTGAACATCGCAGAATCGCTGATTGTGGCGATTCGCGAAGGAATGGGGATCGGCATGGTGCCGCTGTATGCGGCAATCTCCGGGTTGCGCGATGGCACGCTGGTGCGCGTGTTGCCGGACTATACGCTGCAGAAGATGAACGTCTATGCGCTGTATCCGTCGCGCAAATTTATCGACGCGAAAACTCGGACGTGGGTCGAGTTCTTGCGCACGCATTTGCCAAAAGTCATCGCACGCGATGTAGCGTTGCTTGCCGACGTTGGTAGGGAAGATGCCGGCGAAACGGCGGTGTCGGTTGATGGTGGTGGGTCGGGTCGTGCTGGTAATGCTGAGGATGTTGACGCGCGGTGAGCCGGAGTTAAGCCGCGGACGCGGCAGGCATGTGTATGGAAGCGCTGGTCAGATGGAATTTTGGCGTTGGCTTTGAGATGAGATTGGCTAAGTGCCAGTCTCGTTGACCGCTCGACTTTGTTGATATAGCCCTCTGGATCCGCGCTCGCGATGGACACGCGATGTGGACGCACGGGACATTTCACAACCGCGAAGATGAGGTCACGGCCTTTGCTGCGAGGCCTACCTCCTGCCGGTTCGCACCTGGCGCTCACCGCGCACCAACACGTCCTACCCGGTTTCGATGACACTCCGGGCAGGCTCGCTGGGATGGCAAGTCATGCCGCTCATGGACGATCAGGAACTGGACTCGCGACAGTCGACCGGCGCGGTGTACTGGGAAGGTGCGGTACGGTTGGATCGCGAAGGCGCGCAGGTGGGTCGCGGCTATCTGGAACTGACGGGGTATGCGGATGCATTGCGACTGGGGATACAGTGAGGAGATGCCCTGAGGTCATCACCCGGCGTTCGCGATGGGATGGCTCGGTGTTGAGTGTCCCAGCGGCAAGGGACCATGGAGGCTGCCGCCGCGCTCACCTCGCCAGCCAGAGGTTCAGTGCACCAGCGGGACAGGCTGCTGCCTCAGCATCCCCGGGTACCGTACCCGGGTCGCGCCTAAACGCAGAAACCCCACCTTTTCGGGGTGGGGTTTCTGTTTGCTGCTGGGGAGCCTGACGATTACCTACTTTCACACGGGCAATCCGCACTATCATCGGCGTGGAGTCGTTTCACGGTCCTGTTCGGGATGGGAAGGGGTGGTACCGACTCGCTATGGTCATCAGGCATGACTTGTTGTCGCGCTGTTCTCTGGGAACAGCACAACCAATCTGGAAGAAGTAGCTGAGAGGATGCCTCTCGGTATTACGTTGGGTTGTGTTGTTTCCGGCACAACACCGATCACTCAACCGTGTGCGTGTTCCTTACCCCCTTCGGGGGCGGCGTCTGCGTAAGCGCTCAAGCGCTAACGCTGACGGCGAAACACACCGGTTATAGGATCAAGCCTTACGGGCAATTAGTATCAGTTAGCTTAACGCATTACTGCGCTTCCACACCTGACCTATCAACGTCCTGGTCTTGAACGACCCTTCAAGGGGCTTAAAGCCCCGGGGATATCTCATCTTAAGGCGAGTTTCCCGCTTAGATGCTTTCAGCGGTTATCTCTTCCGAACATAGCTACCCGGCGATGCCACTGGCGTGACAACCGGTACACCAGAGGTTCGTCCACTCCGGTCCTCTCGTACTAGGAGCAGCCCCCTTCAAATATCCAGCGCCCACGGCAGATAGGGACCAAACTGTCTCACGACGTTTTAAACCCAGCTCACGTACCTCTTTAAATGGCGAACAGCCATACCCTTGGGACCGGCTACAGCCCCAGGATGAGATGAGCCGACATCGAGGTGCCAAACACCGCCGTCGATATGAACTCTTGGGCGGTATCAGCCTGTTATCCCCAGAGTACCTTTTATCCGTTGAGCGATGGCCCTTCCATACAGAACCACCGGATCACTATGACCTGCTTTCGCACCTGCTCGACTTGTCGGTCTCGCAGTTAAGCACGCTTATGCCATTGCACTATCAGCACGATTTCCGACCGTACCTAGCGTACCTTCGTACTCCTCCGTTACACTTTGGGAGGAGACCGCCCCAGTCAAACTGCCTACCATGCACTGTCCCCAGTCCGGATAACGGACCAAGGTTAGAACCTCAAACAGACCAGGGTGGTATTTCAAGGTTGGCTCCACGCAAACTGGCGTTCACGCTTCATAGCCTCCCACCTATCCTACACAGATCGGTTCAAAGTCCAATGCAAAGCTACAGTAAAGGTTCATGGGGTCTTTCCGTCTAGCCGCGGGGAGATTGCATCATCACAAACACTTCAACTTCGCTGAGTCTCGGGAGGAGACAGTGTGGCCATCGTTACGCCATTCGTGCAGGTCGGAACTTACCCGACAAGGAATTTCGCTACCTTAGGACCGTTATAGTTACGGCCGCCGTTTACCGGGACTTCAATCAAGAGCTTGCACCCCATCATTTAATCTTCCGGCACCGGGCAGGCGTCACACCCTATACGTCCACTTTCGTGTTTGCAGAGTGCTGTGTTTTTATTAAACAGTCGCAGCCACCAGTTTATTGCAACCCCTTCACCCTCTGCCCGCAGGGGCATCAAGCTACAGGGGCGTACCTTATCCCGAAGTTACGGTACCAATTTGCCGAGTTCCTTCTCCCGAGTTCTCTCAAGCGCCTTAGAATACTCATCTCGCCCACCTGTGTCGGTTTGCGGTACGGTCTTGTTAAACTGAAGCTTAGAGGCTTTTCTTGGAACCACTTCCGATTGCTTCTTCACCTAAGTGAATGGCCTCGCACCCTTGAATTCCGCGCCCGGATTTGCCTAAGCGCCTTCTCCAATGCAAGGACCGGGACTTCCAACACCCGGACAACCTTCCGCGATCCGTCCCCCCATCGCATTTAACAATGGTGCAGGAATATTAACCTGCTTCCCATCAGCTACGCATTTCTGCCTCGCCTTAGGGGCCGACTCACCCTACGCCGATGAACGTTGCGTAGGAAACCTTGGGCTTACGGCGAGGGGGCTTTTCACCCCCTTTATCGCTACTCATGTCAGCATTCGCACTTCCGATACCTCCAGCGCACTTTTCAATGCACCTTCGCAGGCTTACGGAACGCTCTCCTACCATGCACATAAATGTGCATCCGCAGCTTCGGTATATTGCTTAGCCCCGTTACATCTTCCGCGCAGGACGACTCGATCAGTGAGCTATTACGCTTTCTTTAAAGGATGGCTGCTTCTAAGCCAACCTCCTGACTGTTTTAGCCTTCCCACTTCGTTTCCCACTTAGCAATATTTGGGGACCTTAGCTGGCGGTCTGGGTTGTTTCCCTCTTGACACCGGACGTTAGCACCCGATGTCTGTCTCCCGTGATTGCACTCTTCGGTATTCGGAGTTTGCTATGGCGTAGTAATCCGCAATGGACCCCACAACCATGACAGTGCTCTACCCCCGAAGGTGATACACGAGG